>DATBJJ010000059.1:0-45945 GCA_036556425.1 Vicinamibacterales bacterium
GCGAGCGTTCTGATTCATCCACGCTCTTGCACGCCTGCCAGCCTCGCTCCGCGAGGCTGCCGCTCGTTCACATATCTACGAATACGATCTGTCTCGGCGATCCTCGGCCCTCTGCGACCTCCGCGATGACGAGACGGCGAAGCCAGTCTCCAGCGAACATCGCGTTTCACGCGCGAGTACGGTCTTGCAGGGGTTAGTGTGGAACCGGTTCCATGTCGGGGAGGCCGTCGACCGGCAACGGCCCCCGGAGCGCGCGGCGCCGGGAAAATGCGTGGGACGTCGACGAGAGCTAGAGCGCGGATCCCTCGACCTGGACGAAGCGCGGCACGTAGCTGCCCTTCGGCACTTCGATGCGCACCTTCGCGCTCGTGAGCTCGTTCGCGTACACGCTATCGAGCTTCTGCCGCAGCGCATACGCCCGCCGGCGCACGCTCGAGTCGTCGTCGGTCGAGTACGACGTGGGCAAGCCCATCGCCTCGACCGCAATCAGATACTCATGGAGCGCCGATGCGCGCCCCGCGAGCTCCATCTCGCAGATGTACCGCAGAAAGTTGCGGACCTGGCTCGCGCGCAGGAACGTGGTGCTCTGCAGCACCTGCTCCATCGCCTCTCGCTTCTCCACATCGCCGATCGTGCACATGGTGCTCATGACTGCCCTCCCCCTCCGTGTGTGAGATCGCGCCCAATCCCATCGGGCAAGAAGTCCTCGCGTACCGGTGAAAACACGTCGATCAGAACAACCTCCTCCTCGAGCATCGCCGCGCCGTGCAGGCACCCCGGCGGAAAGTGCAGCACGTCCCCCGGGCCGACGATCCGCTCCACGCCGTCCACCGTGAATCGCGCGCGCCCGCGCTCGACGACCGTCATCTGCTCGTGCGGGTGCGAGTGAACCGCCGTCACCGTGAAGGGCGCGATCGTGAGCCGGCACACCATCACGCGCTCCCCCCACGCCATCTGGCGCTCGATGCCGCCGCTCGGACGATCCGTCCGCCACGACGCCCCGGGCGCCGCCGACATGCGCGCGCTCATGCCACCACCGGCGCCGCGAACGCCGGCGCGTTGAACAGCGCGACCGCGCCCTGCAGGCGCGGATGCTCGGACGCCGAGACCGGAACGATCTCCGTCGCGGCGACCGCCGGCGTCAGCGCGCGCTCCGCCAACGCCGCCCGCACGTCCCGTTCGATCAAGTCCCACGCCGCGGTGATTTCGCCGCCGACGTAGATGCGCGCGGGATCGAAGACGGTGATGACCGAGACGAGGCCCGCGCCCAGATATCGCCCGGTCTCTTGAATCGCCGCGCGCGCCTTCGCGTCGCCGCCGCGCGCGCGCGCGATCAAGTCCTCGATCGTGAAGTCGATGTCCGTCGCAGTCGCCGCGTCCAGCGACTCCACCGATCGCCCGAAGTACCGCGCGAGCGTCGCGCGGTTCGAAACGTACGCCTCCCAGCACCCGTGCGCGCCGCACGAACACCGCGGACCGTTCAACGAGAGCGGCACGTGGCCGAACTCTCCCGCCGCGTTGTGCCGTCCGCGCAGGAGCTCGCCATGGATCACGACGCCGAGGCCGAGACCGTCGGAGACGGTCACGAAAATCAGATCGCCGCTCGCCATCGAGCCGGCCGTCTGCGTGCCGTGCATCGCCCAGAGCTGCGCGAGCGCGCAGGCGCGTCCGGAGTTCTCCACCTGCACCGGCAGCCCGATCGCCGCCGCCAGCGGCTCGCGAAGGTCGACGTTGCGCCACCCGAGCTGCGGCGCGTGAATGACGCGCATCGAAGCCTGCTCGATCATCCCGGGCACGGCGACGCCGACGCCTTCGCAGGCGCCCAGCCCGCCGTGATCCTCGAGCAGCGCGCGCGCGCGCGCCGCGATCGCCCCGACGAGCGCCTTCGGCTCGTGCGACGTCGCGAAGCGCGTGACGCCGCTGAGAGGTTTGCCCAGGAGATCCGCGAGCATCATGAACGTCTGCGTCGCGCGTACATCGACGGCGATCACCGTCCGCCGCCGCGAGTCGATGTAGAGGAAGGTCGGCTTCCGGCCGCGCACGGTCTTTCCGGTCGCGCCTTCGACGATGAGGCCGCTCTCGAGGAGGTCGTTGACGATGAGGCTGACGCTGCCGCGGCGGACGCCCATGGTGCGGGCGAGATCGGCGCGCGAAATCGGCTGGTTCGCGCGCACGAGATTCAACACGATCTGCCGGTTGATCTCGCGCGACGTGCCTTGCGTGGCGATCTGGAATCGAACCGGGTCGATCTTTCGCATTAGTCTTACATCAGGACTAATTCGTTACCCGCGCTTGCCGACGACGTCGAAACCGCCGCTCTCGCGCCTACTGTAGCGGTTGAGAAACCGCTATTTGGCTAAAGTGTGGACAAATTAGTCCCTCGTCTCGGCGTTGTCAAGCGACCGTCAAAAACGTTGGGGTTTTCGATAGGCCAATCGGGATATCGGCCGCTATGGCTGTGAGTCAGCTCCGCAGCTTGCGCAGCGTGCGGACAACGCGCGCCGGCGTCTGACCGGGCGACGAAACGCTGACGCGGACGACGTAGTCGCCCGGCGGCAGCGCGCCGATCGGCAGCGCGACCGTCGCGATCGTTCGCTCCTCCCCTATCACCGGACGCAGCGCGCCGGGAATCGGCTGCCCGAGCGGCGGACCGTCCACCGAGCGCGCGATCTCCGCCGACACCGTCAGCGCGAGTCCCGTCGCGTTGCCGTAGACGTCGAGGTATCCGATCGCGACGGGCTCGGCGCCGAACTGCATTCGCGGAACGAACCCTCCGGATCGCGACAGGCCAAGCACCAGCGAGCTGACCTTCAGCGCACCAACCGGTGCGAGCGCCGCCGCCACTTCGTAGTCTGCGCTGCCGCTCCGGCCCGCGCCGTCGGTGGCCGCGACGCGCAGCCGGTACGTGCCCGGCTTGGGCGCGACCAACGCCCCCATCACCGGCGTCGACGCGAGATTCTTTTGATCGGCCGTCCACTGCGCGATGAGCCGTCCGCTCTCGTCGAACAGGCCAGCGGCCGCCGCGGTCAGCTGAGCATCCGGCTCCGACGGCTCGACGACGCAGACGACTTTCAACCGTCCATCGTCTGGGTTGTGCGACACGTATCCCACACCGCGCAGCGGAAGATCGCGGAACGTCTTGGCTTCGCGAAGCATGCTGCGCGGCGTGACCGCCTGCGGCTTCGCCGTCGATGCCGGGCGATCCCTTGGCCTCGGGATCGTGATGTTCGGCCGCGCGCGCACCGCCACACCCTCGCGCATCACCTTCACGTCGAGCTGCCGGCTCGCGCCGTTGCGCTCGTTGGCCTGCGGCTCGAACCCGAGCACGTAGTACGACGACGTCTCGCGCGCGATCCTGACGAGCGTCGTCTCCCCCGTCGCCGAGAGGTGCAGGCGCGGCGCGCCTGTCACGCCCGCGAGATGCTCGATGCCCTCGAGCGGATTGTCCGATCCGCGAAATCCGACGCCCGCGATGTTCTCGGTCTGATTCGCGCCCGGCTTGATCATCAGGTCCTCGGGCTGCAGCACGTAGAACGACGCGCGGCCCGCGCCGGCGGCCGCGCCGACCTGCGCGAACATGTCCACCGTCAGCTCGCACATGCCCGGCGCGAGCATGACGACGTTGTCGCGCCGCGGTCCCGCCATCCCCGAGGTGACGAATACGACGTGCGCCGGTCCCTCGAGTCCGCCGAACCCGGACACCAGACCGACGAGCGATTCGAGCGTCCGCCGCGTGCGGCACGCCATCTCGGATCCGGTCTCGGTCGACGATCCCTGGCCGCCGATCTTCGCGAGCTCGACACGCACGCGATCGAAATCATTCGTGAGGTTGATCTTGAATCCGCCATACGGCATCGTGACGAGCGCGACGCGATCGCGCGGTGAGAGCGCCGCGAGGAAGCGTTCGACCGCCGCGCGCAGCGGACGCTCGCGTCCGGGCCTGAACGAATCGTTCTCGATCGCGAAGATGAAGGATCGTCCAGTGTCGGCCGCCGCGTTGCTCCCGAACGGCGGCGGAATCGGCGCGGCGCTCGCGGCGCCGTCGGTCGCCGGAGCGTCCGCTACCGGAACCCACTCGATCCACTTCACGGGCCGCACGCGTCCGTCGATGCGCAGCTGGACCTCTTCCGCTTTCAGTCCCATCACCGGCGCGCCGTCGGTCGAGACCGCGTAGAAGTCGATCGGAACGGTGTCGAGCGCGCGCGCGTGCTGCGCCGCGATCGGCGCCGGCTGCTCGGTCGGCCCAATCGCTCGCGCCGCGGCGCACGCCGCACAGACGATCGCGGCGATTCCGAATCCGCGCGCGATGCGGGCCACGCGTTGCATGGGCTTAAGAATAGCCTCGTTTGCCCGGGGCCGTCCCACCACACATCACATTTCCAACAATGTGACGAGCGCGCACGAATCGATGACCGTGCGCAATCAGGCGCTGATGGAACGCGCGGCGATCGAGACGGCGCGTCGTGCGATTGGCCCGAGCGCCGCGAGATTCAACCCAAAACTGTTGATTCCGCGCGTTTTCGTTTTCTAGAGTGGCCCTCTCGCAGCTCGTCGCAACTCGAAGTGAACGGGAGGACACTTCATGATCCGCGCCATCGCTCGACTACTGCTCGCCTGCACGCTCGCCTGCGGCATCGCCACGATCGCTCACGCGCAAGGCGGCGCGACCGCGTCGCTCTCCGGCGTCGTCGTCGACGCCGGCGGCGGCGTGGTGCCCGGCGCAACCGTCGTCGTCGAGAGCGCGGCGACGGGAGTCAAGTTCGAGACCGTGAGCAATACCGACGGGTTGTTCTCGGTGCCGGCCCTCGCCTCCGGCGTCTACTCCGTGACCGTGTCGCTCAGCGGATTCAAGACGGCGATCATCAGCGACGTCCGCGCGTCGATCGGCACGCCCGTCTCGCTGAAGGCCGTGCTCGAGGTCGGCAGCCTCAGCGAAACGATCGTCGTCTCGAGCAGCAGCGACATCGTCAACACGACAACGCCCACGATCTCGTCGACCCTGAACGTCGATCAGATCAACAAGATGCCGATGCCGACGCGGAACGCGATCAACGCGGTCACGTTCCTTCCGGGCGTCAACACGGCGGGCATCAACCGCGATTCGAACTTCAACGGGCTGCCCGATTCGTTCGTCGCGATCACGCTCGACGGCGTGAACAACAACGACAACTTCAACAAGTCGACCGAAGGCCTGTTCGCGATGGTCACGCCGAGGCAGGACGCGATCGAGGCGGTGACGGTCACGACGGCGGCCGGCGGCGCCGACGTCGGCGGCCACGGCGCCGTGTCGATCAACTTCGCGACGCGCTCCGGCACGAACCGGTTCACCGGCAGCGCCTACGAGTACTACCGCGCGCCGGGACTCAACACGAACTACTTCTTCAACGATCTCACCGGGCTGTCGAAGAACGACGTGAAGGTCAATCAGTACGGCGTCCGCCAGGGCGGCCCGATCGTGCTGCCCGGCCTCTACAACGGCCGCGGCAAGGCGTTCTTCTTCTTCAACTACGAGGAGCTCAGGTTCCCGAACAGCGCGACGCGCACGCGCACCGTGCTCAAGCCGGACGCGCAGCGCGGCATCTTCCGGTGGGAAGCCAACGGCCAGATCTTCGAGCGCGATCTGCTGGCTGTGATGTCGAGCAACGGCCAGGTCGGCACGGTTGACCCGCTGACGAACCGTCTTCTCAACGAGATTCGATCGGCGATGGCGACGACGGGCGTGATTCAGGCGACGCCGGATCTGAACACGGAGAGCTACGTGTGGTTGAGTCCGGGCAAGCAGATCGAGAAGCAGCCCGTCGTTCGACTCGACTACAACCTGACCGACAAGCACCGGATCAACGGCGTCTACAACTGGCAGGTCGTCACGCGCGATCCCGATCATCTCAACGGCGACGACGTGCGATTCCCGGGCCTCACGAACTACGCGAGGTACGTGTCCTACCGGCCGTTCGCATCCGGCGGGCTGCGCTCGACGGTCTCGTCGAACGTCGTCAACGAGCTTCGCGGAGGCATCCGGTGGGGACCGGGGTACTTCGGACGCGAGGACAGCAGCGGCTTCGATACGTTCGCGGGCTCGGAGCATTTCGCGCTCGATTTGTCGAACAACAACGATCTCAACCTGACGAACTGGCATCAGCAGAACGGGATGAACTGGCGCAGCGCATGGAGCTGGAACATCGACGACACGCTGACGTGGCAGAAGGGCAAGCACAATTTGAGCGTCGGCTCGTCGCTGTTCTTCGGCAACGTGTGGGAGAACAGCCAGCAGGTCGTGCCTGGCATCACGTTCGACATGGCGGCAAACGATCCGGCCACGGCGATCCTCACGTCTGCGCTGCAGGGCGCATCGAACGCCGCGCTAGGTGACGCGCAGGATCTGGTCGCGCTCTTGACGGGCCGCGTGAACTCGTACACCAGCCAGGCTGTGCTCGGCGAGACCACCAACCGGTACGAGCTCCTCGGCACGCGGCGCCGCGCCGGGCGCATGAACGAGTTCGGCTTCTTCGCGCAGGACTCGTGGCGGTTGACGCCGACGTTCACGCTCAACGCCGGCGTCCGCTACGACATCCAGACGCCGTTCACGCCGGTGAACGACGTCCTGTCGCAATCGACGTTCGCCGATGCGTGCGGCATCTCCGGCATCGGCAGCAACGGCGACTGCCGCTTCTACGATCCGACCGCGACCGGCGGCAGGGTGCCCGAATTCGTGGCATTCGGCACCGGCGCCCAGAACTACAAGACCGATTGGAACAACGTCGCGCCGAACGTCGGCGTCGCGTGGCGGCCGAACGCGCAGCGCGGCTGGCTGCGCAAGCTGCTGGGCGATCCGGATCAGGCAACCGTTCGCGCCGGTTACTCGCACGCCTACGATCGTCAGGGCATGGCGGTCTTCACCGGCCAGTACGGCGCGAACCCCGGCAGCACGCTCAGCCTGACGCGAAGCGAGGCGAACGGCCTGCTGGTGCCGACCGGTTCGGGTCAGACGTGGCCCGTGCTGCTGCGCGATCGGAGCCGGCTGCCCGATCCGGGTCCGTGCCCCGCAGGGGTGATCAATGCGGGATGCGTTCCCGAGTCCGTGTCGTATCCGATCCCGGTGCGGACGAACCGGTCCGACAGCGTCAACACGTTTCACCCCGACATCAAGATCGCGTACGCGCGATCCTGGACCGTGAGCTTCCAACGCGCGCTGACGAAGAGCATGGCCGTCGACGTCCGCTACGTCGGCACGCGCGGTGTGAATCAGTGGACGGAGATCGACTACAACGGCGACGAGGATCGCAACATCATCGAGAACGGGTTCTTCAACGAGTTCCAGCTCGCGATGGCCAACCTGCAGGCGAACAACGCCTCGGGCGTCGCCAGCCGCGTTGGATCGTTCAAGTTCTTCGGACCAGGGACCGGCACCGCCCCGCTGCCGATCTATCTCGCGTACCTCAACGGATCGCGCGACGTCAACAATCCCGACGCGTACAGCGGCACGAACTGGACGAACACCACGTTCGCCGGACGGCTCAATCGGAACAACCCGGATCCGACCAACGCCGCGGAGGATCTCGACACGAACCAGACGCGGCGCGACAACGCCGCGCGCGCCGGGCTCGCGGCGAACCTCTTCGTCGTCAACCCGCACGTGAGCCAGTCGCAGGTCTACGAGAGCAAAGCGTACAGCGACTACCACGCGCTGCAGATCGAGCTGCGCCGACGGTTGTCGCGCGGCTTCCAGATCAACGGGAGCTATCAGTACGCGATCGAGGGCGGCTCGTCCTATCAGGGCCGCCGCTACGGGCGCGTGATGAATCCGACGGCGAACGTGCGGCATGCGGTCAAGACGCAGTGGGACTACAGCATTCCGGTCGGACGCGGCCGCCGCCTCGGCGCGGACATGCACCCGCTGCTGAACGGCGTGCTCGGCGGATGGGAATTCACCGGCGCCGGCCGAGTGCAGGCGCGCGTCGTGAACTTCGGCAACGTCCGCCTCGTCGGCATGACCGTCGACGAGCTCACCGACGCGTACAAGTGGGAAGTACGGCCGAATCCAACGACCGGCGCGGCGACTGTTTACTACTTGCCGCAAGACATCATCGACAACACACGCCGCGCGTTCAGCCTCAGCTCGACGACCGTGAGCGGCTACTCGGGCGCCGCGCCGGAGGGCCGCTACTTCGCGCCGGCAAACAGCCCCGGCTGCATCCAGCTGCGGGCCGGCGACTGCGCGCCTCGCACGCTGCTCGTGCGCCAGCCGTTCTTCACGCGGTTCGACATCGGCGTCACGAAGCGGTTCCCGCTCAAGGACGACGTGAACTTCGAGCTGCGGTTCGACGTGCTGAACGTCTTCGACAACGTGAACTTCCTGCCGCACTCGACCGCCGGCAACAACTCCCCCGGCGCCGGCGCGAACATCTTCACGACCGATCAGGCGTATCGCGACTTCAACAATCAGTTCGATCCGGGCGGCCGCCTCGGGCAGGTGGTGTTCAGGTTGAACTGGTGATTCTCGCGGGCCGCGGGCCGCGGGCCGCTGTCCGCTGTCCGTGGTCCGCTGCCCGCTGTCCGCTGTCCGCTGCCCGCTGTCCGAAGAACACTCCGATCAGAATCGACAGCTAGATCGGAACGTTCTTCGGCCCCGGATCGGTCTCCTCGCTATCGCTCCCACTGGGTATCGCTCCCACTGGGGCGAGTTGTACTTATGGAGGTATCAATCACAGAAATATGGTGTTAGCCGCCAGAAACTGGGGATAACTTGCGCTCAACCCACCTTCCCGGATACATTCACCCCAGCCGTTCAGCTGTTCGTCCTTGCAAGCCTGTTTTCGTGTAGTGGGAGGATGCATGTCACACAGTGCTAGAGGACTGCTTCTGGCAGTCGCTATCGTGTTCGTGTCGGTTTCCGACGGGTTCACGCAGGGCGGCACCCAGTCGCTCTCGGGCGTCGTGACCGACCCCGCTGGCGGCGTCATTCCGGGCGCCACCGTCGTCGCCAAGAACGTCGCAACGGGCCAGACCTTCGAGGTTTCCTCGAACGAGGCGGGCGTCTTCGCGATTCCCGGCCTCAACGTCGGCACCTACTCCGTCACCGTCACCCTTCAAGGCTTCAAGACCGCCGTTTTGAACGACGTGCGGATCGTGACCGCGACGCAGACGAGCATCAAGGCGGTGCTCGAGATCGGCGCGCTCAACGAGACCGTGGAAGTGAGCTCGCGCGCGGAGCTGGTGCAGAGCCAGACGCCGGCCGTGTCGTCGACGCTCGTCGCGCAGCAGCTGAATGAGGTACCCCTCAGCTCGCGCAATGCACTCTACGCGCTCAACATGCTGCCGGGCATTCAGTACGGCTCCGGAGGCGGCCCGCGCGCCGCCAGCGTCAACGGCCTGCCGAACAACACCATCAACATCACGATCGACGGCGTGCAGACCGGCAACATGCTGCAGTCGACCGATGGGTTCTTCTCGATGGTCACGCCCCGGCTCGACGCGGTCGAGGAGATCACTGTCACCGGAGCGGTTCCTGGCGCCGGCTCCGGACCGGGTTCGGTGCAGATTCAGTTCGCGACCCGCTCTGGCACGAACCGCCTCGATGGCAGCGTCTACCACTACTGGCGGCAACCGGACTTCAACGCGAATTACTACTTCAACAAGATCAACAACCTGCCGAGGAACGAAGTCACCGTCCACCAGTACGGGTTCCGCCAGGGCGGCCCGATCGTGATCCCCGGCCTCTTCAACGGCCGCAACAAGGCATTCTTCTTCTTCAACTACGAGCGGCTGTACCAGCCGGCGAGCGCGACGCGTACGCGGGCGCTGCTCCGTCCCGAGGCGCAGGCCGGCGTCTTCGGCTACAACGTCACGGTCGCCGGCGTGCAGCAGCGGCGCACGGTGGACGTCCTGGCGCTAGCCCGCCAGAACGGCCAGATCACGGCGGTCGATCCGACCGTCCTGAGCATCCTGAATCTCATTCGCGCCGGCACGCAAACGACCGGGAGGACCAACGACACCGGCGCCGGCAATACGCTCGACTACGTGTTCCAGGCCGAATCGGTGGGCAACCAGTACGCGCCCACCACGCGCGTGGACTTCAATCTCTCCGACAAGCATCGTCTCAGCGGCTCGTACTGGTTCCAGCGCTTCACCAGCACCACCGACCTGCTGAACAACGCCGAAGTCCGTTTCCCCGGCCTCACCAACTTCGGCACCCAGAACTCGTACAGAACCACCGGCAGCGCATCGTTGCGCTCGACGCTCTCGGCGAACCTTGTCAACGAGGTCAAGGGCGGCTGGCAGTGGTCGCCGAACGACTTCTTCGCGAACATGACCGCGAGCCAGTTCGAGAACCAGGACGGCTACGCGCTCGGCTTCCCGATCAGCACCGGCCCGACCTACAACACGAACCCGGCGCCGCGCAACACGACGACGTGGAGCGTGGACAACACACTCAACTGGCTCAAGGGCAAGCACAGCTTCTCGATGGGCGGCGGCTACGCCGGCGTGTTCAACCGCCAGAACGGCTATAACGTGGTGCCGTCGATCACGCTCGGGTTCGACACCAACACGGACCCGGCGGAGTTCATGTTCACGACCGCCAACTTCCCGTCGGCGACGTCGGGGCAATTGACGGAAGCTCGCTCCCTGTATGCACTCCTCACCGGCCGCGTGTCCGCGATCCCAGCGACGGCGCGTCTGGACGCGTCTACGGGCAAGTACGTCTACAACGGCGACCTGGCGCGCAAGTCTCGCCAGTCCAGTTTCTCCGCCTTCTTCTCCGACTCCTGGCGCGTGACGCCGGCGCTCACGCTGAGTGGCGGCCTGCGCTGGGATCTCTACATGCCCTTCACGCCGGCTGACAACACCTGGTCGCTGGCAACGATCGAGGACGCGTGCGGCATCTCCGGCGTCGGCAACGGGCCGGACGGCCGCGGCTGCAACCTCTTCAACCCCAACGCTCGATCGGGCCAGCTGATCCCCAATTACGATCGCTTCGAGCCGGGCCGTCCGGCGTACAAGACGAACTGGACCGACTTCGCGCCGAACGTCGGCGCGGCGTGGCGGCCGAACGTCCAGAACGGCTGGCTGCGTGCGTTGCTCGGCGATCCGGAGCAGGCCACGCTCCGCGCCGGCTACGCGCTCAGCTACAACCAGGAGCGCATCGACAATTTCGCCAACAATGCGGGCGACAATCCCGGCGGCACGGTCAGCGTCACCCGCAACCTGACGACCGGCTACCCGCTCGTGAATCCCGGCGAGAGCTACCCCGTGCTCTTCAGCCAGCGCTCGCGGCTCGGCGCGCCGTCCTTCCCCGACGCGCCGATCTACCCGATCGCCGCGACGACGGCGAACAACGTCAACATCTTCCCGCAGGATCGTCACCTCATGACGCCGCGGGTGCACTCGTACTCGGCCGGCTTCCAGCGGTCGGTCGGACGCGACATGGCGTTCGAGATCCGCTACGTCGGCAACCAGAACCTCCACCGCTGGGCGGAAGAGAACTGGAACGAGCGCAGCATCTTCGCCAGCGGCTTCTACGACGAGTGGCAACTGGCGCAGCGCAACATCGCCGCCAACGTCGCGGCCGGCCAGGCCAACCGCGGCTTCGCGTACACGGGCGTACCCGGCAGCTCGCCACTCCCGATCCACCTCGCGTATCTGAGCGGACGGACGGACGCCAACAATCCGGCGGCGTACACCTCGACCAACTTCACGGCCTCCGCGTTCGTGAACCGGTTCAGCAGGATCAACCCGAACGTCGGCGGAGCGCTGGCGGCGATCGACACCGCGGCGTTCCGTGCCAACGCGCTCGCGGCGGGCTTGCCCCGTAACCTGATCGTGATGAACCCAGCAGTCGGCGGCGTGTTCGTTGTCCAGGATCGCAACTTCACGAAGTTCAACAGCCTGCAGCTCGAGCTGCGGCGCCGGCTGTCCAAGGGCCTGCTCGTCGGTGCCAACTACACGTATGGCATCAAGAAAGCGTCGACCCTGCCGACGCTGGCCGGACCGTATCTCCAGGTGGACGTGTCGGAAGATCGCAACTCGCCGCATGCGTTCAAGTTGAACTGGGACTACGAAGTGCCGGTCGGCCGCGGCCGACGCTTCGGCACCAACATGAACGCGCTCCTCAACGGCATCGCCGGCGGCTGGCAGTTCTCCGGCAACGGGCTCGTCAAAGCCGACCGCTATCGCATCGTCGGCGCCAAGCTCGAAGGCATGTCGCTCTCGGAGTTCCAGAAGGAGTTCAAGATCCGCATCGAGCGGAGCGCCACGGGCAGCACGGTGGTTTACAGCATGCCCGAGGACATCCGCTTGAACTCGTGGGCCGCCTTCAGCGTCGATCCGACAACGTCGTCGGGATACAGCGTCGCCGGCGGCGTCCCGACGGGACGCTACCTGCGTCCGGCGAGCGACCCCAACTGCGTCGCTTTCTATCGCTACGACTGCAACACACCGGACATCAACCTGAACGGCCCGCTCTTCTCCCGTTGGGACATGCGGTTGAAGAAGGAGTTCGAGGTGACGGGGCGCCTCAGGTTCCAGCTGATCGCCGAGGTGTTGAACGTGTTCGACAACATCAACTTCAACCACTCGGTCAACGCCTCGCCGGCGAATGTGACCGACGCGTTCCGTGTGACCTCCGCGTACACGGACGTGAACACCACGTTCGATCCGGGCGGCCGCATCGGCCAGCTCGCCTGGCGCTTCACCTGGTAGCTACTTCGCTGTAAGACAAAGGCTCCAGGGAGCAATCCCTGGAGCCTTTTTGTTTTGGGTCGCGCCGTCACACCTCAGCGGCCATCCGTCACCAATCTCCCCCCAATTCGCGTCACTTTCCTTGAATAGGCCCAGCCGGGCCGTTACTTTGGGGAGGGCGCATAAAACTGGGACGGGTGGGCAGTCGTGCGCGCCCGTCGGGAAACGACGTGTGGGAGGAGCATGTCAATGAAGTGGTTTCGTCTGCTGTGCACGGTCGCGCTGCTGCTCGCGTCGTGCACGTTCGCATCGGCGCAGGGCGCCGCCAATTCGTCGTTGGCGGGCGTCGTGGTCGACGCGGCGGGCGGCGTCGTGCCGGGCGCGACGGTCACCGTCAGGAACAATTCGACGGGCACGACGTTCGAGACCGTATCGAACACTGCGGGGGCGTTTTCGATTCCGGTGCTCGACCCCGGCACCTATACGGTTACCGTCGCGCTCGACGGTTTCAAGACCGCGGTGATCAGCGACGTGCGTCTGCTCGCTGCGACGCCGGGCAGCCTCAGGGCGACGCTCGAAGTCGGCAACCTCACCGAGACCGTCGAAGTCAAAGGCGGCACCGAGCTCGTGCAGACGAAGTCGGCGACCGTGGCCTCGACGATCACGACCGAGCAGATCAAGAACCTCCCGCTCGTCTCGCGCAACGCGCTCAACTTCGTCGTGTTCCTTCCGGGCGTCGAGACGCCCGGCGGCCCGCGCGGATCGACGATCAGCGGCCTGCCGCAGAACACGATCAACGTCATGCTGGACGGCGTGAACGTCAACAACAACTTCCAGTCGACCGACGGCTTCTTCTCGATGATCACGCCGCGCCTCGACGCGGTCGAGGAGGTCACGGTGACCGGCGCCACGCCGACGGCGGATCAAGCCGCGCTCGGCGCCGTGCAGGTCTCGTTCGTCACGCGCTCGGGGACGAACAACCTCGACGGCAGCCTCTACCATTACTTCCGCAGCCCGGAGCTCAATTCGAACTACTTCTTCAACAAGCTGCGCGGCCTCGAGCGGAACGACGTCACCGTCCATCAGTACGGCGGACGCGTCGGCGGACCGATCGTGATTCCAGGGCTCTTCGACGGCCGCAACAAGGCCTTCTTCTTTTTCAACATGGAGGAGTTCTTCCAGCCGACGGAGGCGTCGCGGACGCGGACGATCATGCACCCGCGAACGCAGGAGGGATGGTTCCGCTACAACGTGACCGTCAACGGCGTGCAGCAGGTTCGTGAAGTCAATCTGCTGACGATCGCGGCGGACAACAATCAGCTCGCCACGCTCGATCCGACGACGCGGCAGATGCTCGCGAGCATTCGCGCTGCCGCAGGCACGACCGGCACGATCAGCGATCAGACGAATCCGAACACGCAGCAGTATTTCTATCAGAGCAGCGCGCGCGCGAAGCAGCACGCGCCGACCGGGCGCGTGGACGTCAACGTGACGTCCAATCACCGCGTGACCGGCTCGTACTACTGGGGACGGCTGATCACCCGGCCCGACATCCTCAACAACAACGACGCGCCGTTCCCGGGATTCCCGAACTTCGGCATCAGCCCGTCGTACCGAACCGTCGGATCGACGACGCTGCGCTCGACGCTCTCGTCCTCCATGGTCAACGAGCTGCGCGGCGGCTGGCAGTGGTCGCCGCTCGAGTTCTCGCCGAACCTGACGCGGTCGATGTTCGATCAGCAGGGCGGCTTCGGCTGGAACTTCGGCAACAACGGCGCCAACATGGCGGGCATGACGACGCCGGGCAACCTCACGGGGCTCGAGACGCGCAACACGACCAACTGGAACATCGACGACACGCTGAACTGGCTCCGCGGCACACACAGCGTCAGCCTCGGCGGCTCGTTCATGCAGATCAACCACGTCCGCACGGTGTGGAGCGCCGCGCCGCAGATCACGTTCGGCGTCGATCAGAATTTCGACCCGGCGAACGGCATGTTCAACACGACGAACTTCCCGAACGCGTCGACGGGGAACTTGACCGAGGCGCGCAACCTCTATGGCCTGCTCACCGGACGCATCACCGCCATCAACGGCACCGCGCGCCTCAGCGAGGAGTCGAACCAATACGAGTACCTCGGGCCCCGCACCGAGCGCGTCCGCTTGAACGAGGTCGGCTTGTTCGCGCAGGACTCGTGGCGCATCACGCCGACCACCACGGTGAACCTTGGATTGCGGTGGGAGCTGCAGCTTCCGATGAAACCGCTGAACGATTCGTTCTCGATGTCGAGCTTTGCCGATCTCTGCGGCGTTTCGGGCGTCGGCAACGGACCGGGCGGACGCGGCTGCAACTTCTTCGCGCCGGGCACGCAGCCAGGGATCAGCCCCACCTACGTTCAGTACGACAGCGGGAATCCCGGGTATCACACCGACTACAACAACTTCGCGCCGAACGTCGGAATCGCGTGGCGGCCGAACGCGCAGAGCGGCTGGCTTCGCAAGATCCTCGGCGATCCCGAGCAGGCCACGATCCGCGGCGGATTCTCGATGGCGTTCACGCGCGAGCGCATGGATCGGTTCACGAATCTGTTCAGCGCGAACCCCGGCGCGTCGATCAACGCGAACCGGACGGGCAACCAGGGGAATCTCGTGCTCGCCAACGAGCGCTGGCCGATCCTCTTGAGCGAGCGCGGCCGGCTCGGCGCGCCGGTCATTCCAGCGGCGCCGGCGTATCCGCTCGTGCCGTCGCTCGTCAACGGCGACGACATCAACATCTTCGATCCGGACATCAAGGTGCCCGCCACGCGCTCGTACACGATCGGCCTGCAGCGCGCGCTCTCGCGCGACATGGCGATCGAGGTCCGCTACGTCGGCACGCGCCTGCTGAACGGATGGACGACCGAGAACTGGAACGAGCTGAACATCTTCGAGAACCGTTTCCTCGACGAGTTCAAGACGGCGCAGGCGAACCTGCGCGCGCACGTGCTGGCGGGCTGCGGCACGCCGGCGACGAACAACGCGGCGTGCTCGTTCGCGTACCGCGGTCCCGGCACCGGCACGTCGCCGCTGCCCACCTATCTCGCGTATTTCAGCCGGCTCCCGTCCTCACGCGCGAGCGATCCGACCGCGTATACCTCCGCGAACTTCACCAACAGCGCGTGGACGGGACACCTCGGGATGTACGAGCCGGATCCGCTCGACGCGGCGAACGATCTCCACGCGAACGCGACGTTCCGCGCGAACGCGATTGCCGCGGGGCTGCCAGCCAATCACTTCGTGCTCAACCCCGGCGTCGATCAGGCGAACATCACGCGCGACAAGGCGCGGACGAAGTACGACGCGTTCCAGCTCGATTTCCGGCGCCGCCTCTCGCGCGGCCTCAACGTCGCGGCGAACTACACCTACTCGCAGACCTACGAGACCGATCTCGACACGGTGCGGAAGGATCGCGCGTTCATCCTCAACGACGACGGCGTGCCGCATGCGGCGAAGCTGACGTGGTACTACGAGCTCCCGATCGGCCGGGGCCGCCAGTTCGGATCGAACATGCACCCGATCGTCAACGCGATCGCGGGTAACTGGGAGATCTCGGGCACGGGCCGCGTGCAGGTGCGCGACTTCCGCGTCGAAGGCCTGCGCGTCGTCGGGATGACCGAGCGCGAGCTGTCGGATCTATTCGACATCCGCGTGGAGCGCGACGCGGCGGGCACCGTGACGGTGTTCAACCTGCCGCAGGACATCATCGACAACACGCGGCGCGCCTTCAACACGGATCCGACGTCGCCGTCGCACTACTCGGGCGATGGCGCGCCGACCGGCCGTTACATCGCGCCGGCGAGCTCGCCCGACTGCGTGCAGGTCTACGCGGGGGACTGCGGCGAGCCGCACAATCTCTACGTCCGCAGCCCGCTCTTCTCGCGGTTCGACTTCAGCTTCAAGAAGCGGTTCCCGTTCGGCCGCGGCGCGAGCTTCGATCTGCAGCTGGATCTGTTGAACGCGTTCGACAACGTGAACTTCAACAATCAGTTCAATCCCGGCGGCGCGGCAACCGCGTTCCAGGTGACGAGCGGCTACACCGACATCAACACGACGTTCGATCCGGGCGGCCGCATCGGTCAGATTATTTGGAGGGTGAATTGGTGAATTGGTCCGCCGCCCGCGGTCCGCGATCCGCGGTCCGAAGAACATCCAGATCACCGTCGAACGGCTGCGACTGAATGCCCTTCGGCCCGCGGGCCGCGGACAAGTGCCGAGCGGCGACACCGACATCAACATGACGTTCGATCCGGGCGGCCGCATCGGTCAGATTGTTTGGAGGGTGAATTGGTGAATTGGTCCGCCGTCCGCGGTCCGCGATCCGCGGTCCGAGAACATCCAGATCACCGTCGAACGGCTGAGACTAAATGCCCTTCGGCCCGCGGTCCGCGATCCGCGGTCCGAAGAACATCCAGATCACCGTCGAACGGCTGCGACTGAATGCCCTTCGGCCCGCGGGCCGCGGACAGCGGACCGCGGCCTATGGCGCTTCCTTCCTCACATTCAACACGTACCTCCCCGTCCCGGTCCCGATGCCTTCGAACTCGACATCGGGGTACGTCGAGACCGCCAGCGCGTACTCGCCGTCGGCTGGAATCGTGAACTGAATCCGCGACAGCAGTCCGGGGCCGCTGTCGTCGTCGAACGCCAGGAGCTCGCCGGTCGCGCGGTTGTAGAGACCGAGCACGGTATCGAGCTGCCCTGACAGGATCTCGGCGACGATGACGTCGCCGGCGCGCGCGTCGAACTTGTAGAAGTCGACGTCCCCTTCGCGCCCCATTTCCGTGAACCGCCGAATCGGAATCGAGCTGAACGGCAGCGCGATCCGGCGAGCCGTCGCGAGCGAGTTGTTCGGCTCGGCCCACGCGTCCGAGTAGTCGGTCGTCGGCGTGAAGCGCAGCGTCAGATTGTCGAGATCGTTCGGCGAGCCGGGCGACGTGGGCGTCGGTGGAGTGAACCGCTCGAACACCGCGGGCTGGAAGAGCAGATTGATGCGGAAGTCGTCCGCCAGCTCGCTGAGATCGACGGGCGTCTCGAAGCCGCTCGTGATGGCGCCGCCGCAGCTCACGCCGGCGAGGCCGTCGAGCGCGGTCAACGATCCGTACTTGATCGTGATCTGATCGAAGAACCGCTTCAGCGTGATCGAGAACGTATTCGCGCCAGTGCCGCCCGTCGATCCGCCGAACTCCGGCACCGCCTCGAAGTGCACGGTGATGTCGCCATGATCCTCGGTAAAGAAGATCCGTCCGCCGGCCTCGGGATTCAGATCGTCCCACAGCCCTGCGATCTGCGGCGGTCCGGCAAGGAATCCCGGCACGTTGTCGAAGAAGTCGAAGAACGGTCGAAGCGGCCGCCCGAAGGAGAGCGTGCCGTTCGAGTTGACGAACACTTCATCGTAGCGGCTGCCGCACATCGAGAACGTGAACGGCAGCGACAGCTCGATCGACGACTCGTCGAGCACCGGCAACGGCTCTCCCTCTTCGAAGCCGTTGAAGATGATGTCGACGTGATCCGCAACCCTACCGGCTTGAGCTCTCACCGGCTCGAACCGATTCGGGTCGTCGTCCCTTCGGCGTCGACTCTCGAGTTTCCCGCTGTGGAACTCTTCGGGACCGGGCAGGATTCCCGCCGGCACGCTGAACACGCCGTCGAGAATCGCGTCGACGAAGACAGCGTAAGTCGCGCCAGGCGTCAGGCCGTTGATGACGTAGTCGGCGGCGCGCGGGGAGTGCGGCGAGAGGTCGGGCGTGAACGCGCCAGAGATGCCGGAGACGGCGTCATCGAACGGATTCGCGATGTTTCTCGCGATGACGTTGAATCCGGGCTTCGGCGTTCGTCCGTTCGCGGCGAGAATCCGCCCGGTGATCGTCCCCGTCGTCGCGAAGAAGGTCGGCGAGGGATACAGCGTGGCGATCGCCGCGACGTCGTCTTTGTCCGGCGTCGACATGCCGGCCAGCGGCCCGAAGTAGAACGGATACATCGTCTCGATGCGGTTGATGAGCGACGGCACTGGGAACGTATTGAACGGCGTCGGCCCGCTGGTGTCGCCGAGCAGGATCTGTCCATTGACGATCGTGTGGCCGAGCCCTTGATAGTGGCCGAACTCGTGCACCATCACGTCCAACGCTTCCTGCAGCACGCCGAACGCCGCGCCATTCAGGAACGATACGCCCTCCAGGACTTCGCACGTGTCCGTGTTCACCCACTCCGGACCGGCGAAGCCGAGGACGCCGGATCCCGGGCCGAATATCAGATCGAAGATCTCGCCGGTGTCGTCGAAAACGATCGCCGAGAGGCCGTCAGGCGCAGTCGGAATGAAGAACGGAAGGAAGTTCGTGATGTCGACGTCCACGGACAGCTGCATGCCGCGCGCGAAGCTGACCGACGTGCTCGGCGACTGCCATCTATTGAACGCCAGGCCGACGAGCGAGGTCGCTTGCGCGTTCGTCAACGGACCGAGCGGGCCCTGATCCGGATTCCAGGGGATGTTCGTGCCCGCGTTCGGCCAGCGGAACGGCACGCCCGGCTTGCAGGCGTCGATCGGTCCGCCGGCAAACGCCGAGGACACGCCGAGCGTGAGCAGCGCGGCAAGCGCGATGGCCAGCCGCATGATGCGACGATGCTGATCGAGATCGAATGGATGTGTCATGGCGACCTCCGATCAGCGTCCGACCAACGTGTTGATTTGTTTGGCGAGCTCGACGTACGAGATCGGACCGGCCGCCTGCGGCGCGCTCGGCATCCCGCTGAAGAGCCCGAGATTGTTCGCCTCGTTGACGGCCAGTTCGGCGCCGGGCCGCCCGCGCAGTTGAAAAAGTCCTTGGCCGAGACCCACGGTTGTCGACAGACCAATCTGACTGGGGCGCGTGAGGATGAAGAGATAGTCGCGGCCGACCGTGAACTGCGGGAGATCGCGGGCGAGCGTCAGGTTGCGAATCGGTCCGCGCGCCGCTTGCTTTTTCTGTCCGAGCAGGCTGACCTCGATCGTATCCCCTGCCCCAGCCGATCCCTTGAGCGCGTCGTCGACGCGGATGCGGTACGTCACGATCGGAAGCGTGCCGCCGCCCACGGAGACGGTTCCTTCCTCGCTGCCGATCACGGTGCCGCGCACGATGCGATCGGCGCGCGCGACGAGATCGCGCAGGTTCATATAGCGGACATTGGCCGCGTCGGCAGCGATCCCGATGAGCAGCGTCATCGACGCCGCGACGGCGCGAGCGATCCATCGCGTGCCGGGAACTGTCGTGTGCATGGTGGCCCTCCCAATTAGAGGGCCGGATTCTACTCCATGCGCATCGCGCGGGAGACGGAGACCGCTCGTCAGGTACGTTTTCCGCCGCCGACGCTGAGTGTGCCGTTGCCGCGCACGGCAATGTAGAGGAAGACGAAGCAGTACAAGACGGCAAGCTCGCCCTGATTCTGAAGGGGCCAGAACCCTTTCGGCGCGTGCTGCTGGAAGTACGCGACCGCCATCTCGCCGGAGGCGATGAACGCGGCGATGCTCGCGTAGAAGCCAACCGCGATCAGCAGGCCGCCGACCAATTCGATCACGCCGGCGAACCACAGCTGAGACAGGAACGGCGGATGGAAGCCGCCCATTCCGCCGAACATGCCGAGCAGCTTTTGCGCGCCGTGGCAGGCGAACATCAGCCCGCTCACGATCCGCAGCAGCGCGTACGCCTGAGGAGCGAAGCGACCCAGCAAGCGTTCCATACGAGCACCTCCTCTTCCGCTCACAGTACTCGATTGCGATCGCTGGTTTCCTCAGGAAATGCACCAGCTCAGCGCTTGTCACCGCACGGATCGCGCGAGTATGCTCTTGGCACTCGGAGGAGGACACGCATGGAGCGCAAGAAGGCGGAAGAATTCGATCAGGACCTGCTCATTCTCTTCGACGCGTACGTGCACGGCGCGATCGATCGTCGAGGTTTCCTCGACAAGGCCGGCAAGTACGCCGCCGGCGGCGTGACCGCGAGCGTGCTGCTCGAGTCGCTCAATCCGAACTTCGAGCTGCAGCAGGTCGCGAAGGACGACAAGCGAATCAAGACGGAGTACCTCGAATACGATTCGCCGCAAGGCACCGGCAAGATGCGCGGGTACTTCGCGCAGCCCGCGGCCGCGAAGGGCAAGCTGCCCGGCGTGCTCGTCGTGCACGAGAACCGCGGCCTCAACCCGCACATCGAGGACATCGCGCGGCGCCTCGCCGTCGACAACTTCGTGGCGTTCGCGCCCGACGCGCTGACGCCGCTCGGCGGCTATCCGGGCAACGAGGACAAAGCGCGCGAGATCTTCCCGAAGCTCGATCAGGCGAAGACGCGCGAGGACTTCGTCGCGGCCGCCGCGTTCCTGAAGGCACGGCCCGAATGCACGGGCCGCGTGGGCGCCGTGGGGTTCTGCTACGGCGGCGGGATCGCGAACATGCTCGCGACGCGCGTCGAGGATCTCGGCGGCGCGGTACCGTTCTACGGCCGGCAGCCTCCGGTCGGCGACGTGCCGAAGATCAAAGCGCCGCTCCTCATTCACTACGCGGAGAACGATCAGGGCGTGAACGCCGGCTGGCCCGAGTACGAAGCGGCGCTCAAGGCCAACAAGATCAAGTACACGGCGTACATCTATCCGGGCACGCAGCACGGCTTCAACAACGACACGACGCCGCGCTACGACGAAGCGGCGGCCAAGCTCGCGTGGCAGCGCACCGCAGCGTTCTTCAGAGAGAACCTGAAATAACGTCGATTCCCTAGATCAACAAACCCAAAACTGCTCCGCTTTCAAGGGCTGCATTGACAGCAGCCCTGGTCTCTCCGGTAGATTATCTTGTGGAGGGACCGTCGGGATGCCGAAACGCGGACGCGCGCCGATGCAGGGCGAGCTCTTGCAGGGAACGCTCGATCTCCTGATTCTCAGAACACTCGCCATCGGGCCGGCGCACGGCCACACCATCGCCCACGCGATCGAGCGCCAGTCGGACGAAGTGCTGCAGGTCGAGCACGGATCGCTCTACCCCGCGCTCCATCGGCTGGAGGATCGCGAGTGGATCGCCTCCTTCTGGGGCACGTCCGAGAACAACCGGCGCGCGCGCTACTACCGCCTCACGCCGCGCGGACGCCAGCAGCTCAGCGCGCAGACCACGCGGTGGGACGAGCTCGTCCGCGCCGTTAATCGCATCCTCCGCCCCGCCGACTGACCGAGACGAAGGAGCGTACGCACATGGGCTGGACCAGGTTTTTCCGGCGGCGCTATTGGGACGAGGAGCGCGCGCGCGAGCTGCAGGCGTATCTCGACGAGGAAATTGCCGAGAACATCGCCCGCGGGATGACGCCGCACGACGCGGCGCGGGCGGCGCATCGCAAGCTCGGCAACGTGACGCGTATCCGCGAGGACATCTATCGCATGAACACCATCGGCTTCCTCGAGTCCGTCTGGCAGGACCTCCGCTACGGCGGACGGCTGCTCCATCGCAATCCGACGTTCGCGATCGTCGCGATCCTCACGCTCGCGCTCGGCACCGGCGCGAACGCCGCGATCTTTCAGCTCGTCGACGCGGTGCGCCTTCGCAGCCTGCCCGTGAAAAATCCTGGCGAGCTCGCCGAAATCGTCGTCCAGGCCGGAGACCGCGGGCGCACCGGTGCGTTCACCGGCCGTCGTCCGATGCTCACCAACGCGTTGTGGGAGCGCATTCGCGATCGCCAGCAATCGTTTTCGTCCGTCATGGCATGGTCGAACGCCGGATTCGATCTCGCGACCGGTGGAGAAACGCGTCCGGCCGAAGGGCTGCTCGTGAGCGGCGGCTTCTTCGACGGCCTCGGCATCCGGCCGATGCTCGGCCGGCTGCTTGCGCGGGCCGACGACGTGCGCGGCTGTTCGGCGCCTGGCGCCGTGCTCAGCTACAGCTTCTGGCGCCGTGAATATGACAGCGATCCGTCCATCGTGGGCAGAACGATTCTCCTGAGCGGCCATCGTCTCGACATCGTCGGCGTCAGCGAGCCCACGTTCTTTGGCGTCGAAGTCGGTCGATCGTTCGACGTCGCCGTTCCGATCTGCTCCGACCCGATCTTCCGCGCCGAGCGTCATCGTCTCGACGCGAGCGACGCCTGGTTCCTCGCCGCGCTCGGCCGGTTGAAGCCCGGCCGGACCGTCGACGACGCGAAGAGCGACCTCCGCTCGATGTCCGCGGCGATCTTCCGCGAGACGCTTCCGGCGCGCTATGTGCCGGAGGACGAACAGGCCTATCTGAATTTTGTGCTGACCGCGGAGTCGTCGAGCACCGGCGTGTCGACGCTTCGGCGCACGTACTCGACGCCGCTCTGGGTGCTGATGGGCGTGACGGCCGTCGTGCTGCTCATCACGTGCGCGAACCTCGCGAACCTGATGCTCGCGCGGGCAACCGCGCGCGAGCGCGAAGTCAGCGTGCGTCTCGCGATCGGCGCGCCGCGGCGGCGTATCGTTCGCCAGATGTTGTCCGAGAGTCTGCTGCTGGCGCTCATCGGATCGGCGGCCGGCCTGCTCGTCGCGAGATGGCTCAGCGCATCTCTCGTCCGTTTCCTCTCCACCGGACAGACGCGGCTGTTCCTCGATCTCGAGTTCGACTGGCGCATCTTCGCGTTCACTGCGATCGTCGCGGGGATGGCGTGTCTTGCGTTCGGCCTCGCGCCCGCGCTGCGCGTGACGGCGTCCGCGCCGGCGACCACGATGCTCGGCACGCGCGGCGCCAGCGACACGCGCGAGCGCTTCACGGTGCGGCGGGCGCTCGTCGTCGCGCAAGTTGCGCTGTCGCTCGTGCTGCTCGTCGGCGCACTGCTCTTCGGCAGGAGCCTCCGCAATCTGATGACGCTCGATCCAGGCTTTCGATCCAATGGCGTCATCATCGTCGACATGGACGCGCGGCGTACGAGCGTGCCGGTCGAGAGCCGCCGCGCGATGTTCGACTCGATCGTGCAGCGGATCGCAGCCGTGCCCGGCGTCACGAGCGCCGCAGAGGTCTTCATCGCCCCGATCAGCGGCAGCGTCTGGAACGAGCGGATCGTGATCGACGGGAAGGTGCAGGACGGCATGGTCAACTTCAACGGCGCGGGCGCCGGATTCTTCCGCACGCTCGGCACGACGCTCGTGTCCGGCCGTGAATTCACCGATCGGGACACCACCAACACGCCGCGCGTCGCGATCGTGAACGAGCTGTTCGTGAAGAAGTATCTGGCCGGATCGAGTCCGCTGGGCCGGACCTTCCAGCCGCGATACGGGCCGGGCGCGGTGGCGCCGGTCTTCACGATCGTCGGCGTGGTCGCGGATACGAAGTACCGCACGCTTCGCGAGGAGTTGACGCCGATCGCGTATGTCGCGGCCGCCCAGGAGACGCCGGACGATCTGATGCCCTCGGTCATCGTCCGTTCGGCCGTCGGGCTCGCCGGCGTGGCGCCTGGCATCACGAACGCCCTCCGCGAGGTGCACCCGAGCATCACCGTCTCGTTCACGACGCTCGATGGAATCCTGCAGACGTCGATGACGAGCGAGCGCTTGATGGCCGCCTTGTCCGGTTTCTTCGGCGGCCTCGCGGTGCTCATCGCGACGATCGGTCTCTACGGCGTGATGTCGTACATGGTGGCGCGGCGCCGAATGGAGATTGGGATTCGCATGGCGCTCGGCGCGGATCGCGCGGCGGTCGTGCGGATGGTTGTCGGCGACGCGGCGCGCCTGCTCGGCGCCGGCCTCCTCGTCGGCATCGTGCTCTCGGTCGCTGGCGCGCGCACCGCGCGGTCGCTCCTCTACGGACTCGAGCCGTGGGATCCGACGACGCTCGCCGCGGGCGCGGCGGCGCTGGCGATCGTCGCGCTCGTCGCGAGCTGGTGGCCCGCGAACCGCGCGTCGCACGTGCCGCCGACGGCGGCGTTGCACGAGGGATGATCGGCGCCCGTCACCGAGCGCTCACCCTAATTTCAGCCTTTCTCACGCTTTCCTCGAAGTGTTTCGTGCTCTTCTAGTGAACGAACACGTTCACTTCAAGGAGTCGTCGACATGCGTCTCGAACGCACCATCATTCCCACGCTCTTCGCGATCGTGTGCGCCGCCGCGACAGCCTCCGCGCAAGAGAAAGGCGACAACGGCATCACGATGGGCTTTCCGGCGTCGGTCGGGTTCGCCGCGCACGTCAGCGATCGCGTCGCGCTTCGGCCGGAGCTCAATTTGAGCTTCGGCTCGACGGACACCAACACGGGATTCGATTTCGTCACGTCGAAGAACAATCTGATCGGCGCGGGACTCAGCGCGCTCATCTACATCGGCGCCCCAGACAAGCTGCGCACCTACGTCAGCCCCAGATACATCTTCAACAGGTCGCACATCGAGGTGCAGTCGCCGTTCGGCACGAACACCTCGAACACGAGCAACTCGCACACGATGGTCGTGTCCTTCGGGGCTCAGTACGCGCTGCACGAACGCTTCAGCGTGTTCGGCGAGGTCGGCCTCGCCTCCACGTTCGAGCGCCGCGAATCGGGGCAGACGCCGGTGCGCGCGGATACGACGACGGTGAGCACGCGGACCGGCGCCGGGATCGTGTTCTATTTTTAGTTGGCGCGAATGTTCTTCCGGCTTCAGCCGGAAGATTCCTATTCGAAACTCTCGATGCCCGAGAGCTCGCGGGCGCGGGCGATGACGTCATCGGCGCTCCAGCCCGCCCCCCGCAAGTCGGCCACGCCGCTGTCGCCGTCCGACTTGCTCAACTTCTGCGTTGCGGTCTTCATGATGAGCGGGTGGTGCGCGAACACCGCCGGCGCCGCGCGGCCGATCATTCGCGCGACGCGAATCTGCCTGCCGGTCGACGGCAACAGATCGTGCCCGCGGACGACGAGCGTCATACCTTGGACCGTATCGTCGACTGCAGCGACGAACTGATACGTCCAGTTGCCGAGACGATCGCGGATCAAGAGATCGCCGCACTGCGCCGACGGGTCCTGCTCTTGAGGCCCGAGCAGCCCGTCGTCGAACGCTTCGATCCCCGGATCGAGCTTCAATCGCCAGCCAACGCCGTCGTCGAGCGGAATGTTTCGAGCGCGGCACGTGCCCACGTATCGATCGCCGGCCTGGTCGGCTCGGGAACATCGGCAGCCGTACACGAGCCCCGCGGCCGCGAGCGGCGCGAGCGCCGCGCGATAGATCGCATCGCGCTCGCTTTGGCGGCCATCGCATCGACCCATTCGGTACGCGCCGGCCGGATAGAGATCGGCCTCGAAGCCGAGCCAGTCGAGATCGTCGAGCAGCGCCCGCTCGAATTCGGGGCGAGCGCGTTGACGATCGTGATCTTCGATTCGAAGCAGCACGCGCCCGCCGAGCGCGCGTGCGAGCCCCCACACGTAAATCGCGTTGACGACGTGGCCGAGATGAAGCGCGCCGGTCGGCGCCGGCGCGAACCGCGTGAGCACGGTCGAGAGACGCGCGCGGAGGTGATCGGTCAGGTCGCGGCCCGTCCGAAGCCCGTCGCCCGAAGCGAACATCGAACGAGGATAGTCGAGTTCAGCGATCGGGGATCGTGGAGGGGGCGCGCAGCGAGATCCCCCGGCGCTTGACGGTGATGCTGAAGCGCTTGTCGGGCTTCACGCCGTCCGGAAGCGTGTAGGTAATCGCATACTGCGCGAGGAGATCGTTCGCGATCTGCTGCAGCGCTTTCGGAAACGCCGCCGTCGTCGTCACGTCGACGCGACGTCCGCCCGACTGCTTTGGACCGTCCCCGAGCACTTGCTCGCGGCCGGCGTGATCGTTCATCGTTCCCAGGGTGGGCGCGTTGCTCGGCCCCGCGAGCGTCGCCGAGTACATTGTCGCTCTACTGTCTCTGACCTTCTCGAGCACCAGGCGCGGATCGACTCCCACCTGACCGCCGGACAACGCGAGAACGACAATCGCCGGACGCGGAGGCTTGGCCTCGGCAAACCGGTTCGACAACTCGAGAACGCCCTCGGCGATGGCGGATTCCTTCGCCGGGTTGAGCGTGAACTTGTTGATCCCGCCGACCAGCGCCTCGAGGCTGCTCGTGTAGTCGACGACGGTCGTCGTCCGAAGACCGACCGTGAACAAGCCGATCTCGGCGGAATTCGCGACACGCTTCATGAACTCGAATATCGCCGTACGGATCGACGCGTCCGAGACCATGATCTCTTCGATCGCCAGCGCGACGCGCAGCTTCGTCGTCGCGGGCTCGGCTTTTGCGATCTCGCGCTCCTTGCCGCCTTCCTTGACGACGAAGTCGGCCGCTGTCAGATCGGTGACCGGCGCGCCCTGATTGTCGGTGACGGTGACGAACACCGTGCGTTCGGTTGCCGCGGCCGATCCAGATTCAGCGGCGGGAACCGTCGCCGACATCACCGAACACAGGAGGGCTGCGGCAAGCATCACGGTGTCTCCTCGTCAAAAGCGTCAGCGCGGCGGCTTGGCCGGCAAGCTCACCGCGAAGACGAAGCGCTGACCGTCGGGGCTGATGATGTTGCTGAGCTGCGCCGGCGCGCCGATCGGTCCTGGGATCTCGAACAACCGCTCGGGCGGACTCGACTGGAAGGCCGGACTCGTCGTGACCTTCACCACCATCATCGTCTGGGCCGGCGGCTGCGACAGATAGAATAACTCCTGACCGTCCTTTCGCCAGACGATTCCTCCAATGCCGCCATCGGTCGACACCTGCGAGCGGGCCGATGCACTTGGCGTTGCCGATGAGTCGAGCGTCGCCGCTACCGGCCGCACATAGATCTGGAAGCGGCCCGAATCATTCGAATTGAACGCCAGCAATCGGCTGTCGGGCGACAGGCGCCCGCCGCGCCCGAAGAATTCCTGCGGGCCGAGCGCAATCACCTTTCGATCGCCGGCGAGCGGGAGAACGAACATCGCGTCGCCGGACCAGAAACAGAGATAGCGGCCGTCGGCCGACCAATCCGTCAAGATGATCGGTGCGCCGCTCGAGTGCTCGTAGAGGCGCTCTTCGCCGCCGCTGCCGTCGGCGAGACGGCGGTAGATGCCGTGCGTGTTCGAGCGAATCGAGACGTACGCGATCGAGCGTCCGTCCGGCGACCATACCGGCGCGGTATCGGGCTCCGCGTCCGACGTGATCGCCTTGCCTTTCCCGGTCGAGACGTCGAACGTCCAGACGTCCTGCGCGTCCGTGTCGAGGTCGCGCTTGATGACCGCGAGACGAGCGCCGTCAGGCGAGAACGTGGCCTGCGCGTACGAACCTGGTTCGCCGACACGGCTCACGACCGTGCCTTGACGGTCGTACACCGTGAGCTGCTGCAGTCCGCGATTCTGGCGCTGCTGACGCGTTATGAAGCGTCCTATCGTTCCGTCCTTTCCTCCCGCCTGGATCGCGCCCTTGTTGCGCGCGCCGAGCGCCTGCTGGAACAGCGGCACGTCGGCGTCGTTCAGCACCTCGAAGCCGAAGCCGACCGTTCCCATCTCGTCGAACGACTCCTCGCCCCACAGCGCGCGCCTCGGCGGGCTGATTGGATTGCGCGGATTGTCCGCGGAATTGTCGTACACGAGCGTCGAGTCGATGCGCGTTCCCTTCGGCAGCGCGATCGGCTTCTTGTAGACGTACGAATCCTGCCAATTGAAATCCCAATCGCTGATCCAGATGAGCGGCTTCGTCGAGCCGTCCGGCAGCGTGGCGATCGCTTTCATCTCCTTTGCGAGGTAATGCGCGTGCGCCATCGCCGAGAAGATGCTGATGTCCCCCGGCAGCGTGAACGAGTCCTTGATCGTGTAGCCCTTTTGCCCGGGCGCGATATCGATGCCGGCGCCGACGCCGAAGAGCGCGGGGAGCTCGACCGTGAACAGATTCTTCTGCGGCGGTGTGTCCGTGAAGAAAATTCCAATCTGGGACTTCTCGCTCTCCGGTTTTCCGCTCAAGTGAAAGTGCAGTTGCAGGAGGAAGTCCGCGTTCTTCGGCAAACGCAAGGCCACGCCGTTTGGCAGCGCCATCGGCTGCGCGCCAACGGCCCATCCGCCAAGCCCGCGCGAGTCGCCGCCGGAGTTGACGACGCCGGCGGAGCTCATGCCGCCGAATCCCGGACGTCCGTCGGCGCCGTCGCGCTTGGCGAACTGGCCGGCCGGCACGGCCGCGAAGATTGCGTGGTGCACGACCTTTCGCGCGCTCGGCCGGTACTCGACCGCCCGCACCCACTTGTCTTCGGCGAGCTTCGTGGGAATCACGAAGTTGCGGAACACATCGGGGCCGCTCGCCGGCAGATCGAATGCGACAGGCATCTCGAGGATCAGATCCGGCTGACCCAAACGCCATCCGTCTGCCGGAAACGCCGGCAGCTTCGGCATCTTCGACGCGTCGCCGCGCGGCATGCCCGCGGCGACCCACGCCGCGATCGACGCGATCTGCGCGTCCGTGAGCCGGCGCTCGCCGACGAACTCGCCGAAGCCGGGCGCCGCGTGCCATGGCGGCATGTACCGCGACTGCGTCACGTCGCCAATCAAGTCGGCGCGCTTGACGACGTCCTCGTACGAGATGAGCGGAAACGGCGCGGCCTCGCCTGGACGATGACATGTGACGCAATTCGCGTAGAGGATCGGCGCGATCGTTTCGGTGAACGTCACGCGGGCCGGCGAACCCGGGCGCTGCGATCCCCGCGCGCCAGGCTGCTGCTGCGACATGACGGCCGCCGATCCGAGAAGCGTTGCCGTGGCGAGCGTCAGGAGAAGACGTGTACGCATGATCATTTCCTCACAACCGAGGGATCGACGATGTAGCATCCGAGCGCTTGCGTGTCGCGCTTCGGCACCGGTGTGCCCGCGAGAACGGCGTCGAGCGCATTGCGAAGATCGCGTTCCGTGACCTGCTGCCGTGGTTTTCCGAGCGCGGCGTAGAAGTTGTCGATCCGGCCGCGATACCGGACGTCTTTCGCGCGATCGATGACGACGGCCTGCGGCGTGATCGTCGCACCCGCTTCCTTCGCCACACGGCGCGTCCGATCGACGATGGCGGTGATGTTCTCGTACCGATAGTCGCGCAAATGGGTCGTGACGAGATCGTCGAGACGCGAGCCGGACGATGGAGTGTCGACGTCCTCGTAGATCAAAATGCAGGACACGCCCCGCGCGCCGTAATCGCGGCACACGCGCTGAATCTCCGGCACATAGGAGTTGGAGATCGGACAATCCGTCGCGACGAAGAACAAGACGTTCGCCGCGCCGGAAGGTTCGAACGGCCGCACGTCGCGCCCGTCGAGCGCGCGGACCGGCGTCAGGCGCGCGGTCTGCGCGCCGAGGCCGAGGCAGGCAAGGATGACGCCGAGCACACTGCACGCCGCGGCGCGTCGGAATCGCATCTGGATCTCCGGACGACTGTCGATGGTCTAGGCGTCAATTGTCGATAGTCGAGGTATCGCTGTCAAGAGCGCCGTGCAGCGCGTCCAGCGCGTGTCGCAGATGCGGGGCGTCGTCTCCGTAGATGCCCCGATACCGTTCCGGCAGCAGCCGCGCGATCGCGAGGCCGATAGCATCCATCGTCACGCGTCGATCGCGGCCGGAATGCGCCCAGAGCGCGGACGCGTCGAACGCCCGTCCGACGCGGACGTCGATGCGAACGGAATGCAGCCGGCCGGCGCCAATCGGAAAGAGCGCGTCGGTACCGGCAATCCCGACGGGCAGAATCCAGGTGCCGGGACTGTCCAGATAGCGCGCGGCGCCGGGCAACATCTGCTGCATGCCGCCCGTGCGGCTGCGCGTGCCTTCGGCAAAGACGAGCAGCGCGTCGCCGCGCGAGAGCCGGTCGCGCGCGAGCTCGATCGATCGCCTCGCCGCGCGCGCGACGTCACGGGCCGTCATGACGGCTTCCTCGCTCGACAGGTTCGTGCTCTGCGGCGTCTTGATCGTGCCGAAGCTCAGACTCGCGAAGCGCCGGAGACGATCCGAGAATACTTTCGGGCCCGCAATCGCGGTCAGCCGCGCGGCAAGCGCCGCGGCACCCGATCGCTGCAACAACGCCTCGATGAGATTCGCGTCCGCGTACGACAAGTGATTCGCGAACAGCACGACGCGCGTGTTCGCGATCGCGCCGACGTGCTCGACACCTGTCATCGTCGAGTCGCGCTGCAGCAGACGATCCGCGAGCAGATGATGGATTCGCCTCGCGAGCGGATCCGGCGGATAGAAGTCCCAATCGGAGGAGGCGGCCAGGCGTTCCCTGAGAGCGATCAACGCGGCGGGACCCGCGTTGTCGATCTCGCCCTCGAGCGCCGCGCGGACGTCGTCGCGAACGCTCGCGTCGCCTGGGGCGAGAAACGTAAGGATGGCGTCCACGAGGGCGTCGCGCGCGCTGGAGTCGGCGTCCTGCGGATGGGCGGCTAGCATCTCCACGTGCGCCTTGAGCTTCGGCCAGCTCGCGAATCCGTAGAGCCGCGCGATTTGAAACTGCGCGTCCGCGATCGACGAGGCCGCACCCCGGTCGAGGAGATCCTTCGCCTGCGCTTTCAGATGCCGGAGATTCGGGCGGTCCGGAAGAAGCATGCTACCTCCTTTCATCGAAGCGCCCGTTGTCCGCACATCGGGCTGAAAGAAGGTTCGCGAGCGTGGAATTGCGAGAGGTGGGCTTCTGCCCTTTCCGCGGACCGGATGCGTCCTTGTACGCGCCTCGATACTACCCGCAGCAGAAGACGCGAGTCAAAGCGCGAGTCAAAGCGCGATTGACAGGCCGGATATCCCGGCGTACAAGGGCGCGGTGATTCGGCGCGCACGACTGATTTGGACGTGGTTCGGCCTTCATCAGTCTGTCGTGGTGATCGCGCTCGCCGCCTCGGTGACGGCATCGACGATCGCGTTCGGTCCGCGCGCGGTCGGCGGCGCGGACGAGTACGGATACGCGAGTCAGGCGGACCTCTGGCTGACCGGTCGCCTCTCGATCGAGCAGCCGTTCGTGCGCCAGCTGCCGTGGCGGCGCGCCGAGTGGGCGTTCACGCCGCTCGGGTATCGGCCGCACCCGCACGACCCGGCCGTCATCGTTCCGGTCTACTCGCCCGGCCTGCCGCTCCTCCTCGCGCTCGCGAAGCTCGCCGGCGGTCAAACGGCCATGTTCGTCGTGGTCCCGATTGCCGCCGGCCTGCTCGTGCTCGGCACGCACCGCGTCGGTCAGCGGTTGAACGCCGGCGCGGCGGCAACGGCGGCCGCGTGGCTCGTCGCGACGAGTCCGGTCGTTCTCTTCATGGCAACGTCGACGATGAGCGATGTGCCGGTGGCGACGGCGTGGACGTGGGCGTGGGCGATGGTGCTCGGCACGACGGTCTGGTCATCCGTGGGTGCCGGCGCGCTGTCCGGCTTCGCGGTGCTGATTCGACCGAATCTCGCCCCGCTCGTCTGCGTCCTGGCGCTGCACTACCTTCTTCTCGTGCGACATGCAGCGCTCCGCCGGCAAGGGATCGCGCAGCTGGCGGCGTTCACGTTCGCGGCGCTGCCCGGCATCGCCGCGGTCGCCGCGATCAACGCGAATCTGTACGGATCGCCGTTCTCGTCCGGCTACGGCGCGCTGTCGGATCTCTTCGCGTGGTCTCGCGTTCCGACGAACGCCCGTTTGTATCTCCTCTGGTTGGCCGAAGCTCACACACCTGTCGCGCTCGGCGGACTGGCGGCCGTACTTCTTCCGTTTCGCGCGTTGTGGCCTGGCGTTCCCGATCGCGGCACACGCGCCGCGATCGCGATCTTCGTTGTCGTGGTGTGGCTGATCTGCTGCGCGTGGCTCGTCTTCGGCGCGTGGTGGTTCGCGCGCTTTCTGCTCGCGTCGTGGCCGTTCATCATGCTCGGGGTGGGAGGCGTCGCTGCCGCGGTATATCGGGTCAGTCCCGGCCGGCTCCGGCCGATTGTGATCGCCGTGGTGATCGCCCTCGGTGTGTACCAGTTCACATTCGCGGTCGACGGCCACGCGTTCGAGGCGCGTGAGAATCGGCGGCGGTTTGTCGCGGCCGCCCGCGTCGTGCGGAGCCAGACCGGCGAGAACAGCGCGATCGTGAGCCTGGATCACAACGGATCCATCCGCTATTACGGCGGACGCATGACGATCAACTACGAAGCGCTGCCTCGCGGCACAGCGCTCGACGACATCGTCGCGTGGCTCGACGCGCGAGGCGTGCGGACGTATCTTGCCGTCGAGGATTGGGAGCTGCCGGAGATCAAGAGCCGCTTCGTGGGCAGCCGTTGCCTCATCGCAATCGATCGCCCGCCGGTTGCCATCAGCGAGCGGCCGGGGCGTCTGCTGCTGTTCGATCTCACGGCCCCGCGGCCGCCGGAGGCGAAGCCGGTCGTGGAGGCGGATATGGATATTGGATCGGGCGCGGCCCGGCCGGTGCCGCTCCCCCGGCTCGTGCTCACGGAAAAGCCGGTTACTCGGTAGCTCGGTTGTCTGCGCGAGCATCGCGAGCGAGCCACGCGAACGGAGCGCGCCGTCGAAGCGGCGCGCGAGAGCGCGTGTTGGGGAATCCGAGGGGCAACGCCCCTCGGATTAGAATGGCCGCTATGACTCTGATGCACACGGCGATCAGAACTGGTTGCGTCGTTCTGCTGGCGCTCGTCATCTCGTTCGGCGACATTCGATCGTTCGCGCAAACGGGCCAGCCGCCCGCGGCGCCGCCGAGCGCGGACGCTCAGACGTGCGCGGCGTTGCGGGGCGCCGATTTCGAAGGACTGCCCGACGCGCCGACGCGCATCACCGGCGCGCGGCTCGTCGACGTCCCAGCCGACGGACCGCCGGTGCTCGTGTCGAGCCCAATCAAGCAGTACTGCCAGGTCCAAGGGTACGTCGCGCCGCAAAACAAGTTCGAGCTGCGGCTGCCGCTGCCGTCGCAATGGAATCAGCGCTTTCATCTCACGCCGTGCGCCGGGTTCTGCGGCGTGTTGAACGGCAACGCGTGCAACTTCTCCCTCGCGCGCGGGTATGCGTCGATCACCGGCAACGGCGGGCACGACAGCGACGGCGGCTTCGACGGCGTGTGGGCCGCGAACAACCCAAATCTTCAGGACGATTTCGGCTGGCGGCACAATCACGTGATCACGGTCGCTGGAAAGGCGATCGCCACGAAGTACTACGGCCAGCCGATCGCGCGCTCGTACATGTCGGGCTGCTCGAAGGGCGGACAGGCGGTGTTGATGGAAGCGCAGCGCTTCCCCGAGGACTTCGATGCGCTCCTCGCGATCGCGCCGGTGTACGACATCACGGGCCGCATCATGGCGGGAGCGTGGTACGCGCAGGCGGTGGCCGACGCACAGCGCGGCTCCGTGCTGAACGACACGATCGCGCAAACGGTCCACAAGTCAGTGCTCGCTCGCTGCGGCGCGCAGGCCGGCGTGGACGAGGGGCTCGTCACGGATCCGGTCTCGTGCGATTGGAAGCCGGAGATGATCGCGTGCTCGACGAACAAGACCGACGCCGGCTGTCTGACCGATCGACAGGTGGACGCGGTGAAGCGTTTGATGCGTCCCGCGGTCAACTCGAAAGGTGAAGTCGTGTACGCGTACGGCGACATCGCGGGCACGGCAACGGAGTGGGGCGGATGGCATTACGGACGCGGCAACGCGGCGGCCCCGGCGAGCTATGCCAACTACATCCTTCACGATCAGTTCCTGAAGTACATGGCGGACCCGACGGTGCGCAAGGACGTCGATCCGCTGAAGTTCGATCTGGATCGCGGTCCCGCGTCGCTGGCGCGCGCGCGAAAGATCTACGATGCGACGTCGCCGGATCTCCGCCGCTTCAAGGCGCGCGGCGGCAAGCTCCTGATGTGGCACGGCCTGTCCGATGCCTCAATCCTCGCCACGTCTTCAATCGGTTACTACGAGACCGTCGAGAAATTCATGGGCGGACGCGCCTCCACGCAGGATTTCTTCCGGCTGTTCCTCGTGCCAGGCGTCCACCACTGCGGCGGCGGGCCGGGGCTGACGGACTTCGACGCGCTGACGTTGTTGGAGAACTGGGTCGAGAAAGGCCAGGCGCCCGACGTGATGATCGCGAGCCGCAAGGTGAACGGCGTCGTCGAGCGGTCGCGTCCGATCTATCCGTATCCGGTGCTCGCGCGGTATTCGGGGCAGGGAGACGTCAAGCAGGCGTCGAGCTTCGTCCCGTCGGAGCCGAAGCGCTGAGCTCCGCCTGAACGCGCGCCGCGATCGCTTGCGTGTCCGCGCGGCCGCCGTGCTCGACCGGCACGAGCGAGCCGTCCGCGAACGCCCGCTCGATCGCGGCCACGACGCCGGCCGCGGCCTGCGCGCATGCGGGGATGCGGTGGCGATCCGCCAGCCACTCGAGCATCATCGCGCCCGACAGCAGCATCGCCGTAGGATTCGCGATGCCGCGCCCGGCGATGTCCGGCGCCGTCCCATGACATGGCTGGAAGACCGCGTGCCGCTCGCCGATGTCCGCTGACGGGGCCATACCCATGCCGCCGATGAGCGCGGCGCCGAGGTCCGACAGAATGTCGCCGAACATGTTCTCGGTCACGAGGACGTCGAACTCCCACGGCGCGCGCACGAGCCGCATTGCGGCCGCATCGACGTAGAGGCAATCGGCGGTGACATCGGGATACCGCGCGGCGCGCTCGACGAACACGCTTCGGAAGAACGCCATCGCGGGCAGGACGTTCGCCTTGTCGATCGACGTCACGCGCGCGGGGCGATCGGGCCGCTTCCGCTTTCGCGCCAGCTCGAACGCGAAATCGAACAGCCGCTCGCATGCCGCCCGGCTGATCTGCATCGTGTCGAACACCGCCGCGTCCCCATCGCGTCGGCTGAGCGTGCGCGCGGCGAACAGTCCCTCGGTCGATTCGCGAACGATCACGCAATCGATCGTCTGCGCGCGCGGATCGGCGAGCGGCGTCGGCGCGCCCCTCAGGAGCTTGACGGGCCGCACGCCAGCGTAGAGTTGAAAGCGTTCGCGCAGCTCGATCTGCGGGGTGATCTCCGTCCCGTTCGCGTACCGAACGTCCGGCAACCCCATCGCGCCGAGCAGGATCGCATCCGCCTCGCCTGCCGCGCGGATGACCGCCTCCGGCAGCGCAACGCCCGTCTGGAGATACACGCCGGCGCCGGCCTCGTACGTGTCGAACCGCAGGCGGAATCCCCCAACGCGCGCCGCTGCAGACTCGAGCAGCGCCACGCACGGCGCCATCACTTCCCGCCCAATCCCGTCGCCGGGCAGGACGGCAATCGTCAACTCACGCATAGTCCCGCTGTCCGCGGTCCGCTGTCCGCGGTCCGCTATCCGCGGTCCGCATTCCGCTGTCCGCTGTCCGCTGTCCGCATTCCGCTATCCGCTGTCCGCTGTCCGCATTCCGCTGTCCGCGGTCCGCTCTCCGCTGTCCGCATTCCGCTGTCCGCTGTCCGCGGTCCGCATTCACTTCTGCTCGCCCGCCGACGGCCGCGTGCCGGTGCGCGCCCACGTGAGGAGGTCGTCGAAGGCGCGGCCGGTCTGCGCAGTCGAGAAGTTGCAATGGCCGTTGGCCTCGACGAAGCGCGCGACGAACTTGTCCGACGTCCCCGCGATCGCGGCCGGAACTTCGTACGCCGTGACATCGGTTCCGAGGACGAGCGGATCGTTCGTCGTGTGGATCGTCAGGATCGGATCGAGGGTGCGTCCCGTGGGCGTCGCGTATTGCCGCACGTAGTCTCGCGCCACCTGATGCGCCGCGTATCGCTTCACCGTTCTATTGAGCGCGACATCCTCGCCGAAGCCGACGTAGATCCGATTGCGATTGTCGAACGGCTCGCCGCCCGCCCGCTGCTTCAGCTCGCCCGCGATGAAATGGAACAGCGACAACGTGCCGGGCAGGTCCTGGATCGATCGCGAGAAGCGCTGCGCGTACCTCGCGGCGCGTTCCGGCTGCGCGCTCAACGCCGCCTTGACTTTGGCGCTCGTCTGCAGGCTCGGCTCGTACGGCGATCCAATCGTGCCAGGGAACAACGCCTCGAACGTGACGAGCATGTCGAAGAGGCCGTTGTTCAAGAAGTCGATGGCGGCGCCGAGCGGGCCGCACATCGGCATGGCACCCTGATACGCCTCGGGATACCGCTCGATGATCGCCATCGCGATGTGGCCGCCCATCGAGTGGCCGGTGATGTACGTTTCCGACGGCTTGCCGTGCTTCGCCACGAAGTAACGGCGCAGCGCTTCGGTGTCCTCGATGCCTTCCTTCACGGCCCAGCCCTGCACGCTGTACCCTGACTCGGCAAACGCAAACCCGCGCGACAGAAAAATGTCGCGCAGCGCTTTTGCGCGCGGCGAGCTGGGATCCGCGAGGCCATCCCCGGCGACCGCATAGCCGTGGGTGTACATCACGAGCCCTTTGTTCCAGCTTGCCGGGATCTCGATGTAGAACGGCGCGCCGTTGATCGCGCCGGAGTCCACGGCGCCCGTGGATGGTGATGGTCGGCTCGCCGTCTGCGCCGGCGCCGGCGCGAACGACTGCATCCACAAGAGAGCGATCGCGATCGACCACGTCATAGTCGCCTCGGCTGCCGATTATGACAGCGACGCTCGGCCGATCGCGTACGAAATCGGCATAGACTTCGACCAGCGTCGCTCATGATTGTCTTGTTCATTGCCATGACCGTCGGACTGTTGGCGTGGTGGTTTCTTCTTCCGACGGCAACGTTCCTGCGAGGCTTCGCCGGCCTGATCGAGGGCTCCGACTACCGCATCGCCAGCCTCATCACGCATCGGCCGCGCGTGAGCGGCCGCTTCCACGGACGCGCGGTCGTTCTGCAGCTCCACCAGCCGGGTGAGAATCGCTATGGCGTCCTCGAGCTCCTGATGGAGACGAGTGCTGCGCCCGGCGCGCGCTGGAAGGACTCGGCGATCGTGTCGCGGCATCCGGAGATCGGCCGCGCAACGTTCGACCTCGAAGGCAAGTACTCGCTCGTGCTGACGCTCTCCGGCGGATGGCTCCGCGCGTCCAGCTCGCCGCTCGGCGTGCGATTCCCCGGGCCATTCGACGCCGAGAAGTGGGAGAACGTCTTGACGCAGATGGAAACAGTCGCGGTGTGGCTGGAATCAGTCGCGAGCCGGTAGTCGAAGAGCCGGATCAGCACCCGCTGATATACTCTGGCGAGCTTCCGCATCGCCATGAATCTCGCGACTTTTCGCCCGGCTTCGCTCGTGTTCGCGGCCCTCCTGCCGCTCGTGACGTTTGGGTGTTCGAAGTCCGAGACCGCGCAAGCGCGCGGCGGCGACGCGGCGGCCAAGTCCGTCAAGGTCGAAGCCGTCCGCGTCGATTCGGTCCGGCGGTCCGTCGACGTGGTCGGCACGTTGGCGGCGGTCGATCAGGTCACGATTTCCTCCGAAGCCGACGGCAAAGTGCGGCGCATCCTCGCGGATCTCGGCGATCGCGTGAAGGCCGGACAAACGCTGATCGAGCTCGACAACGAGAAGCAGCAATACACCTACGAGCAGCAGCAGGCGGCGCTGGCGCGATCGCTCGCGCAGTACGGCGCGGCGGATCCGCAGCATCTGCCGGAAGTCGAGAACACGCCGGACGCCAAGCGGACGAACGCCGAGCTCGTGCAAGCGACGCAGGCCTTCGAGCGCGCGACCGAGCTCCACAAGCGAACCCTCATCTCGCAGCAGGCGATCGACGACGCGCGCGCGGGGCTGCAAGCGGCGCGGGCGCGGTACGACGCGGCGCTGCAGAACGGCAAGAACCTGCGCGCGAGCATCCAAGCGTCGGAGGCGTCGATGAAGCTCGCGGCGCGGCAGCTTCGCGACACCGAGATTCGAGCGCCGTTCGACGGCTACGTCGAGAAGCGCCTCGTCAACCTCGGCGAGCTCGTCAAAGCGCAGATGCCCGTGATGGCGGTCGTGCGGCTCGATCCGTTGAAGGTCACGGCGGAGATCCCCGAGAAGATGACGCCGTGGATCGCCGAAGGCCGTCCGGTGGAGCTGCGCGTGGACGCGTTTCCCACACGAACGTTCGCCGGCAAGGTCACGCGCATCAGCCCCGCCGTGAACACGTCGACGCGCGCGTTCCCGTTCGAAGCGCTCGTCCCGAACGCCGAAGCCGTGCTGAAACCCGGCACGTTCGCGCGCGTGCACGTCGAGATCGGCAAGGTCGACGAGGTGCTGACGCTGCCCTATTCCGCGATCCAGTACCGCTACGGCGTCAACCGCGTCTTCGTCGTCGCCGGCGACAGGCTCGCCGTGCGCGAGCTGGCGGTGGGCGAACGCCTCGGCGATCGCATCGAGATCACGAGCGGCGTGAAGCAAGGCGAGCACGTCGCCGTCACCGACGTCGACACGCTGACCGAAGGGCTCGCCGTCTCGATCGCGAAATGAAAATGCGAAGGAGCGGAGCGACTGAGCCACGCGAGCGGCGCGGGGCTTCGGGGCCCCGCAAGCGAGCGTGTAAGGGGGGCCGGGGGACGAAGTCCCCCGGATAATAAATGCTTTCGGAGCTGTGCGTCCGGCGCCCGGTGTCCGCCACGATGCTCGTCATGTCGCTCGTGGTGTTGGGCATTTTCTCGTTCCGCGGGCTCGGCGTCGATCTCTTTCCCAAAGCGGATCCCGCAACGGTCAGCGTCGTCCTGTCGATGCCGGGCGCAAGCCCGGACGAGATGTCCACGACGGTCATCGAGCCGATGGAGCAGGCGATCAGCGGCGTCTCGGGCATCGACGAGATCCAGGCGCGCATCGGCGAAGGCCGGGGTCAAATCACCGTGCGGTTCGTGCTCGAGCGTGAGATCAACGACGCCGCAAACGACGTCCGCGAGAAAGTCGCCGGCGCGATTCGGAGCATGCCGCCGGCGCTGCTTCCGCCAGTCATCACGAAAGTGGATCCCGACGCCGATCCGGTGATGACGCTCATCGTCTCCGCTGACGGCATGAGCCTTCGGACGCTGACGGAGCTGACCGACAAGCAGATCGCGCGCGTGATTCAGACCGTGAATGGCGTCGGCGAAGTGAGCCTCGGCGGCGGGCGCGCGCGCGAGATCCACGTCGTCGTCGACATCGAAAAGCTGAACTCGTACGGCTTGTCGATGTCGCAGGTGCGCGAGGCGCTCGTCGCGGAGAACGTCGAGATTCCCGGCGGGACGGTCGAGCAGGGGAAGGGCCAACTGCTGCTGCGCACCCTGGGCCGCGTCGACGCATCCGAGGACTTCAACAACATCGTCGTCTCGACGGAGAACGGCACACCGATTCGCGTCGCGGACATCGGTCATGCCGAGGATACGTTCGAGCGGCCGACGACAGCGGTCTGGCTCGGCAAGACGCCGGCCGTGATGCTCGACATCCGGCGCGCCATGGGCGAGAACACGGTCGCCGTGATCGAGGGCGTCCGCGACAAGCTCGCGACCGTCCAGCGGACGCTTCCCTCTTCCGTGAAGATCACGGTCATTCGGGACGACTCGCGGTTCATCTACGCGTCGATTTCCTCGCTCGAAGAGCACCTGCTCTTCGGGGCGCTGTTCGCGACGGTCGTCGTGATGTTCTTCATCCGGAACATCCGCGCCGTCATCATTTCGGCGCTCGCAATTCCGGCCTCGATCATCTCCTCCTTCACGCTGATGAACATCATGGGGTTCACGTTGAACAACATGACGCTCCTCGCGATCACGCTCGCCGTCGGCATCGTCATCGACGACGCGATCGTGGTGTTGGAGAACATCTTCCGATACATCGAGGAGAAGGACTGCTCGCCGTTCGAAGCGGCGATCAAAGGAACGCGCGAGGTCGCGCTCGCGGTCATGGCGACGACGCTGTCGCTCGTCGTCATCTTCTTGCCGATTGCCTTCATGGACGGGTATGCGAAGCGCTTCATCAACCCGTTCGGATGGACGATGGCGTTCGCGATTCTGGTGTCCATGCTCGTCAGCTTCACGCTGACGCCGATGCTCAGCTCGCGATTCCTCAAGCTCTCGGACGCGGCGGCCGATCGCAAAACGAAGGAAGGCGGGTTCTTCCACTGGCTCGACACGTGGTACACGCGGCGCGTCAACTGGGCGCTCGATCATCCGCTGGCGATTATCACGATTTCGGTCGTCACGGCGCTCCTGACGTTTCCGCTCAATCGCATCGTCGGCCGCGAGTTCGTCCCGAACGAGGATATGGGCGAATGGACGATCCATGCCGACGCGCCGGAAGGGACGTCGCTCGCCGGCACGACCGAGGTCGCCTTCAAGCTGCTGGAAGAGCTCCAGGGAATCGACGGCGTCGCCGACATCGAGCCGTCGGTCGGCGTCTCGGGTATGGTCGCGTCGTCCTCGACGCACATTCATTTCCTGTGTCAGGCGAAGCCCATCGAGGAGCGTAAGAATACGCAGGCGCAGATCATCACCGAGATGCGGCGCCGCTTGGCGAAGCATCCCGGCTATCGGCCGAGCATTACGTCGCGAAACGCCTTGGGCAGCGGCGAAGGCACCGGAGGATTCCCGATCTCGGCGAACATACTCGGCCCCGATCTCCGGCAGATCGCGGACTACTCGAAACGAGCGCTCGCCGCCGCGAACGGGATCGCGAGCATCACCGAAGCGAAGATCAATCTGAACGTCTCGAATCCGGAAGTGCACGTCGCCGTCGATCGCAAGCGGGCGGCGGATCTCGGCGTCCGCATGGCGACGATCGGCAACACGCTCCGCCTCGCCGTCTCCGGTGACGATCAAATCAGCTTCTACAAGGAAGGCCAGGAGCAGTATCCGGTGAAGATGCGCGTGCTCGAGAGCCAGCGCGGCGACATCGCGGAGATCGGCCGCCTCACGGTGCCGTCCGCGACCGGACCGGTGCGAATCGACAACATCGCGCGACTCGAGCGCGGCCTCGGGCCCGCGACGATGCAGCGATCGAACCGGCAGTTCACCGTGAGCCTCAACGCGGACGTCGCGCCAGGGCACGCGCTCGACGAAGCCGCGGCCGACGTGCGCAGGATGCTCGCCGGCCTCAACATGCCGCCGACGATGTCGTTCCGGCTGCAGGGGCAGTCGAAGATCCTCGACGAGACGACCGCGAACCTCGTCCTCGCGATCAGTCTCGCGATGATCTTCGTCTACATGGTGCTCGCGTCGCAGTTCGAGAGCTTCCTGCAGCCGATCGTGATCATGCTCGTGCTGCCGATTGCGGTGCCGTTCGCGCTCTTCACGCTGTGGATGACGGGACGCACGCTGAACCTGTGGAGCGCGCTCGGCATGCTGCTCCTTCTCGGCATCGTGAAGAAAAACTCGATCCTGCAGGTGGATTACGCGAACGTGCTCCGCGCGACGGGCATGCCGATCCGCGAGGCGATCGTCGAATCGTGCCGCACGCGCCTCCGGCCGATTCTGATGACGACGACCGCGATCATCGCCGGGCTCATCCCGACGTCGCTCGGCATCGGCATCGGCGGCACCGGCCGCGCGGCGATTGCGGTGACCATCATCGGCGGCCAGACGCTGTGCCTCTTCCTGACGCTGCTGCTGGTGCCGGTCGCGTACGTGAAGTTCGACGAGATCGAGCAGGCGATCGTCGGCGAGTCGGCGAAGGCGTGGCTCGCCCGCGTGTCGGCGGCAACCGTTGGCCGCTTCCGATCATCTGGTAGCGCGGCCCCTTGACGCGTCACTGCTGGAGGGCTCCATGAAAACTACTCTGCTCGTACCGGTCGGTCTGCTGTGTTTCGCGGGATCGGCGCTCGCGCAGCAGGCGCACGTCAATCTCGATTGGAACCCTCACAAGAACACGCAGAATCTGGCGCCATACGGCGCCAACGTGATTTCGCCCGAGGTCAAAGACGACGGCACCGTGACGTTCCGCGTGAAAGCGCCGGATGCTCGCACGGTGGCGCTGACCGGCGGACCGATCCTCTTGGCGATCGGCAAGGGCAACACGCCGATTCCGTTCGATAAAGGCGCCGACGGCGTGTGGACGCTCACCGTCGGACCGCTGAAGCCGAACCTGTATATCTACAAGCTCCAGATCGACGGCGTGAACGTCGTCGATCCCAACAACACGCTGACCGGATTCGCGGATCAGCCCGGCTACAGCACCGTCGTCGTGCACGGCAGCGGGCCGGCCTACTACGATGCGAAGCCCGTGCCGCACGGCACCGTCACGCGCCACGTCTATCATTCGGAGGTCACGAACGGCGAGCGCGAGATCTACGTGTATACGCCGCCCAACTACGATCGCAGCCGGCGCTATCCGGTGCTCTATCTGCTCGGCGGGAGCGGCGAGCTCGCGTCGACCTGGAACATCGACGGACGCGCGGGGTTCATCGCCGACAACGTGATCGCGGAAGGCAAGGCGCTGCCGACGATCATCGCCATGCCGAACAATCAAGTCGTGCATCGGAGCGATCCGAAGCACGCCGAGCTGACGTTTCCGCTCTTCGAGAAAGAGCTCCGGCAGGAGATCGTTCCGCTCGTCGACAAGGCTTACAGCACGCAGGCAGGGCCGCACGGCCGCGCGATCGCGGGTCTCTCGATGGGCGGGCGGCACGCGCAGCTCGTCGGCTTCAAGGCGCTCGATCTCTTCGCGTCGTTCGGCATCCTGAGCGCGGGCGATCCGGAATCCGAGAAGAGCACGCCGGAGTTCTTGAACGATCCGGCGATCAACAAGAAGGTCGACTACCTCTTCGTCGGTCTCGGCACGCACGAGAATCAACCCACCAACCGCAGCGTCGTCTTTCACCAGATTCTCGACAAGCACGGTATCGTGCACGACTACTACATCGGCGGCGACGGCGGTCACGACTGGGGCACGTGGCGCGCGCACCTCGTCTACATGCTGCCGAAGCTGTGGCGGCCGAAACAGGTCAAGACGTCGTCAGCGCAGTTCTGACGTCCGGCCGAGTCAAATCGCTCGAATCGCGCGCACGCGGCGTGGGAAGTCCTTGTCGTCTGCGTGCTACTGAACGCGGAAGCAGCTCTCGACCGCGGTGTTGTTCCCCGTCGTCGTGCGCGCGATCACCTCGAGCTTGAATTGCTTGCCGAGCGCGAGGACACCGGCCGGCACTCTGAACTCCGTGACGGTCGGCGGCAGATCGAGACTCAGCTTCCCGTTGTCGCGCTCGACGAACAACTGATACCGGCTGATCTGAACCGGTCCGGACTTGCCTATGTCTGGATGGGATGTTGTCACCGGATCCCAATCGATCACGACAGGCGTGCTGACGAGCGGAACAGCCGCGTCGCAGTCGTCGGCCGCCGGGACGCCGTTGACGAGAATCTCAGGCGGCGCGGCGAGCACGTGCGATAGGCGCGCGACCGCGCGCATCTCACGGCCGCTCGGCGTGAGCCCGTCAATCTCGTACGTGCCTTCGGGAAACCGGCGGAAGAAATCCGCGGGCGCGAGCTCGTCGAACGACGGTTCGGCGCTCTCGAACGCGAGCTGCGTCAGTCCCTGAGTACGCAGCCGGCCGCTGCTCACGATGTTCAGCAGCTTGCGTTCGTTCGGTCCTTCGATCTCGAGGCTGGTCCACGTGCCGCCATCGATCGATGCGTGGATTCCGAGATCGCCATCGGTGTCGTTCAGCTCGAAGAACAACTCCGCCTCGCTGAACGCCGGCGGCGGTCCCGGCTGGCGTGCCGACCTCAACGCGCCAACGCCGCCGAGGGAAAGCAGGATTGTCGCGGCCGAAAATGCGAGGCGGCTCATGTGCTTTGTCATGTGATTGCCTCCGATGTGTGTGCCACCCTTTAGAGCCTTTCCGCCGCGTCCATCCTTCGACGCGAAGGATTCGCGCCCCGAAGCTGCTCTAACGAGTGCGGCCAGCTCGAGAGATGAGGAGGTGACCTATGCGAGGCATCTGGAAGAAGATCGTCGCGGCGATCGTGGCGCTGGCGCTGCCGGCTGGCGCGTCGGCCGGTCCGATACGCGCGTCGCTCGATCCCGTCAGAAGTGGTTTGATGGAGCCGCAGCCCGAGCGGCCAATCGCGCGCGCCGTTGCGCGAACCGGCAGCAAGATCGCGCCGGCGCAGCGAGAAATCGGCAGAAGCCGCACCCGTTTGTGGACCAGCGTCGCGCTCCTTGCCGGAGGCAGCGCGCTCGGCGTGCTCAGCCGCGTCGAATTGGGAGATGACGAGGCGGGTCCCGACGACGGCGAGGATTTGAATGGATCGGATGATGGCGAGGACGCCGACGGCTGGGGGAGCAAGGCTATGCTCGGAGGCGGCATCGCGGCCGCCGCGCTCGGAGGCGTGCTGTTGATGACCGGTGGAAAGAAGCGCGGTCCGGCGGTCTCGGTGAACCACGGAGGCTTCGCCGTTCGGCACACCCTTCGATTCTGAGCAGCGTGTGAGTGGTCATGAGCGACGTGGCGCTGGCCCGGCGCGTCATCGCGGGTGAGGAAGCCGCATTCGACGAATTCTTCTCGCTGTACTTCCCGCGGCTCTATCGCTTCGCGCTGACCCGGCTCGCGGGCAACGAGGATGCGGCCGAAGAGATCGTGCAGCGCGTGCTGATTCGCGCCATCGATCGCCTGCACACCTACAAGGGCGAGGCCGCGCTCCTCACCTGGCTGTGCACGCTCTGCCGGCGCGAGATCGGACGCCTGCGCGAGCAGAGCGGGCGGGATCGCGAGATCTCGATCTCCGACGAGCGGCCGGAGCTGCGCGCCGCCCTCGAACTGGTATCGGCGCTGTCGTCCGGCGATCCCGACGCGGAACTGCAGCGCCGTGAGCTGTCGAGGATCGTGCAGCTCACGCTCGATCACCTTCCAGGCCGATACGGCGACGCGCTCGAATGGAAATACATTCAGGGATTGTCCGTCGACGAGATTGCCGGCCGGCTCGGCGTGGGCTACAAGGCGGCGGAATCGCTCCTGACACGCGCGCGCGCCGCGTTCCGGGAGGGCTTCGCGATCGCGCAGTCACAATCGTCCGAGGGATCATGAACGACGAGCGGCATCAATCGGCATCGGCTGACGAGGAGGACGACAAGATGATGCGGCTGCTGCGCCTCGCCGGTCCTCGGGTATCCGTGCCGGACGTGCGCGCCGCGCGCGTGCGAGCCGCCGTCCACGATCGGTGGCAGGCCGGCACTCGCCGCCGCGCTGTTCGGCAGCGTGTCGTGACTGGAACGCTTCTGCTAGCCGCGGCAGCGGCGCTCGTCGTGATCGCGAGCCGTGCCATTCGCATCGATCGATCCCCGACCGGCATTGGCGCGGTCGCTGCCGTCGTCGAACGGATCGACGGACGACCGCTGCGGTCACGCGTCGGCGGCGCCGAAACGGCGACAATCGCGCTGCTGCCGGACGAGACCGTGCGCATCGGCGAATCGATCGAGACCGGCGGCGCCGCCCGCGCGGCGCTCCGATTCAC
>DATBJJ010000060.1:0-91069 GCA_036556425.1 Vicinamibacterales bacterium
AGCGTCACGTTGATCCACGTTGCCTCATAGGTCGACCACCAGCGCAGGCCCGCTGCCTTGCGATGCTGTTCGTGCAGCGCGAGCGCCTGCGGCTGCGTGATCGCGCGGTCGCGCGTCGCGATGCGCGACGGACGCAGCCGCTCCCGCCGCAGCACCACGGGGTCATCGAGATCCAGGAGCTCCACGTCGTCCTCGATCTCGAGGTCGGCGAGCGCCAGCGGCAGCCCGCGCCGGCGCAGCAGCGCGGGAAGAAGACGCTGGCCGCGGAACCGCGCGAGCTGTTCGACGACGGTCGAGAGCGGCGAGAGGGAGAGATAGAGGCAGCCGTAGCGATCGGGGTTGTCGTGGCGCCCTTCGCCCTGGTAGATGCGCGGAAACCAGAGCGGGCCGTCGGGCCCGGCGGCGCCGGCGCGCTCGTCCCACGCGAAGCAGCGATGGAGGATCACGGGCGGAGCCGGCGGTTACGCGAAGGTGTCGGAGCGCTCCGCGCGAATGGCGCGCATCAGCTCCTCGGTGCGCCCGAGGCGGATGAGATCGACGGGGCGGCGATCGCCGAGCAGCGGGTTGACCCCGAAGAGCCACGCGAGCGCGGCGTCGCGGTCGTAGATGCGGAGCACGTTCGCCCAGACGAGCTCGAGGAGGTCCACCTTCTCGGCGTTGAGCGGGTCGATGCCGGCGCCGCGCAGCCAGCGCGTCACCTGCGACCGGCTCACCCCGAGGAGGTCCGCCAGCCGCGCGGACGAGCGGAAATCGGCGCTCAGGACCCGGACCTTCTGCGCGAGACCGACCGGCATGCCTCCACTCTAGCGCAACAGAATCTGTTGCGCAACGTTTTCTGTTGCGCCTCGCTCCGGTTCAAAGGGTTCAAGGGTTCAAGGGTTCAAGGGTTCAAAGGGTTCAAGGGTTCAAGGGTTCAAGGGTTCGAACCTTGGAACCTTAAACGGCAGAGAACTGCGAAAGCAGCCAGACGAGGAAAAGTATCGGGACGACGGCGATCAGCACGACGAGGCCGATGCAGACGAAGACGAAGGCGTAGTCGGCGTCGCTCGGCGGAACGCCCGGCCGCGCGTGCCGCTCGAGCAGCGCGACGTTGCGAAGATCCGCCTTCCACGCGACGTCGGCGAGATCGCCGAGCACCGGGACCAGCCCAATCAGGACGTCGATCAACGCATTGAGGACCATCCGCGCCTGCACGACCGCCGGCACGCGCATCTTCAGTCCCGTCGCCAGCACCGCAACGGTGAAAATGGGCGCGGCCAGATCGCCAAGTCCCGGAACGAGCCCGATGATCGCGTCGAGGCCGAAGCGGACGTTGGTGCCTGGAACGCGGAAGGCGCTGTCGAGGAGGATCGCCCAGCGGCGCAGCAGCTCGAGATCCGTCGGGGAGGGCGTCCGCACACGCGGATCGTAACGCGAAAAACAACCGGGCCGGACCGGATCGCCCGTGCGACCTCGATCCGGCCCGTGAAGAGCTACCGCGACGTCGTCGCGCGCTCGAGCGCGCGCACGCGATCGTGCGCGTCGTGAATCTTCATCGACTGCTCGCGCACGAGCGCGAGCGTCTCCGCCGGAAGCGGCTCGCGCAGCGCGTCCTCGTACATCTTCTTCGCCGAGTCCTCGCCGCGCTCCGCTTCGGCGATGATGCTGCCGTCGTCTCTGCCGGTCACGACGGACTTGATGTTGATCCAGCCGCGGTGCGCCGCGCCGGCGACGCTGCCGGATTTCTCCGGATCGCCGCCGAGCCGCCGCACTTCGCTCTGAAGCGCGCGGGCCATCTCGCTGCGCTGCCGCGAATACTGCTGAAACAGAGACTTGGTCTGAGAATCCTGCAGGCCCTCGGCCGCCGTCTTGAAGCCGCTCTCGCCGTCTTTCACGGTCTCGATGAGACCGTTCAACGTCGAAATCACTTTATCCCTATCCATGGTGTTCGTGCTCCTTTCTCGATCCTTCATGTGGAGCAAACACGGGGCCACGGATAATGGCCGTGGTGAATCGCGGATCACGCGGGTCATGCGGATTTCACGGATCAGATCGGCGTGATCCGCGCAAATCCGCGTAATCAGCGTCGATCCGCGCGATCCGCGTCTAACATGGTGCCTTGTGCCTAAGAGCAGCCTTCGTGTCTGGCCGGGCTCGCCGCACCCGTTAGGGGCGACGTGGGACGGCGTCGGCGTCAACTTCGCGATCTTTTCCGAGCACGCGTCGCGCATCGAGCTGTGCCTCTTCGAATCGCCCGACGCGGAAATGGAATCGGTGACCATATCGCTGCCCGAGCAGACCGACATGGTCTGGCACGGCTATTTGCCGGATATCCACCCGGGACAACTCTACGGTTATCGCGTGCACGGTCCGTACGCGCCGCAGCACGGCCACCGGTTCAATCCGCGCAAGCTCGTGCTCGATCCTTACGCGAAGGTCGTCGGACGCGCGACGCGATGGAACGACGCGCTCTTCGGTTTCCGCATGGACGCGCCCGATTCGGCGGACGATCGCGACAGCGCGCCGTACGCGCCGCTCGGCGCCGTGAGCGACGATGCGTTCACGTGGGGGAACGACGCGCCGCTGAAAACGCCGTGGCACGCGACGCTGATCTACGAGCTGCACGTGAAGGGGTTCTCGCAGCTCCACCCGCACGTGCCGGAGTCGCTGCGCGGGAAATATCTCGGCCTCGCATCGGAAGCGGCGCTGCGGCATCTCACGTCGCTCGGCGTCACCGCCGTCGAGATCATGCCGGCGCAGCATCACAACGACGAGTGGCATCTCGTGCAGCGCGGGTTGTGCAACTACTGGGGCTACAACACGCTCTCGTACTTCGCGCCCGACGTGCGCTTCGCGACGTCGGCGTCGCCGCTCGAAGCGGTGCGCGAGTTCAAGGTGATGGTGCGCGCGCTGCACGCGGCCGGCCTCGAGGTGATCCTCGACGTCGTCTACAACCACACCGCGGAAGGCAATCATCTCGGACCGACGCTGTCGCTGCGCGGCATCGACAACAGTTCGTACTACCGGCTGATTCCGGAGAATCGGCGCTACTACCAGGATTTCACCGGCACGGGCAACACGCTGAACGTGCGCAGTCCGCGCGTGCTGCAGTTGATCATGGACAGCCTGCGCTACTGGGTGCAGGAGATGCACGTGGATGGGTTTCGCTTCGACCTCGCGAGCGCACTGGCTCGTGAGTTGCATGCCGTCGATCGGCTTGGAGCGTTCTTCGACATCATCCATCAAGACCCCGTGCTGTCTCAGGTGAAGCTGATCGCTGAGCCCTGGGATCTCGGCGAGGGCGGCTACCAGGTCGGCAACTTTCCCCCGAAGTGGACGGAGTGGAACGGCAAGTATCGCGACACGGTGCGCCGATTCTGGCGCGGTGACAAAGGCGTGGTGTCGGAGCTCGCGACGCGTCTCGCGGGCAGCAGCGATTTGTACGAGCAGAGCGGCCGGCGGCCGTACGCGAGCATCAATTTCGTGACCGCGCACGACGGGTTCACGCTGCGCGATCTCGTGAGCTACGACGAGAAGCACAACGAGGCGAACGGCGAGGACAATCAAGACGGCGAGAACCACAACCTGAGTTTCAACTGCGGCGTGGAAGGTCCGACCGACGATCGACGGATCCTCGAGCTGCGCGATCGCCAGCGCAGGAACTTGATGGCTACGCTGATGCTGTCGCTCGGCGTTCCCATGATCAGCGGAGGCGACGAGGTCGGCCGGACGCAGAAGGGCAACAATAACGCGTACTGCCAGGACAACGAGACGAGTTGGACCACGTGGGATCTGTCGGCGTCGGATCGCGACTTCCTGATGTTCATGAAGCGTTTGATTCACATCCGGAAGGAGAACCCGGTCCTGCGGCGGCGAAAGTTCCTGCAGGGCCGGCGCATCCGCGGCAAGGGCGTCCTCGACATCGCGTGGCTCGATCCGACGGGACGCGAGATGGCGGACGCGACGTGGACGTCGCCCGACGCGCGGTGCCTCGGCATTCGGCTGAACGGCGACGCGATCGACGAGCTCGACGAACGCGGCGAGCGGATTGTCGGCGCCACGCTCATGATTCTGATCAATGGCGGGGCGGATCCGATTCCGTTCGTGCTTCCGCCGATCGGCGCGAGCGAGCGTTGGGAGACGTTGATGGACACGGCGGATCCGTGGCAGCCGCCAAGAACGCTGCGCGGAAGCGATCGATACGAGCTGCAAGGACGATCGATCGCCGTCCTCCGCCTCGACGGCCAGCGAGAGCGCCAAACCCGGGATGCGGAATGGGGACCCATGGGTGTCTATTGAGTTCTGAACCGTGTCGGTTCCCGGCTTCCAAGGTTCCCGGGTTCCCGGGTTCCCAGGTTCGAGCCTGGAACCCAGAACCTGGAACCCGGAACCCGGAACCCGGAACCTTGGAACGTTGGAACCTGAACAAAGTGAATTCAAAAGATCCACTTTGGTACAAAGACGCGATCGTCTACCAAGCGCACGTCCGCGCGTTTTTCGATACCACCAACGACGGCATCGGTGACTTTCGCGGGCTGACCGAGAAGCTCGACTACGTCGAGGCGCTCGGCATCAACACGATCTGGCTGCTTCCGTTCTATCCGTCGCCGCTGCGCGACGACGGGTACGACATTGCCGATTACGAGAACATCCACCCGGCGTACGGCACGCTCGAGGACTTCGACGCCTTCATCGCGGAGGCGCACCGCCGGAAGCTTCGTGTGATCACGGAGCTCGTCATCAATCACACGTCCGATCAGCATCCGTGGTTTCAAGCCGCGCGCCGCGCGCCGGCGGGCTCCACGGAGCGCAACTTCTACGTCTGGAGCGAGACCAACCAGAAGTATCAGGGCGTGCCGATCATCTTCTCCGACACGGAGACGTCGAACTGGACGTGGGACGACGTGGCGGGCGCGTACTACTGGCATCGGTTCTTCCATCACCAGCCCGATTTGAACTACGACAACCCCGACGTGCTCGAGGCCGTGATTCGCGTCATGCGCTTCTGGCTCGATCGCGGGGTGGACGGCATGCGGCTCGACGCGGTCCCGTATCTCATCGAGCGTGAAGGCACGCCGTGCGCGAATCTCGACGAGACGCATGCGGTGCTGAAGAGGATTCGATGCGAGATGGACGCACGGCACGCCGATCGGCTGCTGCTCGCGGAAGCCAATCAATGGCCGGCCGAGGTGCGGCCGTATTTCGGCGACGGCGACGAATGCCACATGGCGTTCCACTTCCCTCTCATGCCGCGCATGTTCATGGCGGTGCGCCAGGAGGATCGGCATCCGATCGTCGAGATCCTGCTGCAGACGCCGGACATTCCCGAGACGTGCCAGTGGGGGCTCTTCCTCCGCAACCACGACGAGTTGACGCTCGAGATGGTGACCGACGAAGAGCGCGACTACATGTATCAAGCGTACGCGACGGATCCGCAGATGCGCATCAACGGCGGGATCCGCCGGCGGCTCGCGCCGCTGATGGAGAACAGCCGCCGCCGGATCGAGCTCATGAACAGCCTGCTCTTCTCGCTGCCCGGCACGCCCGTCATCTACTACGGCGACGAGATCGGGATGGGCGACAACATCTACCTCGGCGATCGCAACTCGGTGCGGACGCCGATGCAGTGGACGGGGGATCGCAACGCGGGATTCTCGCGCGCGGATGCGGCGCGGCTGTACGCGCCGCTCATCACCGACCCGGTCTACGGCTTCGCGGCCGTCAACGTCGAGGCGCAGGAACGATCGCCGTTCTCGCTGCTCAACTGGATGAAGCGGATGATCGGCTTGCGGACGCAGCACGCCGTCTTCGGCCGCGGCTCGATCGAATTCCTGCCGGCGCACAACCGCAAGGTGCTCGCGTTCATCCGTCAGTATCAGGACGAGACGGTGCTGTGCGTCGCGAACCTGTCGCGATCCGTGCAGCCGGCCGAGCTCGACCTGGCGCGCTTCCGCGGTCTCGTGCCCGTGGAGATGCTCGGCCAGACCGAGTTTCCACGCATCGGCGAGCACCCGTACTTCTTCAGCCTCGGCGCATACGCGTGCAACTGGTTCCGGCTGCAGCAGACGGCGCAGCCGGTCACGGAGCGCACGTCGCCAGAAACGGCAAGTGCGCCGTACGACATTCCCACGTTGATGGTCGGCACGGTGTGGGACACGCTGCTCGACGGCACCGTGCGGACGCTCATCGAGCGCGACGTGCTCGTCCCGTTCCTGCTGCGGCAGCCGTGGTTTCAGGGACCGCGCCCGCGGACGGCGAAGTTCAAGGACTGGGGCGTGCCGAGGCGCGGACGGGAGCCGCTCTTCCTCGCGACGATCGAAGTGGAGTTCGACGAGCCCGGCGACGAAGGGGCCGGCCCGCCGCGTGTGTACTTCCTGCCGCTCTCGATGGCGTCGATCGAGAACGTCAAGTTGATCGAGGAACGAGTGCCGCACGCCGTGCTCGCGCGGATCTCCGGCGCTCGGAAGGGACTGCTCTTCGACGGCTGGCACGACGACCGGCTCACCGGCGTGCTCGTGGACGCGGTGAGCGGCGACGCGACGCTCGCGACGCGCCATGGCGCGCTGCATGGCACGCGGACCGCGATCCTTCCCGAGCTCGCGCGTCCGGCGGAAACGATGCAGAGCGCGAAGCCGGCGAACCTGCCCGGATCGACGTCGAGCACGATTGCCGTCGCCGACGGTCAGCATGTGACGCTGAAAGTCTTTCGCCGGATCGAAGGCGGCGTGCATCCGGAAGTCGAGGTCACGCGTCATCTGACCGACACGCGCTTCGCCGGCGTGGCGCCGATCGCCGCGACGATCGATTACGAGCGCCGCGATGAAACGCGCAGCACCATCGCCATGATGCAGCGCGCCAGGGAAAGCCAGGCGGACGGCTGGACGCACGCGATGGACGGGTTGAGCCGCTTCTTCGACCAGGTGGCCTCGCGCGACGCTCCGCCGATCGCGAGCCGCATGGATCTCGGAGAGCTCTCGGCTGGCCCGCCGTCGCATCCGGCGGTCGACGCGATGAGCGGCTATCTCGAAATCGCCGCGGCGATGGGCCGGCGCTCCGCGGAGATGCACGTCGCCCTCGCCGGCGCCGACGACCCGTCGTTCCGTCCCGAGCCGCTCGGCGCCGACGATCTCGCCGCAGCAAGCCGCCGGGCATCAGCGAACGCGGAGCGCACGCTCGGCGCGCTCGAATCGCTCGCCTCGTCCGGCTGGCTGAAGGCGACCGAAGACGTCATCGCTCGCGCGCGCCGGCTCGCGGCCGCGCGCGAGACGCTGGTTGCCGAGCTTGCGTCCGCCGCGTTGCTGCACGACGCGGGGCGGAAGATTCGCATCCATGGGGACTACCGCTTGGGACAGATCCTCCTCTCGGAAGGCGATCTGTTCATCCAGAATCTCGAGGGCCACGTGTCGTGGCCGGCGGCCGCGCAGCGCGAGAAACAGTCGCCGCTGCGCGATGTCGCGAGCATGCTGCGATCGTTCAGCTATGCGGCGCAGGCCGCGCTCCTCACGCGCGCGGCGGCGCGTCCCGAGGATCTCGCGAACTTGGATGCGTGGGCGCACGTGTGGCAGGCGTGGTCCTCCGCCGCGTTTCTCGGCGCCTATCTCTCGATCGCGGGCGTCGGGGCGATCCTGCCGGCCGATTGGAGCGAGCAGAACAAGCTGCTTCGCTTCTTCATGCTCGATCGCGCGCTGCGAGAGCTCGATGCGGAAACCCACAACCGGCCGGAGTGGATTGGGCTGCCGACGAACGGCCTTCTCGAGCTGCTCGAGATCGCCTGAGGACGACGCGCATGTACGTCCCCGTGAGCACCTATCGTCTTCAGTTGCACGCGGACTTTCCGTTCGCGGCCGCGACGGCCGTCGCGCCGTACCTCGCGCGGCTCGGCGTGGGCGCGTGCTACACGTCGCCGTACTTCACGGCCATGCCCGGCAGCACGCACGGCTACGACGTGTCCGATCACAACACGATCAACCCGGAGCTCGGCGGCGCCGACGCGCACGCGCGCTTCACGGAGTGCCTCTCCTCGATCGGCCTCGGCCACATCGTCGACTTCGTACCGAATCACATGGGGATCGGCACGTCCGCGAACCAGTGGTGGAACGACGTGCTCGAGAACGGCCCCGGCTCGCCCGCCGCGCGGTTCTTCGACATCGACTGGACGCCCGTGAAAGCCGTCCTTCACGCGAAGGTGCTGCTGCCCATCCTCGGCGATCAATACGGCCGCGTGCTCGAGCGCGGCGAGCTGACGGTCGCCTTCCGCAGCGGCCTCCTCGTCGTGCGCTATGGCGATCTGGAGCTGCCGATCAATCCGAAGCACGTGCCGCAGGTGATGCGGCTCGCGGTCGGCCCGCTGACCGAGGCGCTCGGCGCCGACAATCCGCAGCTTCATGAGTTCCTGAGCATCCTCACGTCGCTGCAGAATCTGCCGGCCAACGCCGAGCAGGAGGCGAGCCTCGCCGCGGAACGTCAGCGCGAGAAGGAGGTCGCGCGCGCGCGGCTCGAAAGGCTCGTCGCCGAGGCGCCCGCGATCGGCGAGCACATCGACGCGGCCGTGCGCGGCGTGAACGGCGAAGCCGGAAAGCCCGAGAGCTTCAACGCGCTGCACGATCTCCTGGAGGCGCAGTCGTACCGGTTGTCGTACTGGCGCACCGCGTCGCACGAGATAAACTACCGGCGGTTCTTCGACGTCAACACGCTCGCGGGGCTGCGTGTGGAGGACGGCGCCGTCTTTGCCGCGACGCACGAGCTCCTCTCGCGGCTCATTGCGGAGAAGAAGGTCCAGGCGGTGCGCGTCGATCATCCCGACGGCCTCTTCGATCCCACGCAGTACTTCCGCATGCTCCAAGAACTGGGCGGCGGCGATCTCTACGTGCTCGCGGAAAAAATCCTGTCGCGGCACGAGACGCTGCCGGCGCGTTGGGCCGTCGCCGGCACGACGGGCTACAACTACCTCAACGATCTGAACGGCCTGTTCATCAACGGCGCCGAATCGAAGCGCCTCCGGCGAGCCTACGCGAAGTTGACCGGCCACACCGATCCGTTCGAGGACGTGATCTACGAAGGCAAGCGGCTGATCATGGAAACGGCGATGGCGAGCGAGCTGAAGGTGCTCGCGCACGCGCTCGAGCGGATCGCGGACGGCAACCGCCGCTCACGCGATTTCACGCTCGACAGCCTGCGCGACGCGATCACGGAAGTCGTCGCGTGCTTCCCCGTCTATCGCACCTACGTCGACGACGACGGGTGGACGCCAGGCGATCGCGCCGTCGTCGCGCGCGCGATCGCGCGCGCCCGCCGCCGCAACCCGGCGATGGAGTCGATGGTGTTCGACTTCATCCGCGAAGTCATCATGGCGCGAAGCCCGGAAGGAGCGGAGGAGCCCCGTCCGAACGAACGCCGCGCGGGCTATCCGCCCGCGCATGCCGACGAAGCGCGCGACCGCCTGCGCTTCGCGATGAAGTTCCAGCAATACACGGGGCCGGTGCACGCGAAGGGCGTCGAGGACACGGCGTTCTTCCGCTACAACCTGCTGTTGTCGCTGAACGAGGTCGGCGGCGATCCCGAGCGCATCGGCCGCACCGTCGAGGAGTTTCACGATTCCAACGCGCGCAGGCTCGAGTCGCATCCGCACGAGATGCTCGCGACCGCCACGCACGACACGAAGCTCGGCGAGGACACCCGCGCGCGCGTGAACGTCATCTCGGAGATCGCCGATTCCTGGTCGCGTGAGGTCGTGCGGTGGATGCGGCTGAACCGGACGCATCGCGCGATCGTCGACGGCGAGCCGGCGCCCGATCGCAACGACGAGTACCGCTTCTACCAGGCCCTCGCCGGCGTCTGGCCCTTCGATCGTCAGCCCGACGCCGATCTGATCGAGCGGCTCAAGGGATACATGCTCAAGTCGGTGAAGGAAGCCAAGCTCCATACGAGCTGGCTGTCGCCGAACGAGGAGTACGAGTCGGCGGTTGCGAAGTTCGTCGATCGGACGCTGTCCGGCTCGGGCGCGGCGCGGTTTCTACCGGCCTTCTCGCCGATCGCGAGGCGGATCGCGCAGGTTGGGATGACGAATGGCCTCGCGCAGGTTGCGCTCAAGCTCGGCTCGCCCGGCGTCCCCGATTTCTATCAGGGCACGGAGCTCTGGGATCTGAGCCTCGTCGATCCGGACAATCGGCGGCCCGTGGACTTCACGGCACGCACCAGCGCGCTCGCGGACGTCGAAGACGTGCTGGCGCTGCCGCCCGAGGAACGCGCATCCCGAATCGCGGAGATGATCGCGCAGTGGATCGACGGCCGGATCAAGCTGCTCCTGACGACGGCCGGCTTGCGCCTGCGGCGCGAATGGCCCGATCTGTTCCTGTCGGGCCGATACGTGCCGCTGAAGACCGAGGCCACGGTGCCCGCGGGCCTTGTCGCGTTCGCACGCGCCCTCGACACGCGCGTCGTCCTCGTCGTCGCGCCGCGCCTGATCGCGCCGCTCGTCTCCGACGCGTCGCCCGTACCGATTGGCGCCGACGCGTGGAAGACGTCGCGGATCCTGCTGCCGCCGGAGCTCGCCGACCGCACGTTCCATCACGTGCTCACCGGTGCAGAGATCGTTCCGGCGTCGGCCGGCGGAGAAGCCTGGCTCTTCGCCGGCCAGGTCTTCGCGACGGCGCCTGTCGCGCTGTTGCGGACGAAGAACTGAGCGTTCTTCGTTCTTAGTTTCTCCTCTTGTCCCCCGTCTGCTGCGTCTCCCGGTTCAGCTCGACGATGTCGATGCTGTCGGCGGAGGTGCCGAGCAGGTGCCGCGCGAAGTAGTCGCCGCGCAGCCAGTTCACGTACGCCGAGGCGTCGCCGAACGCGTGCCGCGCGCCGGGCACGATGAACATGTCGAATCGCTTGTTCGCCTTGATGAGCGCGTCCGCGAGCCGATACGTGTTCGCCGGGTGGACGTTGTTGTCGATCTCGCCGTGCACGAGCATCAAGTGTCCCTTGAGGTTCTTCGCGAGCTCCGAGTTCTTCTCGATGTCGTACTCGAACGTGACCTTTCCGTCCTTTTCGATTTCCTTGATGCCGTGGTGCTTTTCGCTCCACGTGTTGTTGTAGATGTTGTTCTCGTGATTGCCCGACTCCGAGAACGCGACCTTGAAGAAGTCCGGATAGACCAGCATCGCGGCCGCTGACATGAAGCCGCCGCCCGAATGCCCCCAGATCCCGACGCGGTTGATGTCGATGAACGAATGGCGCCGCGCGAGCTGCTCGATCGCCGCTTTCTTGTCGGCGAGGCCGTAGTCGCGCAGGTTGCCGTAGCCGTAGTTGTGGTACCACTTCGAGCGCGTCGGATGTCCGCCGCGATTGCCGACCTCGATCACGATGAAGCCGAACTGCGCGAGCGAGATGTTGTTGCTCCGCGGGTTGAACGTCTTCGTCACGCTCTCGGTCTGCGGCCCCGGGTACACGTAGGCGATGATTGGATACTTGCGATTCGGATCGAAATCGAATGGCTTGTACATCACCCCATAGAGATCCGTGACCCCGTCGTCGGCCTTCACCATGAAGGGCTCCGGGAACTTGAAGCCCATCTCCTTCAACGCGCTCAGGTCCGGCGTTTCCAGCTTCGCGATCACGTTGCCGAGCGTGTCGTAGAGCGTCGATTCCGGCGCCGTGTCCACACGCGACGAGTTCGCGACGAAGTAGCGATTCGATTCGGAGACGACCGCGGAATGCGACGCGTCGCCGGCGTTCAAGAGCTTCATGCCGGAGCCGTCGAAGCCGACGCGATAGAGGTGCGTGTAGTACGGATCTTCTCCTCGCTCGCGTCCGGCGGCGGTCAGATAGATCGTCCGAGCCTTGTCGTCCACGCCTTCGATCGAGGTGGCGACGAACTCACCTTCCGTCAGGCGGTTCCTCAGCGTGCCGGTCGCCGCGTCGTACAGATAGAAGTGTCCCCATCCGTCGCGCTCGGACCAGAAGATCAGATCCGCGCCGTTGTTCGCGAGGCGCAGCGGCTTCGATTCGATGTAGGTGTTCAGCCGCTCTTCGATGATCGGCTTCACCTCCCCCGTTGCCGTGTCGGCGACGACGACGTCGAGACGGTGCATGTCGCGGCTCAAGCGGGTGAAGTACAGCTTGTCGGCGCCGTCGTGCAGCCACTCCTGCGGGCGCGCCGGCGGCTGCTGTGCGCCCGCGCCGCCTCCGCCGCCGCGGCCCGCGCCGGCGACGACCCGCTGCGGCTTGTTCGCAATCGAGACGGTTTGATCCTTGAAGCGATCCGACTTGACCTTGACGCGCCCTTTTGTCTTGACGTCGAAGACGTAGATCTCGGACTGCGGCGTGTGCTCTTCGCCGGGCATGGCGTAGCGATAGCTTTCGAGCGTCGGACGCGGATTCGCGAGCGGGTTGATCACCCAGAGGTCCTTGACCTTGCGCACGTCGCGGCGCACGAGCGCGAACTTGCTGGAGTCGCGTGACCAGCTCACGTTCACCGGCGCCACGCGCGCGTTCTTCGCGTCGCCTTCCTCGCGCTGTTCCTGCTGCTGCTGTTGATCCTCGTCCTGCTGCTGCTGTTGTTGCTGCTGCTGTTGCTCGTCCTGATTGCCGCGGCCGCCGCTGCGGCTCGAGAAGCCGTAGTAGTCCTCGCCGTCGGTGGTCAGCTGCGTCTCGACGATCGTCGTGTCGTTCGGGTTCTTCTGCGCCTTCGCGTAGTTCTCGGCGTCCATCATGTAGAGGTTGTGGTTGCGCGCGAAGAGCACGATCTTGCCGTCGGGCGAGAGCGACGCCCACCGAGGCGGACGCGGTTCGACTTTGTAGTCCTCGAGAAGCGTCACGCGGCCGGTCGCCAACTCGTACTCGAAGTAGAGCGTCTTGTTGCGCGGCGCGGCCGCGGCCTCGCCTCGTCCGCCGCGCCCGCCGCCCCGCTGGCCCTGCTGCGGATCGATCGATTCCTCGTCGTCCTGCTGGCCGCCGCCGCCGGATTTCGTTGCGGTCTGCTGCTCGGTCGTGATCTCGCGCGGCTTCGTCGAGTTGATCGACGCCGTCGCCGGCACCTGGAAGTTGAACTCGAAGGCGGCGTCCTTCTTGACGAACCTGACCGTGCTGAACGGCAGATTCTGGGCGTCGTAGGGAATGCGCGTGATCGAGGTCAGCGCGGCCGCCATCTTCGCGTGGTCGAAGAGCGGCACCTTCGATTTCTTGAGCGGATCCACCAGGTAGAAGCGGCGGCCTTCGCGCGTCTGGTAGGCGTACCAGAAGCGGTCGCTCGTCTCGAGCCACCGCGGGGTGACGCTCGTGTCGAACACCAGCTTCGAGACCTTTTGCGACGTCCACTGCGACGCCAGCGCGTAGTTCGGCGCGGCCTGGGCGGGTCCGGCCTGCGGCGCGCTCTGCGCGCCGAGATGCGGGGTCGCGACGAAGACGAGAGCGAGCGTGGAAGCACAGAGCAGCATGCGCACGGCGCGTCCGGCGGCGGCGTCAAACGACATACCTTCTCCTCCTGAGTGGCGGATGGTGAACGCTAGCAGGTTCTGCCGGGCAACGGCAAATCCTACGAGATGCGCTTGAGGGGCTCGAGCTTGGGAGGGCGCTTCCCGTTCCGGACGGCGCCAAGCACGGGAATGTAACCGAGCTCCGCGCCCGACGACACCGACCGGAGGAGTAGGCCGCCGCGGCTCATGTCGCCGCGTCCGACGAAGTCGGCCGGAAAGAGCAGGCGCTGTCCGAAGATCCGCTGCAGGATCTCCACGTATTTCGGCGAGGCGATGCTGCCGAGCAGGATCACGGCGCAATCCGGACCGATGTCCCGCTCGAGCGCGCGGGCGCTCGTCTCGAGCGGCTTGCGATACTTGGGATTGTCGAGCGCGATGTCGACGCGCGCGAAGGCGCGGAGCGCGTCGAGCGTGACCGGCGTATCGATCGCGCGCAAGCCGGCGCTCGGCGTGATCACGAACGCGCCGGTCCCTGAAATCGACGACGACGGGTCGGGCGGCCGCGCGAACGCGCGGGCGTACGCGAGCTTGCCGCGAAAGTACAAGCCGCTCAAAAACGCGAAGACGTCGCCGAGCGGCGCGCCCTCGCGCGCGCGAAGCCGCACCGCCAGATCGAACGTCGCGCGCTCCGACATCACGATGCGCGCGCGGTTGCCGCCGCAGTTCGCGGGCGAAAGAAGGAAAATCTGGGACGCCACCACAGCTATTTTCTATCGAACCGTATGTCGCGCACGCGCCCCGCGTCGACGAGGAGCGCATCGACGCGGCCGTTCGGTCCGCGCGTGAAGCGGATCGTCATGTTGCGGACCCTGAACTGGCCGCCGGCGGCCGGCTGCGTCGCGATCGGCTCGGCGTCTTCGTCGCGCTGCACGAGAAGCTGACCACCCTTCGCGGCAATCGTGAAGGTCGCCTGGATTTCGTCGCTCACGTAGACGCCGCTGAGCTCGGCCGGGGATGTCGAATCGCCCGCGGCCGGCGTCGACGACGGGTTGGGCTGACCTCCCCGTCCGGCGTTCGCGCCGCGCTGGCCGGCGGCAGGCTTCGGCTCCGTGAAGCGGTTCGCGATCGCGACGTCCGAGACCTCGCGCACGAGCGGCGCGAGCGTGATGCTCGAGACGTTGCACAGCGCGGCGACGCTGAAGTGCAGGTCCGGAAATCTGATCAAATGCGCGCGGTACCCGCCGAGCGAGCCGCCGTGCTCGACGATCGGCACTCCGCGATATTGCCCGATCTCCAGACCCCACGCATAGGTCAGCGGTTTGCCGCTCGCGAGCGTTCCCGTCTTCTGCACCTCGCCCACGAGCGCTTTGCCGCCGACCGCCGCGCTATAGAAGTTCTCGTCCCACCGGCGCAGATCGCGGACCGTCGTGAAGAGTCCGCCGGCGCCCACGCGCTCACCTGCCGGCGTATCGATCCGCGGCTCGCCCTTCGCGCTCCACGTATAGCCGTACGCGCGCCCGCGTATCACTCTCGACGCATCGTCGCCGAAGAACGTGGAGGTCATGCCAAGCGGCTTGAAGATGTGCGTCTCCGCGAACGCGCCGAACGGCATCTTCGCGGCGCGGCCGACGACCATCGCAAGGAGCGTGTAGCCGGTGTTCGAGTAGAGGTAGTCCTCGCCCGGCGCGAAGTTGAGCGCCTTCTGCCGGGCCGCGAGGCGGAGAATCGACGGGTTGTCGAAGAGCGCGTCCTGCCGCCGGCCCGCGATCGAGAGGAGCGTGTAGAAATCGCGCAGGCCGCTCGTGTGATGCACGAGATGGCGCACCGTGATCGCATCCGCGTACGCCGGCAGCTCCGGAAGATGTTTGCGGATTGAATCGTCGGCGGCGAGCAGGCCTTTCTGAATCGCGAGCGCCGCTGCGAACGCCGTGAACTGCTTCGAGACCGAGCCGACATAGAACACCGTATCGGGGGCGATCGCGACGTCGTGCTCGAGATCGGCCATCCCGTATCCGCGCTCGTAGAGGATCCGTCCGTCCTTGTACAGCGCGACCGCGCAGCCCGGCGACTGACGGCTGTCCCACTCGGCGAAGATCTTGTCGACCTGGAGTCGCGCGGAGAATCGTTGCGCGCCGGAGGACACTAAAACGGCAAGTGCGAGGGCGACGATCGTGGCGGCTCTTCGAGCAGCGAGGTGCGAGCCGCGGGCCGCGGTCACTTGACGGGCCATCGTTCCGAGTCCGTGCGTGCGGTTCGAAGGTACTTCTCGATGCGCGCGACGATGGCGGGCTCCTTCGCGGCCACGTCACGCTCCTCGTGCGGATCCTTCGCGAGATCGTACAGCTCGAGCGGCGCGTCTTTCTTCAACCGTACCGCTTTCCACGCCCCCATCCGGACCGCCTGTTGGAAGCCGCGCTCGTGGAACTCCCAGTACATGAAGTCGTGCGACGCTTGACGCCCGCCGCGGAGCGCGCGCGCCATCGAGATCCCGTCGATGCCTGTGGGCGTGCGCGCACGGCCGATGTCGGCGAGCGTCGGCAGCAGGTCCCAATGCGCCCACACGTGATCGCTGACGCGGCCGGCGGGAATCGTCCCGGTCCACTTCGCGATCATCGGCACGCGGATGCCGCCCTCGTAGAGATCGCGCTTGATCCCGCGCAGGCCGCCGGAGCTCTTGAAGAAGACGGGATCCGCGCCCCCCTCCTGATGCGGACCGTTGTCGCTGATGAAGAGCACGAGCGTCCGGCGCTCGAGGCCGCGATCGCGGACCGCGTCCGTCAAGCGTCCGATGTCGCGATCCATTCGCGTGATCATCGCGGCAAACGCTGCCTTCGGCGAGGGCTGCGACCGGTAGCCGAGCGATGCGCCGTCGATCGTCGCGCCGCTCTCGCGCTTGTCGGCGGCCGCGTTGACGAACGGCTTTTCAGGGAAACGCCCCTCGAACGGCGCCATCGAATCGGCCGGCGCGCGCAGCTCCGCGTGCGGGACGGTGTAGTTGAGGTACACGAAGAACGGCTTCGCGTCCGGCGCGGTGATGAAGGCTTCCGCCTCGCGCGTGAAGAGATCGTTCACGTAATCGCGCGTGACGTCGACGTCGACGCGCTGGCTGTTTCGATAGAGATGATCCGTGAACTGCCGGTGCGCATGCCGATGATCGAGGAACCCGAACGAGTAATCGAAGCCTTTCTTGTCGGGCTGACCGGACGAGCCGGGTCCGCCGAGTCCGTACTTGCCGATCGCGGCGGTGCGGTAGCCGGCCTCGCGGAGCGCCATCGCGATCGTCACGTCCTGCTCGCGCAGCGGGATGTCGCCATTGCCGCGGATCCACGCGTGGCCGGTGTGGAAGCCGGTCATCAACGCGGCGCGGGACGGCGCGCACACCGTGCTTCCGGAGTAATAGTTCGTGAAGCGGATCCCCTCGCGGGCCAGCCGCGCGAGATTCGGGGTCTCGAAGTGCGTTTGCCCGTACGCGCTCAGATCGCCGTATCCGAGATCGTCGGCCTGCACGAGCAGGATGTTCGGACGATCGGCCGCGTTCTGCCGAATGCCGGTTTCGCCGACCCCGACGCAAACGATCGCGGCGGCGAAAGCGAGGAGGACGCGTGTCACGGCGCTAGACGTTATCACGCAGATCGCGCGGATTGCTCCGGATTCCGTGGATCGGATCCGCGTGACCCGCGTGAATCCGCGTGATCCGCGTCGCATGTGCCAATCCGGATCACCCGCAACCCACACGAAATCCGCGCGAAATGGGAGTCCGCTAGCATCTCTACAGCGGACGCTGCAAAAGGAGGCACAAATGGACGGGATGAGACGCGGGTTGATGGGACTGGCCGTGTTGGTGCTGCTCGGCGTGCTGGCGGCAAGCTCCACGTCGTGCGTGCGCACGGGCCACGTCGGGGTCGTCACGGTGTTCGGACGCGTCACCGGCCGGGTGATGGGGGAGGGCATCCACCTCGTGAATCCGGTCGCACGCGTGCACGAGCTCGACATCAAGACGCGCGAGGTCAAGGAGCGCGCGTCGGTGCCGACGAAAGAGGGCCTCATCATGGGCGTCGAGGCGTCGGTGATCTATCACCTCGACTCGCAGCGCGCCGCTGAGGTCCTGCAGACGATCGGCGCGGACTACGCGGAGGTTCTGCTCATCCCGAACTTCCGCTCGGCCATCCGTGCCGTCACCGCCGCCAACACCGCGAGCTCGCTCTACTCGGACGCTCGTGAAGGCATCGCGCGGCAGATTCTCGCCGACCTGCAAGCCGTGCTCGCGCCTCGGGGCATCCGGATCGAGAACGTCCTGTTGCGCGACCTCCAGCTGCCCGAGACGCTGAAGCACGCGATCGAGGCGAAGCAGCAGGCGCAGCAGGAAGCGCAGCGCATGGAGTACGTCCTCCTGCGCGAGAAGCAGGAATCCGAGCGGAAGCGCGTCGAGGCGCAGGGCATCAAGGACTTTCAGAACATCGTGAGCGAAGGCATCAGCGAGAAGCTGCTCGACTGGAAGGGCATCGAGGCGACGGTCGAGCTCGCGCGCAGCTCGAACGCGAAGGTGGTCGTCATCGGCAACACGAAGAGCGGCCTGCCGCTGATCTTCTCGGGCGACTCGAAATAAGAAATCAGCGCGCGGCCTCGCGCGCCGCGCGCTCGAGCAGGGCCGCGAGCATCTTGCGATCGAGCCAGCGTCCGTCCTGCATGACGCCGGCGATTTGCTGGGTGCGCCGGATATCGCGCAGCGGATCACCGGCAAGGAGCACGAGGTCCGCCCTGTAGCCGGGCTCGATCGCGCCGAGCTCTTTTTCGAGATGGAACAACGCGGCGGGATTCATGGTCGCGGCGCGAAGCGCCTCTGCGGGCGTGAGGCCTACATTGCGCACGAGGCTCTCGAGCTCGCCGTGCAGACTCCAGCCGGGGTAGACGAGTGCGACCGCGGCGTCGCTGCCGGTGAGAAACGCCACGCCGGCGGCGTGCATCTCGCGCAAATCGCGAAACACGAGCGGCGCCATTTTCCTGATCACGTCGATCTGGCTCGCCGCGTCCGCCGCCTGCTTCTCGCCGATCTGCTCCGCCCAATCCGACGCGAGGTACTTCGTCACGAACCGCCGCCGCGGATCTTCCTTGAATCGCTTCATCGCTTCGGCGTACGACAGGAACACGGAATTCTCGAGATTCACGGTCGTCGTACCCATGCGCACGCCCGCGGCGCGCATACGATCGAAGATCGCCCGGCGCTTCTCAGGTGGCGCCTCGAGCGGCGGAATCGCGATCAAGTGCTCGACGCTCGCCATGCGCGCCTCGATCGCATCGTCGATCCGCGGGGGCACGTGTCCCGCAAGGTCGAGATTCCTCGCGCGCGCGGCGGCGGCGATCGCGGCGAACGTCTCGGGATTGGCGACCGTACGAATCTTGAGGAAGTCGACGCCCGCGTCGGCCAGGCGATCGACGGCGGCCTGCGCTTCGGCCGGCGAGCCCACCGGCACGCGAAGGCGATCCACCGGCTCCACGGTCTTCTCGCGCTTCATCCGCTCGACGTTCGCGCGCGATTCGAGGATCGGTCCGGACGTCTTGATGCGTGGACCGACTCGAACGCCGGACGCAATCTCCTTCCGCCAGAGTTGGACGTCGGCGAGATCGCTTCCCATGTCGCGCACCGACGTGACGCCGTTCGCGATGAGCAGCGACAGCGATGGCGCGCCGAGCTTCGTCAGATGGACGTGCGTGTCCCAGAGCCCGGGGATCAAGTACTTCGCGCGGCCGTCGATGACGATTGTATTTGCCGGCGCTGTCCCGCTTGCCGGATCGACGCGGACGATGCGGCCGTTCGCGACCTCGACGGCCAGTCCCTCGTTCACCTTGCCCGACTCGAGATCGACGACGCCGACGTTCCAGAACGTCGTCGAGCGTGTCGCGGGCGATTGCCCGTGAAGCGCGGCCGCGGCCAAGGCCATCGACGCGACCGCGGCGCGAGCGAAGAATCGCGAGGGCATGATGCGCCGGCGGCCGTCAGCGGCCGACCGAGATGCGGAGCGCGAAGGCGTAGCCGCCCAGTTGGTCTTCGTTGAACGCGTCGGAGACGCCGCCGGTGCCGAGGACGCCTTTGACCGAGCGGTAGCGATACTCGGCGCCCGCGTGAACCCAGCGGATGACGGCGACGTCGACGCCGGCGAGGAAGAAGCCGCCCGACTTCGAGTCGTCCAGGTTCTCGCCGGGGCCGCCGAACTCCGACGTTTCCTTGTAGGCGATGAAGCTCGCGCCTGCGCCGGCGTACGGCGAGACGCGGCGGAGATTTCTCGTGAGCGTGAAGCGCCATCCCGCGGCGAGATCGATGGGACGCATCTTGATCGTCACCGGAATCCCGAGCTTGTAGACCGTGCCCCCGTCGACGAACACGCGCTCGCCGTCGAGCGACTGCTGCGAGAAGCCGACGTCGAAGAACACGCCGCGCCAGATTCCGAGAAGCGCGCCGCCTCCTCCGACACCGGCCTTGCTGCTCTTGCCGGTGACGGCCTCGAACGAGTCGGCCGAGGAGAAGACCGTCGTTCCATACGTGACGTATCCGCGCGGGCGCAACGTGGTCTGCGCGAATGCCGGCGCGGCTGAGGCCGACACGCCGATCGAAAGCAGCAACAGCGCGGCGGCGAACCTCATCGCGCGACTCCGAAGCCCCGCAGCGTCGCGCGCGCGTCGATCATCCCGGCGCCGAACTCGTCGTCCCGCCCTTGCGGACCGAGATCGATCGCGAACCGCTTGATCGCCGCTTCGATCGCGGACGGCCGTGTAATTCCCTGGCTGTAGAGGAGCGCCGCGAGCGCCGTGACATGCGGCGCGGCCATCGACGTGCCGGCGAATCCCAGGTCGGAGTACCGGTTGAACGCCGGAGCCAATCGCAGCGGCGCGAACAGCAGATCCGCCTGATTGGGACCCATCTGCCAGACCTGATCGTTTGCCGTGCCAAACGATCCCGCTCCACCGGGCGCAGAAATCTCCACATACGAACCGGTGTTCGAGTAGCGCGCGCGCTCGCGGGTCGGCGTGAGCGCGCCGACGGCCATGACCCCCTCGATCTGGCTCGCGTAGAACGCCGGGTAATGCGTCGCGTTCCCGACGAGGGCGTCGTTGCCGGCGGAGATCGCGACGAACGTCCCCTTCGAGACCGCGTAGTTGAGCGCGTCGAGCTCCGCCGGCTGCGTTGCGGTGCCGCCGAGGCTGATGTTGATCACCTTCGCGCCGTTGTCGGCGGCATACCGGATCCCGCCGACGACCGCGCTCGTCGGACAGAGCGTGCCCGTGGGGGCCGTCTCGAACCTCGGCACGTTCAACACGTGATTGTTGTAGAGCTGGACGTCCCACGCGCTGAAGCACGCCTTGATCGGCATCAGCGTCACGCCGTTCGCGACGCCCGCGTATCCCATGTTGTTGTTCGTCTGCTGCGCGATCGTGCCGGACACGTGCGTGCCGTGCCCGTGCGCGTCGAAGATCAACGGCTCGCCTGCGGGCGTCTGCCACGGGCCGAACGTCTGCAGATCGATCCCGGTCAGCACGCGGTTGTGATCGAAGTCCGCCGCTTTCGCAAACGGGATCGCCATCGTCGAGAACGCCGTGCCCGTCCACACGCGAAAGCCAAACGTTCCATCACGCGTCGTCAAGCCGCTGTCGATGACGGCCACGGTGACGCCGCTGCCCGCCGTCCGGCTGATGTCCCAGGCCTGCGGCATGTTGATCAGGTTCATGTTCCACTGACGCGAGTAGTTGGAATCGTTCGGCACCGACCTGAGCGCGGTGAGATAGTTCGGCTGCGCGTACAGCACTTCAGGCTGACGCGACAGCGTGTCCGCCGCGCGCACCGGATCGTCGATGTTCAGATCGGAGAGATGGAGCACCGGACCGAGCCACGACGCGTTGTCCGGCGAAATCGTCGAGTGGAGCACCGTCAACGCGGACTCGCTCTGCCGCTGCGGCGTGCCGTCCTTGAATCGAACCAAGAGCTCGCCCGGCACATATGGCAAACCTTCTTCGAGCGCTCGCGTCGACGCGATGGCGTGTGCGGTGTCCGTTCCCGCGGTGTGGACCAATTCCGGTTCTTGGCTTTCGAGCGCCGGCGCGGCGATCACGGACAGACCGAGACCGACGGCAACGAGTGGAGGTAGCCGAAACATCTGGACCTCTCAGGTTATAGAGCCCATCGCAAGAGCACGGCACCGACCGTGAAACCTGCGCCGACCGACGTGAGGAGCACGAGATCGCCTCGCTTGACGCGCTGCGCGGCGACCGAATCGGCGAGCGCGAGTGGAATCGTCGCCGCCGTGGTGTTGCCGAATCGTTCGAGATTGATGACGACCTTGCATTCGGGCAGGCCGAGCCGCTCGGCGGCGGCCTGAATGATCCGCCGGTTCGCTTGATGCGAGACGAACAGGTCGACTTGCGACGGGTCGAGCTCGTGCTCGCGCAGCACACGCCGGCAGATCTCTTCCGTCTTGCGCACGGCGAACTTGAAGACGGCCTGGCCGTCCTGCTTCACGTAGTGGAGCCGGTTCTTCACGGTGTCGGCGGACGCCGGCAGCCGGCTGCCGCCGGCCGGCATGCACAGCGCGGGACCGCCGCTGCCGTCGATCTGATGCGAGAAGCCGATGATCGAGGGCTCGCCGTCGCGCGCGGCGGAGAGCACGACCGCGCCTGCGCCGTCCCCGAAGAGCACGCACGTCGCGCGATCGGTGTAGTCGATGATGCTCGACATCACGTCGGCGCCGACAACGAGCGCGTGCTCCACCGCGCCGGTGGCGACCATCTGCATGCCGATCGTCAGCGCGTACGTGAATCCCGAGCACGCCGCGCCGAGATCGAATCCCCACGCGTTCGACGCGCCAATCTTGTTCTGCAGCACGCACGCGGTGCTTGGAAAAATCGTATCCGGCGTGGTCGTGCCGACGACGATGAAGCCGATGTCGGAGGGAGAGACGCCGGCTTGCGCCATCGCGCCGCGCGCCGCTTCGGCGGCGAGATCGGACGTCGCGATGCCGGGATCGACGATGTGCCGCTCGCGAATGCCGGTGCGCTGAAGGATCCACTCGTCGGTCGTGTCGACCATCTTCTCGAGATCCGCGTTCGTGAGAACGCGAGGCGGAACGTACGTCGACAGGCCGGAGATCTTGACGGGTCTCACCACAGACGATCCTTTGCTGGAGCGGTCAGCCCGAAGTACTCGTACGCGCGGGCGGTCGCGACACGGCCGCGCGGAGTACGGTCGAGAAAACCGATTTGAATGAGGAAGGGCTCGTAGATCTCCTCGATCGCGTCCCTCTCTTCGCTCATCGCGGCGGAGAGCGTTGCAACGCCGACCGGTCCGCCCCCGAACTTGTCGATGATCGTGCGAAGCAATCGCCGATCGATCTCGTCGAAGCCGCGGCCGTCGACGCCGAGCAGCTTCAACGCGCTCTCGGCAATCGCGCGGGTGATCCGCCCATCGGCGCGGACCTGCGCGTAATCGCGGACGCGGCGGAGCAGCCGGTTCGCGACGCGCGGCGTTCCTCGCGCGCGCCGCCCGATCTCCGTGGACGCATCGTCGTCGATCGGCACGCCCAGGATGCGCGCGGAGCGCCTCACGATCTCTTCGATGTCCTCGTCGGTGTAGAAATCGAGCCGGTGCACGATGCCGAAGCGCGCGCGGAGCGGCGACGTCAGGAGTCCGGTGCGCGTCGTCGCGCCGACGAGCGTGAACGGCAGCACGGGGACTTTCACGGAGCGCGCGGCCGGGCCCTGGCCGATCATGATGTCGAGCTCGTAGTCCTCCATCGCGGGATAGAGGGTCTCCTCGATGGTCGGCGGCATGCGGTGCACTTCGTCGATGAAGAGCACTTCGCGCTCCTGCAGGTTCGTCAACATGCCCGCCAGATCGCCCGGCTTCTCGAGCACGGGGCCGGCGGTCGATCGAATCGGGACCCCAAGCTCGTTCGCGATCACATACGCGAGCGTCGTCTTGCCGAGCCCCGGCGGCCCGTACAGCAGCACGTGATCGAGCGCCTCGCCGCGCTGACGAGCGGCGGCAATCGACACCTGGAGATTGTCGCGCACGCTGTCCTGGCCGATGTACTCGTCGAGCGTTCGCGGCCGCAGTCCCGCCTCGTACTGCGCGTCGTCGTCGTCGGGCGCCGGATTGACGAGGCGGCTATCGGTCATGGCCCTTCATCATTGATCGGAGCGAGGCCCGGAGCGCCTCTTCAAACGTTAGACGCGGATCACGCGGATCACGCGGATCGGATTCTTTCAACGTGGCATCGACCGCTTTTTCGGCCGCGGCGCGCTGATAGCCGAGGTTCAAGAGCGCGGACATCAGATCGTCGCGCAATTGATCCTGCGGGCTCGCGGCGGGCGGCGCAGGATCCGCCGTCTCCGCGGTTGCCGGCGCCTGCGGGAGCCGATCCTTCAACTCGAGCCCGATCCGCTCGGCCGTCTTCTTGCCGATTCCAGGAATCGCCGTCAGACGCGCGACGTCCTGCGTGCGAATGGCGCGAATCAGGTTTGCCGGCTCGATGCCCGAGAGCACCGCGAGCGCCAGCTTGGGACCGATGCCGCTGATGGCGATCAGCCGCTCGAAGAGATCCTGCTCGAGATGCGTTCGAAAGCCGAAGAGCGCGAGCACGTCCTCGCGGACGTGCGTGTGGATGCGCAGCGAAACGCTCGATCCAGGGTCGCCCAATTCGTAGAACGTGGAGAGCGGCACCTGCACGTCATAGCCGACGCCGGCGACGTCCAACACGACGCGGCTGGGATGCTTCTCGAGGAGCGTGCCGCGCAGCAGCGCGATCATCCTTCACCGGGGGACTTCGTCCCCCGGACCCCCTCACACGCTCGCTCGCGGGGGCCCCTCATGCCCCGCTCCGCTCGCGTGGCTCGTTCGCTGCGCTCACTCGCGGCTACTCCCCGCACCGACGCGACACTCACGGCCGATAGTCCCGCCACGATCGCGGCGCCGCGGTCCGCGCGCCGCGCGTCTGCTGGACGTGCCGAGCCATCGTTCCGGTCGTCGACTGCAGGTGGCAGATCGCCACGGCAAGCGCGTCCGCGACGTCGTGCGGTGACGGCCGACGATCGAGGCCGAGCAGCAATTTGACCATGTGCTGAACCTGGTGTTTCTCGGCGCGGCCGTAACCGACGACGGCGCGCTTGATCGCGGCGGGCGCGTACTCGATCACCGGCACGCCCGCTTCCGCCGCGGCCAGCAGCGCGATGCCGCGCGCTTCGCCCAGCTTCAACGCGCTGCGCGCGTTCCGCGCGTGGAAAATGTCCTCGATGGCGACGCAGTCGGGGCGGTGCGTCGCGAGCAGCCGCGCGAGGCCGCCGTGAATTGCCTTCAGCTTGTCGGGAAATGACGCGCGGGCGGGACCGGAAAGCGAGCCGCAGGCGACGAGCGTCTGCCGGCTGCCGACGCGTTCGACGCAGCCATAGCCCGTGCGCTGGGAGCCGGGATCGATCCCGAAGATCTTCACGCCAACGAGGCCTCGATCTCCTTTTCCTCGATGTCGGCGTTCGACCAGACCTTCTTCGTGTCGTCGTGCTCTTCGATGACTTCCATCAGCTTCACCATCTGCTGCGCAGCTTTCCCTTCGAGCTTCACGTAATTCTGCGGCAGCATCGCGATCTCGGCGGCATCCGGCTCGATGCCGAGCGCCTTGATCGCCTCCAGCACTTCCTGGAACGCATCCGGCGGCGACACGACCTCCCAACTATCGCCATCGTCGCGCAGGTCGTCGGCCCCCTTGTCGAGCGCCGCGGCCATCAGCGCGTCCTCGCTCGCCTTCCCCTTGTCGATGACGATGTAGCCCTTCTTGGCGAACATCCACGCGACGCTGTTTGCTTCGCCGAGGTTGCCGCCGTGCTTCGTGAGCAGGTGCCGCATCTCGCCGACGGTGCGGTTGCGATTGTCCGTGAGCACTTCGATGATCAGCGCCGCGCCGCCGGGCCCGTAGCCCTCGTACATCACTTCTTCGTACGAGACGCCCGGCAGCTCGCCCGTGCCGCGTTGAACCGCGCGCTTGATGTTGTCGGCCGGCATGTTCACCGACTTCGCCTCGGCGATGATCGTGCGCAGCCGCGGATTGGAATCGGGGTCCCCGCCGCCGCTCCGGGCGGCGACGGTCAATTCCTTGATGATGCGGGTGAACACCTTCCCGCGCTTCGCATCCGCCGCCCCTTTTTTATGCTTGATCGTGTGCCACTTGGAATGGCCGGACATGGCAGAAACTCCCAAAAAGATTAGGAAAGACGGGTGATCCTATCACGATTTGCGACGAGCAGGCTGATCCGCGAGATCGGTGGAATCCGCGCGATCCGCGTCTATGACCAGCGACGAGCAGGCTGATCCGCGAGATCCGTGGAATCCGCGTGATCCGCGTCTAGCGTTTCCTTGCGAGGATGACCCAGACGTCGGCGCGCTCGTCCCACGGGCCGCCCTGGTAATCGCCGAGCACGGCCTGCACGCGGAAGCCGGCGCGCTCGAGCCGGCGCGTCATCTCGGGAACCGAGAGCGTGCGAAACGTGAGCGTGAACCGATGGACGCTGCGCTCGCGTCCGCGCCGCTCGATGTACTCGTGATCGAAGATCGTCAGCTTGCGCGCGCGATCCTGGCGAACCGATTCGACGAGCTTCACCGTGCCGCGCCCGCGCGGGCCGGTCAGGCTGATGCGGCGCCGGTACTCGCGCCAGCGCGGCAGATCCGGAACGAGGTCGATACCGAACAGTCCGCCGCGGCGCAGCACGCGGCCGACCGACTCCAGCGCCGCACGAAGATCGCGCTCGCGCGTGAGCGATTGAAGGATGCCGTACGGCGCCATGACGAGACCGAAGCCGCGCCGCGATCGAAACGGAAGGCGGCGAATGTCGCCGCGCACGAGCAGCGCGCGATGCGCGAGCCGCGAGCGCGCCAGTCGCCTGCGCGCGCGCAGCAACATCGGCTCGGAGAGGTCGATGCCCACGATGCGCGCGCCCGCGCGCGCTACCGGCACCGAGATACGTCCGGTCCCGCATCCGAGCTCGAGAACCGGATCGTCTTGCGCGATCGCGAGCCGCTGCCAGAAATGCACGTCACGCCGCGCGACCGTCCGCGCGTTCTCCCAGTCGTAGAACGGCGCGTATTGATCCCACCCGGCGGACCCGTCGCGGACGCTCTTACGATTCACTCCTCTGCCCGACCGTCGCGAAGAGCATCGTGTTCTGGATCTCCACGAACGTGGATCCCGCCGCGGCGGCGTCGCGTTGATACTGCTCGACGGCTTTGAGGAAATCCGTGCCGAGGCGCTTCAACGCTTCGTCTGGAGCTTTCGCGATCGCGTCGCGCACGGCGGTGCGGCGCGATTCCCAGAACGCTTTCGGCGGCACGCCGAGATGCGAGACCGTCACGGGGAACAATCGCACCGACAACGGCTCGACGCCATTCGACGCGAGCAGGCCGGGCACGAGCGGACCGACGGCCACGTCCGTCGGCTCCGCGCGCACCGCTGCGAGGCTCGCGAAGAAACGCCGGCTCAACTCGAACGTCTCCATTCCGCTCGGGACCGAACTGAACCAGTAGCGCGCCGCGTTGTCGGGCTCCACGACGAGAATGCGCCCGCCGGGGCGCGTCACGCGCGCAATCTCCGCCAATGCCGTGGAGAGATCGCGGATGTGCTGAATCACGGCGACGCAGTACGTCGAGTCGAAGACGCTCGCCCCGAACGGCAGCCTGCTGGCGTCCGCCGCGGCGTAGCCGACGCGCGCGTTGATCCCGCGCGTCGCGACGTGCGCCTCGCGTACGCGTTCGACGACGAGGTCGACGCCGAACAAGTGCATCTGCGACAGCCGCAGCCGCGCCAGGCTGATTTCCGCGGTTCCCGTCCCGCACCCGACATCGAGGATCCGTTTCCCGGGCCGCGGCCTCAGGGTCTCTTCGAGAAAAGCCGTGAACGCGTCGTCCCACCAGTGCTCGCGGAGGTGTTTGAGGGTCGAGGACGTCAGCGCGTCGAGGTCACGGCTCATCGTTTAGATGGGGGTTGCTGGGGGCGCCAGTTTTTAGGGCGGGCGATTCTACCACGTGAAATGTGATCGAGTGCTCCATCTCGGAACAGCAGACCGGCCCGATACCCTCAGTTACAGCCTTGAAACCGCCCTGAATACGGCCAGCGGTTTGCTACAGATTGACGCATACAATTCGGCTTGATTTGGCAATGTTTACACAGCGATCGGGATTCGCGCGTACAGTGGCCGCCGTCGCTCTGATTGCCCTGACGGTGGGGGGACGGATTGCGTCCGCCCAAGCCGTATCGGCGCGCCTTTCCGCGCGGTCCGGGACCGCCGTGATGCGCGCGGCGACGGGGACGGTCCTGGGCAGCGCCTGGAAGGGCGACACGACGCCCTACCCGCATGCGAGAATCCGCCTGCGAAACGTCGAGAGCGGCCGCGGCATCGCGAAAACGGTCAGCGACGGCGACGGGCGATTCCGCTTCGAGACGGTGAATCCCGGCGTTTATGTGGTGGAACTGCTCGCTGACGACGATAAAGTACTCGCGGTCGGCGATATCTTCTCCGTGACGGCTGGCGCTCAGGCGCTCACGCTCGTCCGTCTGAGCTCGAAGGCCCCGTGGTTCGGGGGCTTTTTCGGCAACGCCGCGGCGGCGGCGATCGCGGCGGCCTCGACGCTCGGGGTCACCGCCAATGGATCCAGCGGCCGTCCCGTCAGCGCGCAGTAAGCCGGATCCGCAATTCATGTTCGACGTTCAGGATCTTCAGCAAAGCGGCGCGCCGTCCGAGTCGGCCTCGGGCCCCAGCCCCACGTACGCCGCCGGGCAGAGCACGCACCTGCTCGACAAGCTCACCGCGCTCTTCAGGCATCGGCGCATCGCGGGCGCCGCGTTCGTGATCGTCGTCGGCCTGATGATGCTCCAGACGTATTCGAAGATTCCGCTCTATCGCACGAGCGCGCGCGTCGTCATTCAGGACGAGCGAACCACCGCGGTCGGCAATCTGAACGCCACCGATCCGATGTTCTGGCAGGACTCGGAGCAGTACTACAACACGCAGTACAGCATCCTGCGCAGCCGCGGTCTCGCGAAGCGCGTCGTCCGACGGCTGCAGCTGCAGAATCATCCGCTGTTCAACGGATCCGCGCCGCAGAGCCGCGGGCCGCTCGCGTTCGTTCGCGAGGCGCGGCAGACGCTCGGATCGACGGTGCGCGGCTTGTTCTCGAGCGGCGACAAACGGCAGCCGGCGGCGGAGGCGCCCGCGCCCGACGAGAGCCGCATCGAGAGCGGCCTCATCAGCGCGTTCCTGGGCGGCGTCGACATCATCCCCGAGAAGCAGACGCGGCTCGTCGAGATCGCGTACGTGTCGACGGATCCGGCGTTCGCCGCGCTCGCGGCCACCACGCTCGCCGAGGAGTACGCGCAGCAGAACCTCGATCTTCGCCTCGAGACGATCAACAAGAACCTCGCGTGGCTCAGCGACGAAGTCGTCAAGCAGGAAGGCAAGGTCACCGAGGCTGAAGCGGCGATGTCGCGCTATCGCGAGAAGCAGAACGCGCTCTCGCTCGAGGATCGCCAGAACATCGTCGTCGCGCGCCTGAACACGTTGAACGACACGGTCACGCGCGCGCGAACGACGCGGCTGCAGAAGGAAGCGATGTACCGCCAGCTCAAGGACGTCGATCCGAAGAGCGACACCGCGGACAGCTATCCGCTCATCGCGACGAATCAAGGTGTCATCGAAGCGAAGACGCGTCTGAACGATCTCGCTGCGGACAAGGCGCGTCTGTCGGGACGCTATCTTGCGGGGCATCCCGATCTGATCAAGATCGAAGGGCAGATCGAGAGCGCGCGCGCCGCGCTCGTCGCGCAGCGGGCGCGCGTCATCGAATCCGCGAAGGTCGAGTACGAATCGGCCGCAGAGGAAGAGCGCAGCTTCTCCGTGCAGCTCGAGGGGCAAAAGGGCGCCGCGATGGATCTCGATCGGAAGAGCGGCGCTTATCTCGTCCTTCAGCGCCAGGCCGAGACGAACCGGCAGGTCTACCAGTCCCTGCTGCAGCAGCAGAAGGAGCTGCGCGTCGTCAGCAACAGCCGCACGAACAACGTGCAGGTGATGGATCGCGCGGAGCCCCCGGGCGGGCCGTTCTCACCGAACGCGCGGCGCGACTGGTTCACCGCGATCACGGCGGGCCTCCTCGTCGCGCTGGGTCTCGCGTTCGGGATGGAATACCTCGACGACACGATCAAGACGCCGGATGACGTCGCGCAGCGCCTGCGACTGCCGCTGCTGGGGCTCGTGCCGTCGGCGCAGGGCAAGCGAGTGCCGCTTCTCTCGGAGCCGGTGCCGCACGATTTCGGCGAAGCGTTTCGATCGCTGCGAACGTCGCTCGTGTTCACGAGCGGCGCGGAAGGTCCGCGCGTGATCGCCGTCACCAGCAGTCAGCCGCTCGAGGGAAAGACGACGACGGCGTGCAATCTCGGGATCGTGCTGGCGCTCGGCGGCGCGCGCGTGCTGCTCGTCGACGCCGACATGCGCCGGCCCGGCCTTCATACGGTGATGGGCGCGCAGAACGAGATCGGACTGTCCCACTTGCTCGTGGGTCAGGCGCGCGTCCGCGAGGCGGTGCAGAAGACGAACACGCACAATCTGTTCGTGATCTCCGCGGGCCGCATCCCGCCCAATCCGTCGGAGCTCCTCACGTCGGAGCGCATGAACACGCTGCTCGAGAACCTGCAGTCGGGACCGTTCGACTGGGTGATCATCGATACGCCGCCCGTGCTCGCGGTGACCGACGCGGTGATCGTGGCGCGCAGCGTCGCGGGCGTCGTGTTCGTGATTGGATCCGAGATGACGAGGCGCGCGCATGCCGAACGCGCGATCGAAACGCTGGGCGCCGGCAAGCCGAAATCCATTGGCGCGGTGCTCAACCGCGTCGACTTCGAGCGCAACAAGTACTACTACTCGCGTTACTACGGCCATCACTACCACAACTACTACGGCAGCAGCACCAAGAAGTCAGCCTAGCCTCCCGGTCAGGGACCGCAGCAGGCCGCGCGTACTACTGATCTTTGCGTTGCTCGCGTGGCCCCTTGCCGCGTTCGGTGGAACGTCCGCCTCGACGGCGATTCCGCATGCCATCGTCTGCATTCTGTGCACGGCACTCTTCGCGCCGCGGATCGGCGGATCGCTCGATCGCGCGCTCGTGCTGCTGGCTGCGGCGATTGCGCTGCAGATGCTGACGCTTCCGTCCGCGCTGATCGGCGTGATCTCGCCGAACGCGGCGGCATTTCGACAGGCGCTCGCGATCGACGGCAGCCGATCGATCGCGGCGGCGCCGATCACGATCGATGTCGCATCGACCGCATGGGCGCTCGCGGTCGTTGCCGGCGCCATCGCGGTCTTCTGGATGGCGCGATCGCAGTTCGCGAAGGGCGGCATTCGGTTGGCGACGCGGCTCATCGCGGGCACGGGGTTCGCGGTCTCGCTGCTGGCGATCGGGCAGGCCGCGACGGCCGGACGAAAGATCTACTGGCTGTTTCCAACGGAATTCGAAGGGCCGCTTCCCTTCGGGCCCTTCGTGAACCGGAATCATTTCGCGACGTGGGTCATCATGGCGATTCCGGTCGCGTTCGGCTATCTCGTCGCGCGCTCGGGCGCGCACACCGAGCGGCCGTCGCACGCCCATCGTCGATCGAAACTCGTCCGCTCGATCGATCCACGGACCGCGTGGCTCGTCACCGCAGGCGGCACGATGCTCGTCGCGCTGCTGCTCTCGCTCTCGCGTGCCGGCGTGATCGCGTTCGGCGTGTCCGTGCTCGCCACGTTCATCCTCGCACGCCGTCGAATCGAGCCCCGGCATCGGCGCACGCTCGCCGTGTCGAGCGTCATTGTCGTCCTCGTTGGGCTTGCATGGGCCGACCTTCCGGCGCTGCGCGAGCGCGCGGCGGACACGCAAGCCGGCCTCGCCAATCGCATGACGATCTGGCGCGAAACGATTCCGGTCGTGAAGGACTTCTGGCTGACGGGAACGGGGGCGGGCACGTACCAGCGCGCGATGTACGTGTACCAACGATCCGATCGAAGGGTCTTCTTCAATCAGGCGCACAACCACTATCTTCAGGTTGCGGCGGAAGGCGGGGTGATTCTGGTGGGATTCGCCGCGGCCGCGATCGTGTTGTTCGCCGCCGCCGCGAGGCGACGTATCGCTTCGGATACGTCAGGGCTCGTGTGGATCAGGATTGGCGCCGCGTGCGGGCTTGGAGCGGTCGCGCTTCAGAGCGTGTGGGAGACCGGGCTCGTCATGCCGGCGAACGCCGCGCTTGCCGCGACGCTCGCGGCAATCGTCGTCCACGAGCGCGCCTCACCGTGACGGGCTCCGACAGACGAACCACACCTGGCTGTTCAGCCAACTGCCGAGAAATGGAAGCGGCGAGAAGAGCCGCCGCTCGATCGTGAAGCGCCGCGCGACTTCTCGTTGAAGCGCACGCCAGTTGAAACCCTTGTGGCCGGTGAATCGATTGACGCGTCCGTCGGCGACGGTGCTGTATTCCTCGCGAGGAAACGCGGTGTCCGATCCGGCGCACAGCAGCCGCGCAAGCTCGCCCGGCCGGTAGCGCTCGCGCGTCGAGTACTCCGAGAGACCGCTCATCGCAATCAACGCCCGCGCGCTTTGCTTCGCGAGCAGCGGCGGACCGATCTCGATCGGCACGCTGACGACGAGCGTGCCGCCCGGCCTCATCACTGCCTGAATCCGATCGAGCACCTCGCGCTGAATGTCGTCGGGGCAATGCTCCAGCACTTCCATGCACACGACGATGTCATAGCGATGCTGATGGGAAGCGCCGGAGAGACAATCGGTGGTGAGGAACGCCATGGCGGGCAGCGCGGCAAACCGCGCCGTGCAATCGACGATCTGATCCGCCGATTGATCGACGCCGACGGCGGACGGAAACAGGTCCTGCACGAGCGCCAGAAACGTCCCGTCGCCGCAGCCGTAGTCGAGGAGACGCTGGCCCGCGAACGGCGCCACCAACGCGCGCGCGAGGCGGAACCGGCTCCCGTGGCTCCATCGCACGAGGCCGCTGGCGCTCAGAAGTTGTTTCTTGGCGTAATGACCTGGGACGACCGACATTCGAGGGCCAGCTAACTCCAGATCGCTCCCATCACAATCTTTCGAAATTCGGCGTGACGGAGGAGCGCGCGGGCGGCGGTGCCGTGCCAGTTGAAGTTCGCGGTCTCCTTGAGGAGCGGCACGATCCCGTCGACGCGCGCGAGCTCCATCAAGCGATCGATCGCGATGTCAGGCAATCTGGACGCGACGGTGCGGAAGGCGAGCCCGGCGCGAATCTCCGGCGCGAGCCTGGCGCGCCAGCGGCGTTCGTATTCCTTGAGCCGGCCGGCGGTCAAGCGGTTCCCGACGAGCGCGTCCGACAACACCTGCGCGGCGAGATGGCCGGTCAGCAATCCGTAGTAGATGCCGCCGCCCGTCGTCGGCTTGACGAGGCCGGCGGCGTCGCCGACGGCGACGATGCGATCGGTCCACGTCCGATCGACAGGCGCGAGCGGCAGCACTCTGAGCCGCGGCGCGGGCCATTTGTCCGTGAGCCCGTACGTGCGGCGAATCGACGCCTCGAACGTCGTGAACGCCGCGCCCGCATCGCGCTCGCACAGGAGTCCGACGCGCGCGAACGTGGCGGCGCCGCGCGCGAACGGCACGATCCACGCGAATCCGCCTGGCGCAATCGCGCGGCCCAAATGCACCTGCACGTCGTCGAGCGCCGGAAACGGCACCTCGAGCTGCGCGCTGTGCGCGAGCACGCGCGGCACGCCCAGGCCGAGCGCCCGATTGAAGCGATAGCTGGCGCCGCAGGCGAGCACGGCCGCGCGCGCGGTGACGGCTGCGCCGCTCGTCTCGGCGATGACGGCGTCCGCCGTGCGATCGAGTCGCGCGACGCGAACGCCGGGGCAGAGCGTCGCGCCCGCGGCGACGGCTGCCTGCGCGAGATCGCGATCGAACTGCGCGCGATCGACGACCGCCGCGCGCACGTGCTCGACGTCGATCGCGACGCTGGTGCCGTTGGGAGAAATGAAGCGGGCGGATTTCGCGGCGCCGACGACCGCGGCGCGGGAAAGGTTCAGCTCGTCGAACGCGTCGAGGCCGAGGACGCCCGTGCAGTGCACGGGCGATCCGATCACGTCGTGCTCTTCGAGCACGCACACGCGAACCGCGCGCGCGGCGAGCTCGCGGGCGGCGATCAGTCCAGCAGGACCGCCGCCGACTACGACCACGTCACAGTTCATCGGAATCTGTTGTCGTGTATCGGTAGTCAGTACTTGCGTCCTCTGGACTCCCATGTGCCAAGGAAGCTAATCCAAAACGAAAGCAGAATCAAACGCAGATCGAGCAGCATCGACCGGCGTCGTACGTAGAGTCCGTCGTAGCGGAACTTGTGGCGGCGCGGCACGTCGCGCGGCGCGTAGATCTGCGCAATTCCGGTCAGTCCCGGACGCACGTCGATGCGCGCGGCGTACCCTGGAATGCGATCGATCGGCACGATCGCGCCGCCGTCGGACTCGCTCTCGCCGGGGCGCAGCGCGCGCGGACCGACGAAGCTCATGTCCCCGCGGAAGATGTTCCACAATTGCGGGAGCTCGTCCATCGCGGTCGCGCGCATGACGCGTCCGACGCGCGTGACGCGCGGATCGTTTTCCGCCGCCTGAACCGCGCCGGTCGCCGCCTCGGCGTCCACGCGCATCGATCGAAACTTCAGCGCCTTGAACACGCGTCCGTTCAAACCGACGCGATCCTGCGTGTAGAAGATCGGTCCGCCGTCCTCCAGCTTGATCGCGGCGCCGAACAACGCCCAGAGCGGCGATGACAGCAGGAGGCCGACGCCGGCGAGGCTCGCATCGAACAGCCGTTTCATCGAGCCCCCAGCCGCTTGCCGACCGCGTTCGACGGGCTGGCTTCGGCGCCGGCGGTGTGCGGCGCGGCCGTCGAAGCAATCTCCGCGCAGAGCTCGACGAGTCGATCGCCCATCGCCGCCAGCGAGAATTCGGCGCGGGCGCGGGCGGCACCGGCCGCGCCGATCGCGCTCGCGGCCGCGGGATCGGCCGCGAGACGCACGATTGCGCCGCGCAGCCCGGCGACATCGCCAGGCTCGACGATCAACCCCGTTCGATTCACCCATGGAACGCCCGTCGGCAGCCGCGTGCTGATCACCGGCACGCCGCAGGCCATCGCCTCGAGCTGCACGAACCCGAACGTCTCCGCTCGCGTCACCGACGGCAGCACCAGCATCCGCGCCGCCGCGAGGTGCGCGTGCAGCTCCTCGTCGCTGACTTCGCCGCGGAAGATGAACGTCGGGGTCGAGTGGCGCCGCGCGAGCGCCATCCAGTCGGCGCGCATGGGACCGTCGCCGAGGATCGCGACCGTCACGTCGAGCCCGGCGGCAGCCTCGATGAGGACGTCCACGCCTTTGTAGGCCACATGACGGCCCGCGAAAACGACGAGCGGACGCGTGGAGGCTTCGCGAATCTCGGCCGCGCGGCGGCGCACGCGATCGGTCGGCCGCCAGCGATCGACGTCGATCCCGAAAGGAATGACCGTCACGCGATCGCGATATTGCGCAAGCGTCTCCGAGTGTTCCGCAAGATCGGGCGAGGAGACGACGAATCGCCTCGCGCTTCCGTATGCAGGCCTTGCGATCGGCGAGTAGAACAAGTCGTACTGCAGTTGCGGACGGACGACTTCGCTGTGGAACCAGATCGCAAGCGGAACGCGCGGCCGGGCGATCGCGAACGACAACAGCGCCCACGGGTTCGGCTCGTGGAGAATCATCACGTCCGCCCGCGCGCGCCGAATGTGCGCCGCGAGCGACGGCGCGACGGCGACCGAGCCCGCGGTTCCCCACCTGCCGACGCGCGTCACCGGAATGCCGTCGACGACGTCGTGGGCCGTTCGCGCGGTCGTGTTGAACGCGAGGACTCGACTGTCGAGGCGGCCTCTCGTCGCCTGACAGAGCGACTCCACGACGCGCTCGATGCCGCCCGGCACGGGCGGGTAGAACTTGCCGACGTGCAGAACCTTCAGCATGTCTGTTCGGCGCCCGCCATCCGCGAGTAGATCGTGACGACGTCGTTCGCGTAGCGCGACCAACTGAAGGCCGCGGCGCGCCTGATGCCGGTGTCGCGCCGCATCTGCCACTGCGCCGGATTCGACGCGCGCTCGCCGAGCAGCCGCGACGCCGTCTGATGCCACACGGCCACGTCTTCGAGCGGGCAGTAGCTCACCGCGAAGCCGCCGACCTCGCGCAGCGCTTCGACGTCGCTCGCGACGACGGGCGTGCCGCACGCCAACGCTTCGAGAACGGGCAGCCCGAAGCCTTCACGTTCGGAGGGCATCAAGAGCAGCGCGCTGCGCCGATAGACCGCCGCGAGCGTCGCGCGATCGAGCAGGGGAAGGACAACGATCGCGTCGCCCAGCCCGAGCTCGCGCACCTGTGCCTGCTGGGCGGCCGTGAACGGTCCGCCCACCCGGATGAGGCGCGCGTTCGGATGTGTGCGCCGGAGCGCGGCGAACACGTTCAACAGCAGATCGATCCGCTTGCGCGCGATCGTGCTCCCGACGTGAAGGATGTCGATCAGGCTCGCGCGGGGTCCGAGAAGGCGCGTGGCGTCGAGATCCGCGGACGGCTCCGCCTTCGGCGAACAGCTCGGATGCGGACCGTTCGGCACGACCGTCGTCCGCTCCTCGGCAATGCCTGCCTTCGCGACGAGCGCGTCACGCGTCGCGTGACTGTCGCAGGCGATGTGCCCGGCTTTGCGCAGCCCGTCGAGAATGTGGCGCGTCATCGCCCGGAAGAGCGGCGACCGCCGTTCGACCGCGGGATCGAGCACGCTGCGAAACGTGTCGAGATCGTGGCACGTCACGATCGTCCGGTCCGCCGGCAGGCGGTGCACGAGCTGCGCGTAGCTGTGATCGACGATGTGGAAAAGATCGAATTGACCGTTGAACCCGGAGACGACCCTCGGGTAATCCCACAGACGGTTCGTGATGCGGTCGAGGCGCCATGGCAGGTCGGCGCCGCCCGGCAGGTTCGCCATGCGCCGCCGCATCGCCGGCCGCACGAGCGACGCGTGCACCATCGACCCGTGCTCGCGCTGCAGCCGATCGAAGAGCATGTCGGCGACGAGGTCCATGCTCGGCCAGCCCTCCTCGAGATAGTCCGCGATGATCGCGACCCTCAGCTTCGCCATCAGAGCAGCGCCTCGAAGAACGCCAGGTGCGCGCGCGCGACGACGGGCCACGCAAATCTCTCCTCGGCCCGCGCTCGTCCTCGCGCGGCGAGCTCGGCCCGCGCCGCGGGGTTGCGCAGCAGACGCCCGATCGCGTCGCTCAACGCCGCATCGTCGCGCTCGTCCACGAGCACGCCCGCGTCGCCGACGACGTGAGGAATCTCGCCGCTGCGAGTGGCGATCACCGGAACGCCCGCTGCCATCGATTCGATCAACATCCTTCCGAACTGCTCGCGCCACCGGCTCGTCGTCTCGCTGGGCGCGCACAAGACGTCCATCGCGTTCAGGTGCGTTGGTACGTCGTCATGCCTCACGTCGGTGAGAATCCGTACGCGATTGGGGTGGGCCAGCCGGAACGTCGACAGCTCGGCCATCATCGGACCGCCGCCGATGAAGAGCGCGCGCCACGGTGACGCGGTGCCCTCGAGCGCGCGCATCAGCGTCGACAGACCCTTCTCCGGCACGAAGCGTCCGAGGTAACCGACGACTGGAACGTTGTCGTCCCAACCGAGACGCGCGCGGACGGACCTTCGCGCGCCGCGATCCGCCTTGAACCGGCACAGGTCGACGCCCGGCGAAATGATTCTCGACGCCCGCGCGGCATACGCCGGCTTCGACCGCTGCGTCTCGTGAATCGTCTCGCCGAAGGCAATCCATCCCGCCGCCTTCCTCATGACGCGCCGCTCGAACGCGCCGAACGGAAACGGATACCGCTTCGCGATGTTCTGAAACGTGGCGGGCACGATCCGCGCGCCCGCGGGAGCCGCGGACGCGATTTGCGCGCACGCCGCAACGTAGGGTTCTTCCCACACATGGACAACGTCCCAGGACTCCGACAGGATCGAGCGAAGGCGCCGATCGTAGAACCGAAGATGCGGCTCGAAGCCGAATCGCATCCCGACCGATCGCACGTCGCAGGCTTCGTCGTCGATCCGCTCGAGCATTGTCTCCCGCAAGTCCGCGGCGAGCCGTTCCGGCGCGACCGCGGTGACCTCCCAACGTCCTCGTCCTTGGATCGCCATCTCGTGCGCGAGCCGGCGGTTCGCGGCGATCACGTACGAATGGCCGATCGTGAGAAGGCGCTTCACGCGGGCGGACCGTATCGCTCGGGCGCGCGCCGAAGACGCTTCCACAGCTCGACCGTCTCGCGCGAGACCGGCCGGCGCTCGCGCATGACCGATCCGGCATTCGCGGCGAGCTCGCGGACGATCCACACCCAGCCCCAGCGATCGTCGACGTTCCAGGCGCGCCGCATCCGGAAGAAGAGCGCGAGCCGCGCGGGCAGGAGCCAGATCAACCGCTGCCACGGCTCGTTGTAGAGCGCGGTGAGGCAGTCGTTGCGCGTCACATAACGCAGATACCGCTGCTTGCTGCGGCCGGCGCTGTCCGGGTCGTGCACGACCAAGGCGTCCGGCAGATAGACCGTTCGATAGCCCGCGTCGATCAGGCGCAGGCAGAAGTCTTTTTCTTCGCCGTAGAACTCGAACGACTCACGATAACCACCGCTCGCGATGAACACATCGCGGCGAAGCAGGTGCGCGAATCCGATGAACGACGGCACGTAGCACGACTCGCGGCTCCGGCTCGCCTGCATCGCGTCGTCCCAGGCGCGGCCGTTGCGATCGGCTTGCGCGAACGCGATCGCCGCGACGTGCGGATCTCCAGCCATCAGCTCGAGCGCGCGATCGATCGCGCCATTTCCCAGCACCGCCGCATCGTCGTCGAGCAGGAGCACGGCGGAGGCCGCCGCTTCGCGCACGAGGCGATTTCGTCCCGCGATGTAGCCGGGCGCGCGATCGTCTCGGATCACGCGGACCGTCGTTGGCAGATCGATCCCTCGCAGCTGATCGGTCACCGGCGTCGACGATGCGTCGTCGAAGACGAGCACGTCGGGCGACAAACGATCGAGATGCCGGATCGATTGGAGGCAGCGCAGGAGCGCCGCGGGACGATCGCGCGTCGTGATCCCAACGGTCAGCCGCGCATCGCTCACGCCGCGGCTCCTTTTGCCGGCTCGCGGAGTCTGCCGATCGTGTGCGCGAGCGAAAAGCGCTCGCGGTACGTCTTCTCGCCCCGCGCGCCGAGCGCGGCGCGCGCGGCATCGTCGGAGAGAAGCGCCTGCACCGCGTCGACGAGGCTGCGCGTGTCGCTTGCCGGCGCCGTCGCCACGGCGCGCGTCTCCGACCACACGGCTTCGCTGAGATGCCCTGTCGTCGTCACCACGGGACGCGCGTTGATCAGACCAGCCATCACGGACGTGCGGCGCGTCGTCACGCCGTCGAGATAGGGCTGCAGCAAGACATCGCACGCCGAAAGGACCGCAGCGGCCTCGACCGGCGGCACGCGGCCGGTCGCGTGCACTCGACCGGCGAGAGCGGGCGCGGCGCCGATCAACTGCTCGACGAATCCGCCGCCATTCGCGCCAGCGCAGATCGCTGACACGCGCGTATTCGCCGCGAGCAGCTCCGTCAGCGCGGCCTGCAACATCGGCGCGACGTGAGTGCCGTAGGTGCCGAAATGCCCGACGAGATAGCCGGATGCGTGAGCGGCGTACGCGCGTCGCTTCTCCTGCGCGTCGGCCGGCCTCTCGCAGCGAGGAATCGCGGACGGGATCGGCAACGTGACGAAGGGCGCGTGCGAGTCCGGCGGCAGCTCCAGGTACGCACGCCAGGCATCCGTCGAGAGATACGTCTGACCGCTCGCGCGCAGCAGCGTTCGCGCCATCGATCGCTGGACGAGGGACAACGGCGTCTGATGCGCCGGCGTCCACGCGAACTCGAAGTACGGCTCGTGAAACATCACGCGCACGTCGTCGCCGCCGCGGCGCGCACGCTGCAGAAGCCACCGGCACGCCGGAAGGTTTGCGCCGCCCATGCCGAACGCGGTTGGCACGTACTGGACGAGGACCGTCGAGCGGCGCGCGTTCAGCAGACCATCGACTTGCCTTCTCGCACGCGGACCGTAGACGTCCTCGAGAATGACGACGTCGACGCCTGGCTGATCGACCGGCGCTCCAGACCGCGGGGGCGTGCAGACGATCACGCGATCGCCGGCGGCGGCGAGCGCGGCAGCGACCTGCGCGGTGTAGTCGCCGACGCCCCCGCACTCCGGCGGGTACTCGCACGTCAAGATCGTCCAGGCAGCCATACGTCAGCGGCACGCGGCGTCGCGCAGCACTCTTTCGAGCCTGGCGACGTGCGCCGCAACCGTCATCGACCTCGACACGCTCGCGGCTTCCCGTCCCATCCGCGTGCGCTCGGACGCGTTATCGAGCAGCGAGGCGAGCGCGCGCGCAAGCCCCTGTTCACCTTCGGCAGGCGGCACGAGCCGGCCGTTGACGCCATCCTTCAACCACTCACTGATGCCGCCGACGTCGAACGCGACCGCGGGCCGGCCGACCGCGGCGGCGTCGAGACCGACGAGTCCGAACGGCTCCGGCCAGAGGCTCGGCACGGCCGCGACCGCCCCGCGTGCGTAGACACTCGGACGATCGTCGAAGCCGATCCACCCGACGAATTCCGCGTCGACGCGCAGCGATGCTGCCAGCGTTCGCCACGCCTCTTTTTGCGGGCCGTCGCCAGCCATCACGAGGCGGATGCGCCGCCCGAGGATTTGCGCCGCGCGCGCGATCGCCGGAATGAGAACGTGGCCTCCCTTGAGCGGAGTCATCCGTCCCGCGAACAGCACCGTGTCCTTCTCCGGCTGCGGCAGCGCCTGCTCGGGCGCGGGCATCGTCGAAAACAACGGGAGCACTTCAATCGCGCCGCTGGCGACGCCGTTGCGTGCGACCTCGTTTCGCATGAAGCGGCTCGCGACGACCACCGACTTGTATTTCGGAAAGAGCGCCCGCTGATCAATGGCCCACCGATAGCCGCTCACGAGCGCGCCGGCCGACATCTTCCCGCAGCGCCGCGGAAAATAGAGCGCGAGACATCCGGGACCCAACGCGCGGTCGCAGACCTTCGCGCTTGGAAACGCATGCATCTTGAGGCCGCTCGCGCACGTCCCGAAGAAGCCGTGCAGCATCTTGACGACGGGCCACTGTGTGACGAGCGCGCGCTCGACCTCGAGCGGACCCATGTTGTGCGAGTAGCACACGTCCGGATGCCACGCCTTCAACGCACCGATCGCGTGATCCAACCCGCGCTCCTGCACGCCTATCGAGATGTGCGCGCTCGATCGCAGCAGGCTGCGCGCCGGGCTCGACCGATGGTAGAGAAGCGCGATCTGATGGCCGCGCGCGCGCAGCTCCGCGATGATCGAGAGGAGGTACGTCTCGACGCCGCCGTCGGTATCGATCGACTCGTGGACGACAGCGAGCTTCATACGCGCGTGGGACGAAGCCTCACGCAGACGCCCACGGTTTCCCAGACATTCTCGCGGCTGCCATCGAGGTGCTCCGCGGCGAGCCCCTGCGCGTCGCATTCCGCGCGCAAGTCGTCAGCCGTGATGCCAAGCCCCGGCCAGAGCTGCGGATGCATCTCGACGAACAACTGCAAGTGCGAGCCCGCGCGCGCGATCGTGTCGCGCGCGCCGCGAAGCGCGGCCAGCTCCGCGCCTTCGACGTCGATCTTGATGACCGTCGGCGTCACGCCCTCGCCGGCGCAGAAGCCATCGATCGAGGTCGCGCGCACGTCGCGTATCGTCGCGCTCTCCGCGTCGGCCGAAGACGCGAGGCGGCTGATGCCGGACGATTCGAACGATGCAAATTGAAGCTGCCCGTCGCGGTCCGACACGGCCGCCTGGAGCGACGTCACGCGATCGCCGACCTGATTGAGCGCGACGTGGAGCTGCAGGCCGTCGAATGCAACCGGGTCCGGCTCGAACGCGAAGACGCGTCCCGCGGCGCCGGTCCATTGCGCGAAGAGCACCGTATACGCGCCGACGTTCGCACCCGCTTCGAGGATCACCGCGCCGGGTCGAACAGCGGCGCGAAACGCCGCGTACTCGTCTGGATTCCAGGAAATGTGTCGGAACGCGGGAACGGCCATCACGACCTCGCCGCCCGGCAGCACCGACTTGAGTCCGCCGCCGGTGCCCGCGAGCCAGCGCTCGAAGAGCGGTTTCAGCCGGCGGCGGATCGGCGCAAGCGCGCCGCCGGACGGGATCGCCCGTGCGATCCGTTCGGCAAGCGATCGCTGCCGATAGCTGTCAGCGTTCGCGCTCATGCTTCGCCACGCGTCAGCACCACGTGCGTATCGCGTCCAAAGAGCGGCTCGCTCGCGACGAGCGGCCGCGCGGTCAGTCCCAGCTCGTGAATCGTTTGGCGCGCGTCCTCCTCGCCGACGCCGAACGACCGCCAGCATTGCGGATGCATCTCCACCGCCATCGTCAGGCGGCCCGCCGCGCGGATGGTGTCCCGCGCGCCGCGGAGCGCGTGGATCTCCGCGCCCTGCACGTCCATCCGGACGATCGTCGGAACGATCTTCAGCTCTCGGCAGACCTCGTCGATGGTCACCACCGACACATCCTGCAGCGCCGGCGCGGCGGTCGTGTCGGCGGCCGCGGCCAGGCTGTTCACGTACGGCATCGCATGCGCGTCGTATTGATGGAACGCCGCGCGCGTCCGGCGATCCGACACGGCTGCCTCGATCAGGTCGATGCGGCCGCCCTCAGGTTGATTCCAGGAGAAATGCCGTTGGGCCAATCGCGCGCTCGACGGCGTCGGCTCGAACGCGACGACGCGGCCGCCTGCGCCGACCCAGCGCGCGGCAAGCACCGCGTAGATGCCGAGGAATGCGCCGACGTCGAGCACGACGTCGCCCGGCCGAATCGCGCCGCGGAGAAATCGATAGAGCGCCGGTTCGCTCTCGTGCGGCACGAGGTGGCGGACGCCCGGATCGATTCGTACGGTTTCGTCGTGGACGTCCCACGGCACGCCGCCGCGCGAATAGAGCGCGCGCAGCGCCTGGCCGTACGCCGCCGACATCGCGCGCTTGATCATGGGGCGCCGGCCGATTCGAACAGCAGGTTCGGGATCCCGCCCGGAATCTCGTCGACGATGGACGAGCAGTAGCGCCGCGCGTGCAGCATCTCGACGGCGTCGCTCGACGGCATCGTCTCGCAGATGATTCGGCGCGGGCTGCCGCGCTCGAGCGTCCGTGCCATCCCCTCGAGCACCTGCGCCTCGGCGCCTTCGACGTCGATCTTCATGAGGTCGATGTCCGTCAGCTTCTCCGCGGCGGCCCATGTGTCGAAGCGCCGGACGCGCACTGCAATCGTCGCGTCGCTGCGCAACCCGCCGCGCGCGATCGTCTCCGCCGACGGTGTCAGCGAGGAGATGCCGTCGTTCTCGGGCCAGCACGAGACGAACAGCGTTCCCTCGTCGTCGTTGCGGTTCGCGAGCGCAACGTCGACGATCGTCACGCGATCGTCGACGGAATTGATCTCGACATGGCGGCGAAGCTGCTCGCGCACGCGTGGGTTGGGCTCGAATGCAAACACGCGGCCCGTGGGCCCGACGCGGAGCGCCGCGACGATCGTGAAGTAGCCGGCGTTCGCGCCGACGTCGACGAAGACCCCGCCCGGCTCGAGGAAGCGCAGCAGCGCATCGGTCGCGCCGGGTTCGTACGGCACGTGCGCGAAATACTGACCTTTGACAGTAAAGCTGGTGACGTCGAAGAGCGGCTCGACGGATCCAATCCGCACGCGGCGGCATTGCCGGCGGCCGTTCACGAGCCGAACGGTCAAGCGATCGGTCGTCTCGCGAAAGAGCGTGTGCAAGCCGGGGACGCGGCGCGCCGCATGCGCCGCATGCGCGTACGGCGCCTCCAGCGCGGGCGCATGATAGATCGTCCACGCCATCGCCGACGCTGCCGCGTTGCGTGCCGACTTGATCATTTCGTTCGGCGCTGAACGAGCGCGCGGCCGACGCCTTTGACGGTGCTCACCCACCCGCCAGCGGTCGCGGGTCTCGGCCACGTCCGCCGCGCGCGCGCGTGATCGCGCGCGATGATCTTTCCCCACCGGCTGTGAAACAACAGTCCGTTCTTCAGCACGCGCGCCTTGTACGCGGCGCTGAGCTCGCCGAGCGTGCTGCTTCCCAGATGCGCGTAGCCACCGAGCCGCTCGTAGCCGCACGTGCCAGTCTTCCATCCGGCCGCGCGAATGCGATACGCGAGATCCGCTTCGTCCCACTCCGTCGGCACGAACGCTTCATCGAGGAGTCCGACGCGCTCGACGCACGCGCGGCGCACGATCCACGGACGGATGACGGCATCGACCTCCTGCACCCTGAACCAGTTGCCGGGGAACGGCCCGATCGTGCTGCGCAGGCGGCGCCAGTCGACGAGATTGTCCCAGCTCGCGATGGGCTCGTCGAGCGGATAGTGATCGAGTCCGCGGCTGAGGCTCATCAAGCCGAGATCCGAATGACGCTCGAAGATGCGCAGCAGCTCCGGCACGAGCCACGGCGCGGTCACGAACATGTCGTCCTGCCAGGCCATGATCAGCGGCCCGCGCGCGGCGGAGAGCCCGGCGTTCGTGCACCGCAGCTCGTGCGCGTCGTTCATGTGAATCCATCGCAGGTGCCGCACGCCCCACGGCGTCCGGCTCTCGGCGTCGAGATACGCCGGCGTCCCGTCGCGGCAGCCGTCCTCGATCACGATGATCTCGACATGGCTCTCGGCCGCGGGAGCCCGCCAGCTCGCAAGACAGCGCCGGAGCACCGGCTCGTTGTTGAACGTCGGAATGACGACCGACAGCGCGGGCATCCGATCGTTCACGAGCGCTCCGCTCGCCGCGCGAATGCCTGCAGGTGCAGCGCGATCGGCGTGTTCACGCCGAACGGCAATCGGCGCGCGATGTTGTAGAGCGCCAGCCGCGCCTGCGCAGCCGCTCGCGATGACGGCGGACACTCCGGCGCAGCGACCTCGACGCTGATCGCTTCGAACCCGGCGCGGGTCAACGCGAAACGCAGCGCCTGCGGAGAAAAGTGACTGACGTGAACCAGGTTGTCGGCGAGCGTCGCGCGATAGCCGCGGCTCAACCGGGCACGGACTGTTTCTTTCAACGCCTGCGCCGGACCGCAGGGAACCTTGACGGAAATCCACCCGCGGGGCGCGAGCGCTTCCCTGACGGTTCTCAGCAGCGCGAGCGGCTCGGGAATGTGCTCGAGCACATCGGTCAGCGTGACCGCATCGAAGCGCTTGCCGATATCGAGCACGCGCTCCGCCCGGACCCGGTGCACCGTGGCCCCGGTCCGCTCGACCGCATAGCGTGCGGTGCGCGCGTTGATCTCCGTCCCTTCCGCGCGCCACCCCGCGCTGCGCGCGAGGTGCAGAAATCGTCCGGCATGCGATCCGATGTCGAGCAGCGAGCGCGGCGACGTCCGCACGCGCCGATCCAGCTCGTCGAGAATGCGCGCGAAGATCACGTCCTTGTAGGTCGACTCGAACTCCTGCGCGACCCAATCGGCCGACCACCGCTGGTCGTACATCCGCTCGAAGTACCGAGGAAGCGCGGGAATGCGATCGGGCTGCGCGAAGCCGCATTGGCGGCAGCGCTGCAGCGCGATCGTCTCACCCGTGTACGCCGCCAGCTCGGGATCCTGCTCGCGCCACGCGTCGAATTCCAAGATGGCCGAATGAAAGCGATCGAGATCGCGTCCTCCGCAGATCCAGCACGCGCCTGTCTCGACGTACGATCGTTCAGGAGCAGCCGCGATCACATGCCACCTGCCGCCGCCGTCATGCGCGCCTCGCCGGCGCCGTCGGCAATCGCCGCGATGTCGCGCGCCATGTGATCCCACGTTCGCGACCGCAGCCGCGCCGCGAGGCCCGCGATGCGCGGCGAGAGCGACGAATCGCTGCGCCACGATCGCAGCCGATTCGCCAGCTCCGCGGCGCTGTTGGGATCGTCGAGGAGCAGCGCGTTGAGATCCATCGGATACTGCTCGGCGACGCCTGCCGACGTCGTCACGATCGCGGGTAGCCCTCGGCACAACGCTTCGTGGACCGCGAGCCCGTACGCCTCGTACCGCGCCGGGTGAACGACGACATCGCACGCGGCGAAGACGTTCGGCATGTCGCGCCGGAAGCCCAGGAAGCGCATGCGATCGCCGGGCAGCGTCTCCGACGCCCGGCGCCGCCACGACGCGAGCTCGGCGCCCGTACCCGCGACGACGAGGTCCACGTCCCAGTCGGACGACGCGCAAAGCGATCGCCACGCGTCGAAGAGCGTGTCGAAGCCCTTGCGGCGATCGCCGAGCGCGCCGACGAAGAGCGCGAGCCGACGATCGTGCGGCAAGCCGAGCGCGCGTCTCGCCGACACCCGCGCCTCGTCGTCCACGGTCGAGAAGGTTGCCGGATCCGTTCCGTAGTAGACGACCCGGATCCTGTCCGCGGGAACGCCAACGGTCTCGGCGACGTCCGCAGCGGTTCGCGAGCTGTTGCAAATCACCACGCGTGCGCGGGTCAGCGCCTGGCGCTCCTGATCGAGATACCGGCGATGGTTCGACTGCACGCGCGCGCGATTCAGCGTGCCCGCCGCCTCAGGCGTGAACGCGGCGTGGACGTAGTGAACCCAGTTCAGATCGCCGGCATCGACGTTGCCGCCGTTCGCGACGACGCGGACCTGCCGATCGGCAAGGCGCTGCTGCCAGCGGCGCGCCGTGAATCGAAGGATTGGCTCGCCGAATCGCTCGGCGCCGAGCGGACGCGGAACGCCGTGCATCGTCACGCGCGGCATCGACGCGAGGTCGGGCGCGACCGAGTGGCTCACGAGATGGACATCCTCACGCGTCGCCAGGTACGACGCGAGCGCGTAGTTCGCCCGATCCATGCCACCGTGCGTGGTGAAGTCGCCGGCGACGAGCAGCCACACGCTCATGATGGATTCGCCGCCGTTCGAGCCGACGACGAAGCGCCGTGCAACGCGCCAGCCAGAAACCAAAACTGCAGACCAATCTGCGTCACGAACGGCGTGAAGCTGAAGATCAACGCCGCGGTGCCGAGATTCGCGGCAAGCGCGACGGCGGCGCACGCGCGCACCTTCGGCTCCTGATCGCGGAGCGCGAGGCGCCACTGCGCGAGGAGCGCGACGAACGGCGCGGCGACGCCGAGGATGACGAGCGGGATTCCGCCGTCGATCGCCCATCCCGCAACTTGGATCTCCGCCCAGAGCGGCGACTGGCCGCCTGAACCGAAGTAGCCGGCGATCATGCCCCACCGGCCGAGGCCGGCGCCGAGCGGATACGTCGACACCAGATCGTCGAAGGTGTAGACGAGCTGCCCGCCGCGCGACGCCGAGTACAGCGTCATCGGATCCTGCTCGAAGAGCGTCAGCGTTCGTTTGGCAATGCTTTCGCCGCCGAGACTGATCGCGAACGTGAACGTCGCGACGACGATCCCGGCGGCGATGCCGCCAAACAGGATCGCGCGCTGCGCGCGCCGGTGCAGGACGAGCACGGTCACGTACGCGCCGAGCATCAGCGCGAGCACGACGAGAGAGACGCGCACCTGACTGAGATAGATCGCGGCGACGCCCGCGAACGAGCCGCCGAGCGCGAGGGCGCGCTGCCACTTCGGCGCCGCGCTCGTCGCGAACACAAGGCCCAGGAGCGCCGCATACATGCCGGGGCCGGCGACTGCGCCGGGGTTGTCGAAGAGCCCTGGCGGCCTCACGATCAAGTTGCCGTTCGGCCCGCGATACGACACCGCGCCGAGCCCGAACGCCGACTCCGTGACGATGCGCGACATCTCCTGCGGCATCCATCGATCGGGATCGTAGACCTGCAGCACGCCGACGAGCGCGTTGACCCCGTTGCAGACGAGCAGCAGCAGCATCAACCTCGCGAGATGATCGGGGCCGCGCACGATGGCGGGCGCCCAGAACACCGGCGCCATGACGGCGACGTACAGCACGAGTTGCGCGATGCCGCCGACGAAGGAGCTCGTGAACGGATGCAGAACCATCGCAGCCGTGTAGATCATCGACGCGACCAGCCACGGCTGCGCGGGATGCGGACGGGTGCTCTTCGCGTTTCCATACGCCCACCACGCGAAGAGCGCGATCGAGATCGCGAACGACGCAACGCGAACGTAGAAACGCACCGGCTGCGTGCCCGGCAGATACAACACCGCCGGAATCGCCGTCTGGCTGACGATGAAGAACTCGGCAAGCCCCCACGTGGACGGCGCGAAGGTCGAGGACATCGAGCGCATGGACGCCGCGGGCGTTGCTGCCCCCACGTCAGGCCACCTGCTCGTAAATCTCGACCAGCGCGGCCGCGAGCCGATCGGGATCGAATCGTGCGCACGCCGCCTCTCTGGCGCGCGTGCCAAGCTGCCGGCGCAGGCGCTCGTCCGCCGCGAGACGTGCAATCGCTCGACTCAGGCTCTCGGCGTCGCCGGGCTGGTGCACGATCGCGTCGACATCCGGCTCGATCAACTCGCGCGCGCCGCCAGCCGCGCTCGTCACGACGGCGCGTCCGCACGCCATGGCTTCCGCGATCACGAGGCCGAACGGCTCCGGCCGCGTGCTCGCGTGGACGACGACGTCGAGCGCGCGCATCGCGTATGGAGCGCGAAGGAATCCCGTGAAGCCGACGCGATCCGCGGCGCCAAAACGCGCCGCGCACGCGCGAAGCTCGTCAATCGTGTACTGGCTGCCCGCGGTGTCATAGAGCGGCTCGCCGATCACGTAGCCGCGCACGGGCAGATCGCGAGGCAGCGCGGCAATCGCGCGGAGAAACACCTCGTGCCCTTTCCATCGCGCGAACGTCGCAACCAACCCGACGCGGATGGTTCCCGTCGGCGCCGGCGCGAGCCCCGCGCGCGCGTCGAGATCGTCCGATGGACCGGTCGGCGTGAACATCTCCAGATCGACGGCGTTGTGCACGACGCGCACGGTCACCGGCGGCGCGAGCGCGCGAGCAACGTCCTCCGCCACGCTCGACGAATTGGCGACGATGGCCGCGGCGCGCGGCGCGTGCGACTTCAGCAGCGCGCGCGTGAGCGCGCGGTCGCCCACGTACTCGTGCATGTGCCACACGAGCTTCGGTCCGCCCGCGCGGGCGCCCAGCACGTGCCCTTTGATCCCGTTCGTATGAAGCACGGATGGGCGCAGCGATCCAAGCACCCGGCGAAGGCGTCGCAGATACAGCGGAAGGCCGGCCGCCACTGGCACGAGTCGCGCGGCAAGCGCGACGCGAGCGGCAAGCGGATGCCGTGCGTTGGTCGCCGCAAACTCGCCGAGACGCGCGAGCGATTCAGGCAATGGGAGCATCACGCAGTCCGCGCCCGCTCGTTCTGCGCGATCGAGCAGCGGTCCGCGTCCCGGAAGGATCACGTGCAGATTCCACTCCGGGCGGCGCCGCCGAATCGCGGCGATCATGTCGACGAGCGCAATCTCGGAGCCGCCAAGCTGATCCGAGACGCTGAAGAACGCAATCCGCATTCACGCCGGCAGCGGCTCGCTCGGCGCGGCCCATAGCAGATGCGGCCACGGATCCGAGCCGAGCGCCGCGGGATCGATCGGCGTCAGCAGCTCGCCGATCGGAACCGGACCGATCGCCGCGCGCCGGTGCATCGCGGGCGAGTGATCGATGTGCCATCCGCGATAGCCCGCGCGCACGAACGGCTCGAGACAGCGCTCGACGGACTGTCCGATCCGCGCGAGCTCGGCGGGATGGCACTCGAGCAGCACGTAGCGGTACCGGCGCCCGGCCAATCCGCGCGCCATCCCCTCGAGCGCTTCGGCCTCGCCCCCCTCGATGTCCATCTTCACGAGATCCACGCGGCTCTTGCCGCTTCCGTCCGCGAACAACAACGTATCGAGCGACGTCGTCGCGCACTCGAAGTCCGCCGCTTCGGACGGCCGCGCTGCGCGAGAGAGGCCCCAATTCCCCGCGCGCTCGTCGAAGCCGACGAACGCGCGCGGGCCGCGATCGGCACCCGCCGCAACCGTCCGCACGTCGACCTGCGAGAGATTGTTCGCGCGCACGTTCTCGCCGAGCATCGCGGCGAGCCTCGGGTGCGGCTCGAGCGCGACGACGCGCCCGGCGCGACCGACGAGGTGCGCGCAGACGAGGCTGAAGTAGCCCCAGTTCGCGCCGACGTCGACGGCGCACATGCCGGGCGCGAGCAGTCGCGCGGCGAGCTGCGTTTCCTGCGGCTCGTACCGTCCGGTGAAGCACACCTCGCGCGCGATCGAGTCCTGCAGATCGCAGATGAACCGCGCGCCGCCCAGCTCGCGCGGCAACCGCGCGACGAATGGACCGCTCGACAACTTCGCGATCGCGTTCGACAGATGGTAGCGGCCGAACGGCAGCGTCCGAATCGCGGATGCCGACAGCGACACCCAGAGAGGCTGGTTCGTTTCAAGCATCGATCGAGTCAGGCCGCAAGGGATCGACTCTGTGATCCCTCGCCCTCCGCGAGCTCCGCGATAAAGCTCGGCGCACTCCGCTATCTCCGCGCGATCAGCAAGACGTTGTCGGAACACGCCTGCGGAAAGATCCGCGACAGCGTCCGCGGATAGTGCGCGCCGGTCAGTGGAATCCGTCCGGATTCCGTGAACGCCAGCTCGGCATTCGAGAGGCCGCACTCGCCCGCGATGCGCACGAGATCGTTCGGCAGCAGCGCGCTGCGATGGATTGGATAGTACTCGTCCTGGAACGCGGCGAATCTCCCTTTCACCGCAAGCGACAGCAGCGACAACACGCTCATTTGATTCGGCGTCGTCATCACGATCCATCCGCCGGGCTTCACGACGCGCGTCAATTCGCGCGCGAACGCGTGCGGGTTCTCGAGATGCTCCACCGTCTCGATGGCGGCGACGATGTCGGCGGAGGCCGAGTCGACCGGAATCGGATCGCGATCCAAGTCCGCTTGGACGAACGTCACATCGGGCGGCAGCTCCGGATGGCGCACGACATCGACGCCGACGTATGCGGTCGCGAGATCGCGCGCGGCCTCGCGAAAGCGGCCGATGCCGCAGCCGACGTCGACGAGAACCCCTCGCGCGCTTCGGCGCCGCAACAGCTCGACGGCAGCCTCGTGGATGATCGCCTCGCTGTCGCCGTGCGTCTCGAGCGCGCGCGCGACGGCGGCCTCTCTCGTCATGCCGCGGCGCTGGCCGACGCCGACGCGAGCGCCCTGGCGATCTGCGGCAGGACCACGGAGGGCGCGCACCTCGATCGCGCGTGGTCCGGTCCCGCGGCGCCGAGACGGCAGCGAAGCTGCGGATTCCCGACGAGCGAACGGAGGGTCTCGCCGAGCGCCTCGAGATCGCCGGCGCGCACGAGCCGGCCGCACGCGTCGGAGACGATCTCCGGGGCGCCGCCGAGATCGGCCGTAACGACGGGAATCCCCGACAGCAGCGCTTCGGCGAACACGATGCCGAACGGCTCGGGCCCTTCGTTCATTTGGCACAGCACGTCCGCCGCTTTCATGAGCGCGGGCACATCGCGGCGCTCGCCCAGGAACCGGACGCGGCGGGCGATGCCCAACCGCTCCGCCTCCTGACGAAGCATCGCCGCGTACTCGCGCTCGTGCGGGCGCTGCGCGCCGCCCGCGATCCACAAGGTCCACGCCGGCGCGTCCGCGATTCGACCGATTCCGCGAAGCAGGTTGACGTGCCCTTTCCATCGCTCGAGACGGCTCGCCGAGAGCACGACGACATCGGACGGCGCGGTCTCGAGCGACGCGCGAAGCGCCGCGCGGAGCGCTGGATCGACGTCCGGCACGACGACCGGCGGATGAATCACCGCGACGGGCGCGCCGGGATTCAGCGCGGCCGCGCTCTTCGCCGTCCACCTGCTGTTGCAGATCACGAGATCCGCCGGCGTGCGCTTCGCGACGCGCTCGACGAGCGTCCGCCCCGATGCGGCGTCGTGCTGCCACCACACGATCGGCACGCCTCGCCGGCGCGCCGCGGGGCCGAACAGCGCGACGCTCCACGGCGCGTGACACACGACGACGTCGGGCCGACGCGCGTCGACGAGCCGCGCGAACGCGCTTCGGCCTTGAAAGATCGACGACGGCCGGCTGAGACGCACGTCGCCGACGAGCGTGACGGACGCGCCCGTCGCGCGAAGCTCGTCCTCCAATCGGCCTGGCGCCGCAATCGCGAACGATGTGTCGATCTCCGGCGTCTTCATCAGCGCACGATGCTTCGCCAGCGTCACGAGCATCTGTTCGATGCCGCCGAACAGGCGTCCGCTCGTCACGTGGAGAACGCGCATGCTGGAAATTGATGGAAAGGCTGACGAGCGCTACCAGAGCCGGGAGAGAACTTCGACCGAATCGCCGGGGAAGACGAGATCGTCCATCTTCACGTCTTTGATGATGACCTGCTTTCCGTTGGACAGACGGGTGATGCGGATGCGGCCGCGGGAGCCTTTCTCGGTGACGCCGCCAGCCATCGAGATGGCTTTCGATACGGTCATGCCGGCCTCGTGCAGGAAGGGACCGCCATTCTTGACGTACCCCGTGACGAAGAACATCTCCGCCTTGGGTACGAACACGGTATCCCCATCGCCGAGGAAGATGTTCTGCGCGCGCCCGCTCTGAAGATCCACCATCGTCACGCGCTCGGCCGCGGGCTTCGCGCCCTGCGCCGCCGCGTCACCGGTGCGCGGACGGCGATTGATCTCGATGTACGCGCCGGCGTCCGGCGTCGGCGAACCGGCTTTCGCGAGCGCTTCCGTGAGGCTGATGTTCCCCATCAGCGTCACGGCACCCGGCGTTCGCACTTGTCCCCACACGTACACGACCTGGCTTCGGTACGACTCCACCTCGATCGAGACCTGCGGATTGCGCAGATACTTCTCTCCGAGCCGCGCGGCAATGTCCTGCTGAATGGCGCGGAGCTTCAGGCCGACCGCCTTGACCTGGCCGATGAACGGATAGTCGAACGTGCCGTCGCTGCCGACAGTCACGATCTTCGTCAGCGTTGGCTCGTCGACGACGGTGATCGACAAACGATCCTGAGGTCCGACGAGATACTCGGGAGAGCTTTGCGACGTTTGTCCTGCGGGGACCGCCGCGAGCGCAAGAACCAAGAACAACAGAAGCATGTTTCTAGAAGCCGTACGTCAGCGATCCCAACAGACGCGTGCGGTCGTATTCGCGATCCGCGCGATCGCTCGATCGCTTCGCGAACTCGAGATCGACGCCAAGCCGGATGTGCGGGCGGTAGCGGAACCCGACGCCCGCGCTGATCATCTGCCAGCTGTCGCGCCGCTCGTCCGTTCCCGCGAATCGCGCGCGGTAGTCGAGCTGCTCGCGGCCGACGGCGCCGCGGATGTCGAGCGTCTCCCGAATCTGACGCGTAACTGTGACACGAATCGACGAGAGAAGGTAGTACGGCTCCGTCTCCTCGAACGAGTACTGAACGTCACGCGACACTGCCAGATCGACTTTCGTCAACTCGCCGATCGCGTGGCTCAACGTCCCCTGCACGACGAGCCCGGTGAAATCCGGGAGCTCGGGATCCTGTCCGTCGAACCGGCGGATGCCGACCGCGAGCGATCCCTGCACGATGGCCGGCGCGTCCATGCGGATCGACGGCATGATGCGGAACGAGTCCGTATCGCGCTCGGGCGCCGCATCGAATCGATCCTGCTGCCGCGACGCGATCACGCTGATCGTCGTGAGCGGCGTGGCGTAGTACTCGACGCCCGCCTCCACGACGCCGACGTTCGAGCTCAACGTGCGGCTCAACGCGATGCCGTCGAACGTGGAGCCTTCGTCGAACTCGACGCTCGTATGCTTCACCGCGGCGACGAAGCCGGCGCGCGGCGACGCGAGGTAGCGTCCGCCCGCCGCGAGGTGCGTCTGCGCGCGCGGCGCGCGAATATCGAGCTCCGCGTTCAGCCGTTCGCTCGTATGCGTGCTCGACCCCAGGAGATACGGCTTGAACGCGCCAAGGTCCGCGTCGGCTCGCGCCTCGGACGCGTAGTCGATCGATCGCTCGTCGGAGAAGCGTTGGAAGTAGACCAGGCCCGTGGCGAGCGCGCCGGTCAGCAGTGTGCGGCCCGTGCGAAGGCGCGCGACCATGCGCGGCGTCGCGGTCATCGTGAGGTCGCGCTTCGGGTCGAGGGCGTCGTTGAACACGTTCGAGTCGATGCCCAAGTTCGTAATCGTCAGGGTGGGGCTGAGGCCGAGCGGACCGAGCCGAATCGGCATCCCCTCTAGCGGATCGGGTGCGGACGGGTCCTGCGCTGACGCTTTTGTAACCTGACTCAACAAAAGTGTAAGCGTCAAAATGCACGTAATTGCACGCACTGGCAGCTTCGCCCTCTCAGTCCCAGGCCGCAATCGCGGCAAGTCTGCGATTTCCTGTATTTTTCGGCCCAATCCGCGCCCCTCGCCATTCGGAACCGAGGTGGCGGCGGCGGCCTCGACCGCCCTTTGCGGCCGTGTCAGAGGCGTGTCAAAGGATCGTGCCAAGCGGGCGCTAGGTTTCCAGCCCCTGAATCAGCCGCTCGAACACGCCGCCGGCGCGTGCGAGGGTCGACCAGGTCCCCTGCTCTACAATCCGGCCCTCTTCCAGAACTATCAGGAGGTCCGCGTCGCGGATGGTGGACAGCCGGTGCGCGATGACGATCGTGGTGCGTCCGCGCGACGCGTTCTGCAGGGCTTGCTGCACGAGCCGTTCCGAGACCGAGTCCAGGTGCGACGTGGCCTCGTCGAGGATGAGGATGCTGGGATTCCGAATGAGCGCGCGGGCGATCGCGATGCGCTGTCGCTGGCCGCCGGACACCATCGCGCCGCGCTCCCCGACGAGCGTGTCGAGCCCATCGGGCAGCGCCGCGACGACCTCCGTCAAGTGCGCATCCGCGAGCGCGCGCTCGAGCGCCGCTTCGCCGACGTGTTCGCAGCCGTAGAGGATGTTCTCGCGCAGGGTGCCGTGAAAGAGAAACGCGTCCTGCTCGACGAGCGCCGTCGCGCGATGCCAGCTCTCGGGTGAGAAGTTCCAGCAATCGCGTCCGTCGACGGTGACGCGGCCGGAGGTCGGCGCGCGCAAACGCAGCAGGATGTTCGCGAGCGTCGACTTGCCCGCGCCGGATGGTCCGACGATCGCGACGGTCTGTCCGACGGGCACCGCAAAATCGATCGCGTCGAGCGCGGCGCGGCCGTTCGGATAGCGGTAAACGACCCGCTCGAACCGCAGCTCACGCGTGAGCCCCATGAATTCCTCGGCGCCGAACGGACGCGTCGGAAAGTGCGGGGTGTCGAGCCATCCTTGGACTTCGTGAATCCCGCCGGCGAGATACGCGAGGTGTCCGTGCAAGCCGTAAAGCTGGTTCAGGAGCGGCAGCAGGCGAAGAAGGATGAAACCGAACGCGAGCAGATAGCTGCTCAACATCAATCCGCGGCGCACGAGCAGCACGTACGCAAACGTCACGATCACCATCGCGCCCAGCACGGCGAGCGTCTCGGTGATCGGGAAGAGGAGCGACAGCGCGTGCGCGCTTCGCTCCTCGGCGTCCGCCTGCGCGTTGTTGAGCGCATGGAACTGCTCGATCTCTCGATCCTGCGAGTGCGTCGCGCGGACGATGCGGATGCCGGCGAACGATTGCCCCAGCGCGCTCGCGATGCGGTGGTTGAGATCCGTCAGCTCCACGCCGGCCGTCTTGAGCCGGCCGTACACGAACGACAGCGACGTGCCCAGCCCCACCGCGAGCGCAACGACGAGCGTCGTCAAGGGCCAGGAAAGGAAGAAGAGCGCGGCGACGTAAAAGACCGCGATGCTCGTTCGCTGCAGGAGCGCGAGCATCGCGTCGACGGCGACGGTCGTGCGATACGTCTCGACGAGAAACACGTTGGCGAGATCGCCGCCCGGCATGCGATCGAAGAGATCGAGGTCGGCGCCGTGCAGGCGTCGAAACAAATTGTCGCGCAGGCTGACGGAGATGCGGCGCTTGAGGCGCGCCGCGAGCACGAGCGAGGTGTAGAACGCGGCGTTCTTCAACGCAATCGCGCCGACGATCGCGGCGGCGATCGTCGCGATGTAGAACGCGGGCGAGTGGCCCGGGAGCGTGCGTTGGAGCCACTGCAGCGGCCGCATCGGCGTGGCGTTCTCGCCGCCGAGCAGCAGGTTGAGGAGCGGAACGAGGAGGCCGACGCCAAACCCCTCGAACAGCATCACGAACAGCGCGCTCGAGAGGACCGCCGCGAGCAGCAGAGGCCGCCGCACGAGGTACGGCTTGAGGAACCGGAGGATATTGCGAAGCTCGGCGAGTTGCTTGGCCCAGGACCTCACGGCGGCTCAGGATAACACCGACAGAATCACATCCGCCCATTCGCGGACGCGATCCGCTTCGCGGTAGCGGCCCGCGACGTCGAACGCCGCCGCGCCGAGGCGCGATCGCGCTCGGTCGTCTCCACGCACACGTTCGACGGCGCGGACGAGCGCGGCCGCATCGCGCGCGGGAAAGAACACCGCGCTCGTGGCGTCCTCGAGCGCGTCCGCCGCGACGCCGGCCGGCGTCGTGACGATCGGCAGCCGGGCCGCCATGGCTTCGACGAGCGCGAGGCCGAACCCCTCGTAGTGGCTGGGAAACACGAAGATGTCGGCGTCACGGTACAGATCGCGCAGCGCGTCGTGATCGACACGAGGGAAGACCGTCACGCGCGAGCGGACCTGCTCGGGGAACGCGGACAGGACGTCCTCGGCGCGTGCGAGCGTGCCCGCGCACACGAGGCGCAGCGCCGGAACACGGCGCGCGAGATCCGCGAACGCCGCGCGAAGCTCGTCGATCCCCTTCATCGGCATCCATTGCGCGACGAAGAGCAGCGTCTCAGCCGCGCGCGGCTGACGCGACGGCAGGAAGAACGCATCCGGAACGCCGTGCGCCACCGTTGCGATTCGCTTCTCGTCCGCCCAACCGCGATCGACGAGATACCTGCGCTCGGCGGCGTTCAACACGGTGATCAGCGCGGCGCCGCGGCAGGACGCGCGCAGGAACATCGGCATCAACCGCTCCTGCAGGACGCGATAGCGGAGCGAGAGGCCGCCGGATGCTCGAGCGTCGCGCGCAAGCTCCGTGTGGTACATCGGCTCGAGCCCGTGGAACGCGACGACGGCCGGGATCGCGTTCACGACACCGGCCGCGATCGCGAGCCATCCGGCATAGCTGTGAAACACGACGAGATCGAACGGCGTCGGCGACTTCCGGAGCCATCGGGCGATCGTCAGCGGGTAGAGGAGCGGCGTCAATCGACCGCGACGCGACGCCGACGGAAAATCCTGCGGCGTGACGATCGTCGCCGTATGGCCGCGGCGGCCGATCTCGTCGGCGAGGGCTCGATAGGTGATGAAGACGGAAGAATGCGGATCGCGCGGCGTTTGAAGGACGATCGCGACGTTCACTAATACCTTACCAGCAGCCTCGCCGCGTTCTCGATTTCCTCGTCCGAGGGCAGATAGAAGCTCTCGAGCGGCGGCGAGTACGGCACCGGCGTGTCGAGCGCGCCGACGATCCGTACGGGCGCGTCGAGCCACTCGAACGCCTCTTCCTGAATGATCGCGGCAAGGCTCTCGCCGATGCCGCCCGTGCGCGCGTCCTCGTGGATGACGAGCACGCGGCTGCAGTGCCGGACCGAGCGGAAGAGCGCATCGCGATCGAGCGGAGCGAGCGACCGCAGGTCGAGCACGCTCGCTTCGATCCCGTCCTTGGCGAGGCGTCCGGCGACGCGGAGACCGGTGTGGACGAACGCGCCGTACGAGACGATCGCGAGATCCGCGCCGGCACGGCGCAGCGCCGCGCGGCCGATCGGGATCGGCGCGGGCGGGTCGTCGCCGAGGGCCTGCTTCACGCGCGGGTCGCGATAGAGCGCGATGTGCTCGTAGTAGAGAACCGGATCGGGATCGGCAATCGCGCTGGCCATCAACGCGCGCGCGTCGTGCGGCGTCGAGGGCACGACGATCTTCAGGCCGGGCGTGCGATAGAACCACGGCTCGGTGTTCTGCGAGTGAAACGGCCCCGCGCTGCGCAGACCGCCCCACGGCATCCGCACGACCATCGGCACCGATCCGCCCCACCGATAGCGGATCTTCGCGGCGTTGTTGACCAGTTGATTGAAGCCAGTCGCGACGAAATCGTTGAACTGCATCTCGCCGATCGGCCGCTGGCCGGCGAGCGCGGCGCCGACGCACACGCCGAGCACGGCGTTCTCCGCCAACGGCGAGTTGATCAATCGATCGCCGAGCTCCTCGAGCAGCGGACGGAGCAGGAGAAACGCGTTGCCGTACGCGCCGCCGACGTCTTCGCCGAACACGAACACGCGCGGATCCGCGCGAAGCCCGTCGCGCACGCCCTGCATCACGCCTTCGAGGAACGTCGAGCCCTTGCGATCGAACGCGGGACCTTCGTCGAGCGGCGGCAGATCCGAGACCGCGTCGCGCGAGCCGCGAACCGCCGGATCGAGCACTTCAACGCGCGTGCGCGGCGGCTCTCCCTCGAACACGCCGCGCGCGGCGTCCGGCGGGTCGGGCCACGGCGCGGCAATCACCGCCTGCGCTTGCGCCTCGACCAGCGCCACGCTCTCCTCCTTCAGCCGATTCAGCTCCGCTTCGTCGATGAGACCTTCGAGCTGCAGCCGTGTCGCGTAGGCAGGAATCGGATCCCGCGCGGACCAGAACTTGTACAGCTCGGGATTCGCGTACCCGGATTCCTGCAGCGGCGGATACTCCCATCCCAGTTGCGGATCCTTGCCGAGATACAACATGTCGTCGTGATGCGCGTGGCCGCACATGCGCATCGCGACGAGCTCGATGAGCGTGGGACCCTGGCCGGCGCGCGCGCGATCGACGGCCCACGCGAACGCCGACGCGATCTCGTCGGGATCCGTTCCGTCGATCGTGATCCCTGGAATGCCGTACCCCGCGGCTTTGTCGGCGAACACGCGCGACGCGGATTGATACCGCACCGCGGTCGACAGCGCCGTCTGGTTGTTCTGAACGCAGAAGACCATCGGAAGGCGCCGCACGGCGCACAGGTTGATCGCCTCGTGCCACTCGCCGAGCGACGTGCCGCCTTCCCCCATGAACGAGATCGTCACGCGTTGACTGCCGTCGCGGGCGAACGCGAACGCCATGCCCGCCAGCGTCAGCGTGCCGATGCCGAGCGGCGCGGCTGCCGGCAGAATGCCGTAGCTCATGTCGCCCATGTGGAGATCCTTGCCGTGCATCGGCGGGCCGGCCTTCCCCATCTGCGCGGACATCACGGCGCGGATCGTTTCCGGCGCGGACCGCATCGCGAGCACGGCGCCGAGATCGCGAATCAACGGCGCGATCACGTCGCCGCGCCACGCGGAGTTCTCGCTGAAGCTCTTGCCGCGGCGCAGCCGAATCGCGGCGGCATAGATCGCTTCCTGCCCGAGCGATCGAAAGCCTTTCCCCTGGAACGCGGCGTCGCCGTACCGCACTTCGCCGCCGGTGAACAGCGTTTTCAGTCGATTGTCGGTCGCGCGCGTCAGCACCATCCCGCGCAGGATCTCGCGGCGCTCGTCGGGCGTCAGCGATTCGCGTATCGCGGCGCGATGCAAGAACCCATCGCACGCGTCGACGAGCTCGTCGATCGCGACTTGAAAGCGCTGCGCCCCCTCGACGCCGGGCGTCGTCTCGAACGCCTCGGTCGGCGCGACGTTCTTCAGGCGGCCGCGCAGCTCGTCAGCGAAGCGGATTCTCACCGAGTCGAGCGAGGCCGCATCGCCCCCGCGAACCGCCCCCTTGCACGAATCGAACGCGGCGCGCACCGGCGCCAGCGCAAACGGGAACCGCTCGGTGACGAAGGCTTCGAGGCGGCGGGCGAGATCGGTGGCTGGATGAACCGTGGAAGCCCGGGCCATTACGAAAATGCTAACACTCTATCGAGGGGTCCGCTCCGCCGCCACGGTCTTGTCGACGAACGCCTCGATGTCGCGCGCGGGCCGCGCGCCCGACGCGCGCCCCACCTCGCGCCCTCCGACGAACACCGCCATCGTCGGGATCGATCGAATGACGAATCGATCGCCGAGCTCGGGAATGGCGTCGGTGTTGACCTTCACGACGATGTAGCGGCCGGCGTTGCTCGCCGCGACCTTCACCAGCTCGGGCGCGACCATGCGGCACGGTCCGCACCACGGTGCCCAGAAATCGACGACGACCGGCAGGGTCGACAAGCGAGTGAGGGCATCGAAGGCTTCCGCGCTTGGCATCTCGAGCGGCTCGGCGCTCGGAGGCAGCAGCGTCCCGCACTTCTTGCACTTGGCCGTCGTGCCGAATGGAACGCGATTGCGCTGTTCGCACGACGGACAGCTCAGGATGATGCCGCGATCGTCGACTTGAGCGTTGGCCATGCCTTCGATCCTAGCAGCATTCGAACGCGGCGATCGGTTCAGTCCGACACGGCGAGCTCGCCCGGCACGATCGGCCTCGTGCGTGGAAGCAGACCCCGCCGCGCCATGTTGCCGACGTAGGCGAGGATGCACACGAACACGGCCAGCTTGAGCGCGTCTGCCGGCCGCGTCTGCGGCAGCACCTTCCAGAGGAGCCACAGGATGGGCTGTGCGATCGTCACGGCCCAGACCGTTCCGTAAAAGTAGCGGCGCTCGTGCCCTTCACCTTGCGTCGACGGCTTCACTCGCGGCAGGAGCCCGAGCGCACCGAGAATCCAGATCGCGCCGACGATGGGAAAGTACGCCGTCTCGTACATCTGGAGAAGCTGCCAGCGGCCGGTCGCGATCGCGAATCCAAGACCGGCGATGTTGAGCACGGCGAACGCGATCGCTTCGCTCCACGCGAGTGTGTAGCACACGCGGCGGTAGAGCGGGTTCGGACGATCCTCGGTGAACCTGATGATGTACGGCTTCGGCTCGACGCCGGGAAGCTGGCCGAAGAGCGCGGCGATCCCGGTACCGACGAGCACGGCGCAAAGCCAGAGCACGGTTCGACGATCGAAGCCGCGTTCGAAGAGGTGGAACGTGAGCGGCCCCGGCGCGATGAAGAACACGAAGATCCAGATGGGCCAGTGCGCGAGCCGATAGGTCACCTTGTTTCGCTCGCGGATGCGGCGATCGCTCGCGAGCTCGATCCGCTCGGCATGGCCGTGCTGACGCTCGTATGAGGGGGGAAGAAGCGGCCAGGACAACCCTTCGACTTTAACATTTTTCCCTTGCACGCGGCTCGATCCAAGCGCGGCGCTGCGGGTCGAGTAGCGCGCGCGCTATTCGAGATCGTAGACGCGCTGCAGCGTCCGCGGTCCCTCGCCGGGAAGCTTGTTGGCGTCGATCTTCGACGTGATCGTGAGCCGGCGAGGCGCGCCGCCCACGGCGTAGCGATCTGTCGCCTTCACATCACCCTCGAACTTGCGCTCGACGACGAGGACGGCGCCATCCCACTTGACCTTCGTGTCGATCGTCAGCGCGCCAACCTCGGATCGCACGGACTTGCCGTCCATTTTCCACGTGTGGGACACACCGTGCGCGTCGGTGACGACGAGTCCCGTGCCCTCGCGCGCGATCGTCATCCGATCGGGCATGAGCATCGCGATACGGATGGCCTCGCGCGACTTTGCCGCATCTTCTGGGTTCGCGCGGCCGCCCGTGTAGCCCGACCCTCCGCCCGAGCCGACGGGAGATCGTCCGCTCCCCACCGACACCGGCCCTCCGCCGAGCGGCGCCCGGCGTCCGGCGATGGCGGCGCGATCCTCGGTCGAGCGCAGCTCGGCCTGACGCGTCAGCTCGGGATTCAGCTTCCAAGTGCCCGTCAGATCCGGTCGATCCTGCGCGGCGAGCCCCGAGCTCAGCGCGGCAGCGATCGCGGCGGCGTGCAGCATGCGCATATCGTCTCCGTCCCTGTATTATTTGACACGAGCCGCCCATGAAAAAGTTTGGCTTCCTGCGCGCCATCGTCTTGTCGTTCTACTCCGCGGATTTGTACCGCGACGTCGGCCGCAACTGGAAGGGCACGGGGCTGCTCTATCTGATGCTATTGCTCGCGATCTGCTGGGTGCCCACGGCGATTCGCATGCATTTCGGCCTTCATAGGTTCGCGGAGACCCGGGTCCCCAAGATCACGGCCGAACTTCCCGACATCACGATCGCGGACGGCGTGATGCACTCCAACCCGCCCGGACGTCATGAGTTCAGGGACGAGGATCCCCGCCCGGGACGGGATGCCTCGGTTTTCATCATCGACGACACGATCGACGACATCCCGTCGGATATTCCTCCGGGCACGATGATGCTGACGCGGCGCGAGTTCGGCGGCGCGCAACCGAATCGATCCGAGCGGCGCGTGTTCAAGCTGTCGGCGATCGGCGATATGAACCTGACGCGTCAAAAGGTCGGCGACTTCCTGAGCTCGCTCCAGTTCTGGTTGCCGCCGATCGCGTTCGCCTTCTCCGTCCTCGGATCGCTCGTCTTTCGACTCGTGCAGGCGCTCCTCTACGGATCGCTGGCGCAGATGTTCGCGAAGAGCAAACAGGTCTCGATCGATTTCCGGACCGCCCTTCGGATCGCCGCGGTCGCGGTGACGCCGGTGATCGTGCTTCGAACGTTGATCTGGTTCCTGCCGTCGGAGCCCTCGTGGTACATCCGCTGGCCGGTTGCCATCCTCATTACGCTGGGGTACCTGCGCTTTGCAGCGGGCGCGCTCGCGAACGAGCCCGCCTCAGCTTCGCCGATCGCAACATAGCGCATTTGGTGTTCGCCGGAACCCTGGGATATCGTTCCCGTCTCATGTCGGTCCGCACGGCGGCGTTCTCGGCCATTCTGCTCGGCGTCATCTCGCTCGCGCCTTCCGCGCTCCACGCGCAAGACACGCGCGAAGCCACGCTCGAACAGCAGCGCGCGGCAAAAGCCAAGGCGCTTCAGCCATACAAACCGGGCAAGCTCGAAAAATGGATGCTCTGGTTCGAGGACGTCGATCCAATCACGAAGCTCGCACCGCACGACGGCTTCTACCTTCAGTACGGATTCCGCTGGAAGCCGATCGGCGGCGGCATCGGCGTCGGAGGGGGTTGGCGCCACGATCTCTTCGATCGGAACGCGAGAGTCGTGCTGGGCTCGGGGATCTCGACGCGCAACTACCGGATGCTGATGGCGGACTTCTCGCTGCCGTATCTCCTGCGCGAGAAGCTCGAGGTGGGCGCACAGGTGCTCCACCGGCACAATCCCCAGGAGGACTACTGGGGCCTGGGGATCGGCTCGCTCGCAAGCGATCGCGTCAGCTTCGAGGTCGACTATCTGAACATCGAGGGCCGCGCGATCGTGCGGCCGCGCCCGTGGTTCGAAGCGGGAACGCGCATCGGCCGGATGAACGGCAGCGTCGGCCACGGCACCGACGGACGTTTTCCATCGATCGAGGAGCGGTTCACGGACGCGACGGCGCCCGGGCTCGCCGAGCAGCCGGATTTCTCGTACGCCGAAGCGTTCGCCGCGGTCGATCGTCGCGATCAGAAGGACAACGCGCGCGACGGCGGCTTCTACTCGCTCAGTTGGCGCGAGTACTACGACCTCGATTTCGATCGCTACAACTTCCGCGCGGTCGATGCGCTGGCGCAGCAGTTCTTTCCGATCTTCGACAAGAAGCGCGTCTTCGCCGTGCAGGCCCGGCTGCAGTCCGCCGCGGTCGACAACGGCAAGGGCCAGCAGATTCCGTTCTACTTCAAGCCCACGATGGGCGGCAGCAACAGCCATCGCGGCTTCAACGATTACCGCTTTCGCGACGATGCGGTCGTCTACTTCAACGCCGAGTATCGATGGGAGGCGTTCTCGGGCCTCGACATGGCGCTCTTCTCGGATTGGGGCACCGTCGCGCCGAACATCGGACGGCTGAAGCTCGCGCAGCTCGAGAACGCCTACGGCATCGGCTTCCGGTTCAACACGTACAAGTCCGTGCTCTTCCGCGTCGACGTCGGGTTCGGCGGCGGCGAGGGCACGCAGTACTTCTTCAAGTTCAGCAAGGCCTTCTAAGATGCGCGCGCCAGCTCGATCCGCGCTGACAACGGCGATCGCGTGCGTGTCGTTCGCGCTCGCGACGACCGCCGCGAACGGACCCAGATTCTTCCGCGACGATCCGATTCAACGCGATCCGGAAACCGTGGACGCGTCGAGCGTGGAGCCGTCCGAGTTGAGCGGGCTCTACGATTTCGCGGAGAACTCGTTTTTCGGCGCGGGCGACAAGACCGACAAGCGCGCCGTCAACGTGAACACGATCGACGAGGTGCCGGACTCGAGTTGGTTCACGAACCGCTTGGGCCGCGAGCCATGGACGGCCGACCGCCTCGCGAAAGGTCCGGACACGGGATCGGGACCGTCGGGCGCGTGGACGATCGTGTCGGGCAAGATGGAAGGGCGCGCGCCCGGCTTCACGATCCGCGACGCGGCCAGGCAGCTGTACTTCGTCAAATTCGATCCGCCGTCGAATCCCGAGATGGCGAGCGGTGCGGAAGTCATTTCGACGAAACTCTTTCACGCGTTCGGCTACCACGTGCCGGAGAACTACATCGCCAGCGTCCAGCGCGAGAGCCTCGTGATCGGCGACGGCGCGCAGATCGAAGACAACAGCGGCCGGAAACGCCAGATGGACAGCCGCGATCTCGACATGCTGCTCGAGAGAGCCGCGAAGCATGCCGACGGCACGTATCGCGCGCTCGCGAGCAAGGCGCTCGACGGCAAGCCGGTCGGGCCGTTCCGGTATCACGGCACGCGGCCGGACGATCCGAACGACATCTTTCCGCACGAGCACCGCCGCGAGCTGCGCGGGCTGCGCGCCTTCTGCGCGTGGCTGAACCACGACGACTCGCGCAGCATCAACAGCCTCGACACGCTCGTGTCGGCGAACGGCAAGACGATCGTTCGCCACCACCTGCTCGACTTCGGCTCCACGCTCGGCAGCGGAACGGTGCAGGCGCAGAGCACGCGCGCGGGCAACGAGTTCCTCTGGGAGTCGCGGCCGACGTTCGTCACAATGCTGACGCTCGGGTTGTACGTGCGGCCGTGGATCAAGGTCGACTATCCGCACATCACCTCCCTCGGGCGGATAGAGTCGGCGTATTTCAATCCCGAGAACTGGAAGCCGGAATATCCGAACGCCGCGTTCGCCAACGCGCGCGGCGACGATCTGTTCTGGGCGGCTCGCATCTTGTCCGCCGTGACCGACGATGGCGTCCGAGCGGTCGTCGCGACCGCAAAATACTCGGATTCGAACGCCGCCGAGTACCTCGTGAAGACGCTTCTCGAACGAAAGCGGAAAGTGCTCGCGGCCTGGCTCAACAAGACGAACCCCGTCGTGAACGCCGCGTTGAGCGGCGGCGGAGAGCTGACGTTCGAGAACGCGCCGGAAAAAGCAGGCGTCGGACCGGCAGCCGAACGCTACACGATCCAGTGGTCGCAGTTCGACAACGCCGCGAGCACGCACAAGAACGTCGGCGCCGAGCAGACGGTCACGACGACGAAAGCGAGCGCGCCGGCGGAGCTGCTGTCCGCTCGTCCCGAGTACGTCGCGGCCATGATTCGCGCGCACCATCGCGATCGCCCCGACTGGGCGCAGCCGCTGCTCCTCTACTTCCGCAAAGCCGGCGACGGCTGGTCGCTGGTCGGCGTCGAGCGACACGCCCAATGACACGCGGCAGGCTCTTGATCACGGGCCTGCTGATCGGCCTCGCCATTTGGGTTTTCATCTTCAAGGCCGGGCCGAAGATGCCCGACTTCGAGGTGTATTGGAAGGCTGGCGCGCGCGCGCTGCACGCCGAGCCGCTCTATCGCACCGACGACGGACACTTTCAGTTCAAGTATCTGCCCGCGTTCGCCATCCTCGCGATTCCGTTCGGCGCCGTGCCGCTCTACACGGCGAAGCTGATGTGGTTCACGGCGTCCGTCGCGCTCCTCGTCGCGTTGCTGCGGCTGAATCTCACGCTGCCGCCCGAGCGCCGCCGATCCGCGGGATGGCTCCTCGCCGTCATGATCGTCGTCTTGGGGAAGTTCTACGCACACGAGCTCGTGCTGGGACAGGTCAACATGCTGTTCGCGGTCGTGGCGACGTACGCGCTCCTCGCGATGAGGACCGGGCGCGAGGCCGCTGCCGGATTGCTGGTCGCGCTCGCGATCGTGATCAAGCCGTACGCGGTGCTCTTCCTGCCGTGGCTCGTTGCGCGCCGGCACGTCGCGGCGATCGCCGCCGGACTTGCGGGGCTGGGAATCGCATTGATCCTGCCGGCGATCGTCTACGGCATCGATGGAGATATCTGGCTGCATCGGGAATGGTGGCGCACGGTCACGGAGACGACGGCGCCGAACCTGAACGTCTACGACAACGTGTCGCTGGCCGCGATGTTCTTCCGCTGGTTCGGACCGGGCGCGCTGTCGGCGCGCGTCGCGTATGGGGCAGCGGCGGTGCTCCTTGCGGTTGCCGCGATCGTGTTCCTCGGGCGGCGCGGCGTGACGTTCCCGGAAGGACTCGAGGGCGGTCTCCTTTTGACGCTGATGCCGCTGCTCTCGCCGCAGGGCTGGGATTACGTGTTCCTGATCGCCACGCCGGCGGTCGTGTATCTCGCCAACTACGACGACCGGCTGCCGCCGGCGCTCCGCGTCGTGACGCTCATCGCCCTCGCGGCCATCGGCCTCGTCATCTTCGATCTCATCGGGCGGCCGCTTTACTACGAGTTCATGCGGCTGTCCGGCATCAGCCTGTGTTTCTTTGTCGTGATTGCGGCGCTCGCCGTGCTGCGTCTCCGGAGAATCGCCTGATACTATCTGCCCATGGTCCGCCTTGGGGCACTGTGCCTTCTGTTATTGGCGATGCAGTCGTCTCCGCGTGTTGATACGCCGCCTGGACCGGGGATCCCGCTGACCCTCGCGACCGAGCGCGCCGAACGCATCAAAGATCTCCGCTACGACCTGAGCTTCACGATTCCTGCCGAGCAAACCGCGCGCGTCTCCGGACGCGTCATCGTGACGTTCGCGTTGACCGATGCCACGCGTCCACTCTCGCTCGATTTCGCGCCGGTCAAAGGGGGAACCGTCGTCGCGAACGGCGAGCCCGCGGCCGCGAGCGCGTCGCCGGATCACCTGACGATCGGGCCGAAGCACCTTCGCGAGGGCCGCAACACGATCGCGATCGATTTCGACGCGGGCGACGCCGCGCTCAACAGGAATCCCGAGTTCCTGTACACGCTGTTCGTGCCGGCGCGCGCGCATCTGACGTTCCCCTGCTTCGATCAGCCGGATCTCAAGGCGCGATGGACGCTCGCGCTGGACGTTCCCGAGGGATGGGAGGCGGTCGCCAACGGCGCGGTCGTCGAGACCTCGTCCTCGAACGCCCGCACGCGGATGCGCTTCGCGGAGACGGAACCGCTGTCGACGTATCTCTTCGCGTTCGCCGCGGGCCGCTTCTCGGTCGAGACGGCCGACCGCGGCGGGCGCACGTTCCGGATGCTCCATCGCGAGACCGACGCCTCCAAGGTCGCGCGCAATCGCGACGCGATTTTCGATCTGCACGCGTCGTCGCTGGCGTGGCTCGAGCAATACACGGGCATTCAATATCCCTGGGGCAAGTTCGACTTCGTTCTCGTGCCGTCGTTCCAATTTGGCGGCATGGAGCACGCCGGATCGATCTTCTACAACGCGTCGAGCCTGCTGCTCGATCCGTCGGCCACGCAGAATCAGAAGCTGGGCCGGGCGAGCCTCATCGCGCACGAGACCGCGCATATGTGGTTCGGCGATCTCGTGACGATGCGGTGGTTCAACGACGTGTGGATGAAGGAAGTCTTCGCGAACTTCATGGCGGCGAAGATCGTCAACCCGTCGTTTCCGGAGATCAACCACGAGCTGCGCTTCCTGTTCGCGCACTATCCGGCGGCCTACGAGATCGATCGCACGGCAGGCACCAACGCGATTCGGCAGCGACTGGACAATCTGAACGAGGCCGGCTCGCTCTACGGCGCGATCATCTATCAGAAGGCGCCGGTCGTCATGCGCCAGTTGGAGACGATCGTCGGCGCAGGCGCGTTCCGGGACGGCGTCCAGCGATATCTCCAGAAGCATCGATTCGCCAACGCGACGTGGCCGGATCTCGTCGCCGTGCTCGACGAGCTCACGTCGGAGGATCTGGCCGCCTGGAGCCGCGCGTGGGTCGACGAGCCTGGCCGTCCGATCGTCTCGACGGTCGTCGAGATCGCGAACGACCAGATCGACCGGTTGATTCTGACCGAGCGCGATCCGATCCAGGCGCGATCGCTGACGTGGAGTCAACGACTGCAGGTGACGCTCGGTTTTCCCGACGGCGAGAAGACGCTGCCCGCGCGGATGGTTCGCGGGCGCGCCGCGGTTGCCGAGGCGAGCGGTCTTCCTCGACCGCAATTCGTCCTGCCGTCCGGCCGCGGCATCGGCTATGCCGGGTTCGAGCTCGATCCGGCGTCGCGCGCGTACCTGCTCGCGCATCTCCCCGAGATTCAGGATCCGCTGACGCGCGGCACGGCGTGGGTGACGCTGTGGGAAGAGATGCTCGACGGCCGCGCCACCGCCGCCGCGATCCTCGATCTCGCGCTCGCCGCGCTGCCGCGCGAAACCGACGAGCAGAACGTTCAGCGGATCCTCGCGTACACCGAACGCGCGTACTGGAAGTTCCTCCGCGCGGCCGAGCGCGAACGCATCGCGCCGCGCCTGGAGCGCGTCCTCCGCGATGGCTTGTCGAGCGCGTCCTCATCCAGCCTGAAGTCCGCGTGGTTCTCGTCGTTGAGAGATGTCGCGCGATCGGAGGACGTCGTCGCGTGGCTGGAAAAAGTATGGAGGAAGACGGAGACCGTGCCGGGATTGACGCTCGCCGAGCCCGACTACACGACGCTGGCGCAGCAGCTTGCCGTGAGAGAAGTGCCAGCGTGGCGCGAGATTCTCGACGCGCAATTCGAGCGGATCGAGAATCCGGATCGCAAGGCGCGATTCGCGTTCGTGCGGCCCGCGCTCTCCGCCGATCCCGCCGCGAGAGATGCGTTCGTCGAGCGCCTCGCGCAGCCTGCGTTCCGGCAGCGCGAGCCATGGGTGCTCGAGGGCCTGGCATTCGTCCACCATCCGCTGCGCGCGGCGACGGCGGAAAAGCACATCGCGCCGAGCCTCGCGCTGCTGCGCGAGATTCAGCGGACGGGCGACATTTTTTTCCCGAAGCGCTGGATGGATGCGACGCTCAGCGGACACAACTCCGCCACGGCGGCGCGAACGGTGCGGCGTTTTCTCGAGGAGTTGCCGCCGGACTACCCGGATCGCCTGCGACGCGTGATCCTGTCGTCAGCGGATGAGCTGTTCAGAGTGAGTCGCTGATCACGTTAGTCGCTGATCACGCGGATCGAACGGATCTCACGGATCGGATCCGCGTGATCCCCGTCAATCCGCGTGATCCGCGTCTTACGCTTGCCGCTTTCTCTTGCCGCGGCGCTTCACGTACACGAACCCGAGGCCGCCAATCAAAAGCGCGGAAAATGCGAGCAACATTCAGGAACCTCCAGAGGTGTCCTGCGAGCGCAAGGGCGGTGCCGCGGCCCCGCCGCGAGGCGGCTCGGCGCCGTAACCCACTCAGCGGCAGGCCCTTCTCCTCTCGTTCGCGCGATCCAATCGGGCTGGCGGCACTGGCAGCGGGACGCGCGGTCGGACAGAATAGGTACTTCGATTTCAGTTCTGTTGGGCAAAACCAGTGACGATCCGAATCCTCGTGACCGGCGGGACCTTCGACAAGCGATACGACGAGCTCACCGGCCGCCTGTTCTTCCGCGACACGCACGTGCCCGAGATGCTCGAGCGCGGACGCTGCCGGCTCGACGTCGATGTCGACACCGTGATGATGGTCGACAGCCTCGATCTCGATGACGCCGGTCGTGCCGCGATCGTGGAGCGCTGCCGCGCCTCGCGCGAAAAAGCGATAGTGATCACGCACGGCACCGACACGATGGTCGAGACGGCGCGCGCGCTGGCCGCCGCGAGCCTCGCCGATCGTACGATCGTCCTGACGGGCGCGATGATTCCGTTCGCGTTCGGGAGCTCCGACGGGTTGTTCAATCTCGGAAGCGCCCTGTCGTTCGCGCAGGTCCTCGCGCCGGGCGTGTACGTGGCGATGAACGGTCAGTACTTCCCATGGGATCGCGTCCGGAAGAATCGCGAGACCGGCGTCTTCGAGGCGACGTCATGATTCCGCTCACCTCGAAGCTTCCATCCGTCGGCACGACGATCTTCACGGTCATGTCGAAGCTCGCCGCCGATCTCGACGCGATTAACCTCTCGCAGGGCTTTCCCGACTTCGACTGCGATCCGGAGCTCGTCGAGCGCGTCACCGCGCACATGCGCAGCGGCAGGAACCAGTACGCGCCGATGCAGGGCATCCTTCGCCTGCGCGAAGCCATCGCCGCGAAGTACGAGCACTATCACGGCCGGCAGTACGATCCCGACAGCGAGGTCACCGTCACGTCCGGCGGGACCGAGGCGATCTTCAACGCCGTCGCCGCGTGCGTACGGCCGGGCGACGAGGTCATCGTCTTCGAGCCGTGCTACGACTCGTACGTGCCGGCGATCGAGCTCGCGGGCGGCACGCCGGTCTTCATCGCGCTGCGGTTTCCCGATTACGCGATCGATTGGGACGAGGTCCGGCGCGCGATCTCGCCGCGCACGCGGCTCGTGATGCTCAACACGCCGCACAATCCTGCGGGCGCGGTGATCACCACGCGCGACATTCACGAGCTGACGACGATCGTCGAAGCCACGAGCGCGTTCATCTTGAGCGACGAGGTGTACGAGCACATCATCTTCGACGGCGTTCGCCACGAGAGCATGGCGCGCCACGACGCGCTCGCCGCGCGCAGCTTCGTCGTCGGCTCGTTCGGGAAGACCTACCATACGACTGGATGGAAGGTCGGCTACGCCGTCGCCCCCGCGGCGCTGACGCGGGAGTTCCGCAAGGTCCATCAGTTCGTCACGTTCTCGACGAATACGCCGGTGCAATACGCGATTGCCGACTTCCTCGAGACGCGGCGCGGCCTCGACGATCTCGCGCCGTTCTTTCAAGCGAAGCGCGACCTGTTCCTGCGGTTGATGGCGGAGACGCCGTTCAAGCCGCTGGCGTGCCGCGGCAGCTATTTCCAGTTGATGGATTATTCCGCGATCACCGACGAGGCGGACGCTGATTTCGCGATCCGGCTCACGAAAGAGCGCGGCGTCGCGTCGATCCCGACGTCGCCATTCCTCCATCGTGAAAAAGCGCCACATGTCCTGCGCTTCTGCTTTGCAAAAAAAGACGACACGCTCGTCGCCGCCGCAGAGCGGCTGAGAAAAATCGGGGACACCCAACGTTGAGTGTCCCGATTGGGTGTCCCGATTGGGTGTCCCCGATTTCTGCTACACTCCATCCGCCATGGCTGAACTCGACCTATGGTCGATGCTGTTCGTGTTCATGCTGGCGACGTTCGTCGGCTTTCAGGTGATCCAGAACGTCTCCCGCCTGTTGCACACGCCGCTGATGTCTCTGACGAACGCGATCTCCGCGATCGCCATCGTCGGCGCGGTCCTGATCGCCGGTGAGCAGGAGTCCACGATGACGACGGTGCTCGGCGCGGTGGCCGTCGCGGCGTCGATGACCAACATCGTCAGCGGCTTCCTCATCACGGATCGCATGCTGAAGATGTTCCGCGAGCGGGAGCCGAAACGGTGATCCACGGCGTCACGCAGCTCACCTATCTCGCGGCGGCGGCCCTCTTCATCCTCTCCCTTCGATGGTTGAGCCACCCGAAGACCGCGCGGCGCGGCGTGGCCGCCGGCGTCGGCGGCATGTCGCTCGCGATCGTCGGCACGCTCCTCGCGCCCGAGATCGTCAACTACTCGTGGATTGCGATTGCGGCGATCGTCGGAACGCTCATCGGCATCCCGCTGTCGTGGGTGCCGTTGACCGCGGTCCCGCAGCGGACCGCGCTGTCGCACGCGTTCGGCGGCCTGGCCGCCGGACTCGTGGGAACGGCGAAGTACATGATCTGGTTTCAGCACGGCGAGCTGACGCGATTCCGCACCGGCGCGATCGTGCTCGAGATCATTCTCGGATACCTGACGTTCACCGGCAGCTTGATGGCCGCCGGCAAGCTGCAGGAGATCGTGCCGACGCGCCCGATCACCTACCCGAACCAGAACCTCGTCAACCTCACGCTGCTCGCGATCGCGGTCGGCACGGGCGTCTACCTGACCTTCCATCCGTACACCGCGTGGGCGTTCCCGGTGATCGTCTTCCTGTCGCTCCTCTTCGGCGTGCTGTTGATCCTGCCGATCGGCGGCGCCGACATGCCGACGGTCATCTCACTGCTGAATTCCTACGCAGGCCTTTCTGCCGTCGCGATGGGATTCGTGCTCGAGAACAAGCTCCTGATCACGGCCGGCGCGCTCGACGGCTCGTCGGGCTTGATCCTGTCGATCATCATGTGCCGCGCGATGAATCGATCGTTCACGAACGTGCTCTTTGGCGCGTTCGGGCAGGTGCAGGCGTCCGCCGCGGCCGTGGAAGTCAAGACGGCGAAGAGCGGAACGCCGCAGGACGTCGCCGAGCTGCTGACGACGGCGGATCGCGTGGTGGTCGTGCCGGGCTACGGGATGGCGGTCGCGCAGGCGCAGCACAAGGTCCGCGAGCTGTACGATCAGCTCACGAAGCGCGGCATCGACGTGAAGTTCGCGATCCACCCGGTCGCCGGCCGCATGCCCGGGCACATGAACGTGCTGCTCGCGGAAGCCGAGATCCCCTACGACGCGCTCCTCGAGATGGACGACATCAATCCCGATTTGCCCCAGACCGACGTCGCGCTCGTCGTCGGCGCGAACGACGTCGTGAATCCTGCCGCGCGCCACGACAAGTCGAGCCCGATCTTCGGCATGCCGATCATCGACGTCGACAAGGCGAAGACGATCGTCGCGATCAAACGCTCGATGAACCCGGGATTCGCGGGCATCGACAACGAGCTCTACTATCTCGATCAGACGATGATGGCGTTCGGCGACGCCAAGCAGGTGCTCGGCGACGTGGTGAAGTCGCTCACGGGCGAGGGCGGAACGCATTGAGAATACTGACAGTCGGCAGTCGGAAGTCGACAGTCGTCAGTCACAGTCGTCAGTCACAGTCGTCAGTCGGTAGTCGTCAGTCACAGTCGGTAGTCGTCAGTCGACAGTCACAGTGGTAGTCGTCAGTCGACAGTCGACTGAGGACTGTGACTATCGACTGAGACTGTCGACTCCCGACTACCGACTGCCGACTTCACGACTAACCCGTTATCTTGAATCGAATCAACTGGCGGGACGTGCCGTTGCTGCCGTTCGCGGCAACCTCGAGCGAGTATTCGCCGGGAGCGAACCGCGCGAGCGAGAGATCGAACTGCGCGGGCTGGCCCGCGGTTGTCTCGGTATTGCGATCGAGATCGACGAGCACCACGCCGACGCGATTCATCAGCCTCGCCGATACCTTCACTTCCCCGCCGCCCGGATCGTAGGTCGGCACGCGCATGAGCAAGCGATCCGTGCGGCGGAACTCGCGCGCGGGGAGCGGCGCGGCATTCGAGTTCGCGACGATCTCGCGGAACTCGCGCGCCGACGCCGCCGAGAAGAGCTGCGGTTGAAAGATCACCGGCGCCGGACCGCGCAGCTCGGGGACGTCGAAGTCCTGCGCGCTCGTGTCGAGCGTTCCGCCGTCCGCGCGGAGGATCGTCAGATCGAATTGAAGGCGGCCGATCGCGGCGTCGAACACCGCGCTGTTCGTGCGGCGTCCGCCGGCAGATCCCGTATGCGCGGCGGACACGTCACCCTCGAACAAGACCTGGCCCGCGGGCGTGCTCACCTTGACGTTGACGAGCTCCGGCCGCGCGATTGGCTTGCTCGTGCTCGAGACCGGCGCGGGCGCCCACGTGAAGATCACGCGGCGGCGGCCGTCGGGCTCCATCATCGTGCCGAACCAGTACTCAATCAGCGGGCTTCGACGAACCGCGCGCATTGGAATGAGCGCGGGCGCCACGGACCGCGCGAGTCGCATCTCGGGAAGAGGCGCCCAGTATCCCGATCGCGCCCGCACGCGCGCGTCGCGGCGTGTCGATGCCACCTGCAGCTCGTGGAAACGCCCATCGTCCGGACTCGTCGAGCGGTACGTCAGCACGTAGTAGCCGTCCAAGTCGCGCGAGACGCGCAGTAATCCCGCATTCAAATCCTCGCCGAGAGCGAGCGGCTCGCCGCCGGTCTGCCGCGCCACGCCGCGCAGCGGCTCGAGCGCGTCCGACGGGCTCGCGACGTCGGAGGGATCGAATGGATACACCATCAATCGCGATCGGCTTGCGGCGCGCACGAGCCCCTGCAGATCCGGAAGACGGCGCTCGCGGCTGCGCGCACCCTCGGGCGCGAATCCCTCGGTGAAGACGACGATGCCGGAGAGGCCGCCGCCGAGCTCGCCGATGCGAGTGGCCATCGCGCGCAATCCTGATAGCACGATCTGCGCGCGCGCCGACCGCACCGCCGCCGCCGATCGACCCATGTACTGCTCTTCGAACGTCGTCCGCGGCGTGTAGTCGTCCTTCCTGCCGGAGAACGACGCAATCACTTGCCGCGCGGCGTCGCGATTTCGCGTGAACCGGATGTCCGTCAACTGATCGAGCGGCTTGAGGAGGACGAAGAGATCGGACGGCCTCAGCTCGTCGACGAATCGCGCGGCAGCGGCGCGAACGCGCTCGGTGTTCGCCCCCGCGCTCACGTGGAACTCGTCGAGATAGAGACCCACGATTCGCGCGCCGTCTTCCCGTGCGGCGCGCCGTTCGTCGTCCGGCGTGCCGATCGAGGAGACGTTCATCGTGGACGGCGCCGCGGGCGCGGTCCGGGCGGACGCCTGCGCGGTCGTGGTCGCAAGCCGGCCGATCATCGTCGCGCTGACGACGACGTACGAAGTGCCGTTGTCGATGATGGAGAAATCTTCAGGACGGAGATTGAGAATCGGCTTGCCGTTCTTGTCGGTGACGATGGCCTCGACGCGGACCGGGTGAGGCGATGGATCAGGAGCGCGATCGGGGACGGACTGCGCCGCGGCGGCCGCGGTCAACGCGGCGGCGCTTGCGGCGATGGTCAGGACCGAGCGCATCGAGGCTAGTGTACATCCAGGCCCGGAGCGGCTATTCGACCGTGATGCCGAGGAGCGGCGCGATTTCGCGGAGTTTTGCCTGAACCAGGCGGACGTTCCTCGGTCCCATGCGCAGGAACTGCCGCTGCGCCGGCGAGAGCGCCTGGAGTTTCGGGTCGGCGTACTCGTAGACCACGCTTTTGGTGACGAGCGCCGGCGTGCTGTCGACGACCGGCGTTTTCAGAAGCTCGACGATCGCCCGCTGCATGACCTGATCGAAATTGCCTTCCGGATAGCCAAGCTCGCGATATGCCTCGTCTATGCGAGGCTTCAACGTCGCATAGAGCCGCGCCGTGCCGCGCGCGTCGAGCGCCGAGACGGCGTCCGCGTACGCGTCATATCTATGGAAGCTGCGGGGATCGACCCGCAAATCGGACCCTCGCTCGATGACCTGGAAAGTGCCGGCAGGCTTGACGCGAGTCAGGAAGCGGGACGGCGTGCGGCCGCTCGAAATGTTCTGCACGACCACGGTGAAGTTGCGGATCAGATTGTCGGTCGTGAGCCACGAGGCGACCGTTGGATGCGAGGAGATCTTTCCGACGAGCTCGCGAACGATCGCGTCCGACTGCGCGAGCGGCGGCAGATCGATGGTCTCGCCCGCTTCGGCCACGGGTTTGGGCGTGGATGCCACCGCCTGCTCGGTGTGCACGCGCACGTCGTTGGGCGCCGGCTGAGCTCGGCGCCAGAGGAGAAAGTATCCGGCGGCGACGAGGCCGAGCAGCACGACCACGATCGCGGCTATGCGAAACGCCGCGTTGCCGCGCTCGGGCTCGATCGGCGTTTGCCATTTGTCGAGCTGGAGATCGTTGAAGTCGGCCATCGTGCGTTCGGGGTCTCTAAAGTTGGGTCCGGCTAGAGCCGGACACTACACCTCTTTGGACGCTCGCGGTAGGAGAATCGTCGGCCGACGTGAAGCTCGCCGCGGGCAGGGTCAGCAGCCATCTCGTCGCCCAACTCAGTGGACCCGGCGTGGCGAGCGCTCCGTCGATGCGAAGCCGCATGCCGTGGAGCGGCACGAGATCCCTCGACAGGAACGCGGTGAAGAGCCACCGCGTCACGCGAATCGCGGCGGCATCGATCGCGCCGGCCGATGTTCGCAACACGCCGAAGAACGGCGTGACGTCAACACCCGTCGTGGTTGGCGTCACGCAGAGCATCAAGCGCGTATCGAGCATGCCGACCTGACTTCTGACGATCACGACGGTCCCGCCCCAACATGAAATCGTCGCGCGGATCGCATCGTCCGACAGCCATCGCATCACGCGATCCGACAGACCCGCCCCGGTGACGCGAGAAACGTAGCGCATCTGCAAGCCATCGCTGCCGAGCAGCATCAGCGCCGGATCCTCGCGCAGCGCGCGCGCATGAACAGCCTGCATGTGGCCGATGTCGAACGCGTTCGTCACAATCGATCCCCACGTCGTCTCGATCGCGCGCGTGGCGCCGGCCATCACGCGGAGCGGTGATTCGTCCGGCTGCGCGAGCGACGGCAGATCGAACCGCGGCTCCGGACCGGCGAACATGAAGATCGCGCCGTGCCGCTCGATCGTCGGATAGATCGTTTGAGGACGCCACGTCGTTCCGTTCGGCGAACGGCAGACGCCGGCGGCATCGCACGTCCAATGGTGCAGCGCGCAGCGGATGCGATCGCCGACGACGTCGCCGCGGCCGAGATGCGCGCCCATGTGCGCGCAGCGCGCGTCCATCGCCGTGACCGCGCCGCTCTGAGCACGAAAGATCGCGAGCTGATGGCCGAGAATCTCGCGGCTGACGATCCGCCCGCGCCCGAGCTCGCGCGATCGGCACATCAGATACCACGACTGCGGTACGTCGGTCAGGCTCGATTCGGTGGCCATGCTTCTCGCTCTGGCGGAAGAGGACGCGGCCCCTTCCACATGCTGAGGTAAATGGACAGGAACGACGGCCGCGGCGCGCGCACGTCCACGAATTTCCCCAGATGGATCCAGGGAATCTCGGGATGCTGGTGATGCGCGAGGTGATGGTGATAGTTCAGGAAGACGTACTGCACGACGCGGTTCACCCGCAGATTCCACGCGCCGTCGCGCACGTCGAGATCCGACCACGCGTGATCGGCGTACTGCAGCGCGCTCCAGTTCACGGCGAACGCCGCGTAGCAGGCGCCCCATCCGACGGGCGTGAGATCGAGCGTCCACCACGCAAGGAGTTGGATCGCGGCGGAGAGAAGAATCTCGAGCCGCATGCGGACGATCGGCGCGCCGTCGACGCCGTCGAGCATCGCTTCCATACCGATGTGCTCGGCGGCTTTCGATCCGCGCGCGTCGACGAGCGCCATCAGCCGCGCCTTCGGCACGATCAGCACGAGCGCGCAGGCGAGCGGAGGAATCAGCCAATAGAGTCCCGTGAGGATCCCATACCACTGCACGACCTTCAGGAAGCGGTTGTCCTCCGGCGAGTAGTAGTCGAAGCGCTCGACCTCGGTCCGGTTGCGGCGATGGTGACCGAGGTGGCACATCCGGTGAAACGTGAATCCCGTTGGGAACGACGCGGCGAGCAGGCGGCCGAACCACTCGTTCGTGCGCTGCGACGCGTGGAACTTCCGGTGCACGCACTCGTGCAGCAGCGAGTACATCGTGTTGTTCGTGTACGAGAACGCGCACGCCGCGAGGACGACGCCCCACCACCGCGACGCATGCGACGCGGCGAAGAGGAGCGCCGCGTTGGCCGCGAGCACCGCCACACCCATCACCACGTTGAGGGTTCCCGGAATGCGCTGCGAATACGTGCGCGCCTCGGTCATGGCGACAATCCGATCGTTACGCGCGAGCGCGGCGGCGCCCGATCAACCAGCCCAACACAAGACCCACCACGAGCGCGCCGGCGCCCGCGGCCATGGCGAGCGTGCGCACGCCGGCGACGAGCGGGTTGTCGAACATGTTCACCGACGCGTGAAACGACGCGATCAGCCAGCGGCCGTCCTGACGAACGACGGTCGCCGTCCAGCGGCTCGTGACCTCGAACGATTGACCGGCGCGAAGCTTGAATCGATCGCGCGAGCTGCCAAACGCCACGCCCGCATCTCCGCCGTACAAGATCGTCAGCTCGTCGACGCTCGGCGTCGTGGAGAACTCGTCGACAATCCGATTCGGCCCCTCGAGCATGCGCGTGAGATACGCCCGCACGCCGTCGGGCTTGCGACTGACCTCCGCGTTCTGCCACGTGACCACGACGTCTGGATGCAAGTGGTTCAGCACGCGCGAGACATCGCGCTTGTTGACGGCATCCACCAAGCTGTCGCGCAGCGCGCGCAGCTCGGCGTGAGCTGGATCCTCCGCCTGCGGCGTTCGCCCGCCGCCTCCAGCGGCCAGCGCGAGCACCACCATTCCACTGGCAAGAAGCGTCATCGGCATCACGCAACCTTCCTCTCGACTGAAAAGCAGCCCTTTGTCGCCAGAAACGCGAGGAGCCTCGAGACGATCGACGAAACGGACGGCGTACGAAGGTAGTGGTCCGCGCCCCAGATCGGATACACGAGTCCCGGATCGACGATGGCGTCTCGCAGCAGCATGAGACCGTCGTTCGGACCGAGATGGGCCATTTGGCGATGGCGCATGCGTCCGAACGTCGTGCCGACGTGCCGCGTCAGCGGACAGCCGATCACGTTCACCACGAGCACGCCATGCGGCGCGGCCGCGCGCGAGCGCAGCGCGGAAGACGAGGAGAGATCGTCGATCAGATTCGGCGGCGCACTCGCGCGCGCGAGCAGCAGCTGCAGCGCCCACCGGCGCCACCAGCGCTCGCGCAACCGATCGACGGCCGGCGTGCCATGAACGAGACCACTGACGACGACCCAGGCACGGAGGTCGTCGGGAATCGCGCGCACGGATTCGAAGGCGAGTCGAACGTCCGCGGCACCCTTGCTGAGCGACACCAGCACGGTGGGACCGGTCACCCGCTCGGGAAGCAGCCGCGCGAGCTCGGCTGCGTTCGTGTGGACCGTGCCGGCGCTCGCGACGGGCAGAATCTCGACGTCCAAGCCTGCGCTGCGCGCGGCGGCCTGAATGGACGCGCCGTCGCCGCCGATGTCCGGCCGCTCGCGGTAGAAGAGCGCCGGAGCGATCAGCACTCGCGCGCGGCGTTCGCCGGCGATGAGCGCATTCGACTCGCCGGACGACGCGCCGATGCCGCCGTCGAGCGCGGCAACGATCTCGCGGTTACGCGGCGCGCGACGGATCCGCTCGTAGAAGAACGTCGTCGCGGCGTCGATGCCGGCCACGCGCGACAGCTCCGCGAGCACGTCGTGCGTGCAGTCGTCGTACTCGAAATCCTGGAAGCGATCCGGGATCTCAGAGCGCCGCGTTCTCGACAGGCCGCGAATGAGCACCTCCAAGCGCCTGCTCCCACCCGCTCTGATCGTGGAGCGAGACCGGCTTCACGTCTCCGAGCCGTTGACCTCGCGACACACACACGTCCAAATATGCGCGATCGGCGTGCGGCCCGACGCGCACGACGCGCGCGGGTCGAAGCTGACCGATGTCGACGCACCAGGCGTAGTGCGGATTCCTGCGCAGCGCCCGTTCGAGCAATCGCGCGAGATCCACACCCAACGCGCCGTCGGGCTCCACGAGCAACGTGTACGCCACGCCGTCGCCGATCGCCTCCGGCGCGAGCATCGCGAAGCGCGGCACCGGCCCGCGCGCGAAGATCTCCGCGAGAACGGCCGTCACGAATCCGTCGCTCAGCTTCTCGCCGAATCGATCCGACACGCGATCGCCGCGGCCGACGAATTCGATCGAGGGCGTCTCACCGATCCAACCGTTCACACGAACGCGATCGCCCAGCGCGTAGCGATAGAGACCGCCGCCCGTCGTCACGATGACCGTGTACTCGGCGCCCGGCTCGAGCTCGTGGACGAGGCACGGACGATTCGCGGCGTCGAGGAGCTCGAAGAAGTGCGAGCGGATGGCGAACGGGTGCCGCGAGCCGAACGGAATCGACACGATCGCTTCGGTCGCGATCAGTCCTTTCGCCTGGACGTGCACGACGCGCATCGCCCGTCGAAGGCGATCCGCGTACGGACGCGCCGGGCCGTCCGCCCAGCAGCTCACGACCGAGAGCTCCGGCCAAAGAACGCGGCTTTCGGCGCTTCCCAGCTTGCGAAGCTCCTTGGCGCGTAATGGATCCGGCCACACGAGCGGCGCGAGCGCCGCATGCACGCGCGGTGGCAGCGCCGACGGCGGCGTCACGGTGCCTCTCGCGACATCGTCGACGAGGCGATCGAAGATCGCCGGCAGCGACTCGAGCATTAGCAGGAGGAACGATGGATGCCACACCGAGATCAGCCGCAGGCCGCGCTCGCGAATCAGGAACAACAGCGTGACGTAGCGGAACGCGTCGGGGTCGGTGATGTGTCGCACTTCCGCGGGCACCGCGAGGACGGCGTCGACGAGACGCTGCCTGAACCCGCCGAGATATTCGCTGTCTTCGCCGAATCCGATCGGCACCGCGGCGCCGCCGCCGGCGACTCTGCTTGCCGCTCGCTCGAACGATCGCGCCGGCGTGATCGACCAGTACGCGGGTCCGCCTATGACGCTCCGATGTTTCAGATTCAGATCGACGATCCATGCGTCGATCGCGTCGCTGAACTCGCGCTGCAGATCCGCCGTGTGCGGAATGAGCTTTACAGGGCTCGTCGATCCGCTGGACGGCGTCAAGCGAACCACGGGCGCGCGCGTGAGCACGCCCGCTTCGCCCGATGCGATCCGCGCGATCTCCGGCTCGACGTCGTCGTACGACACGATGGGAACGCCGTCTTGATACGCGCGGACCACGTCGGACGATTGCAGAAGGCGCGCGAAATCATAACGCCGTCCGATTTGGGTATCTCGATTGGCCTCGAGACAGCGAGTCAACAGCGCGCGCTGCGTCCTGGCCGGATCGCGCAGCGCCCGCCGGAATCGCCGCCACCCTCGCGCGCACGCCCCCGTCCACACGAGATTCGCCGCCGCGGCCTGAATGTTCATGGCGTCAGGCGCTCGACGCTTCGCGCGATCCGCCGGCCCGCCGCGGTGAGGTTCGCGTCGCCGATGTTCGTCAAGCAGACCAGCTCGTCGCCGGACGAGTAGCCGGGATTGCGATCGAGAAAGAACGCCACGTGCTCGTCGAGCAGACGGCCGGACGGAACGTCGAGCAGCTCCGGCACGAGCACTTGCGGTTTCGCGAAACGCACGATGCCGCGCGCGGCGTCATATCGTTCGCCGAACCGCTCCGCGGCAAGCGCGTCGACGAGCGTCTTCGGTCGTGCCGACGAGTCGAACCGCGGATAGAACTCCCGCCAGAAGACGGGCAGAAAGCGATACGTGCGGAAGCCTGACGTGAGAAGCAGCCAATACACGTCGGCGGTGGATGCGCCGCTCGTCAGCGATCGCGCCGCCGCGAGCCACGCAACCGGGAGCGCGGGGCTTCCCCACCACTCCTTGTCGACGATCGTGTCTCCCGAGTAGACGATCATCGCGTCGACGCCCGGCACTTCGGATCGATAGACGAGCAGCGTCGAGAACCCTCTCGGCACGCCGCGATCGTCTTCGAGCAAGATCACGTGGCTCTTCTCCGACAGATCCGCGTCGAACGTATCGACGTCGACGCCCGTGAAGAACGTCGACAGCAGCGCGAACATCGCGTCGCGTTCCGATGGGGTGAGCGCGCTCCGCGGGATCGTCCGGCCAGTCAACCGAAGCGACGTGCCAGTCAGGGTGCTCATAGGATTGCCAACTCGGGATTCGCGGGACGCCCGTCGAGCGACGAGGCGGCCGCTGTGCCTTCGGGCCAGTAACCAACGTAGAGAACGCTCTCGTACGCGCGATGCCGAAACGCGCGCTTCACCGCGCCGAGCTCCGTGCCGCGCGCCGGCAGACCGAGCACGACGTACTCGAGCCCCTTCGAGCGCGCGCGGCGGCAGACCGCATCGACGAGCGCGATCGTGATCGCGTTCGCATCGACCTCAGGATCGACGGCGAAATGCGACACATAGGCAAATGGCAGCTGCGCGCCGACCTCTGGCAGCGCCGGCGCGCCGGTCAGCGACGAAAACATGTTGATCGCCCGCCGCCACCGGCCGAGCACGGGCGCGTATCCGCGCACGACCACCTGCTTGAACGCGCGCTGATCCCAACAGGCGGCGCAGCCGACCACTCGGCCCGCGGTGGACGCGACGACGAAGTCGTCGATCGCGAGGCCGCGGCAGCGTGACGGCGAGGAGAGATCGGCGCTCGTCCAGCACGGAAAGAACTGGGCGCGCGATCCGTGACGGTTCACGCACGACGCAATCTCCGCGACAAACGGCGTGGTGCCGCAGGTCAGCTGGATCTCCGTCGGTAGGCGCACACGCAGCCGCTGGTTGACGGCGATCGCGAGCGAGACGAGCGTATCGATCGGCTCGAAAGTCGGCCACTCCGACGTGCGGCGCGCGAGCAGGCGCTGCGCGGCATTGTTGTCGGCCACGACCGACGCCAGATGAATCGACGCGCCGTCGTGCGACGAGAGCCGACGGCAGAGCGCGAAACCGGCATCGAGAAGAGCGCGACGCCGCCGGAACCGCTCGTCGATCCGGAGCTGCCCGAGATACCCGATCCGCGCGACGCGGCCGTTGACGAACGCGCTGCGCACCGCGCGGCTCGCAATCCCCGCGAGCGCGCCGGTTCCGCGGTGACGCGCGACGACGGTGTGATGCACGTCGCCCTCGATCGATCCGCCCAGCGCGCTGTCCGGCTCGCGCTCGAGCGACAGGCGCACGTCGCCCGCGAACGCCGACGCGCGCAGGAGCGCTCGAATCTCCGGATCGTCGGCGGGCGCCGCGAGCCGCAGATCGTAGTCGGCCGCGGCGCACGCGCGCGGCCGGCGGTCGACCGCTCGCGCGTCGGCCGCCGTCAGTGGACGCGCAGCAACGATCCCGTCCACGCCTCGTCTCCAAGCGGAAATCCGTCGCGCCGGTTCGTGTCGACGCGAAGCATGCTGTTGATCGGGAAGAAACTGCGGAACATGAACGCGTCCGCGCGATTCACGGCATCGAAGCCGCGCCGGATGATGCTCGGCCACGCGTAGAAGCGCCGGCGCGCCTCGAGGCAATGCCGCGCCAGATCCTCGGGGCTCATGGCTGCCGGTTGAAAAGGAACGGCGTTGTATCGATAGCGCGGATCGAGCCACCACGACTCGTAGAGCAGCCGTTGCTCGCGTTGAAGCCGCGCGTACAACGGCGTGCCCGGAAACGGCGTCAGATGGTTGAACGCCGCGATGTAGAACTTGTGATCCGTGGCGAACTCCGTCGCGCGAGCGAAGCTCTCCGGCGTATCGGCGTCGTACCCGAAGATGAACGTCGCGTAGAGGCGGAGACCGAACCGGCGGAGGTTCGCGAGCGCCGCCTCGTACCCGCCGCGCATCGTGTTGAAGCTCTTGTTCATCGCGGCCAGCGTCGCCGGGTTCAAGCTCTCGAACCCGATGAGCACGCCCTGGCACCCGCTGCGGACGATCAGATCGAGGAACTCCTCGTCGTGCGCGGCGTTGATGCTCGACTGGCTGACCCACCGGATGCCGAGCGGCGCCAGCGCGCGGAAGAATTCCTTGGCCTCGGCGAGGTTCGACGTGATGTTGTCGTCGACGAAGAAGAACAACCGGCGCGCGTGCCGGATCGACGCGATCTCCGCCAGCACGTCGTCCAATGGGCGGCGCGTCTGCGTGTTGTGGAATACGGACTGCACGGCGCAGAACTCGCAGCGAAAGTGGCACCCGCGGCCCGCTTCGACGAGGCCAATCGGCAGATACCGCTTGCCCTTGAAGATGCGGCGATCCGGTTTGACGCCGCGGAGCGATGGCCGACGTTCGCTGCGATAGACAGGCGCGAGACGGCCGCGGCGAAAGTCGTCGATGAGGCGCGGCCACGATTCTTCCGCTTCGCCGATCACGATGCTCTCGGCGTATGCGGACGTTTCATCCGGGCAGAGCGTCGGATGGAAGCCGCCCATCACCACCGGAACGCCGCGGCGCCGGTACTCGCTCGCGATCTGGTACGAGCGCCGCGCGGTGTAGGTCTCCACGCTGATCGCGACGAGATCCGTCGGCTCGTCGTACCGAATCCGCTCCATGCGATCGTCGTAGAAGCGGATGTCGACGTCCGGTGGCGTCAGGCCGGCGATCGCGGCGGGCGGCAGCGGTTCCATCTCCCACGATCGCAGGTAGCGCTGGCCCTGCCGCCGGCCGATGCACGGGTGCACGAGCGTCAGCCTCATGACGCGCGCCTCGACGGCTCGGCGGCGTCCGCATTCTCGCGGCGCCCGGGATGGCCGATGATCCAATCGCAGTTGTAGAAGCGGTGCAGGTTGTGCGCGTAGTGGCGATAGCCGAGATTCGCCGTCAACGCGATCCACGGCGGGGCCGGCGATCCGCGCAGCCGCTTCGCGATCGATCCGATCGCGTACGCCGCGCGCCACGCGCGCTCGGTGCCCTCCTGCAAATCGCGAACGCTCATCCGCGCGGGCTGGAACACGACGTGCTGCCCGTCGTACAGCTCCCAGTTCCTCGTGAGGATCCGTCCCTCGCTCTCGAGACGATGGTAGAGCGCCGTCCCGGGAAACGGCGTCTGGATCGCAAAGCGAGGCAGATCGATCTGCGCGTCGACGGCAAAGCGCGCGGTCTCGAGGAACACGTCCGGCGTGTCGTGATCCATGCCGAACACGAAGCAGCCGTACACCGCGATCCGGTGCGCGTGCATCAGCGCGACGACTTCCTTGAAGCGCGACGGGCGATTGAACCCTTTGCTCGACTTGTGCAGATTCGCCGGAAGGATCGACTCGAACCCAATCAGCAAGCCGCGGCATCCGCTGCGCGAGGCAAGCGCGAGCAGCGGACGATCGTCCGCGAGGAGAACCGTCGACAGTCCGTACCATTCCACGCGCAGCGGGATCAGCGCTTCGAAGAGCCGCTCGGCGTACGCGCGATCGGCGATGAGATTCAGGTCGACGAAGATCAGTTTTCGCGCGCCATGCCGCGTGATGTCGGCGACGACATCCTCGACCGGCTTCTGATACGGCTTGCGTCCCCACGCGGCGGGCACCACGCAGAACTCGCAGTTGTGAATGCACGCGCGCGTCGCCTCGAAGACGTTGTTCGTCAGAAAGCGGGCGCCCGGCATGAGATCGCGGCGAGGCAGCGGCCGGCCCGCGAGCGACAGATCGGGCGCCTGCGTGTACCGGCGCGCCAGCGTTCCGCGCGCGAAATCACGCAGCAGCTCCGGCCACGTATCTTCCGCATAGCCTTTCACCACCGCGTCCGCGTGCGGCTCCGCATCGTCCGGCACCAGCGTGACGTGCGGGCCGCCGAGGATCACCGGAATGCCGCGCGACCGGAAGTGCGCCGAAAGCTCGTACGCGCGCGGGGCGGTCCCCGTAATCACGGTCATGCCAATGAGGTCGGCGTCGAGATTGCGGTCGACGTCCTCGATGCCTTCGTCGATGAGCGTGATCGACGCGCGGAGTTCGTCGGGCACGAGCGCGGCGAGCGTTGTCAGCGTCAGCGGCGCGTAGCGGAGCGATCGGCGGAAGATCCCGCCGCGATGACGATAAAGAGGCCCCTTGGGGGAGATCAGCGCGATTCTCATCCGTCACCAGCCTCAGAACCCATGACCGAGGTTACGGCGACGGGAGCGCCGGAGGAGTGAAAGGCGACTGAAAAACGATGACAAAGCATGAGCCTCGTGCGGCGTCTTTGTCAAACTATTGATGCTGCAAGGGTTCAGTCCGGCGAAAAGACAGCCGGCCGGGAACGGCGAGTTGGGAACCGTCCCGGCACGGCTTTGGGAGGAGAGGCTGACACCCCTAACAACGTCGCGTTCGGGGGAACCGAACAGACCCTGAATGCGATAATCAATGCATGCGAACGGTCGTGGTGGGGGTTCTTTCGCTCGCGTTGTCGGGTTGTGCGGACACGAGTCCGATCTCACCAGGTCCCGTGTCTCGCGAGGTCGTGCTGGCGCCTGGCCAGACGACGTCGATCGCCGAAGCCTCGATTAGTCTGCGGTTCACGGGAGTGTCCGGCGATTCGCGGTGCCCGGCGGACGCGATCTGCATTCAGGGCGGCGATGCGCTGGTGCAGGTCGAGGTCATTCCCGCACGTGGACGGCTGCAGCCCTACGTGCTCCACACAGGGGACATGCGCCCCGTCGTCCACGAGGATCTGACGATCGCGCTCCTGGAGCTGTCGCCGTACCCGTTCAGCTCGCGTCCGATCGCGCCGGGCGACTACCGCGCCACGCTGCGCATTTCTCGGTAAGGGTCAGAGTCGACTCAGACCCCACTCAGACTCCACTCAGACCCAGATTTCGCCCAAATCCTACTCAGACAGGTGTCTGAGTGGAGTCTGAGTCAAGTCTGAGTCGAGTCTGAGTCCACCCCTACTCATCCCGCAGCGCGACCATGGGGTCGAGGCGGGCGGCGCGGAAGGCGGGGACGCCACAGGCGACCGCCGCGATGAGCAGGAAGCCGACGGCCATCGACCCATACGTCACCGGATCGGTCGCTTCGACGCCGACGAGCATCGATTGGATCACGCTCGTCAGCGCAAGCGCGGCGCAGACCCCGCACGCCAGGCCGGCGGTACTCAACTTCAGCCCCTGCACGACCATCATCTGAAAGATGCGCCGATGCTCGGCGCCAAACGCCATGCGGACGCCGATCTCCGCGGTCCGCTGACGGACCGTCGTCGACAAGACGCTGTAGAGGCCCACGCCCGCGAGCACGAGCGCAATCACGGCAAAGACGCCAATCAACACGAGCGCGAACTTCGTCTGCGCCTGCGCGCGCTCGACGAACGCGAGCATCGGCTGGACGTCGATCACACCCACGCGGCGATCGACGGCGGCAACGGTCGATCGCACGGCGCTCGCGAGCGACATGGGATCGCCGCTCGTCCTGATCGCCCAGCGATTCGCCGCGCCGAACCCCATGTAGCCCTCTGAGATGTACATCGCCTCGCGCCCGTCGCGCGCGAGCGACCGATGCCGTTGGTGCTCGACGACGCCGACGATCTCGAAGCGCTCCGCCTCCGCCGTGTTGATTCGCGCGAGCAAGGTCTTCCCCACCGCCGACTGCGACGGAAACGCGCGCGCCGCGAGAATGCGATCGATGACCATCACGCGAAGGCCGGGCTTGTTGTCCTCCTCGGTCATCACCCGTCCCTCGACGATTCTCGTGCGCAATGCGTCGAAGTAGCCCGGCTGCACGATGTGAAGAGTGGCTTGTCCGAACTTGCTCGGATCCGTCAGCGCTTCTTCCGTACCGTAGCGCGCGAGACTCTCGCGCGGATCGAGTGGAAGTGGCGCGGCGGCCGTCACGCTCGTGACGCCGGGCAGCGCCGCGAACCGTGTCTTCAACTCGCGAACGATTGCCTGCCGCGCCGCGTCGTCGGGCTGCCGCAGGTTCGGGATGAGGAACGTCAGGACGCGGTCGGGATCGTAGCCGGGCTGCGCGCGCTGCAGCGCGATGAAGCTTCGAATCATCAGGCCCGATCCGACGAGCAGGACGAACGCGAGCGCGACTTCGACCACGACGACCGCGTTGCGCAGCCACGTACCGGACGAGAGATTGCTCGTGCGCCCCGCGCGGCGCAGCAGATCCATCACGTCCGGCCGCGAGGCGCGAAGCGCCGGAACCAACCCGAAGATCACGGCGGACGCGAGCGCCGCCACGGCGGTGAAGATCACGACGTTGGGATCGACGCGCACGTGCGAGATGCGCGGCAGATTGTCGGGGCCGAACGCGAGCAGCAGCTCCACGCCGAACGTGGCGAGCAACACGCCCGCGAACGCGGCAATGCCCGCGAGGAGCACGCTCTCGACCAGCAATTGGCGAATGAGGCGCACGCGGCTTCCGCCGAGCGCCGCGCGGATCGCCAGCTCCTTCTCGCGCGCCGCCGCTCGCACGAGGAGCAGATTCGCAACGTTCGCGCAGGCGATCAGCATCACGAACGACACCGCTCCCATCAACGCGAGGATGACCGGCTTCACTGACGACACGAGATCCTGGTGCACCGGCTCGAGCCGTAGATGGAAGCCCGCGGTCTTCTTGATCGGGAACCGCTCGCGAAGATCCGCCGCGAGGCGATCGACTTCCTTCTGTGCCTGTTCGATCGTGACGCCGGGCTTCAACCGCGCAATGACGCGCTGAGCGACGTTCACGCGCGATCCCGCCGCGAAGTTCACGCGCATCGGCGTCCAAATGTCGGGCGCGCGCTCGATGTTGACGTCGGGCGGAAAGAGAATCTCGAATCCGGGCTCGAGCACGCCGACGAGCTCCACTCGCTGATCGCCGAGCGAGATCACCGTGCCGACGACGGATGGATTGCCGCCGCACCGGCGCTGCCAGAACTCGTAGCTCACGATCACGCGCGGGGGCGGCGGCGGCGTCTGCACCGGAGGAGGCGTGGCGGGAGGCGGCGGCAGCGGAATGCCGTCGGCCTCGGTGAAATCGCGGCCGAGCACCACGCGCGCGCCCAGCAACTGGAACAGATTCGGCGTCATCGCGCCCGTTCGAATCTGTTCGGCGTCTCCCTCGAACCCCTCGTTCACGATCACCTGGCGTCCCGTGGTCAGCGCGGCAACGCCCTCGAAGAGCGTGGCCTGCGTGCGCAGGTCGTGGAAATCGGCAGGGGCCCATGGGAACCGCCTCACGTTGCGATTCTGGAGATCGTGCCAGACGTGAACGAGGCGCTGCGGCTCCCTGTACGGCAGCGGCGTGAGGAGGACGGCGTTCACGACGCTGAAGATCGCCGCCGTCGATCCGATGCCGAGCGCCAGCGTGCCGATCGCGGTGATCGCAAACGCGGGCTTTTTGCGGAACGTCCGCGCGGCATACGTCACATCGGACAGAAATGCTCTCATGCTGGGAACCTCACGGTGACACGGGGAACGCGCCCGCTCTACGCGGCGGCGTCAGGTGCGAAACATGTGCCCGCGAAGGTGCTGAAAAACGGCGGAATTGGGGCAGTGTAGCCCTGGTGGGACGCGATTGTCTCCGGTTGCGGGACGCGCCTGACCGGAATCGGACGAAAGAAAACCCGCTGCGAGTGGGAGGAGGCCGCCTCGCAGCGGGCCATTTTCAGCCAGCGGGAGGAGGATGCTGGACTGAAAAGCTCTATTAAGTAACCGATCAGAAGCGTCGAGGTCCTGTCGGGCCCATCAATGGATTGCTGGTTGCCGCCGCCGGTCTTGCCGGCGTCGATCCCGAGACGGCAATCTGCGTCGCAATCGTGGTCCCTTCCTGCAAATCTCCGTCCACGATCTCGGTGAACTGACCGTCCGAAATTCCGGTCTTCACGGACTGCGCACGGATGTGATTGCCGTCGTAGATCCAGACAGTTCCGCTGCCAGCGCTGCTCGGTTTCGATCTCGACGGTTTCGACCCGCCGCCATCGGCGCGAGGTTGGCCGAGCGCTTCCAAGACCGCGGCCGACGGCCTGAACCGAAGCGCCGCCGCCGGAACGCGAAGCGCATTCTCGCGGCGAGCGATTTCCACGGTGACGGTCGCCGTCATCCCCGGCTTCAACTTCAGATCTGGATTCGGCGCGCTGATGATCGCCGCGTAGGTCACGACGTTCTGCTCGACGACCGGATCGAGCCGCACTTGTTTTACGACACCTCGAAAGGTGTCGGTCGGGTAGGCGTCGACACGGAACGTGACCGCCTGTCCGTCCCGGATGTTGCCGACATCCGATTCGTCGATGCTCGCCTTCAACTGCATCTGCGAGAGATCGGCGGCAATCGAGAAGAGCGTCGGCGCCTGGAGACTGGCCGCCACCGTCTGGCCGACGTCCACGGCTCGCGAGATGACGATGCCGTCGATCGGCGACGCGATCACGGTCTTCCCGAGATTCACTTGCGACTGCGAGAGCGAGGCCCGCGCCTGCGTCACTTGCGCGGCCGCGGATTTCACTTGCGCATCAGCGGTCTTGCGCGCGATCTCAGCGGCATCGAGATCGCTCGTGGGGATCAGCTGCCGGTCTGCGAGCTGGCGCGCGCGCTGCAGCTTCGTCTCCGCGTCGTTGAGCGCGACGCGCAGACGCTCGGCGTCCGCCTCGGCGCCGGCGAGGTTTGCCTGGCCGCGCGCGATGTCCGCTTGGATCAACGACGGATCGAGCCGTGCGAGGACCTGCCCCTTCCGCACGATCGAATTGAAATCGGCGTAGAGCGCTTGAACCGACCCGGAGACCTGCGTGCCGACCTGGACGGTCTCGACCGCCTCGAGCGTGCCGCTCGCGCTGACGACGCTCACGATCGATCCGCGCGAGACGGCGTCGCGGACGATGTTCGGCGCGTCGCCGCCGGCGCGCCGCGCGTACACGACCGCCACGCTGAGTCCGGCAATCGCCGCTACCGCAACCCCGATCCCGACTCGTGCTTTCATGATGGCGCTCTGCCTTCCGAATCTCTATCGCGTACTGTTAACTACTTGGACGGCCGGAGGATGGCGCTCCTGTGGCGCCGCTGTGAAGAATTGATGGCATGGGCAGATTCGCCGCCGAGGTGAGCGCGAGCGGCTTACACTGAATCCATGGAAACGGAACCGCGCGCCTCGAATACGGCGGGCGCGCGTGTGCTCGTCGTCGAAGACGAGCCGCATATTCGCGACCTCATCGCGCTGCACTTGAAGCTCGAGGGGTTGACGCCGATCGCCGTGGGCGACGGCAGCGAGGGCCTGTCTGTCGCGCGCGCCGAGCCGTTCGATCTCGTGGTTCTCGATCTGATGCTGCCGGGACTCGACGGGATCACCGTCTGCCGCGCGATTCGGCGCGAGACGACGAACAACGATGTGCCGATTCTGATGTTGACGGCGCGGCGCGAGGAAGCGGACAAGGTGATCGGGCTCGAGAGCGGCGCGGACGACTATCTGACGAAGCCGTTCGGCGTCCGCGAGTTCATCGCGCGCGTGCGTGCGCTGCTGCGGCGGCCGCGGCCGTCGAGGATCGGAACGGTGCCGGCGGACGACAACCGCCCCGTTGCGGTCAAAGGGCTCACCGTGGATCCTGCCCGGCGCCACGCGCGCATGGACGGCCGCGAGATCGAGCTCACGAGCCACGAGTTCGATCTGTTGTATCTGCTCGCGAGTCACCCGGGGATCGTCTTCAGCCGCGAGGCGCTGCTGCAGCGCGTGTGGGGAGACGACACGTACGTCACGGAGCGCAGCGTCGATACGTTGATCAAACGGCTGCGCCGCAAGATCGAAAGAGACGCGACCGACCCGCAAATGATCCTGACGGTGTGGGGCACGGGGTACAAGTTCTCCGATGTCTGATCAGCT
>DATBJJ010000061.1:0-25494 GCA_036556425.1 Vicinamibacterales bacterium
ATTTCCGAGGCGGTGCAGAAGCATCCCGAGCTGGTGAAGAAGTACCTCGGCACCGTGGTGCCGATCACCGACAACTTCTTCGCCACCTTGAACTCGGCCGTGTTCTCCGACGGCTCGTTCGTCTACGTGCCGAAGGGCGTACGCTGCCCGATGGAGCTCTCGACCTATTTCCGCATCAACGAGAAGAACACCGGCCAGTTCGAGCGCACCCTGATCATCGCCGACGAGGGCTCGTATGTGAGCTACCTGGAAGGCTGCACGGCGCCGATCCGCGACGAGAACCAGCTCCACGCCGCGGTGGTCGAGCTGGTCTGCGTCGGCGCCAACAGCCAGATCAAGTACTCGACCGTGCAGAACTGGTATCCCGGCGACAAGGAAGGCAAGGGCGGGATCTACAACTTCGTCACGAAGCGCGGATTGTGCGCGGGCCGCGGCTCGAAGATCACCTGGACGCAGGTGGAGACCGGCTCCGCGATCACGTGGAAGTATCCGTCGTGCATCCTGCAGGGCGACAACTCGATCGGCGAGTTCTACTCCGTCGCGACGACGAACAACTGGCAGCAGGCGGATACCGGCACGAAGATGATCCACACGGGGAAGAACACGCGCAGCACCATCGTGTCGAAGGGCATCTCCGCGGGCCACGGGCAGAACACGTACCGCGGGCTGGTGCGCGTCGGCAAGAACGCGAAGAACGCGCGCAACTACTCGCAGTGCGATTCGCTGCTCATCGGGGACAAGTGCGGCGCGCACACGTTCCCGTATCTGGAGATCAAGAACACGTCAGCGCGCGTCGAGCACGAGGCGTCGACGTCGAAGATCGGCGAGGACCAGATTTTCTACATGCGCCAGCGCGGGATCGCGCTCGAGGACGCCGTCAACATGATCGTCAGCGGCTTCTGCAAGGAAGTGTTCCGTGAGCTCCCGATGGAGTTCGCGGTCGAAGCGCAGAAGCTCCTCAGCATCAGTTTGGAAGGGTCAGTAGGCTAATGCTCGATATCAAGAATCTGCAGGTGCGTGCCGAGGGCAAGCAGATCCTCAACGGGATCGATCTCCACGTGAAGGCCGGCGAAGTGCACGCCATCATGGGCCCGAATGGATCCGGCAAGAGCACGCTCGCGCGTGCCCTCGCCGGGCATCCCGAATACGAGGTCACGGACGGAACGGTCACCTACGAGGGGCGCGATCTTCTCGGGATGGATCCCGACGAGCGCGCCCGCGAGGGCGTGTTCATGGCGTTTCAGTACCCGGTCGAGATCGCCGGCGTCACCAACGCCTACTTCCTCAAGGCCGCGCTCAACGCGCAGCGAAAGCACCACGGCCTCGAGGAGCTCGACGCGATCGAGTTCCTGCAGTTGAGCAAGGAGAAGGCCAAGCTGCTCAACATCGATCAGTCGATGCTGAATCGCGCGGTGAACGAAGGCTTCTCCGGCGGCGAGAAGAAGCGCAACGAGATCTTCCAGATGGCGCTGCTCGAGCCGAAGCTCGCGATCCTCGACGAGACCGACTCCGGCCTCGACATCGACGCGCTGCAGGTCGTCTCCAAGGGCGTCAACGCGCTGCGCAGCCCGGACCGCGCGATCATCGTCGTCACCCACTATCAGCGTCTGCTCAACTACATCGTGCCGGACTTCGTGCACGTGCTGAGCGGCGGACGGATCGTCAAGTCCGGCGGCAAGGAGCTCGCGCTCGAGCTCGAGCAGCGGGGCTATGGCTGGATAGACGCGGATCGCGCGGATGCCGCGAGCAACGCGGATCGGAGTCTATCCGCAGCCGGCCGATCCGCGTAACCCGAGGCAACCAGCGAAATCAGCGTTTATGGCACAGGTAGCGGAAAAACTTCAACCGTGGCTCGCGGCGCTCGGCGAGCGGCCGCGCGGCGGGAGCCGCTGGCTCCAGGATCTGCGCGACCACGCGGCGTCGCGCTTCGTCGAGCTCGGGTTTCCATCCGTGCGCGATGAGGAATGGCGCTTCACGAACGTCGCGCCGATCGCATCGTCCGAGTTTCGCATCGCGCAGGCGGCAACGTTGAACGCCGACGATCTCGAGACGTTCCTCTACGCGGGCGCGCGCTTCCGCGTCGTCCTCGTGAACGGCCGCTATTCGCCCGAGCTGTCACGCACCGCCGGGCTGCCCGCGGGCTTCCGTTTCGGATCGCTGGCCGCCGCCGCCGTCGAGCAGGCGGACGTCGTCGGACGCTATCTTGGAAAGGTTGCCGAGCCCGATCATCGCGCGTTCGCCGCGCTGAACACGGCGTTCACGCACGACGGCGCGTACGTCCACGTGCCCGACGGCGTCGTGCTCGAGCATCCGCTTCAGATCATGTATGTGTCGGTGGCGGAGGGCGCGCCGTCGATGTCGCATCCGCGGACGCTGATCGTCGCGGGCGACAACAGTCAGCTCCAGATCGTGGAAACGTACGTCAGCCGCGCGGGCCACAAGCACTTCACGAATGCCGTCACCGAGATCGTGGCGGGCGAGAACGCCGTCCTCGATCACTACAAGGTCGAAGAGGAGAGCGTAGACGCGTTCCACATCGCGAGCATGCACATCCACACGGCGCGAAACGCCAACGTCTCCACGCACGCGTTCACGCTGGGCGGCCGCTTCGTGCGGAACGACATCATCGCCGTTCTCGACGGCGACGGTTCCGAGTGCACGTTGAACGGCCTCTATCTCGCGGACGGCGATCGGCTGGTGGATACGCACACGACGATCGATCATGCGAAGCCGCACTGTCCGAGCCACGAGATCTACAAGGGCATTCTCGGCGGGCGCGCGCGCGCGGTGTTCAACGGCAAGATCATCGTGCGCCCGGACGCGCAGAAGACCAACGCGAAGCAGACCAACCGCGCACTGCTGCTCTCCGACAACGCGACGATCAACACCAAGCCGCAGCTCGAGATCTTCGCGGACGACGTGAAGTGCACGCATGGGGCGGCGATCGGGCAGCTCGACGAGGACGCGCTGTTCTACCTGCGCACGCGCGGCCTGACGTTCTTCGAGGCGCGCGACATGCTGATTCACGCGTTCGCCGGCGAGATCCTGGAGCGCGTGAAGATCGAGCCGCTCAAGCGCGCGCTCGAGGACGAGCTCTACGCGCAGCTCGCGAAGGATCTCGCGGAGGTGGACGCGGCATGACTCCCGTTGTCGCGGGCGTACGCGGCTACGACGTCGCGCGCGTGCGCGCGGACTTCCCGATTCTCGCGCGCACCGTCCGCGGCCGTCCGCTCGTCTATCTCGACAACGCGGCGACGACGCAGAAGCCCCGCGCCGTCATCGACGCGATCGTGAGGTACTACAGCGAGCTGAACGCGAACGTGCACCGCGGGGTGCACGAGCTCAGCGAGGCCGCCAGCGAGGCGTACGAGGACGCGCGGCGGAAGATCGCGGCGTTCGTCAACGCGCCGGATCCGCGCGAAATCGTCTACACGCGCAACACGACGGAGGGGATCAACCTCGTCGCGCAGACGTACGGCCGCGCGAACGTCCGCGCCGGCGACGAAGTGCTGATCTCCGCGATGGAGCACCACTCGAACATCGTGCCGTGGCAGCTGCTGTGCGAGGAGCGCAAAGCGCGGCTGCGCGTCGCGCCGATCGACGACCGCGGCGAGCTGCTCGTCGACGAGCTCGAGCGGCTGATTTCCGAGCGCACGAAAATCGTGTCGATCACGCACATGTCGAACGCGCTCGGCACGATCAATCCGATCGAGGAGATCGTCCGCATCGCGCACGCGCGCGGCGTGCCCGTTCTCGTCGATGGCTCGCAGGCCGCGTATCACATGCCGGTCGACGTGCAGGCGCTCGGCTGCGACTTCTACGTGGCGACCGGCCACAAGCTGTACGGACCGACGGGCATCGGCTTCCTCTACGGCAAGACGGCGCATCTCGACGCGATGCCGCCGTATCAGGGCGGCGGCGACATGATCAGCTCCGTCACGTTCGAGAAATCGACGTGGAACACGCTGCCGCACAAGTTCGAGGCAGGGACGCCTCACATCGAAGGGGCAATCGTGCTGGGCGTCGCGATCGACTACATCCGCGCGACGGGCCTCGACCGAATCGCCGAGCACGAGCAGGATCTGCTCGAGTACGGCACCGCAGCGCTGTCGTCGATCGACGGCCTGCGGTTGATCGGCACGGCGCGCAGGAAGGCGAGCATCCTGTCGTTCGTCCTCGACGGCGTGCATCCCCACGACATCGGCACGATCGTCGATCGCGAGGGCGTCGCCGTCCGCACGGGGCACCACTGCGCGCAACCGGTCATGCAGCGGTTCGGCGTCCCGGCAACCGCGCGCGCGTCGCTCGCGATGTACAACACCCGGGAGGAGATCGACGGGCTCGTGCGTGCGCTGCACCGCGTGCGCGAGGTGTTTCACTAGCTCTCAGCTCTCAGCCGCCAGCCGTCAGCCAAGCACTGGGAGCTGATAGCTGAAAGCTGAGAGCGGATAGCTGAGAGCTGATAGCTGAGAGCTGAGAGCTGAAAGCTGATGAGCGACCTGAGCGACCTGTATCAAGAAGTCATCCTCGACCACAATCGCCGGCCGAGGAACTTTGGCGTGCTCGCCGACGCGACGCATCACGCGGAGGGGTACAATCCTCTCTGCGGCGATCGGTTGAACGTGTTTTTGAAGCTCGACGGAGGCGTCATCACGGACGTTTCGTTCGAGGGCTCGGGCTGTGCGATCTCGAAGGCGTCAGCGTCGCTGATGACGGACTCGCTGAAGGGCCGCGACGTGTCCGTCGCGCGATCCCTCTTCGATCGCTTCCATCGCATGGTGACGGCGCCGCCGGATCGCGAGGTCGAGGATCTCGGAAAGCTGTCGTCGCTGGCGGGCGTCCGTGAGTTTCCCGTTCGAGTGAAGTGCGCGAGCCTCGCGTGGCACACGCTGAAGGCCGCGCTCGATCGGGCCGAGAAGACGACGACCGAATGAAGACGATTCCCTTGGTGCCTCCCGCAGACGCGTCGTCCGCCGACAGACCGGCCGCCGAGCCAACCGCGGTCGTGCCGGATCCCGTGCGAACGGAAGCGCTCAAGCCGAAGATCGTGGAGGCGATCTCGACGGTCTACGATCCCGAGATCCCGGTCAACATCTGGGAGCTCGGTTTGATCTACGACATCGGCGTCGACGCGCAGAACGTCGCGTCGATCACGATGACGCTGACCGCGCCGGGCTGCCCGGCCGCGCAGTCGCTGCCGGTGGAGGTGGCCGAGAAGGTCAAGTCGATCGAGGGGATAGCCGACGCGAAGGTCGACGTCGTATGGGAACCAGCGTGGACGAAGGACCGGATGTCCGAGGCCGCCAGGCTGCAATTGGGCCTATGGTGAGCATGGGGATGTGGTGAGCGTATGCTGCGTCTCTCGAAAAAAGCCGACTACGCGCTCATCGCCATGAAGCATCTGGCCGTCCGGCCGGACGCCGCGTCGGCGAGCGCCCGTGAAATCGCGGAGCAGTACGACATTCCCGTGGAGCTCATGGCGAAGGTGCTGCAGCGCCTCGCCCGCCGCGGGCTCGTGACGTCGCATCAAGGCACGCGCGGCGGCTATCGCCTCGCGAAGGCGCCGTCCGTCATTTCCGTCGCCGACATCATCCAGGCGATCGACGGTCCGCTCACGGTCACCGCGTGCTCGACCGACGCGGAGAACTGCGAACAGTACGCGAAGTGCAGCGTTCGCGATCCGTTGTGGCGCATCCGCGAACGCATTCTCTCGGCGCTCGCGACGTGCTCGCTCCAGGAAGTCTCGGCGGACGCCGCGGATCTGCCGTTGGGCGAAATCCCGACGCCGATGGCATTCACGAGAAAGGGCTGACAGCTGACAGCTGAAAGCTGAAAGCTGAAAGCTGAGAGCTGAAAGCTGAGAGCTAACATGCCTCCCGTCTACCTCGACTTTCACGCCACCACGCCCGTCGACCCGCGCGTCGTCGAGGCGATGCTGCCGTACTTCAGCGATCACTTCGGGAATCCCGCCAGCCGTCAGCACGCGTTCGGGTGGAAGGCGCAGGAAGCGGTCGATCAGGCCCGCACCGAAATCGGCTCGCTCATCGGCGCGTCGGGCGCCGAGATCATCTTCACGAGCGGCGCGACCGAGTCGAACAACCTCGCGATCAAGGGCGCCGCGCAGTGCGGACAGAGCCGCGGCAATCACATCGTCACCGTGAAGACCGAGCACAAGTCGGTGCTCGATTCGTTCAAGGCGCTCGAGAAATCCGGCTGGCGCGTGACGTGGCTCGGTGTCGACGCCGACGGCTTCATCGACCTCGACGAGCTCGCATCGGCCGTGACCGACACGACGGTGCTCGTCTCGGTGATGGCGGCGAACAACGAGATTGGCGTGCTGCAGCCGCTGGCGAAGATCGGCGCCATTGCAAGCGCCGCGGGCGCGCTGTTCCACACCGACGCGGCGCAGGCGGCGGGGAAGATCCCGATCGACGTGCACGCGATGGGGATCGATCTGTTGTCGTTGACCGGGCACAAGTACTACGGTCCGAAAGGCGCGGGCGCGCTTTTCATTCGCCGCAAGAAGCCGCGCATCGAGCTGGCCTGCCAGATCGACGGCGGCGGCCACGAGCAGGGCCTGCGATCCGGCACGCTGAACGTTCCCGGGATCGTCGGGCTCGGACGCGCGGCCGCGATCTGCCGCGCGGAGATGGCGGGTGAGTCGGCGCGGCTCTCGGCCCTTCGCAACCGGCTGCTCGATGGCCTTCGCGCGGGGCTCGACGGCGTGCGCGTCAACGGATCGCTGTCCTCGCGCCTCCCGCACAATCTTCACGTCACGTTCGAGCGCGTCGAGGGTGAAGCGCTCTTGATGGCGCTCGGCGATCTCGCCGTGTCGACCGGTTCGGCGTGCAGCTCTGGAAGTCAGGCGCCCTCGCACGTGCTCGAGGCCATCGGAGCGGTTGGCGAGAACGGGGGCGCGTCGATCCGGTTCGGGCTCGGCCGCACGACGACCGACGCGGACGTCGATTTCGCGATCGATCGCGTGACGACCGTCGTCAAGAGCCTGCGGCGGGCGATCGCCGTCACCTGACGCAGCCGACGAGGTGATCGTCGATCATGCCGACCGCCTGCATGAACGCGTAGCAGATCGTCGATCCGACGAAGCGGAATCCGCGCTTCGACAAATCCTTGCTGAGCGCGTCGGATTCCGAAGACCGCGCCGGTAGGTCCTTCATCGTGCGGGGGCGATTGATCCTCGGCGACCCGCCGACGAACCTCCACACGTAGGCGTCGAAGGATCCGAACTCGCGCTGGATCGCGAGGAACGCTTTCGCGTTGCTCACCGTGCTCTCGATCTTCAACCGGTTACGCACGATTCCCGGATTCGCCATCAGGCGTTCGATTCGCTCAGGCGTGAAGCGCGCGACCTTGACGGGATCGAATCCGGCGAATGCCTTCCGGTACTCGTCGCGCTTTCTGAGGATCGTCTCCCAGCTCAGGCCCGCCTGCGCGCCTTCGAGCGTGATGAGCTCGAAGAGCACACGGTCATCGTGGACGGGGTTGCCCCATTCGTTGTCGTGGTACGCGATCGAGAGCGGCGTTCGCGCCCACGCGCATCGCGTCACCGTCGTCTCGTTGGCCATCAGCTCGTCAACGCCGCAAGCGATACGAACCCGTGCAGGCACAGACCGACGATCACGCCAAGCGCGAAGGACGATGACGGCAGTTCGTTGCGCGCCCGGCGCAGCGCGAACAGGCCGAGCGGAAACCAGAGCAGCGCGCCCGTAATCGCGCCAGGACTGTAGGAGCGCGCGAGAATGCTGCCGCCGACGTGCAGCAGCGCGTTCAGCGCGACGATCGTCCCGAGCGCGGCGATCAGCCAGCGGGACTGCGGCTGGTATGCGGCGAGAGCGGCGGCGAGGCTCATCACGACGAACGCGATCGCATTGATGGCGATGAAGTCGCGGTCGGAAAGATTCGCGCCCGCGATCGCGGAGAGCCACCTGTTGAATCCGCCGGCGTACTCCTCAGCGAAGTGCAGCGCGTACGTGGCGGGAAAGAGCCACGGCCAGTGATCGCTCGCGCGCATTGCGTGAGGCTACGGCTTCTGGAGCCCGCGCGCGATCGCGTCGAGCTTGCCGTCCATCGATTCGAGCGTTCCCTGAATGTCCCGGAGCGTCAGCACCGCCCAGATCGTGATGACGACGGGCAGCAGCGACACGATCCCGAAGAGGACCGCGGGGATGATGTTGCCGAGACTCATTGTGCCTCCTACGCGCGCAGCCGTTCCGCGCCAGGCAGCTTGGCGAGATTGCGATCGAACGTGCCCACTGGCAGGTGTCCTGCCCTGCGCGCGGTCTCCAGCATAAGGCAGTCAGAGAATCCCACGTTCGGATGGCCGCGAAAGCGCTCGATTGCCGCCGCCACCGTTTCTGGATCCTGTACGGTCAGGTGTTCGTGATCGAGGAGCATCTCGACAGCCCGAGCAATCGCTGCGGGAGTGCGCTCGTAGACCGTGTCGAGCACCCACGTCGCTTCGACCAAGGCGAGGTGAGAAACCCACGCCCCCCTCTCGATGAAGACCTCGGCGGCGGCGGCTTGTTTGGGATGGTCGCGTGTGATGAGACGAACCAGCACATTCGTATCAACCGCTTGCATGGCGATTCTTCACGTACCGGCGAATACCTGCTTTCAGCTCTTTCAACGATCTCAGCTTGGGGCGACCGGGAAAGAGCTGCCGATGCACATCTTCGGATGTGAATCGACCGACCCGCCGCACCACGATCTCGCCGCCCGCGTCGTCCCATTCGAGTACCGACCCCGGTCCCAGGCCGAGCTTCCTACGGATGTTGGCGGGGACGGAGACTTGTGCCTGCGCGGTCAGTCGCGATCGAGCCGGAGCCATACGGCATATTACCACGGTAATGAGGAAGGACCGCCTACGACTGCAGCTTGACCCCATGCCACTCGAGCGTGCCGCCGACGGCGCGTTCGAGTTGCGCGATTGCTTGATTGAGATCCGCGCGGGCGCGCAGCTCGCTCGCCTGCGCCGTGACGAACGCGGTTTGGCGCTCGAGGACGAGGAAGACCGTGCTCAAGCCGGAATCGAATCGCCGGCGCTCGCTCTCGTACTGTTCGAGCGCGTATCGGCGCGCCGAGGCGGCGGCTTCGAGCCGCAGCTCCGACGATCGCACGGCCTGCAGCGTGTCGCGCACTTCGCTCTCGATTGCCTGCTCGAGCGCTTGCCGCCGGCGCGCGAGCTGCGTCGCCTGAACCTCGGCGCGGGCGAGATTCGCGCGGGCGGTTTGATTGCGCAGCGGCAGATCCACTTGCAGCTGCACGACCGCCGTCGGAAACCGTCGCGCGAGCAGGTTGCTCAGCGACGTTGAATAACCGCCGACGAAGAACTGCGGCACCGCGTTCCCCGTGGACGGCGGCGGCGTGGGAAGCGGCGGCAAGTTCGCGAGCGCGGACAGCTCGTTCAACCGCGCGAGGAGCGCCGCGTCGCCGTCGTTCCCGCCGACCGGCGGCTGGCTCGTGCTCGACAGCGGATCGCCCGACAATCCAGACAGCGTCGTCCCGCCCACGAGATTGAGTTGCGGCTTCGTCTGATCGCGAAAGAACGCACGGTCGACGTCGTTCTGCGCCCGCGTGCTGTCCAGCGCTTTGAGCTCGGGACGCCGCGCGAGCGCGAGCTTCACGGCCTCGTCCACGCCGATCGGCGGCGCGCTGCGATCGGCGAGCTCGACGGGCACGATCGGACTATTCCACGCCGACGCCTTGCGATCCGCCAGCATCAGGCGCTTCAAGCGGTTTTCCGCTTCCGTCAGCGCCTGCTGCGCCGACGCGACGGCCTGCCGGAATCGCGAGACCTGCGTCTGCGCCTCGACGACGTCGATCGGCGCGAGCGTGCCCTCCTTCGCTTGACGCTCGTTGCTGGCGACCTGACCGCGCGCCTGGGCCAGCGCCGACGTCAGCACGTCGAGGTTCTTCGCGGCAAACGCGAGATCCCAGTACGCCTCCTCGACGAGCGTCAGTTGATCCATGACGACTTGCAGCAGCTGCGCGTCGGTGAGGTCGAGCGCGCGCCGCGCGAGCAGGATGTTCCGCCGATCGGTATCGATCGCGCGTCCCCGGAAGAGCGGCTGCGTGTAGCTCGCCGTGAGCGCGGACGGGAACTCCGGATTGAGGCGCGCGAACTGGTTGCTCGTATCGAGCCGCGACGAGCTGAAGTCGACCGTGTAGCGCCCGCCGGCCCACGGCGTGCGGCCGATCATTCCCGCGCCGCCGGAGATCTCGGTGCGCTCGAGCCGTCCTTCGGTGGCACCGCCGATCGCGGACGTGTTCGCCGTGACCGTCCGCTCGTACGCGAAGTTCGGCGTGACGCGCGGATCGTAGACGCCGAGCGCCGCGCGGATGTTCTGCCTCGCGACGTCGGTGTCCATTCGCGCGATCGCGACGTCGTTGTTCTGCTCGAGCGTCATTCTGATCGCGTCGGCCAGCGTGATCGAGAGCGGCGCGTCGGCGACGCCGATCCGCGGCGGCGTGGCCTGCTCGATAGTCTGAGCCCGGCCGGCGGGCGTTGGCGCAAGAGCCGCGACGAGCGCGATGGAGGCAATCCAGATCGTTCGCCCGTCCCTCATCGATCGACCCCCTGGCCCGGCGCCAGGCGCCTGCCAGTCAGCCGGCCGACGAGGCGCCGCGCGGGGCTCGTCGCGCGCTCGACCGCGTGTCCGACGCGCCTCCACGCCGGAGACTCCGCCGCATCGTCGAAGAGGGAATAGAACACGGGCACGGCCAGCAGCGTCAGCAGGAGGCAGAGCGATTGGCCGCCGGCCACGAGCAAGCCGATCGATCGATTCGTCTCGGCGCCCGGTCCGCTGCCGACGCAGAGCGGCAGCATTCCCGCGACGAGCGCCATCGTCGTCATCAGGATCGGCCGCAGACGATCGCGATTCGCCTGCATGATCGCCTCGCCGCGCGGCATGCCCTTGGCGCGCAGGCCGATCGTGTGATCGATTTGCAGAATCGCGTTCTTCTTGACGATGCCGAAGAGGAGCAGCACGCCCAACGCCGAGTAGATGTTGAGCTGCTGGCGGAAGAGGAGCGACGCGCCGAGGCCGAACGGCACCGCGAGCGGGAGCGTCAGCAGGATCGTCACCGGGTGGATGAACGATTCGAACTGCGCGGCGAGCACCATATACATGAAGACAAACGAGAGCGCGAACGCGATCGCGAAGTAGTACGCCGCGCGTCCGAGCTCGCGCGACTGGCCGCTCGTGACGAGCTTGTAGCCGGGCTCCATGTCGAGCGATGCGAACGCGGTCTCGAGCGCACGTTGCCCTTCCGCCTGCGACACGCCGGGCGCCGGGTTCGCCGAGATCGTGATCTGACGCTGCCGGTTGAGGCGATCGATCGACGCAGGCCCCGATCCTTCGTTGAACGAGACGAGGTTGCGAAGCTGCACGAGCTCGCCGGAGGTCGTGCGCACGGTTGCCGCCGCGATCGATTCCGGCGTGCGCCGGAACGAGTTCTGCGCCTTCAACACGACTTCGTATTGGTCGCTTGCCGCGTTGAACGTCGTGACCTCCTGACCGGCGATGAGCGCGTTGACCGTCTGCGAGATGTCCTGCACGCGCACCCCGAGGTCCGCCGCGCGCTTGCGATCGATGTTGAGCCGCAGCTCCGGCAGTCCGGGCTGGAAGCTCCGGTCGATGTCGACGAGCACGGGATTCTGATCCATCACCGTCGTGCCCTTCGCGCTGTACTGATCGAGCTTCGCGAGATCCGGTCCGACGAGCGCGTACTGAATCTGCGCGCCGCGCCCTCCGACGAACGTCAACCCGCCGGTGCCCTGCACCGAGATGACCGCCGCTTTGCGGTACGGCTGCACGAGCTTGCGCGCTTGAAGCATCAGCTCCTGCTGCGATTGGTCTCGCTCCTCGATTGGCTTGAGGCGGACGAAGACGTTCCCGGAATTGTTCGCGCCCTGGCCGCCTCCGGTCAGCCCGGCATTGCCTTGCACGGCGAGCACGCCTGGAATCGTCCGAAGCACGTCGCGCGACACGCGATCGACGAGCGCCTGTGTGGCGCCGAGGCTCGACCCGACCGGAAGACGCATCGAGATCTGGAAGCGCGACTCGTCCTCGACTGGCGTGAAGTTGATGCCCGACATGCGATAGAGCGGCACGATCGAGATCACGACCAGCAGGCAGGCCATGACGATGATCCAGCGATGCGCCATCGACCAGTGCAGCATCCCCGAGTAGACGCGGTCGATGTGACGATAGAACCCGCGCCTCGACTGATCGCCGCCCGCGTGCCCGGGCTCGTGCGAGACCGGCTTGATCCATCGCGCGGCCAGCATGGGCGTCAACGTGAACGAGACGATCAAGCTGATGGCAATCGCCGCTGCCGACGTCAATCCGAACGACGACATGAACCGGCCGACGATGCCGCCGAGGAAACCGACGGGAATGAAGACGGCCAGCAGCGCCATCGTCGTCGCCATGACGGCGAGGCCGATCTCGCGCGTGCCTTCGATCGCCGCCTGGAACGGCGACATGCCTTTCTCTTCGACGAACCTGTAGATGTTCTCGAGGACGACGATCGCGTCGTCGATGACGATGCCGACCATCAGCGTCAGCGCCAGCATCGTCATCTGATTGAGCGTGAAGCCGAGCGCCGCGATGACGGCGAACGCGCCGATGATCGACGTCGGGATCGCGACGGCCGCGATGATCGTCGAGCGGACGTTCCTGAGGAAGATGAGGACGATGACCGCGGCGAGGATGCCGCCCAGTATCAGATGCTCCTCGATCGCGTGGAGCGACGCGTTGATGAACTCGGAGTCGTCGCGCACGAGGCGGACTTCGACGGTCGGCGGGAGCGTCGCCTGGATCTCGGCCATGCGCGCCTTGATCGCCTCGGCGAGCGCGACCGTGTTGTAGCCGCTCTGCTTGCGAACGGCCACGGTCATCGCCGGCTTGCTGTCGAGCATCGAGATCGAGTTCGGCTCTTCGCCCGTATCGGCGACGCGCCCGACGTCGCTGATGCGAATCGGCGAGTTGCCGCGCGTGGCAATCACGAGATCGTTGAAGTCCGCGGGGTTGCGAAGGCGTCCGACCGTCCGCACCGACAGCTCGCGCGATCCCTGTTCGAGCTTTCCGCCGGGGAGCTCGAGGTTTTGCGATCGGAGCGCGGCGGCAACGTCGGTCGTCGACAGCGCATACGCGTTCAGTCGATCGGGATCGATCTGGACCTGAATCTCGCGCCGGCGCGCGCCGAAGAGCAGGACCTCCCCGACGCCGTTCACCGTCTCGAGGCGCTTCTGGACGTTCTGCTCGAGGAACGTCGTCAGCTCGACGACGGGCATCGGCGCCGAGACGGAGAACATGATCACGGGGAACGAGTCCGGATCCTGCTTCTGCACGATCGGAGGATCGGCCGTTTCGGGCAGAACGCGGATGACGGGATCGACCTTCGCGCGCACCTCCTGCGCCGCGACGTCGGCGTTCTTCGAGAGCTCGAAGGAGATCGTGACGCGCGAGCGCCCTTCGCTCGACGTCGATCGCAGCTCGTCGATGCCGGCCACGGTGTTGACCGCGGCCTCGATGCGATCGGTGACCTCCGTCTCCATGTTCTCCGGCGTTGCGCCCAGGTTCGTCGTCGTCACGGAGACGACGGGCGTCTCGACGCGTGGATAGCGATCCACGCCGAGCGTGAAGAACGACACACCGCCCACGACGGTGATCGCGGCAATCAACATGGTCGCGAAGACGGGACGTCGAACGCAGATCTCGGCAAGCTTCTGCATGATGGCCTGGCCTTAGGAGCCGCCGACCTTGACCTCGGCGCCCTCGTACAGCTGCGCGAGATTGGAGGTCGCGACGCGATCGTTGTCTTGGATGCCCGAGAGAATTCTCGTGTTGTCGCCGAGCTCGCGGGCCGCGAGCTGTACGATGCGGAGCCGCGCCTTGTTCTCCTTGTCGACGACGAACACGCGATACGAGTTGGTATTCGAGTCTTCGATCACGGCGCGCCGCGGGACCAGCATCACCTTCATGGTGCGCCCTTGATCGACGGTCGCGACGGCGAACATGCCCGGCTTGAGCAGCGCCTCGGGATTCGGCACGCGTGCTTCGACGATGAACGAGCGCGATTCGGCGGCGATGGCTGGATTGATCGCCGTGATCTTCCCCGAGAACGACTGTTCGGGGAACGCATCGACGGTCGCGTTGACCTTCTGATCGACGCGGATCTGTCCCGCCTGCACGCCGGGGATCGTCAGCCGCAGCCGCAGCGGATCGATCTTCAGCAGCGTGACGACGGCGGTCGAGGGCTGAACGTATTCTCCGAGCGAGACGCGGCGTTGGCTGATGTAGCCCGAGAACGGCGCCACGACGGCGACGTCTTCCACTGCCTTTTCCGCCAACGCGAGCTGCGCCTTCGCCTGCGCGAGCGTGGCCCGGGCTGTGTTCACGTTCTGCAATGACGTTTCGGCGCCGGTGCGCGCCTGATCCGCAACGGTGCTCGAGACGTCGCCGGTCGCGAGCAGCGACGCATAGCGCTGCGCCGTTGTCTGCGCGAGCGTGTTCTGCGATTCCGCGAGCTTGAGGCTGGCTTCCGTGCGGCTGACGGCGGCGCGCGCTTCGTCGAGCCGCAATCCGGCATCGATCCCCTGCAGCCGTACGAGCACGGCACCGTGCTTCACGAACTGCCCCACGTCGACCGGCGTCGCGACGACGCGGCCGGAGGCGTCCGGCGCGACGTCGGATGATTCGTCGGCCTCGAAGCTGCCGGTCGCTTCGATGGTCACCGGCTCCTCTTGGGTCTTTACCTGCGCGACCGTGACGGTCACGGGCGCAGGCGCCGCCGCGTTCTGCGCGGCTTGCGGCTGCTGCCGGCATCCGGCCGACGCGAAACCAACGATCGCCGTGAGCACCAACGCGCGGCGCGTCACGACGGCACCTCGGCCTTCAGTCCCGCGAGCGTGAAGCGAACGCCGCCTTCGATCACTTCACCGGCATCGATCGCGGGCCACGGCGTCTTGAAAAGCTGCCGCTGCAGGATGTAGTAGACGGGGAGCGCGAGCGTCGCCCGCGCGAGAAGCGCCGGCGATTCCTGCCTGAACCTTCCGCCGCGCTGTCCGTCGGTGATGAACGCCTCCAGAAACCGGTACAGCCTCGTGGCTTTGCCGTGCAGATGCCGCGACAGCGGATGTCCCTCGAGCGCCGAAAAGACCATCAGCCGCAGCAGATCGGGATCGCGTTGGTATTCCGTAATGAGTCCCTCATAGAGTCTTCGAATCACGGCTTCGTCGTCGCTCGCCGCCCGCGAGGCCTCGAGATCGGCCAGCCATCGGTCGTGGCCGGCCTGCGATTCGCCCGCTTGCTCGTCGAGGATGGCGGCGTAGAGCGCGTCCTTGTCCGGAAAGTGCTGGAAGATCAGCGCCTCGGTGACGCCGGCGGCGGCGGCAATCTGACGCGTCGTGGCGCCGCGGAATCCGCGCTCCGCGAACACCCGCCGCGCGGCATCGATCAGCTGACGGCGGCGTTGGGGAAGGCTGAGCCGGATCGGCGAAGAGGGCACCGTGGCGGGGCGCTGCATAAACACGAAGGACGCTCGGTCGCAAGTAAGTGTTTACTAACTTACTTGATTTCCGTGCGACCGCGGCGGGACGAGCCGCCGTTACCCGGCGATTGGCGAGCGGAGCAGCAGATCGGCGAACCGGAACCCGTCGCGATCGACGATCACGCCAACCTCGACGTCGAGGGGCCGCGAGAACATCGGCCCGGCGGTCACGCAGGTGTGGAACTCGCCGCGCTCGCCGCAGGGGTCGGCGCCCGCCGGGAGATCGGCGAGCAGAGTTGCGTCAAACGCTCGGCCGACGAGATCGGCAGGCACCGCGCGCGGATCGACGCACGTCAATCGAGCCTCGAGGCCTCCGGCGATCATCTCGCGCGCCAGCTCCGGCGTTGGGCGCAGCCACAGCGGAAAGATCGGGATCAAGCCAGTGCCGGCCAGCCGCTCTTCCCGGTACCGGCGAACGTCCTCGAGAAAAAGATCGCCGAACGCCACGTGCGTGAATCCGTCGGCCACGGCCTGACGGCACGCGGCCGCCATCCGCTCCTCGTAGACGTCGTTTGGGCACGGCGACGGAATGGGCACGGTCACGAGCGGAAGTCCCGCCGCCTCGGCCTGCGCTCGCAGCACCTCCGTGCGAACGGCATGCATTGCGACGCGATCGGCAGCCTCGTTGATCGTCGTCAGGAGCGCGGCCGGCGCGCCGATGCCCTCGCGCCGAATCGTGTGCAGCATCCAGGCGCTGTCCTTGCCGCTGCTCCACGAGATCAGGATTTTCATGAGTCCGATCCCTTTACTTGCCGAACGCGTCCGGATGGAGCGCGCGCGCGATGAGCTCCGTGCCTTCCGCGACTCGCGGGCCCGGCACGACGGTGCGTTGATCGGTGATGATCGTGATGCGGTTGGATCGAACGGCAGGCACGGACGGCAGGCTTTGCCAGACCGCGATCTCCTTCGCCCGCTGATCGGGCGTCAGCGTTCCCGATCGAAACTCGACGATCACTTCCGGGCGGCGCGCGAGGATCAACTCCGTCGTCGCTTGCAGCGACTGACGCTTGACGTCGCCGAAGACGTTGTCGCCCGCCGCGACCTCCAGCATGTCCTGCAGGAAACCGACGCCGCCGCTCGCGTATATCCCGCGCAGCGCGAGCGCGTCGCGCTCGAAGACGAGCAGCGTGCGAGGCCTGGGACGGCCTTCGACGCGCTTCCGAATCATCTGGAGATGATCGTCGATTTTCTTGATCGTGGCCGCCGCTTCCGTTTCCCGGCCGATGCGCGCGCCGAGCTGACGGATCGTCGACGTGATGTCCGCGAGGCCGGCGTGTTTGTAGACGAAGGTCGGCACTGCCGCGCGATCGAGCTGCTTGCGAAGATCGGTCTGGCTCTCGTAGACGGCGACCAGGTCGGGCCGAAGCGAGAGAATCCGCTCGAGATCAGGATCGAGCAGCGCGCCGACGCGAGGGAGCTTCTCGACATCCGGAGGGTACTGATCGAAGCTGCCGACGGCGACAACTTGCCGACCCGCCCCGAGCGCGTAGAGCATTTCCGTGACGGCGGGGATCACGGAGATGATGCGCGAAGGCGTTTGTTCGGTGGCGGCGGACAGACTGAGACGGGCCGACGGCTCGCGCACGAGAATCACGAAGAGCACGATGGACACGGTGAGCACGAAGGGAATCAATGGATTCTTCGTGTTCTTCGTGGCCATCGTGTTCATCGTGACGCGAACCTCGTGTGCCGCTGCGCTCGGGAATGCCTGTGGAATCACGATCGCCTCACTAACAGCCACAAGAAGAACGGTCCGCCGATCAACGCCGTGATCACGCCGACCGGTATCTCGACGGGCGCGATCAACGTGCGCGACAGCACGTCGCATCCAACGAGAAACGCCGCACCGAAGAGCGCGGACGCCGGCAGCACGACGCGGTGATCCGATCCGACGAGAAGCCGGACGAGATGCGGCACGACGATCCCGATGAAGCCGACCGGTCCGCTGACCGAGACCGCCGCGCCGGTCGCGAGCGACGCGCTGAAGAACGCGCCGCGCTGCGCCCGCGCGACCGAGAGCCCGCGCGTCTCGGCGCTGTCGGCGCCAACTGACAGCAGATTCAGCGGCCGCGCCAGCCAGGCGAACGCAATAAACGCAATCCCAAGGAGCGGGAGCGCGGCCAGGATCGGCTGGTAGCTGCTGACGTCGAGATCGCCCATCAACCACCGCAGCGTTCGATACGCGTCGGTGAAGTCCGCGAAGTACTGCACGCACAGGATGAGCGACGAGAAAAAGGCGTTCAACGTGACGCCGGCGAGGAGCAGCACGTCGGTCGAGAGGCCGCGATGTCTCGCGCGCGCGAGCGCATACACGATCGCGACCGCGCCCGCCGCGCCGACGAACGCCGCCCCTGTGACGGCCGACACGCCGGCCGCGCCGAATGTCCAGCCGAACGTGATCGCCAACATCGCGCCCAACGCCGCGCCCGCCGACACGCCGAGCGTGTACGGCGTCGCGAGTGGATTGCGCAGCAAGCCCTGGAAGACGACGCCGGCAGACGCGAGCGCCGCGCCGACGAGCGCGCCCGCCAACGTGCGCGGCAACCGCGCCACGAAAAAGATCTGCGCGTCGACGTTGTCCGCGAACGGCCGCGAGAAATCGAACGCGCGGCGCAGGCTGATCGACGTCGATCCGACGAGCGGAGCCAGCACAATCGCGCCAAGCGCCAGGGCCCCAAACCCCACGATCGCCGCGGCGAGCCGTCGTCGAATCATCGCCGGGCCTGGGGCTGCACCCGCCGAAGCGGCACGACGACGAGATGGCCCGCAGCGTCGTGACGGCGAATGTCCGCCTCGACACCGTAGAGCTCGCGAATGCGATGCGGAGTGAGCACGTCCGCCGTCGCGCCCGAGGCGATGACCTGTCCGCCCTTCAGCAGCACGAGCGATCGGCACAGGCTCGCGGCGAAATTGAGATCGTGGGTCGAGACGACGACCGCGATTCGCATGCGCTGCTGTAGCTCTCGCAGCAGCACGGCAATCTCGAGCTGATACGCGAGATCGAGCGCGGCCGTCGGCTCGTCGAGCAGGAGCATCGCGGGGCGCTCCGTGCCGGGAGCGATCTGCGCCAACGCCCCGGCGATGATGACGCGCTGTTTTTCGCCGCCGCTCAGCGTCGTGAACTGGCGATGCTCGAGCTCGCGCGTGCCGGTCGCGGCCAGCGCCTCGCGCGCGATCGCGATGTCCTTCGGACCTTCGACCTCGAACGTTCCAAGGTGCGGATACCGGCCCATCAGCACGACTTCGAGGACGGTGAAGTCGAACGCGAGCCGCGTCTCTTGCGGGACGACCGCCATGCGCCGGGCGAGATCCGTGCGAGAGAGCGCGGCGAGATCGGCGCCGTCGAGAGACACACCTCCGTCGGCGGGCGCGAGCGTCCCCGCGAGCACACGAAGGAGCGTCGTCTTTCCGGAGCCGTTCGGTCCAAGGATGCCGACGAAGCCGTCCGCCGGCACGTCGATCGAGACGCCGCGCAGGACCTCGGTGGCGCCGTATTTGAACGAGATGCCGCGCGCCTGCAGCATGGCGGTCACCCCCGTGCCTCGCTGACACGATCGTCGACTTCTTCCTCGACGTCGAGCGCCCAGCAGCCCGCGCGAAGCACGCGGCCGCCCGTGCGCACCGCGAGGGGCCGGCTGAACAGCGGACTGTTGACGACGAGCGTGTGGTATTCGCCGCGCTCGCCGCACGGATCGACGCCGAGCGCCGCGAGCTCGTCGAGCATCGACGCCGTCAACGAGCGTCCGAGCCACGATTGATCGAGCAGGCTCGCGCGAACGGTGACGATGACCGCTTCGCTTCCCGAGGCGAGGAACTCGCGCAGCATGACGTCGGTCGGCTCGCCCCAAATCGGCTGCACCGCGGTCATGCCGGCCGCGGCGCAGCGCTTCTCGGTCCACTCGCGATGCGAGTCGAACATGATGTCTCCGAAGATCACGTGCGTGATGCCGAACGCCGCCAATTCTTGGAGTCCGGACACGAACGCATCGTCGTAGCTCTCCCACGAGCAGCGGCGGCTCACGTGCGTTAAACGCGGATTACGCGGATTACGCGGATTACGCGGATTACGCGGATTACGCGGATCGCGCGGATCGCGCGGATCACGCGGATCGCGCGGATCGCGCGGATTCGGTACGCGGAGCCGCTCGACCTGCGCCGCGACCAGCTCCGGCCTCAACCCGTGCGATCGGCTCCTCGCGCCTTCTTCATCGAACATCGTGAACGCGGCGGCGACGTCGTAGCGCGCGGCGACGCGATGGAGCGCCGAGCAGCAGTCCTTGCCGCCGCTCCAGGAGATCGCCGCGCGCGGACGCTGATCCATCAGAATCCGACCTTCACGCCGAGACGCGCCGTGCGCCCGAGCGCTCGATAGCCGAGCGGCTCCATGTAGTCGGATCCCGTGAGATTGTCGACGGCGGCGACGACGGAGATGTGCGTCGACAGACGGTACTGCGCGCGCAGATTCCATAGCGCGTAGGCGTCGTTCTCGACAATCGCCGGAACCAGGCTGGAGAAGTCGCTGTCCACGCGCCGGCCGACGAAGATGCCGGACACGTCGACGAGAACGCGATCGCGTTGGTACGTCACCGACGTGAATCCGGAGTGGCGCGGCCGGCGGAAGAGCCATTGTCCGGGACGGAACACGGGATTGGTCGGCGCCGTACTCTCCAGAATCTCCGACGCCAGCAGCGTGTAGCCGGTCGAGAGACGCAGGTCTTTCGACGGCGCGAGATCGACGGCCAGCTCCGCCCCGCGCGCGCGCGTCAAGCCGATGTTGAAGTACTGCGATCGAAATGGATTGAAGCTCACGGTGCGCGTCGAGATGATGTTGCGGAATCTGTTCGCGAACCACGTCACTTCGACCTTCGCGCGATCGTTCAGGAATCGCTGCTCGACGCCCGCTTCCACCGTGCGCGATCGCTCCGGCTCGAGATCGAGATTGCCCGCGAACGGCGGCGGGCTGAACGACTGCACGATCGTCGGCTCCTTGATGCCAAGCCCGGCGGACGCCTTCACCTTCGTGTCGCCGAGCGATCCGGATCCCGTGCGTGCGATCCACGCGATCGATCCGCGCGGCACCGTCGACACGCCGAAGCTGTCGTTGTCCTCGACGCGGACGCCGATCGTCGTGAACACGCGCGGCCACAGCGCCTGATGCTGAAGCGAGTAGCCGGCGTTGTTGCGGCTGGCGTTCGTCGCGGTGCCGGCGCTGCGATCGCGGAGCGTCGCGCGCTCGCCGTCGAAGTCGATCGCGCCGGTCACGATATGCGTGCCGGCGCTTGCCGCCGCCGTCGACACTCTCCAGTCCACCTGATAGCTGAGATGATGACGCGTCAACTCGTTGCGAAGGTCGTATGGAAAGTCGCCGAACTCGAACGGCGCGGCATGGCCTTCGAACGTAGGCGTGTACGGCGGGTCGGCAATCGAATTGACGGACGTCTGGTTCGACGCCGCAAAGCCGTACGTCGCGCGATGCTGAACGTCATGCGAGAGGCGCTGCACGAGCGTCACGCCCGCGACGCCATCGTGCCGCTCGAACCGCGCGTCGAGATCGGGACGGCCGAACATCGTCTGCCCGGGCGTGCCGACGTCGCCGAACTCTCCGCGGCCGACGAAGCGGAGCGTGGTGCCCGGAGCGAGCTCGATTCCCGCCGACGCCGACAACGTCGTGTTGTCGAATTCGTTGTTCGGCACGCGATTGTCCGTCATGTATCGCGCGCCATGGAACGAATAGTCGACCGCGCCGCGCTTCCCTCTGACGCCCGCCGAGGCGCGCACCGTTCCGTACCCCCCCGCTTCGAACGTTCCGTCCGCGCCGACGCCGTCGCGCGTCGCGCGCCGCGTGAACATCTGGACGACGCTCGCCATCGCGTCCGATCCGAAGAGCGCCGAATGCGATCCGCGGACGAGCTCGACGCGCTCGAGATGCTCGGAGGTGAGATTGTTGAAGTAGAAGACGCCGCCAGGCTCGTTGAGCGGAATGCCGTCGAGGAGCACTTTGTTGTAGTTGCTCTCGCCGCCGCGCACGAAGAGCGACGTCTGCGTCCCGTACGCGCCAGTGTGCATCACGGTCACGCCGGGCGCATGGCGCAGCAGATCGGCCACGAGCGGCGTCTGACGGCGCTCGATGTCATCCCTCTCGAAGACCGTGACGCTTGCGGCAAGCTGCCCCCCCGGCGCTTCGCCTCGCGTTGCGGTGACGACGACGGCTTCGTGCAGCGGCGCGATCGCGAGCGACAGCCGCATGTCCTGATAGCGCGCGCACGGCAGCCGCGCCGGCACGAATCCGGAGAGCGTGGCCTCCACGCTGCAGCCACTCGCGGGGCGCGCGCGCGCGTCGAAGCGCCCATCGCGATCCGTGAACGTCGACGCGACGGTCTTGCCTTGCGCGTCGGCGATCGTGACGAGCGCGCGAACGACCGGCGATCCGTTGGCGTCGACGACGATGCCCGCGATCGCGTCCTGCGCGGATTGCGCGCGCAGGGACGGCGTCGACAGCAGAAACGAGACGAGGAGGGCTAGGGATCGAACGGGAATGGTGCGCACGAGGGCTCCTTTTCGGCGTGATCTCGCGCCGAGGAAAAGGACGGCCCGGCGCCAGGTATCCTGGCTTGCGGATCGTCACGAGCGTTCCAGCCTTCCCGGTGGCTTCCGGCTTCAGCCGGAAGTTCTCAGTGGCGTGATCGGAACGTCGCTCCCCGCTTACAGTGGCGGCACCGCGTGGGCTTTACACCCACTTCGCGTGGTCGCCGGGCAGAGCCGCGCACGAAGCGCGAGCTCCAGCGTCAGTTGTGCCCCCGAGTATAACACTTATAAAATGAGGTACTTGCTGCCCCTGGCGAGCGCCCGTAAGCGGCGTGGAGACTATGACTAAGAGCTCGACTGTCTACGCTCGACAAAGCCCGGCGAAGGATGCCGTGGCCGCGACGGGCGCGCTCGTCGTTCACGCGGAAACCGTCACGATCGAGACCTCCGAACGCGTCGAGCTCGCCGATCTCACCGAGCGGATCGCCTCAATCGTCTCGTCGTCGAACGTCCGCGACGGGCTCGCGAGCGTGTGGTCGATGCACACGACGTGCGCCGTCTTCATCAACGAAGCGCAGGCCGCGCTGCACGCCGACATCAAGCAGTTCCTCGAGAAGACCGTCGCGCGCGACGCGGCGTGGAGACACAACGATCCCGAGCACTCCGATTGCGATCGCAACAACGCGGACGCGCATTTGCGCGCGATGCTCCTCGGGCACGGGCTGACGTTGCAAGTCAGCGGCGCGGAGCTCGTGCTCGGGCAATGGCAGCGCGTGATCGCCGCCGAGCTCGACGGTCCGCGGACGCGAACGTTCCGCGTGCAGATACAGGGAATCGGATAGCTCCCTCATGCAGACTCGCCTGCGGCAGCTCGGCTTGTCCGAGATCGACGCGAAGCTGGAAGCGGGCGCACGCCTGACCTTCGAGGATGGCGTGCGGCTGTTCGACTGCCCGGACACGCTGGCGCTCGGCTGGCTCGCGAACCGCGAGCGCGAGAAGCGGCACGGCGCGCGCACCTACTACAACTTCAACATCCGTCTCGAAGCGACGAACGTCTGCGTGGCGAGCTGCTTGTTCTGCTCGTTCGCGCGCCTGCAGCCCGGCGACGAAGGCTCGTACACGATGTCGCTCGAAGAAGCGTGGGACAAGCTGCGCCAGCGCGCCCATCAGCCGCTGACCGAAGTCCACGTCGTCAACGGCCTGCATCCGGAGCTGCCGTTCGAGTACTACTTGGAGCTTCTGCGCGGCTTCAAGGCTATTCGTCCCGGCATTCATCTGAAGTGCTTCACCGCCGTCGAGATCGCGTTCTTCGCGGATCTCTACAAGTCGACCGACGAAGAGGTGCTTCGCGCGCTGCAGGCGGCGGGCCTCGACTCGCTGCCGGGCGGCGGCGCGGAGATTTTCGCCGAGCGCGTGCGCCGGAAGATCTGCCACGACAAGTGCGGCGCGGATCGCTATCTCGAAATTCATCGGATCGCGCACGGCCTCGGCCTTCGCTCGAACATCACGATGCTCTATGGCCACATCGAGACGATGGCCGAGCGCGTCGATCACATGCTGCGCACGCGCGCGCTGCAGGATGCCACCGGCGGACTGCAGGCGTTCATCCCCCTTGCGTTCCATCCCGACAACAATCAGATGCGCAAGCTGCCGCCGCCCACGGCGTCGGACACGCTGCGCGTGCACGCCGTCGCGCGGTTGATGCTCGACAACGTTCCGCACATCAAAGCGTTCTGGATCGCGACGGGCGTCGACGTCGCGCAAATGGCCTTGTGGTTCGGCGTGGACGATCTCGACGGGACCGTGCAGGAGGAAAAGATCTACCACATGGCCGGCGCCGTCACGCCGGAGTTCATGAGCACGTCGGCGATCCGCAAGTTGATCCGCGCCGCGGGCCGCCAGCCCGTCGAGCGCGATACGCTCTACAACGTCGTAACGGGCCCGGACGCTCCCGACGAGGCCCGAATCGCGGTAGTACAATGACTTTGTAGTGTCCGGCTCCAGCCGGACAACACAATGGACATCAAACTCCTGACTCAGGTCGAGAAGCAGAGCATAGGAGAGCGTCAGCCGCTCCCCGACAAATACCTCCGCCTGTCCGACGATGAGATGGACGCGCGGATTGGCGCGGCGAAGGAGCGCCTTGGCGAGCGGCTCGTCATTCTCGGTCATCACTATCAGCGCGACGAGGTCATCAAGTTCGCGGACTTCACCGGCGACTCGCTGAAGCTCGCGCGCGCGGCGGCCAGCCGCGGCAAAGCGGAATACATCGTCTTCTGCGGCGTTCACTTCATGGCGGAGAGCGCCGACATCCTCTGCGGCCAGCATCAAAAGGTGGTGCTGCCGGATCTCGCGGCGGGATGCTCGATGGCCGACATGGCGGCCGGCGATCAGTTGGAGATCTGCTGGCGCGAGCTCGGCGAGATGGGAGTTCAGCTCGAACGCAAAGACCAGAACGGTGGGCTCGTCCCCGTCACCTACATCAATTCATCCGCCGAGGTGAAAGCGTTCTGCGGCAAGCACGGCGGGATCGTGTGCACCTCGACGAACGCCGCGGCCGTGATGAAGTGGGCGTGGGAGCGCGGCGAGAAGCTGCTGATGCTGCCGGATCAGCATCTCGGCCGCAACACCGCGTACAAGATGGGCGTGCCGCTCGATCGGATGCTCGTGTGGGATCCCGAGGAGATGTTTGGCGGCCTCGACGCCGATCGAGTCAACGCGGCGAAATTGATCTTGTGGAAGGGCCACTGCTCCGTGCACACGCGCTTCACGGTGCAGCAGATTGCCGCGTTCCGCCAGAAGTACCCCGAAGGCAAAGTCATCGCGCATCCGGAGTGCACGTTCGACGTCGTGCAGGCTGCCGACGTCAGCGGATCGACGGAGCACATCATCACGACGGTGAAGGCGAGTCCTCCGCGAACCGTCTGGGCCGTTGCGACCGAGATTCATCTCGTCAACCGCCTGAAGAACGACGTCGAGCCGGACAAGACCGTCGTCACGCTCGATCCGTTCGGCTGTCTCTGCTCGACGATGTTCCGCGTCTCGCCGAATCACCTGCTCTGGGTGCTCGAGGGCCTGGTCGACGGGACGATCAACAATCAGATCGTCGTTCCCGAACCGCAGAAGAGCTTCGCGCGCCTCGCGCTCGATCGAATGCTGACGGTTCCATAGCCGTCAGCTCCGAGCCGTCAGCTCTCAGCTTCCGACTTCACGCGAGTACGCGGTGGAGTGCGTTATACGATATGCTCGCAGGCTGACGTGAATGCAAAACAGCTGACAGCTGACAGCTGACAGCTGAGAGCTGAGAGCTGAGAGCTGAGAGCTGAGAGCTGAGAGCTGAGAGCTAAGGAGAGACAGCATGGCGCACGAAGTTCCACCGCTTCCCTACGACTACAA
>DATBJJ010000062.1:0-3823 GCA_036556425.1 Vicinamibacterales bacterium
ACGAGCGCGCCCCACATCAGCCGCACGAGCGAATCCGTCGCGGCTGGGTTCAGGTCGAGCATGTTGTCGGCGAGCCGCTTGTCGGGAGCTGTGCGATCGTCGCGGATCCCGGCGACCTTCCGGGGAATGCCGTCGACGTCGCGTTGAATCGCGGTTTCGGGATAGCCGGCGTTCTTGCCGTCGAGGAACTGGAGCCACGGATCCGCCCCGGCGCGAGCGCGATCGGCGGGAAGCATCGACCAGTACCAGACCTCGAGCGCGCCGACGCTCCATGGATTCCGCTGCCAGCCGTACCACCCATCGGCGCCGAACATCGTCGGGTATTCCGTCCGGCCGTCGATCGTGCGCGCGTTCGCGTTGACGGCCGCGATCATCGCGCGCCATGCGTCGACATACTTCCGATCGCCGGTGACGAGCAGCGCGTTGCTGAAGCCGACGAGCGCGCGCGGAATGCGATTGCGATCCTCGCGCCGGCCGGTCACGGGGTTGATCGGGCTGAAGCCCCATCCATAGGCGTTTTGCCACCACCGTCGCTGCGGTCCGCCGATCACGCCGTCGAGATCGACGAAGCTGGGGAGGATGCCGCCGTTCTGCTTCATGCGCTCGAGCCAGGCGTCCATGTACCCGATCAGCCAGCGACGGTACTTGGCGTCGCCGGTCGCGAGATACGCGTTGGTAGGAAGCGTCGTCGCAACGAGATTCAAGAAATGATCGCCGACGACGTCGGTGTACTCGCGGTAGTGATCGAGGAACTGGGCGTACGTGCTCTCGCCGTGCAGCGCGACGAATCCGGTCGTGTCGAACGGATCGCCGACCCAGTCGAGCGCCGTCGCCGGCCGAAGCAGCGGCCCGATGCTGCCGTTGATCATCGATCGAATGAGCTTCCTCTTCGGGTCGTAGTTCGGCGCCGCGGGATCCTCGCCCATGTAGAGTCCGGCGAAGCGGCGCACGCGCTCGCGATACGACGGCAGATCCGGCGCGGACAACGCCATGCGGTTGAAGAGCTGCAGCCCTTCGCCGTGGTGCATCCAATCCGACTGCGCGGAGAACTCCTTCACGTACATGCCCGCGCGTCCGGCGGGAACGTCGGTGGTCTTCGCTTCCGAGTACTGGCGGATCATCCCATCCAACGCGACGACATACAGTCGAAGGATTTCGTCGTCCGCGCCGAGCGCGTGGAGCTCCGGCCATCGATTGAAGTTCTCGAACGCGTCGTCTGGGCCGTCGTTCGCGCCCCAGCGCAGGAACGCCTGCAGGTATCCGCGTTGGTCGTAGTACTTCTGGAAGAACTCGCGGCACGCGGCCACGTTTTCATCGAGGAGTCGCCGCTCGAGTCGCGCCCACGCCGGCGGCGTCATCAGCGTGTCGATGATCAAAGGACCTGACGGCGCGGCCAGCGTCGTCCCGAGGAGCAGCGCCACAATAGAGAATCGCGTCATCCTCAACCGGGGGACTTCGTCCCGCCGGACCCCCTTACACGCTCGCTCGCGGGGTCCCGCACGCCCCGCTCCGCTCGCGTGACGACACGAGTCTATTCCATTGTCAGGCCCGCGCGGCTCACCACCGAATGGTCAGCGCGACACCGGTCCGTGCCGGGGTCCTTGATGCCGCAAACGGCGACGATCCCGATCGAGGGCGCTCGTAGATGAGCGTTCGACCGGTGTGCTCGTAGTCGATGATCAAGCCGAAGCCGGAGCCGAGCGCGAAGCCGAGGGGCACCGCGATCGCGAAGAGCGCAGTCTTCGTCAGCGGAGAGCAGCCTTCCCGGGACCTTTCCGGGGCCGAGTTGCAGGCGCCGACGTGCGCGCCTACCAAGGCGGCGCCGACAATCCCGCCGATGATCCCGCCGAGTCTGCCGCCGTCCTCGTACGGGTCGCCGAGACGATAAATGCGCCGCACTTCGTCGCGCTGGAACTCGACGCGGCGTCCGTCGATCGACAGCGCAAGCGACTCCGGATCGAACGCGATCAGTCGGCCTTTCACCTCGCCGCCCTGCGCGGGGACGACGAAGACGATCGGTTCGTTCACGGGCAGCTTCTCGAAATCGCTCCGCACGGTTTGCGCTGACGCGGCGTTCCCGGCGAGAACGCCACACAGGACGAATATGCCGAAATCTGCTCGCATATCGACGCTCCTCATGACGACTCTAGAACGCGCGACGAATGGGAGTCGTGAGCGAAGACTGAGAAGTTGTGAAGACACGATAAAATCGCCGATCTATGCGATCCACTCGCGCCGTGTTGTCGTGCGCAGCGCTCTCGCTGGTGTTCACATCCGTCCCTGCGGCACGTCAGCAGGCGGACCCCGTCCGCCGCCCGTTCGGCACGCTTCGCGAGCAGGCCGCGATGCAGCAGGACTGGTTGAAGAAGCGCCTCGAGACGTTTCTCCCAGGCCTGATGCGCAAGCACGGCATCGACATGTGGGTCGTGCCGATGCGGGAGTACAACGAGGACCCGATCTTTCCCGCGATCACGGCGCCCGAGACGTTCGCCGCGCGCCGCCGCACGATCTACATCTTTTTCGACAAGTGCGCGGCGTCTGGTGCGCCGCCGTCGCCATCGTGCGTCGAGCGAATCGCGTTGGGCGGCACTTCGCAAGGCGGCGTGTTCGACGCGCGCCGCTCCACGAAAGCGGCGGCCGGCGACGTCGGCCGCGGACAGCAGGCCGAGCTCTGGGGCGACGAGCAGTGGCAGATGCTCGTGGCCGCGGTCGAGGAGCGCAACCCCCGCGTCATTGGAATCGACAGGTCGACGGTGTTCGCGTTCTCGGACGGGCTCTCGAGCGGAGAGCTGGCAGGGATGTCGGCTGCGCTCGGCGGCAAGTGGACGGCGAAGCTCCGCGACGCCGAAGCGCTCCCGCTCGAGTTGCTCGCCGTGAGGCTACCCGAAGAGGAGGTGTTGTTCCGCCGCATGCAGGAGCTCGTGTGGTCGATGACCCAGGAAATGTTCTCGTCGAAGCTGATCACGCCCGGCACGACGCGAACGAGCGATCTCGTCTGGTGGTGGCGCCAGCGGGTCAACGATCTGGGCCTCGGCACGTGGTTCCAGCCGAGCGTCGACGTTCAGCGCAAGGGCGCGACGGCCGAGCAGATTGGCGCGGACCCGATCATCGAGCGCGGCGACGTGCTGCACTGCGACGTCGGCATCACGGTCGCGCGCCTGAACACCGACACACAGCACAACGCGTACGTCCTGCGCGCAGACGAAACGGAGGCGCCGGCCGGCATCCGGCGCGCGCTCGCCAACGGCAACGCACTCCAGGACATCGTCATGGAGGAAATCCGACCGGGCAGGAGCGGCAACGACATCCTGGCTGCCGCGCGAAAGCGAATGCAGGAGAAAGGCATCAACGGGACGATCTATTCGCATCCGATCGGCCTGCACGGCCACGGCGCGGGACCGCTGATCGGGTTGTGGGACTATCAGACGGGCGTGCCAGGCCGCGGCGACGCCAAGGTCATTCCGTCGATGTGGTACTCGATCGAGCTGCAGGCGACGACGCCAGTGCCGGAGTGGGGCGGACAGCCGGTACGCATGGCCCAAGAAGAAGACGCGATCATCGGGGCCGACGGCAAGATCCGATGGGCGCTTCGCCGACAGGATCAACTCTTCCTTGTTCACGGCAGACGCTAGACACCCTCAGCCCGACGCGTCCCCGCTAGGCATCGCGCGCAGCAGGCTCGACGACGCGCGAGTGGGGCCGCGGGCTTGGCGGCAGCGGTCGGCACGCGAAGACCCCCGAGCGGAAGTCGATCGGCGTGCCGACCACGGCGAGCCACAACGGGGCGAAGCGGCGGCGAACACAACTCGGTCCGGACCGAGTT
>DATBJJ010000063.1:0-50459 GCA_036556425.1 Vicinamibacterales bacterium
CGGCGGCTTGACGAAGTCGCCGTTCACCCACGCCGGCGACTGCGGGTTCATCTTGTTCAGCGCCTGAGCCGCGTAGTAGTCAGGGTTGATCTGATTCGCGGTCGGGAAGAGCAGCGGCAACCCGCCCAGCCCGGCGTTGAAACGGTTTGCATTGTCGGTCATCGGAATGGCGACCGTGCAGAACTGCGGACCCGTTCCCGTTTGCGCGAGTGCGCATCCCGCGAGCTCGTTTCGGCTGCGACCGTACGTGCCTTCGATGAACGTCGTCGAGTTCAGGTTGTAGTTCGCCGAGACTGCGATCGTGCTGATCACCGGCCGCTGCATCTGCGTGTCGTTGAAACCGGGGAGCGCGCCGTTGATCACGTCCCGCCGCTGCTGCCAGCCGGAGTACTTCATGGTCGCGCGCAGCTTCTGCATCGGCTGATAGTCCATCCGCAGCGCGGGCTGCCAGCTCAGGATGCTTTCGTTTGGCCTGAGGATCTCGAAGTTGTACGCGACGTTCGGAACGTTCACGTTCGGCATCGGATACTGGTTCAGCAGGTTGATGCCCGTTTGGTACAAGCGGTTCGACGGGATCTTGCCGAGCACGCCGCCGTCCTGGAAGCATCCGCTCGTGTTGGTCGCGTTGCACAAGTTCGGCGAGCTCGGGTCCTTGATGAAGTTGTAGAGCGCGCCGTTCTGATCGAGCGACCGCGAGAAATCGCCGGTGCGCTCGGCCGCGGTCGGGAAGCGATACCGCTGAACGTTGTTCCCGCCGGTGCGCGGCGAGAACTCCTGACTGAAGAAGAAGAACAGCTTGTTGTTGCCGCCCGGCTTGCCGACGGGACCGCCGAGCGAGAACCCCCAGTCCTTTTCCTTGAGCACGGTCTTCGGGTTGCCGTTCAACTTGTTCACCTTCGAGTTCGCGTACCAATCGGAGTCGCGCTCGACGTCGTAGACGGACCCGCGGAGCCGGTTCGTGCCGCTCTTGGTGACCGCGGTGATTTGAAGTCCGCTCGATCGTCCGTACTCCGCCTGATACACCGACGTGAGGACCTTCACTTCGGCGATCGATTCGACGTTCATCTGGAGGAGCGGACGATTGCTGCCGGTGTCGATGACGCCGACGCCGTCCATCATGATGTTGGTGTCGCCGCCGCCGCCGATGCGCGTCGGATCGCCGGTCGTCGTGACGCCGGGCGCAAGAGACGCGAGCGCGGTGAAGCTGCGATTCGCGATCGGAAGATTCTCGACGGAGCTCGTCGGGATCGTGAACGAGCGCTCGCCGCTGGTCGCTTGAATCGCGGAGGCTTCCGCTTTGACCGACACGGTTTCCGACGCGCCGCCGAGCTCGAGCGTCAAATCGCCGACCGCCGCGCGCGTGCCGGGGTTGACCGACACGCCCGCCCGTTTCAGCGTCTTGAACGATGGAATCGAGACTTCGATCGTGTATGTGTCCGCCGTGACGTTGATGAAGATGAAGTCGCCGTTGCCGCTCGTCACGACCGGAGGAAGCGTCGTCCCGCGCGTCTCGCTGGTCAGCGTGACCGTCGCGCCTGGAATGACCGCACCCTGTGGATCTTTCACTGTGCCGAGCAGGGTGCCGGTCGTCAGCTGCGCGCGCGCGGGTGCGGCGAGCGCGAGCAGGATGATGGCGCCGGCTATCGCGCGTACGACCCGATGGGGGCTGCCTCGCATAAGTCTCCTCCCTCAACTAAGACCCGAACTTACCTGGCACTGGGATGTCCCCGGGTTGGGTCAGAGTATGACCGATTCCGCGCCGTGCGATGCACGTCTTGCCGTGACCCCGGGGGATGCGGCAAATCGTATCGGGCAGGGAGGTGCTAAGAGGATGCGGGGAGGTTGGCGATCGAGGGTGTTTGAGCCTTCGAAGCGGCCATTAGCGTGCGCAGCTCCCGCGCGAGGCTAATCCAATAGACATTGGCGCCGATCGCGCCGAGAACGACGACCGCCGGTAGGAGATCGGCGATGGCAATGGCGACAATGCCGTACGGCATGTTCGCGCGGGTCGCGCATCCGGCGAGCCACACGAGCGTCGCGGCCCACGGCTTGTTCGTCGCGTTGAAGTGCGCCGCCGTCGTCGCGCGCAATCGCTCCGGATGTCCATCGGTCGCGCGCCAGCGGAGAAGGATCAGCAGCGCGAACGTCAGGAGCACGCCCGCGCCGAAGGCCGTGCCCAGCCACCACAAGATCGCCGAGCCCGTTTGATGAACGGCGCCGATCGTGAGGCCGGCGAAGATCGCGACGTAGTACGTGTAGTCGCCGAGCGTATCGATCCAGCAACCGAGCGCCGACTCCTTGTATTGCAGCCGGGCGAGCTCGCCGTCGCACCCGTCGAGCACGCTCGCGGCGAGCGACACGATCGCGGCGAGGACGCCCATCGTGTACGTGCCGCGGCTGAAAAGCCATCCGGCGAAGAGCCCGAGCGCAATCACGAACGCGCTCATCGCGTGAGCGCTCATGCGCGTCCAGCGTATCAACGCGACGCTCAGCGGGATCGACAAGCGGCGGTTGAACCGCGCGAGCGGTCCATCGGTTGGCTTGAAGATCGACTCGCGGAGACGGCGTTCGGCGATCGCGAGCGACTCGGCGCTCGTGACGGAGGCGCTCCACGATTCGCGCGCGCGATCGCCGCCGCGATCGAGCGCGTTCAGGTACGCCGGCGACGGGATGACGTAAGGCGGAAGGATCGTCACCGCACTGCTTGGCGCCGACGCGATCCACTCGCGCCACTGCGCCGAGTCGTCGGCCGCGATGACCGTGATGCGCCGTCTCACGCGTCGCGCGATTCGCTGCCACGCACCCTTCTGGCCAGGCGTCCAGATCAGCACGCGCGAATAACCGGCGCGTGCCGCGGCGCGGCAGATGCGTTCGCCAATCGGCATTCCGCCGAGCCGCGCGTCGATCCGGACCGGCGGATGGGCATCTTCAGTCGTGACGAGCGTTCGCTCGGAGCCCGCGTGCGAGGACGCTGGGCGCGGCCGTCGCGGATGAATGAGAAAACCGGCGGCGCACCAGAACAGCCCGCGAATGCGGCGCGCGACGGCGAGCACGATCGCGCCCGCGCCGGCCTGCAGCGCGACGGCAACGGCAACGTTCGACGCCTCCAGCGCGCCGAGATTCGCCGGAATGAATGCGGACGCCGTGCTGGCTGCGCGCGTGAAGGTCTCCATCGCGACCGCGCCGAACATCGTCACCGGCGTCTGCGTGAGCCGCAGGATGATCCACACCTCGAGCGCCATCGACGCGAACGCCGCGACTTCGAGCGCAACCAAAGCGGCGAGGCGCCGCCGATCGCAGTCGAGCAGCGTGTCGAATTGCGAGACGAGCTGACGAAGGAACCGGACGAGCAAGGAACGTGGTTTGCCGTTCTCCGTCGGGCCGTTCGATCTCGAGGCTGTTCGCTTCGCGACGATGAACGGCGCCGCGGCGAAGGCGAACGAGACACCGCAAAGCCAACCAAACACGTGCAGCCACGGGCGCGTCAGCGGAATCGTCAAGATCGCAATCGCCGAGAACAGACCGACGCAGACCGACGTGACGACGAGATAGGCGATCCGCTCGAGGGCAACGGCGGCAGCCGCGATCATCGACGGCACGTCGGGGCCGAGCCAGATCACTTTCAGCGGCTCGCCGGCGACGCCGCGAATCGTCACGAAGCTGAAGGCCTCCGCCGCCAGACGGACGCGAAAGACCCGCCAGAACGGCAGCCGTGTATCCGATGGAAACGACTGGCGCCACGCTTCGGTGCGCAGCAGGTGCCAGATGAGTCCCGGCAGCAGGACGAGCGGCAGCGCGGGCACGAGCGGCGCGAGTGCGCGCCGCGCGCTCGCGAAATCCGTGTTGACGATCGTCAGCGCGAGCAGACCGATCCCGAGGATGACCGCCGCAGCGGTGATGAGCGATCGCGTGCGTTCCGTCATGACACCGGTACTGACACGAGCGCTTCGGCCTTCGTGAGATCGTCGAGCGTATCGATGTCCCACCAATGCGCGTCTCCGACGTCGACTCCGCGAACCAGCCCGCGGCTCGCGAGGCGCGCGATGCCGCCGCTGAGCGTCGTGTCGCCGGCCGCGCAGGATTCGTCGAGCGCGTCGAAGATCGACGGATCGCACACGAAGAGACCCGTGTCCAAGCCGTCGAAGGGACGAACGTGTTTGCCGATCGCGGTCACCCGCCCGTCGCGCACCCTGACCTTGGTCGCCTCTTCCACGATGGCGGGCTCGGCCGTCGAGCGATCGACGCCGATGAGCGTTTCGCCGCTCGCGCGAGGCGCGGCAATCAGACGCCGCAGCAACTCGGGCTCGAAGATGTGGTCGCCCATCAACAACGCGAAGGGACCCGGCGCGATGCGTTCCCGCGCGGTCAGGACCGAGATTCCATTTTCCTTGTGCCAATCGCGATTCACGTGGAAGCGAAGCGTCATCCCGTCGGGACGTCCGGACAGCGCGAGCGCTCGCACGCGCGCGGAGTCGTAGCCGACGACGACATGTGCGTCAAGAATGCCTGCCTCGCGCGCCGACGTGAGCGTCCTGACGAGCAGGGGAGTTCCGCCGACGAGCGCGGTCAGCTTGGAGGCGGTGGAGAGTGTCGAAAAGCGGTCGCCGTTTCCGGCCGCGAGGATGATGGCCTGCTGCAACAGACTCGACATGATTGCGTGACGATCGCAATCACGATGCCGGACAATTCGCGCGGCCGAGCTACCGGCGGATGAGAACGGAAGAGATGAGGTTGAACTCCGCAAGGACCGGGGCGTGATCCGACGCCGAGCGTTCATCGACGACGCGGCCGCGGAGCGGCAGCAAGTTGCGGACGAAGATCCAATCGATGGGATGCGTGCCGCCTTGCGATGTGGCTCCGCGATCGTTGTGCTCGCCGAGCGCGTCGGAGAAGTCCGCCGCGTTCAACGAGCTCAGCATCGGCGAATGGTGGAGCTGACCGTTGTTGAAGTCGCCCCCGATGATGACTGGGGCGCCCGGCGCGATCGTGCTCGACTGATGCGCGAGAATCTCGCCGATCTGACGGCGCTTGAGCTTCTCGCGTCCGCCGCTCTCGATGTGTGTGTTGTAGACGATCACGCCGCCGGTTTCCGACGCCAGCGCCATGCGGCCGCCCCGCCTCGGCTGCGCGGGGTTGATCGACCAGCGCCAGCGATCCTGCGCTTTGAATCGAAGAACGGCGGGCCGTTGGATCGGGAACTTGCTGAGCGTCGCCTGCCCCGTGATCGCAGGCACGCCCCGTCGTCCCTCGCCGATCTCCTGGAATTCGCCGGCAGCGACCCAGTTCATGTCGAGCGCGTGCGCGAGATCTCTCGCGACGTGGCGGTAGTCGGTCCGCCGGCAGTCGCGATCGACTTCTTGCAGCAGCAGGACATCCGCGTCGAGCTGCCGCAGCACCGCGAGAATGGACCCGTACGCGAGGCCCCGCTCGATGTTCCAGGTGACGATCTTCAGATCGCTCGCATCCGACTTTGATCGGTTCACGCGATCGGGCTCGCCCACGACGCGATGGATCTGTTCATTGCTGAGCCACGGATCCACGAAGAAGCCAAAGAGCCGCAGTCCGAGACCCATCCCGAGACAGAATTTGCCCATGAGCATCAATATCGAGAGCGATATTGCCGGCCGTCTATTGTGTTGGAAGGCGCCCGGTGTGGGCGCCGGTGAGACTATAGCACGGGTTCGGGATCCGCTGTCCGCTGTCCGCTGTCCGCGGTCCGCTGTCCGCGGTCCGCTGGCCGCTTGCCGCTGTCCGCTGTCCGCGAGCCGCTGTCCGACGGCCGCGGACCGCGAGTTGCGGTCCGCGGGCAGATTCACTGATCGGCGCGCATCGCTTCGAGCGGGCTCACGGACGCCGCTTTTCGCGCGGGAACGTACGACGCGACGAGCGCGACGACGAGCAGCAGCACCGCCATGCCGGTGAACGTCACCGCATCGAGAGGCGCGGTTTCGTAGAGCAGGCCGCCGAGGAACCGCGTCAGGCCGAAGGCGCCCAACAATCCAATCGCGAGGCCGAGCCCCGCAATCGCCGCGCCGCTCGCGACGACGGATCGCATCACGCGCGACGCGGGCGCGCCGAGCGCGAGGCGAACGCCAATCTCGCGCGTCCGCAAGCTGACGGCGTACGACAACACGCCGTACAGACCCACCGCGCCGAGCACGAGCGAGATGCCCGCGGCCAGCGCGAGCGTCAGCATCGTGAACGAGAACTCCACGACCGATCGCTCGACGACCTCGGTGATCGTCTGCGCGTTCGCGACGGGCACGTCGGGATCGATCGACCAGACCGCCCGGCGGATCGCGTCCGCCTGCGATTCCGCCTGCGGACCGCGGATCGCGTAGCTCAGCGCGCGCGGCGCGTTCTGATCGCCGCCGTTGAGGGGGAAATACACGATCGGGCGCAATTGATCCCGCAGATTGCTCTGTCGGATCGATCGGACGACGCCCACCACCGTGGACCAGGGCAGTTGCGATTTCGGATCGCCGTTCGCCTGGCGGAGCTGTTTGCCAATCGGATCCTCGCCGGGCCAATACTGGTCCGCCACCGCCTGATTGATGATCGCCGTCCGCGTGTCATTTCGCAGATCGCTCGAATCGAAGTCGCGTCCTCGAACGAGCGCGATCCGCATCGTCTTGAAGTAGCCGAGCGAGACGGTTTGGTACTGGACGATCGGCGGGAGACGTCCAGGCTCGGTGGGATGGCCGCTGAAGTTGAACGCCGTTCCCGACGGCGAGGTCATCGGGAGCTCCGTGATCGCGCCGGCTGACTCGACGGTTGGAATCGCGGAGAGTCGATCGACGAGCTGCTGTCCGAATCGCGCGAGATCCGGCGGCTTCGGATATTTCGGAACGGGAAGGCCGACGCGCACCGTGAGCACGTTGTGCGGATCGAAGCCAAGCTCTGTTCCCATCAGCTTGGCGAAGCTTCGCGCGAGCAGTCCCGATCCCACGAGCAGCACGAGAGCCAATGCGGTTTGCGCGACGACGAGCGCATTGCGCCCGCGATGCCGGCGTGAACCATCCGTCGAGCTGCGGCCACCGTGGCGCAGCGCCGCCAGCACGTTGGTGCGCGTGTAGCGAACCGCGGGCACGAGGCCGAAGATCACCGCGGAGATCGCCGCCGCGCCGACCGCGAACGCCAAGACGATGGGATCGAGGCCGACTTGATCGAGCCGCGGAATCGTCGTCGGCGCGAGCCGGATCAGAATCGGGAGCGCGAGCGCGGCGACGCCGACGCCGATCGCGCTGCCAATCGCAGATATCACCATCGCTTCGACGAGCAGCTTGCGGACCAGCTCGCCGCGGCTCCCGCCGAGCGCAAGACGGACCGCGATCTCGCGCTGCCGCGCCTCGGCGCGGATCAAGCACAGATTCGCGACGTTGCCGCACGCGACCAAGAGCACCATGCCGACCGTGCCGAGCAGGATCCACAACGGTTCGCGGACGTTGCCGACGATGTCCTCTTTCATTGCACGAACCGTGGGCCGGTAGCCGCCCTCTTTGAGGAACGCGCGATAGTTGTCGCTCGTGATGTATTCCTGCATTGCGCGGCCCACGAGCGGCTCCAGGTTGGCTAGCCCCTGATCGACCCGCACGTGCTCCTTCAGCCGCCCGATCGCGCTCCAGCCGAAGTTGCCGATCGGCGGATTCGTGGGATTGAAGCGCGCGGGCACAAAGAGATCCGGCGAGCTCGGGCGATCGAGCCAGCCTGGCGCGACGCCGACGACTTCAGCCGGCTCGCCGTCGATCGGAATCGGCCGGCCGAGAATCTTCGGATCGCTTCCATACTTCCGTTTCCACAAGCGATCGCTGATCACGACGACGCGCGCGGCCTCCGGACGATCTTCTTCCGCCGAGTACGATCGTCCCAGCGAGAATCCCACGCCAAGCGTCGTGAAATACCGATGCGTCGTCATGGCGAGGTCGACGACTTCGGGCGATCCCGTCTGCGTGAGGTTCGCGCGCCGGCGTTGGAAGAGCGTCATGTCGTCGAACACGCTCGCGTGGCGCTGATAGAAGAGGAAGAGGTCGGGGGAGAGCGGAAATCGATCGTAGCCGAGCCCGGGCGCGGTGCTCCCGATTGTGACGAGGCGATCCGAGTGCGGGTAAGGCAGCGGTTTCAGCAGCACGCCGTTCACGACGCTGAAGATCGCGGTGACCGCGCCGATGCCGAGCGCGAGCGTCAGCGACGCGATGGTGAGGAAGCGTGGCTGCTTGCGCAGCACGCGCGCGGCTTCACGAATGTCCTGGATGATGGCCCGCATGAAGTGCTCCAATGTGTGACGAATCGGTCCAACGCGGAATGTCTGCGGAATGTTTGACGAGACCAAGCCGGCAGTCGGTTGAGATCAAGTATGCTCCCGTCCAACGATCCAACCGCCTGAGGTGGATTCTCGGAGACGTTTTGAGTCGGTAGACGCGGGAGCAGGGAACATGCAGGGATTGCTGCAAGACATCCGCTACGCGGTTCGAACGTTGGGCCGGAGCTGGGTCCTCACGCTCGTCATCGTGGCGTCGCTCGCCATCGGCGTCGGGGCGAACACCGCGATCTTCAGCGTCGTGAACGCCCTGCTCCTCGAGCCGCTGCCGTATCCCGATCCCGATCGGCTCGCGATTCTCTGGCTGCGTTCGCCGGGGATCAACATTCCGCAGGATTGGCCGTCGCCCGGCCAGTACATCGACATCAGGACCGAGAGCAGCTCGTTCGAGGAGATGTCGATCTCGCGCGGCGGGAGCGGCACGCTGCTGGGACTCGACCAGCCGGAGCGCGTCCAACTGCTGTTCACCTCGTCCAGCCTGTTTCATCTGTTGGGGGCGCAGCCACTCTATGGCCGCCTGTTGCTGCCCGAGGATGGCCCCGGGAAAGAACCGGTCGTGATCCTCAGCCATGCTTTCTGGCAGCGGCTCTTCAACTCCGATCCGAACGTGATCGGCAGGTCGCTCACGCTCAACGGCCTCAACACCGGCTCCGGCGAGAACAAGAACGTGTATACGGTAGCGGGCGTTCTGTCCCGGGACTTCCTGCTGAATGCGGAGATCATGCCGACCGTCGCCAGCATCACCGCGATGGACATCTTCCTGCCGCTCCCGTTCACCGAGGCGGAGGCGGTCAAGCGCCGCGGCGACGAAAACTACAACGTGATGGCGCGCGTGAAGCCGGGCGTGACGATGACCGCCGCGCAGGCGGACGTCGACGTGATTGCCGCGCGCATTCGGGAGAAGGACAAGCGCGATCGCACGTTCACGATCAGCGTCGTCCCGCTGCTCGATTCGGTCGTCGGTGACGTGCGCCGCGCGGTGCTCGTCCTGCTCGGATCGGTAGGGCTCGTTCTGCTCATCGCGTGCGCCAACGTCGCGAACCTGCTGCTCGCACGCGCGACCGGCCGTCAGAAGGAAGTCGCAATCCGGCAAGCGCTCGGCGCCGGTTCGAAGCGGCTCGTGCTCCAGTTGCTGACCGAGAGCGTGCTCCTCGGATTGCTCGGCGGCGCTGCGGGGCTGCTGCTCGCGAAGCTGAGCCTCGCGCTCGTCCGATCGATGAATCCCGGAAACATTCCACGGCTCGACGCGATTGCGATCGATGGCACCGTTCTCACATTCACGTTCGTCGTGTCTGTCCTGACGGGCATCGTGTTTGGCTTGGCGCCGGCGTGGCGGGCGACGCGCGTCGATTTGAACACGACGCTGAAGACGGCGGGACGCAGCACGCATGCCGAAGGAGGACTTGGAACATCGCGGTTCAAGCTGCGCAGCTTGCTCATCGTGTCGGAGCTCGCGCTGTCGCTGATGCTGCTCATCGGCGCAACGCTTCTCGTTCGCAGCTTCGTGCGGCTGCAGAGCGTTTCGCCCGGCTTCAATCCGGATCACGTCATCTCGATGCGCCTCGGCGCGAGCGGGCGGGTTTTTCCGACTCCCGAGGCGGCGATTCCGTACCGCCAGCAGTTCGCCGAGCGCCTATCGAGCGTGCCGGGCGTGAAGGTTCGCGGCGCGGTGTCCTCGCTGCCGTTCACGAGCTCGGTGGGATGGGGATCGATCAACGTCGAGGGCTTCACGCCGCAGCCAGGCCAGGAGCTGCAGGTCGATCAGCGCGCGGCGACGCCGGACTACTTCCGGACGATGGAGATTCCGCTGAAGCGCGGGCGGTTCTTCACCGACTTCGACGCGATGCCGAACGCGCAGCTCGTCGCGATCATCGACGAGAAGTTCGCGCAGCGCTTCTGGCCGGATCAAAATCCGATCGGTAAACACGTCTGGTTCGACGTGAAGCGTCAGATCGAGATCGTCGGCGTCGTCGGAACGGTCAAGCAGTACGGCCTCGACATCGACGGCCGGATCGTCGTCTATCGTCCCTCCATCGGCCTGCTCGGCTATCAGGTCGCGCGCACTTCGTCCGATCCAGCGGCGGCAGCGGCGGCCATCGTGCGGGAGATCCATGCCGTCGATCCGACCATCCCCGTGTACGACGTGCGAACGATGGACGATCGAATGCAGGACTCCATGGCGCGGCAACGCTTTGCCGCGCTGTTCCTGGGCGCGTTCGCCGCCTTCGCGCTGATGCTGGCCGTGATCGGCGTGTACGGAGTGCTGTCGCATCTCGTGTCGCAGGGCACTCACGACATCGGCGTTCGCATGGCGCTCGGCGCGAACCGCGGCACCATCGTCGGGCTCGTGATCCGTCAGGGGATGGAGTTGACGGCGGCGGGCGTCGTGCTCGGCCTGATAGGCGCCGCCGCCCTCACGCAGGTGTTGGCGAACTTGCTCTTCGGCGTCAGTACCAGGGACGCGGCGACATTCTCCATCGTGCCGATCGTCCTCGTGGCGATTGCGCTCGTCGCGTGCTACCTGCCGGCGCGCCGCGCCACGAAAGTGGATCCGGTCGTCGCGCTTCGCGAGGAATGAGCGGTCATGGCGCTGGAGGCGCGCACGCTGAAGGTGAAGGACTGATCGACGCGCGCAAGAACTTCGTCGTGTGCTTCGAGGCGCCGCCGCCTCCGAAGAAGGACGGAAAGTAGACGCTACGCTTTGACGTAGCCGACCGTGGATCGCCGGAGGTAGCCTTCGCTCACCAGGGTGCTCAGCACGCGAGCGCACGTTCGCTCGTCGAGGCACCAGAGCCGCTGCGCCTGCAGCGTCGTCAGGCAGAGTCCCGGCATTTCGCGGAATTCGTTTCTGACGCGCATGAGAACGTCAACCGGAGCAAGGCCGCCCGGAAGCGCCGCGTCAGCGGCCGAATCGAGCGTGGAATATGGCATGGTCCTCATAGCAGTCTCCAGACGTCCTGAACCGCAATTGAGGGAAAAACCGACCTGGGACCATCATAGCCAGTCCCTGTAAAAGTTCCACGACAATCGCACCTCACCGGCAAAAAAATCGACTAAACGGACGAGCTGTGACGGTTCAGGCGTCTCGCATCCCGATGTAGGCGTCACGCTGGGATCGAAGTGTGTGCCAGATAGGTCCACGATGTGATTGAAAACGGTTTCATAGCGCCAGGCGTCGCGATACGCGCGCCGACGACAGCGCGTTGACCAAATCCGCGACCGCCTCGCAACCCGTGCAGCTGACGCCTTTCCAAGAGGAGGGTTCTACTTCCAGCCGCTCGATTTGCGCGTGAACCGCGCCGGCAGGGCAGGCTTGCTCTCCGGCGCGGGCTCCGCATCGCCGGATGCGGCGGCGATCTCGCGCTCGAGATCGTCGTCGTTGGGAAGTCCCGCCAACTGATCCACGAACATGAGCGAGTGCTGCGAGGGGATCTCGATCTTCTTGCCGCACGTCTTGCACGTGACTTCGTCGTCGAGGCGCAGCAGGTAATCTCTCAGCTTCGCGAACTTCGCGCGATCGGCGTCGTCCGCGCCCGGCGGCAGCCGATCTTTCTTCAGGCGCCGCACCCACCGGATGCTGTAATCCCCCGTGCGACGGCACTTCGGACACAGATACCGGCCCTGTCGAGTTTCGGGCTTTTCGGTGAAGAACGCGCGTTCGTCCAGGGACATGCCCTCATAGTAGCAACGAAAGGCCCGGCGAGGCCAACCATCGGGACGCATTTGACGTCTTTCATATCGATATCTATAGTAGATGTCGATACCAATGCCGAAAGCCGACAACCTCCAAGGCGCGCTCGAGCTGCTCGTGATGAAGATCCTCCGCCGCGGAAGCCAGCATGGCTTCGCGATCTCGGCGCTCATCCGTCAGAGCTCCGACGAGATCCTCCGGGTCGAGGCGGGATCGCTCTACCCGGCGCTGCACCGCATGACCGAGGCGGGGCTCCTCAAGGCCGAGTGGCGCATGTCGGACGCGGGACGGCGCGCGCGCTTCTACGAGCTGACCGCGAAGGGCCGCCGCACGCTCGAGGCGGAAGAAAAGAAATGGCACGCGGTATCGGCGGCGGTGGCAAAGGTACTTCGTACGACGTAGGAGAGGTCCGATGGGAACATGGTCGAGGATCCGCCGGACCTTCCGTGCGGGGAGCCATCACGCCGAGATCGACGAAGAGCTGCGGTTCCACCTCGAGATGGACGCGGCCGACCATGGCGCGCGCGACGCGCGGCTGCGGTTGGGCAACGTCGCGCGAATCGCCGAGGACACGCGAGCCGCGGGCATCGTCGAATGGATCGAGTCGTCGCTGCGCGACGCGCTCTACGGATTGCGCCAGCTTCGCAAGACGCCCGCGCTGACGGTGGCGGTCATCGCGTCGCTGGCGATCGGGATCGGCGCGAACAGCGCCATCTTCACGTTGATCGATGCGGCCATCCTCAAGCCGCTTCCGGTCAACGACCCTGACTCGCTCGTCATCGTCGAGTGGACGAACGACGGGTTTCCACCCGGCGCGACCAACATCAACGGCGACTTTCGCGAGATTGCCGGTGGACGCCTCCAGGGATCCTCGGTCAACGCCAACCTGCACCGGCGCCTCGCACGCGAGCAGCACGCGTTCGCCGCGATCGCCGGCGTCGCGGATCCGGTGAACGTCGCGATCGCGGTTGGAGGAGCGCAAGCCGAGCAGGTGAGCGCGCAATACGTGAGCGCGAATTTCTTTCAAGGCGTCGGCGCCGCGCCGATCGTCGGCCGGCCGTTCGACGCCGACGAAGATCGCGTCGGACACGAGCCGGTCGCAATCGTCAGCCATCGCCTTTGGGTCACGAGGTTCGGCAGCGATCGCTCCGTCCTCGATCGCGCCGTCCGCATCAACAACGTGCCGGTCCGGATCGTGGGTGTTGCGCCGCCAGGGTTCTTCGGGCTCATGGCCGGTCAGTGGACGGATGTCTACGCTCCGCTCGCGGCCCGTGTGGCATTCTCGCCGCCGTCATCGACCGGCGCGCGGAGCGAGGACGACTCCGACTGGTGGGTTCGTCAAATCGCGCGTCTCGATCCCGGCATGACGGAGGAAGCCTCGAGAATCGCGCTCGATGGGTTGTTCCGCGGCATGGTCGTTCCGGACGGCGCCGCCATCGAGCCGTCCCACATTCCCATCTTGACGACGCACTCGGGCCGGCGCGGATTCGCGGCGCTGAACCCGCGCGACGCCAGCGCGCTGTGGATCCTGCTGCTGCTCGTCGGCGTGCTGCTGCTGATCGTGTGCGCGAACGTCGCGAATCTGCTCCTGTCGCGCTCCGTCAGCCGTCAGCGGGAATCGGCGGTCAGGCTCGCCCTCGGCGCGTCGAGGGCTCGTCTGTTCCGTCAGTATCTGATCGAGAGCGGGCTGCTCGCGCTCGCGGGCGGCGCCGCGGGCGTTGCCGTCGGCTTCGAGTTCGCGCGCGAGATTCATCTGTTGTTTCAGACCGGACGCGACGCGAGCAACGCCTTCGATCTGAACGTCGATTGGCGGACGCTGACCTACGCGTTCGCGCTCGCGATTGGAACCGCCGTGCTCTTCGGCCTCGCGCCCGCGGTGCGCGCCGCCCGTTCGGACTTCGGCGATGTGTTGAAAGCGCAAACGCGGTCCGTCATCGGCGGACGCCTCCGGTTGCCGCGAATGCTCGTGGCGATCCAGCTTGCGCTCTGTCTTGCCGCGCTCGTCGCAGCCGGGCTGCTCGGACGATCGCTGGCCAATCTGAAGTGGACCGATATCGGATTCGATCGCGAGAACCTCGCGTACGCGTCGGTGAATCCAAGCCGCGCGGGATACTCGCGCGAGCGCATCGGACCGTTCGGGGATCGCGTGCGCGGCGAGTTGTCGCGCCTTCCCGGCGTCGCGCGCGTGAGCGCCGTCAGCTTCCGGTTCCTGGCGGGCATGGGCAACAACGGCCTGATGAACTTCGCGGGCCGTCCCCTCGACCAGGGCAATCGCGCGAACATGAACAGCGTCGGCGAGGGCTTCTTCGAGACCGTCGGAATACCGCTCGTCGCCGGACGGACGATCGACGCGCGCGACATTCGTCAGGAGTCGGGCGCCGTCGTCGTCGATGAAATGTTCGCGAAGCGTTTTTTCCCGAACGAGAGCCCGCTGGGACGCCGGTTCGGCTTGGGCTTCCAGAACAACAGCCAGTACGAGATCGTCGGCGTTGTCGGAAACAGCCGCTACAACACGCTGCGCGAGGAGATGTATCCGACGATGTACGAAGCGTTCCGGCCGAGCGGCACGATTCACTTCGCGATTCGCACGACGATGGATCCGGCGCGTCTCCGCGAGGCGGTGCGGCGGACGATTGCGTCCGTGGATGCCGCCGTGCCGGTCACCGAGTTCCACACGCAGAGCGCGCTGATCGATCGCCACCTTCGGACCGAGCGTCTGCTCGGCATTCTCTCCGGTGCGTTCGGCGTGCTTGCGCTCGCGCTCGCAGCGATCGGGCTCGCAGGGCTGCTGGCGTACGCGGTCGCGCGCCGCACGAACGAGATCGGGATTCGGATGGCCGTCGGCGCCGATCGCGCCGATGTGATTCGAATGGTGCTTCGCGAATCGCTCGGCCTCTGCGGCGTGGGACTGCTGCTGGGAATTCCGTGCGCGTACGCGGTCGCACGATTCCTGCGCACCGCGCTCTTTCAGCTCGAGCCGCTGGATCCGCGCACCGCGGTGTTCGCGCTCGCGACGCTGCTGACCGTGGCGCTCGCGGCCGCGTGGATTCCCGCGCGCCGCGCCGCGAGCATCGATCCGATCGCGGCGCTCCGCGACGAGTGAGGCGCCCTCAGGGCGCGGGCTGGATGTTGGCGTTCAGCCGGAACAGGTTCTGCGGATCGTATTGCGCCTTGACCCGCGAGAGCCGCGCGTAGTTGCCACCATACGCCTGCAGCACGCGGTCGTGGCCTTCGTCGTCGCCGAGCTCGTTGACGTAGACGCCGCCTGGAATCAGCGACTGAATCGATTGCCAGGTCTGCTTGACCCATCCGATGTTCGCGTCGTTGTCCGCGCGATCGTTCCACAGCGCGTAGATGCCGAGGTGAATGCCGACGCGATGCGGGAACGCCGTCGCGTCGGGCGCGACCTTGCTGGCGGCGCCGTGAATCGGGAAGAACAGAACCGAAGAGAGGGGCGCAACCACGCGGCTGTACGCGTCAACGGTCGCGTCGATCAGTGCGTCGCTGAGGTCGCGGACGAACTCCGCTTTCCAGTAGTTCAAGAGGTTCGGAGGCATCGCCGCGTCGATGAGCGACTGCTGGCCCAGATAGGGAATCGGTCCGAGGACGTCGACGACCGGCGTTCCGAATTTCTTCAGAGGCGCAATCGCTGCCATACCCTCGTCCACGGATCCGGCGTACGCCGCTGCGAGCCCGCAGCCCTTGTGTCCGTCGGGCCCAGTCAGCAGCACCGCCGCGACCGTCAGCGGATCGGGCGCGGTTCGAAGGAAGTCGCGATAGAACCGCAGCACGTCGCGCGCGCGATCGAATGGATGAATCGCGAGGCCGCCGACGATCATCGGTCCGATCGCGTGCAGGCGGTACTCGAACGAGGTCACGACTCCGAAATTCCCGCCGCCGCCCCGCAGGGCCCAGAAAAGATCCGGATGTTCCTGCGCGCTGGCGTGTACGAGCGTGCCGTTGGCCAGCACGACGTCCGCGCTGAGCAGATTGTCGACCGCCATGCCGCAGCGCCCCTCGAGCCAGCCGAAGCCGCCGCCGAGCGTGAGGCCGGCAATCCCGGTGTCGCCGATCGTGCCGCCCGTCGTGGCGAGACCGAAGGCCTGCGTCTCGCGATCCAGCTCGGTCCAGCGCACGCCCGGTTCGGCGCGTACGGTCCGTGCGGCCGGATCGACGCGGATGCTCTTCATGTCGGAGAAGTCAATCACCACGCCGTGATCGCAGGTCGATCGGCCCGCGATGCTGTGACCGCCGCCGCGTACCGCCAGCGGCAAGCCGTTGTCGCGCGCGAAGTTCACGGCCGCGATCACGTCGGCCGCGCCGCGGCATCTCGCAATCACCGCCGGACGTTTGTCGATCATCGCGTTCCACACGCGCCGGCTCTCGTCGTACCGCGCGTCGCCGGGCGCGATCAGCTCGCCTCGGTGTGCCTGCTGAAGTTGATCGGTTGACGCGAGTGGGACCGTCATGCGCAGCTCCTGTGGAGACCAATCGTCGGGAATCAGCGAGGAGGTCAATCGTATCACTCTCGTGCGACCGACGGCCCGTCAAACGCCGCGTGCTCTGAGCCGCCGCATCATCGCCCGTAGAGTGCCGCCGGGATCGCGCGCCGAACCTCGGCCGACGGCGCCGAGCAGCCGGGCGGCGGCCGCGGCGTTTCCGCCGGTGCGCGACAGCGCTTCGTCGATCGCCGCTCGCTGCAGCGCCGCCACTTCCCGCGCCAGGTTCATCGTGCCCGCCTCGATGCGTTGCGCGAGCGCGGCGCGATCGACCGATTGGGCGTCGCGTTCACCGGTGCCGCGGCGCAGGATGCGCCGCGGCAGATCCGACGGAATGATCGCGCGGCCCGCGCGCTTGTAGACCAGCGTTTCGTAGATCACGTTCCGCAGCTCGCGGATGTTGCCCGGCCACGGGTACGCCCCGAGCGCGCGCAGCGCGTCGGCGCGAATACCGTCGAGCCGCGGCTGACCTTGTTCCTTCGCGAACTTCGAGAGGAAGTGATCGACGAGCGCCGGAAGATCCTCGAGCCGCGCGCGCAGCGGCGGCAGTTGGATCGTGACGATCGCGAGCCGCTCGTAGAGGTCGATCCCGAAGCCGCCTGCCTCGACGAGCCGCCGCAGATCGCGATTGGTTGCCGCGATCATTCGAAAGTCCACCTGGTGCCAGGCGTTCTCGCCCAAGCGGCTGACGACGTGATCCTCGAGGACGCGCAGGAGCTTGACCTGCGTCTCGAGCGAGGTGTCGTCGATCTCGTCGAGGAAGACGGTCCCGCTCTCCGCCGCCATGAGCTGACCGTCGTAGCGCTGCACCGCGCCCGAGAACGCGCCGCGTGCGTAGCCGAAGAGCTCCGCCTCCATCAGCTCGTTCGGAATCGCCGCGCAGTTGATCGGCACGAACGGCTTTCCGCGTCGCCGCGACCAGGCGTGCAGCAGCCGCGCGGTGACTTCTTTGCCGGTGCCCGTCTCGCCGGTCAAGAGCACTGCCATCGACGTCGGCGCCACGCGCGCGACCTTCTCGATCATGCGTTTCGACGCGGGACTCTGCGTCACGACTAGCTCGGCGTCGGGGATGGGGGCCGAGGGCGCGAGCAACTCCTGCAGCCGCTCGACGATCTGCGCGATCGCCTGCTCGTGCTTCAGCGAGATCACGTCATAGGCGCCGCGCAGGACCGCCTCGGTCTGCGCGCGATCAGGGACGGCCGTCGCGCAGACCCACAGCCACTTCCGGGCGCCGGTCGCGCGCACCGGCGCGCGCGTTGCGCTGCGCGTGCAGATGACGGCGGGCGCTCCAGGATCCGCCTGCGTGGTTCGACCGATCCGAATGCCGCGCTCTGCCAGCGCACGCCGGAGCGCGTCGGACGGCGGCGGGCCGTTCCAAGCGATGACCGAGGCTTCAGCCATGCGTCAAAATTATCACGTTACGACATCAATATTTTAGCGAGAATGCCACAGGGAATCCGACATCCCGGCCGAAAACCGCGTGTTTGGGCGGGTCCGCCCTATGCACCGTAGGGAGCCACGGTGCAGGTGAATCTCGGGGAACGCCGCTCGCAGCGACGACGAGATCGCCGTGGCCCGGAGAAAGGGACGTATGGACCTCTCGTTCATCACGGCGTGGCTGGTATGGGGCGGGGTTGTGTTGCTGGTGATCGCGCTTGGGTTGTCGCTCGACGTCTCGGGGTTGCGGATCGTCCACGAGGCGGAATCAGGACTGGTCATCAAGCGCTTTGGTCCGCCGCTCGCGGCGAATCGCATCGTCGCGCTCAACGGCGAGGCCGGCTACCAGGCGCGGATGCTTCCGCCTGGATGGCACTTGGGCTACTGGCGCTGGCGCTACAAGGTGCTGAAGGTGCCGGTCGTCATCGTGCCGCCGGGAGAGATCGCGCTCGTCGTGGCCGCCGACGGCGCGTCCATTCCGCCGGAGCGCGTGCTCGCGCGGGAGATCGCGTGCGACAACTTTCAGAATGCCGAAGCGTTCTTGCGATCGGGCGGCGAGCGGGGACGTCAGCTCGGCTTTCTGACGGCGGGCACGTATCGCATCAACCCGGCGCTCTTCGAGGTCGTGAGCGCGGCACGCGCAGCCGCGCACGACATGCGCGAGGAGGATCTGCTCGTTTATCAAATGTCCGCGGATCGCGTGGGCATCGTGACCGTGCTCGACGGGCGTCCGATTCCGTCCGGCGATCTCGCCGGGCCGATCGTGACGAACCACGCCAGCTTCCAGCGCGGTCAGGCGTTCATCGAAGCGGGTGGATGCCGCGGCCTGCAAGAGGAGGTGTTGCTCTCCGGATCGTGGAACCTGAATCCCTGGTTCGTCCGAGTCGAGCCGGTGGCGTTGACCGAGATTCCGCTCGGCTACGTCGGCGTCGTCGTCAGCTATGTCGGTCAGGAGCACCTGGACATCTCCGGCGACGCGTTCACGCACGGCGATCTCGTCGAGCGCGGACGCAAGGGCGTGTGGGTGGACCCGCTGCTCCCCGGCAAACATCCGATCAACAGCCGCGTCATGAAGGTGGAGCTCGTGCCGACGACGAACATCGTGCTGAACTGGGCGCAGCGAACCGAGGCGCACTCCTACGACGAGCGGCTGTCGTCGATCTCGGTGCGATCGAAGGACGGATTCTCGTTCAGCCTCGACGTGTCGCAGATCATCCACATCAGCATGAGGAACGCGCCGCGCGTGATCTCGCGCGTCGGATCGATGCAGAACCTCGTCGATCACGTGCTGCAGCCGACCGTCGGCAACTACTTCCGCAACTCGGCGCAGGAGGTGTCGGTGCTCGAGTTCCTGTCGGCGCGATCGGCGCGCCAGCGGCAGGCGTTCGAGAACATCCGCAGCGCGATCGAGGCCTACGACGTCGAGTGCATCGACACGTTGATCGGCGACATCGCGCCGCCGGCGGATCTGATGAAGACGCAGACGGATCGCAAGATCGCGCAGGAGCTGGAGGTGACCTACGACGTGCAGCGCGAAGCGCAGGTGAAGCGCCAGGCGCTCGAGCGCGAGATGGCCGTCGCCAACTTGCAGGCGGAAGTCGTGCGATCGGAACAGATGGTGCGCGTGGCGCAGCAGAACGCCATGGCGACGGCGGAATCCGCCCGCGGCGAGGCCGCCGCGACGCGCACGAAAGCGGAAGGCCAGGCAGATGCGATTCGCGTGAGCGGAGACGCGGAAGCGTCAGCGGTCCGCGCCGTCGGCGCCGCGAAGGCGGAAGCGTATCGCCTGGGAATCGAAGCGGTGGGCGGTCAAGGCTACACCGCGATCCAGCTCGCGACGATTCTCGGCGAGAACCACGTGAAGCTCGTGCCGGAGATCGCCGTCACCGGCGATGGCGGCGGCGGGCTCGTGAACGCGATGATCGCGCGCATGCTCGCGTCGCAGAACGAACCGCGCACCTGACGCTGCGAACGATCGTAGCCGAGAGAGGCACGCCGCCTCTCTCGGCGGCGGCCTTCACACCGCCTGCAGCTCGGGCTGCTGGATAGCCAGCGGCAGCGCGGGATCCATGAGCCCGGACCCGCCGTCGACGGCAATGAGTTGCCCCGTGATCCAGCCGGCCTCGTCCGAGCAGAGCAGCGTCACGGCGTTGCCGATATCCGCCGGCGTGCCGAGCCGGCGCATCGGCGTCCAGCCGTTGCGGTGATGATCCCGGATCATCTGCACGACGGGATCCGGCAGCGTATTCAGGACGCTGTCCTCGATCCATCCGGGGCTGAGCGCGTTCACGGTGATGCCGCGCGGCGCCAGCGCGACGGCGAAGTACCGGACGAGCGACTCCATCGCCGATTTCGCGGCGCCCATGCCGACCCACGATTGCCAACTGCCGTACCGGCCGCCGGGCGCGTAGGTGATCGCGACGATGCGACCGCCGGCCGGCATGGAGCGCTCGGCCTCGCGCGCGGCCAGCAGGAACGCACGCGCTTGCGAGTTCATCGCCGTGTCCCACTTGTCGAGGCCGATGGCCATCGGCGGCTCATAGAAAGTCCCCACGTCGGTTCGTGCGTTGGCGACGAATACGTCCAGGCTCCCGAACTCGTCGCGGACGCGCGCGAACAGCCGCTCGATCTGCTTCGGATCGCAGACGTCCGCCGCCACGACGAACCCATCCGACCCGCGCGCCCGCACCTGCTCCAGCGTCGCCTTGGCCGACGCGTCGTCCTTGAGATAGTTGATGGCGACGTGCACGCCCTGTTCGGCCAATTTCAGAGCGATGCCGCGGCCGATGCCGCGCGAGGCTCCGGTCACGAGTGCGTGTCTGGCTGTGATGGTCATCGCGATCTCTCCTTTTTCACGGTTGCGCCCGCTCGCGCCTTGGCTAGTATGCGTCGTCTCCCTTTCCTGCCCGCGAATGCTCTGCACTACAATCGACCGGGCTCCACGGCTGCGATGGAGACACGATGCGCCGCGGCGCGTTCTGGCGTCTTCAAGGGCGCATCAATCAACGCCTCAATAAGATCTAAAGGCGGCAGGTAATTGCGCCAGAAGCAGTTGTACGAATTCGGCGGGTTCCGGATCGATACCGGCCTCAACCGTCTCGAGCGCGGCGGTGACGTCATTCCGCTGTCCCCGAAGGTTTTCGATCTCCTGCTCCTCCTCGCGCGCAACACCGATCGCGTCATCGCCAAGCAGGAATTGATGGAGACGCTCTGGCCGAATACGTTCGTCGAGGAAGCGAACCTCACACAGCACGTCTACACGCTGCGGAAAGCGCTGGGCAATCAGCCCAGCGGCGAGCCGTACATCGACACGGTGCCGCGGCGCGGCTACCGGCTGGTCGCGGATGTTCGCGAAGTGATCGTCGATTCGCGGGCCTCCGCTCGCGAGGCACAGCCGTTCGCCGAAGCGGCCGCTTCGGTCGAGGAGGAACGAAAGTACGCAACGGTCCTTCAGTGCCGCATCGCCGACGCCGCCTCGATCGTCGAGCGCGACGGTTCATCGGCGATGCAGGATCTGGCGCGCCGCCTCCTCGAGCTCGCGCGCGATGAAGCCTCGAAGTACGAGGGCGTCATCAGCCAGCAGCACACGGATGGGTTCGTCGCGATCTTCGGCGCGGCGACCGTGCACGAAGACGACGGGCGGCGCGCGATTCTCGCGAGCCTGGCGATCCGCGATCGCTTTTCAGCGCTGGCGGGCGCTCCGGTGGCCGACGAGGCGCCGGTGCAGGTCAGGATCGGGATCAGTACGGGCCCGCTGGTGATCAGCCGCGTTCCGAGCCACACAGGTGTCGAGTATTCCGCCGCGGGAGATGCGGTGAGAGTGGCCGATGTCCTCCAGCAGATCGCGGATCCCGGTACCATCCTGATCGGCGATGCAACCCGCCGTGTCGTGGAGCGGCATGTCGAAGTGACGCCCACCGACGTGCAGGCGGCCGGCACGAGGGCCTGGCACGCCGTTCGAATTCTGCCGGCCGGCGCCGCACGCGCGGCCCCGGCGGAGCGAACGCTGGCGCGCTTCGTGGGACGGCGGCACGAGCTAGCGCTGTTGGGGCAGCTCGCGTCTCAGGTACTCGGCGGCAAGGGCCACGTGGTCGCCGTCGTCGGCGAGCCCGGCATGGGAAAGTCCCGGCTGCTTCATGAGTTCACGCGGGCGGTGCGCGCCGACGGATCGATGACGCTGCTCGAGGGGCGGTGCGTCTCCTACGGCAGCCTCATTCCGTATCTGCCGCTTGCCGATCTGATCCGCGCGCACTGCGGCGTCAGCGACACCGACGCTCCGGAGGCGGTCCGCGCCGCTCTCGAGCAGACCGTACGCGACAACAACCTGCCGCCGGACGCGGGCACGTGGCTGCTGCGGCTGATCGGCGCACTCGATCAGCCCAGCGCCCTCGAAGCGCTCAGCCCGGAGGCGATCAAGGCGCGGACCTTCGACGCGTTGCGCACGCTGTTCTTCAAGGCCAGCGCGCGCGCGCCCCTCGTCGTCATCGTCGAGGACATCCACTGGATCGATCGGACGTCGGAGGAGTTCCTCACGACGTTGATCGAGCGGCTGCTTCCTGCACGGATGCTGGTCGTCGTCACGCACCGGCACGGCTACCGGGTCCCGTGGCTGGATCGGTCCTACGCTACGCAAGTGACGCTGACCCCGCTCACGACGGCGGACGGGGCGCAGCTCGTCAACTCGATTGCGCGCGAGGGATCGCTGCCGTCGAACCTGTCAGACGCGATTCTGGAGAAAGGGGAGGGGAACCCGTTCTTCCTCGAGGAGCTGGCGCGCGCCGTGACGGATCGCGCGCAGGACGCGCACAGCATCCCCGACACAGTGCAGGGCGTCATCATGGCCCGCGTCGATCGTCTGCCGGCGTCGGCCAAGCAACTGCTGCAGACGGCGTCGGTGCTGGGCCGCGAAGTCCCGCTGTCCGTGCTGACGCGCGTCTGGCGCGGCGGCGACGTCGAGCCGGAGATTGCGACGCTGTGCCGTCTGGAATTCCTGTTCGAGCGCATGGGAGCCGACGAGCCCGTCCTCGTGTTCAAGCACGCGTTGACGCAAGACGTCGCCTACGACAGCGTGCTGGCGCGGAATCGGAAGGAGCTGCATCTGCGCAGCGCCGAGGCGTTGACCGCGCTCTACGACGATCGCGAGGACCTCGCTGCGACGTTCGCCTATCACTACGCGCGGACGGATCGCGTCGAGGAGGCCGTCACCTGGCTGATGCGGGCCGCCGATCAGGCGGCGCGCGTCTACGCCAACATCGAGGCGATCCTTCACCTCGAGCTGGCGGCGCGGCGGCTGCAGCGCCTGCCGGAAGGTCCGGATCGGGATCGACGGATGCTGGAGGTGGCGCTCCGCCAGGCGCATTCGCTGTATTTCCTCGGACGATTCCGCGAGAGCGTCGACGCGCTCATCCCGCACGCCGCGCGATTGGCGCGCCTGAACGACCCGGCGCTGGGCGCCCGATATTCGTTCTGGCTCGCGCACATGTACAGCCGGCTGGGGGATCAGCGGCGGGCCGCGGAGAGCGCGCATACGGCCATCGAAAGGTCGACGCGCGCCGGAGATCCGGCGACGCTCGGCAAGGCTCATGGCCTGCTCGCGCTCGAAGGTCACTGGTCGGGGAACGCGAAGGACGGCATTCAGCACGGGACGAAGGCGGTCGATCTGCTTGCGCCGCTTGCGGACCAGCGCTGGTGGCTGGGCATGGCGCACTTCTATCTCGCGGTGAACCATCTACTGATCGGCGACTTCGAGCGCGCCCTCGCGGACGCGGCACGCGCGCATGCAACCGGCAGCGCGATTGGCGATCCTCGGTTGCAAACTTATGCCGCCTACACGACGGGATGGGTTGAAGCTTCCCGCGGCAACGCCGCGGCGGGCGTGCTCGCGTGCCGGGAGAGCCTCGAGCGCGCGCCTGATCGCGTCAGCCGCGCCTACGCTGGCCTGTTTCTGTCGTTCGCGTTGCTCGAAGCGGGCGAGCACGTGGAAGCGCGCGAGCGCCTGCAGGCGACGCTCGCGGAGCTCGAAGGGTTCGGCTTTCCGCAGTGGCAGTCGCTCGCGGCCGTTCTGCTCGGCGAATCCGAACGGAGGCACGGACGCCTGGACGAGGCGTCATCTTGGATCGCTCGTGGGATCGAGATTGCCGCAGCGGCCAACTATCGCTACGCGGTGGCGGTCGGCGAGCGGATCGCCAGCCGCGTCGAGCGCGATCGCGGCCACGACGATCGCGCCGGCGCCGCTCTCCAGCGCGCCGTCGCCGTCTTCGATTCGATCGGCGCCGTCTTCGAGGCCGACCGCACGCGCGCGGAGATGACCCGCGGGTGACGTGTGTAACATGCCGGCTGGGAGCTCCGCGCAACGGAGCCGCGAGCGAAGTAATGCGGCAAGGGAGCGCCGGCGGGGAGCCCCGCGCAGCGGGGCCGCGAGCGCGCAGCGAGGGCGGGGATCAAAGGGGACCCGCCCGAGCGGAGTAATAAATGGAGGCGCCGGGATTCGCACCCGGGTCCGAAAATACATCCCCGCAGGAATCTACGATGCGTATCTGCTTCTGAAATCTCGCTCCCCGCGTCGAGAAGCAGCGAAGAATCGCGCGGAGCCAGCCCCGGATGATCTCATTGCCAGCGTCCGGAACAACGCTGCCGGCAACCAGCCTGCTAAAATGACATCCGTTTCCGGCCCGCAGGCTGACCGGAAGGGACGCTCACAGGGGTTTAGGCTGCGAGAGCGAGCTGCGTATCCGCAGTTATGGTTGTTTCCATCTGTTTTACGAGGGTGATGGTCCTCGGCACGCATCCTGCGAAACCGTATCTCCGTCGAATCTAAGTCGCCCCCGTTGCACGACCTGACCCATTATTTTACTCGCCTCGCCTATAGCCGTCAACTTGTTGTCGGGCTTGAGTTTGCCCTTCTTTCTCAGGCTTGACTTGCCCGCGAACGCTCCCGATAATGCCAGAAATGCCCCATGACGAGCTTCGTAATGCAGCCCACGCAATCGTGGCGCGTCTGCAGTCGGATTTCGAGGCCCACCTCAATCGGTTAGAGGAGCTCCACAACGAAGCGCGCGAAGAAGTCCGCCGGCAGACCGAAGCGCGTGCTGCGGGCGAGTGGAACGCGAAGCTCGACGCGGAGCGCGCCGAATGGCAGCGCCAGCTCGAGGCCGCGATCAGGGAGGCGCGCGCGGAAGCCGATCGCAGCGCCGCCGCGCTCGCCGAGGTGCGCGCGGAAGCGGAGCGCACGACCAAGGCGCTCGCCGACACGCGCGCGGAAGCCGAGCGGATCGCGGCGACGCTCGGCGCGGCGCAAGCGGAAGTCGAGCGTCATGCCAACGCCGCTGCCGAAGCGCAGGCGGAAGCGGAGCGGCGCGCGATGGCGCAAGCCGAAGCCGATCGACGCGCCGCGGCGGCCGTCGCGGAGATCCAGGCTGAAATCGATCGCCGCGACGCGGCCGTCAAAGAGGCGCACGCGGCGGCCGATCGCCGCGTGGCCGAAGAGACCACGCGCCTCCGTGCGGAGCTCGAGCAGGCGGCAGCGCTCTCAGCGCAGCGTATTCGTGAAGAGATGGAGCAGCGGGCCGTCGAGTCCGCCGCGAGCGTGCGCCGCGACATGGAAGCGGTGGCGGCTGAATCAGCCGATCGGATCAAGCTTGAAATGGAGCGAGGCCTAGCGGCGGAGCGCGATCGCGCGGGCAACGAGCTGAACACGGAACGCGCGCGCCTCCACGCGGAGATCACGAGCGAACGCGAACGCACTGCCGCGGCCATCGACGCCGAGCGTCAGAAAGTGCAGTCGCTCACGACGTCGCTCGAAGAGCTTCGTCTCGCGCTGACGGTTGCGGAAACCGAGTCACGCTCGGCGCGAAACGTCCAAGAGGAGCTGCGCGCCACGCTGCTCGCGGAGCGCGAGGCGGCCCGGACGGCGCCCGTCGCGCCTCCCGTTCCGGACGAAGACGCGCTCACGAACGCGCGCGCCGCCGAGCGTCAATCGCATCTCGCCTTCGTCGAGCGGCTGCTCACCGCGGTGCGCGGCATTGGCGGCTCGCGATCGCTGTCCGATACCTTGACCGCGCTCACCTCCGCCGCGGCGTCGCTCGCGCCGCGCGTCGCGCTCTTCATCGTCAACGAACGCGCGGATACACCGGGCGGCCGCGAATTTCAAGGATGGCGCGCCACGGGGTTCGGCGATCGATCGCCCGCCTCGCTGAGATTGACGGCTGACACCGGCGGGCTGATCGCCGCGGCGGCCGCGCTGCGCCGGCACGTGTCCACGGTGAATTCCGCGGCTCCAAGTTTCGCGGAGCTTCCGCGCGATCGCGCGGCGCTGGGCGTCCCGATTGTCGTCGGCGGCAAGAGCGTCGCCGTTCTGTATGCGGACGACATGTCGACGCAGGAATCCGAGACGCCGGCCTCATGGCCCGAAGCGATGCAGATTCTCGGCGCCTACGCGTCGGCGTGGCTCACGCAGATTACGGCGGTGCGCACGGCGCAAGCCATGCGCGCGACCGGAGGAGGCGCGCGGCCTGCAAACGTGAGCGACGATGACGGCAGCGCGCGGCGTTACGCGCGGCTCCTCGTGTCGGAGATCAAGTTGTACAACGAAGCGGCGGTGCGATCCGGCCGCGAGAAGCGCGATCTGCTTCAGCGGCTCGGTCCGGAGATCGAGCGCGCGCGGCGGCTGTACGAAGAACGCGTCTCTCCGTCTGGCGCGCGCGCGTCGTACTTCCACGAAGAGCTCGTGCACACGCTCGCCGACGGCGACGCAACGCTTCTGGGATCCGCATGAGCACGACGGCACATTCGATGAGGGATTCGATCCGCCGCCCGATTGGCGTGCTCGCGATGCTCGTCGCCGGTGCGGGCGCGACGGCGATGGCCGCGCAGCTCGCGCTGACCGTGCATCCGCCCGTCTCCGAGAACGTCAACGACTTGTGGCTCGTGCCGCCGGAGACGCCGGCAACGGTGCGGGCGTCGGCGCAGTATCAGCCGCTCGCGGATGGCGCGCAGGCGATCGAGCAGGGTGATTTCGATCGCGCGCTGACGCTGGTCACGCGCCCGTCGCTCGCGTCCACCGCGCTGGCGGACTACGCGCTCTACTACAAAGGCGTCGCACAACTCCGGCTGTCGCGCGCCGCCGACGCGCGCGACACGTTCGACGCGCTCCGGAAGCGCAATCCTGCCGGCTACCTCGCGATAGCCGCGGCCGCCGCCGATGCGGAGACGGCCGTCGCGCTCGGCGATCACGCGCGCGCGCTCGGCATCTACGAGAAGCTCTCCGCCGACAAGAACGCCGTCAGCGATCAGATTCTGATGAAACAGGCGGAAGCGGCGCGGGCGGTGGGCGACCGAAAGAAAGCCGCCGAGGCATTGGTCCGCGTGTACTACGAGTATGCGTTGTCGGATTCGGCGGTGGCGGCCGCGGCGGAGCTCGAGGCGTTCCGCGATCTCATCGTTCGTCAAGGGTACAAGGCGGATCTCGGGCGCGCGTCGCAGCTGTATGGCGCGCGGCGGTATGCCGATGCGCGCGCCGCGTTCGCCGCCCTGCAGGCGGAAGTCACGGGCGACGATCGCGAGGTGACCGAGCTTCGCGTCGCGGAATCCGATTTCTTCCTGCAGCGCTATCAGGCCGCGTTCGACGGCGTCAGGCCGTGGCTCGATCGCGGCGCGCGGCAGGCCGAGGCGCGGTTCTTCTCGCTGAGCGCGCTCCGCGGTCTGGGCCGCAAGGAAGAATTCATCGCCGAGACTCAGGCGCTCGTCCGCGACTATCCCGACAGCTCGTGGTCCGAGGAAGCGCTCAACAACCTCGGCACGTTCTACATTCTCGAGAACGACGACGAGAGAGCCGCGAAGGTGTTCTCGGAGCTGTATCAGAAGTTCCCGACGGGTCAGCGCGCGGAGCGCGCGGCGTGGAAAGCGGGATGGTGGAGCTACAAGAACGGCGAATACGCGGACACCGTCACGATCTTCGAGAAGGCGGCCGCGGCGTTTCCCCGCTCCGACTATCGTCCGCTCTTCCTGTATTGGTCGGCGCGATCGCACGGCAAGCTCAAGGCCGCCGCCGACGCGGAATCGCGCATGCGGCTCGTGCTCGGCGACTACGGCAACTCGTACTACGGACGGCTCGCCGAGCGGAGCCTTCCGCGCAACGCGCGCGCGAGCGTGCTGACCGACGCGGTGCCGGCCGCGCGCCGCGTGTCCGCCGAGCGCCCGCCCGATCCGCCGAACGCCGGGTTGATCAAGCTGCTCCTCGCGAGCGAGTTGTACGACGATGCGCTGAACGAGCTGCGATACGCGCAGCGCGTCAGCGGAACGACGCCGGTGATCGACGCGACGATGGCCTGGGCTTACAACCAGAAAGGCGAGCTGCGCCGCGCGATCACGTTGATGCGGCGCGCGTATCCGCAGCATCTCACGGCGGATCAGAACCTGCCGCGCGAGATTCTGCAGGTCATCTTCCCGCTGACGTACTGGGATTTGATCCGGAAGCACTCGGCCGCGCGCGGACTGGATCCATACCTCGTCGCCGCGCTGATCGCGCAGGAGTCGACATTCGATGCCGGCGTGCGATCCACCGCGAACGCCTGGGGCCTGATGCAGATCGTGCCGTCGACCGGCCGCCGCCTCGCGCCGCGCGTCGGCGTGCGCCGCTTCACGACGTCGATGCTCACGAATCCCGACACGAACGTGAAGATCGGGACGCTCCATTTCTCGCGCCTCGTGCAGCAGTTCGGCGGCACGCACTACGCGCTCGCGAGCTACAACGCCGGCGAGAATCGCGTGCTCCGGTGGAAAGCGGAGCGGCCAGGCCTCGAGGAAGACGAGTTCATCGACGACATCCCGTTCCCCGAAACGCAGAACTACGTGAAGCGCATTCTCGGCACCGCCGAGGATTACCGCGCCCTCTACGGAAAGGGCGGGGGAAAGCCTCTGCCGGTCCACTGACGGTTCCGAGTCCCGAGCCCCGGATCCCGGGCCCCGCTACCGGGGCCAACTCACGATTTCATAGATCGCCAGATCTTTATCGTCCGAGATCAGGTGCAGGTGCTGGAGGTACTTCTGCAGCCGCGCCTCGACCTCCATCGCGGCCGGCCGGCCGTAGCGGCTTCGGCGGATCGTCAGGTAGCGGACGCGCCGGTCGCGCATCGCGCCGAAGCTCTCGCGCGAGGGGAACGTCGCGAGCACGCGCGCGACGGATTGAAACTCCGACGGTATGTGATCGCTGTAGCCGTTGACGAGCGGCATCCAATGGACTGTCGAGTTCAGCATGTAGCGCGTGTGAATGTGGAAGTCGATGCGCCGGTCGTAGAACGGGAATTCGACGACGGCGCCGCGCGGCATCTCGGCGAGCGCGCGATAACCGGCCGGGATCGGCTCGTCTCGCCGCCAATCGAACGGCACGTCGTTCAGCTCGATCATCGCGGCGGCGCAGGCGGCAACGGCGATCGCTCCCGCATGCCGCGGAAAGCGGTTTCGCAGCGCGCGGACCGCGAACGCCGACAACACGGCGAGACAGAGCATGACGACGATTCCCATGCGCTCCGGCGCGCGAAGGAACGAGAACACCGGAATCGTCGTGTAGAACACCGTGTAGAGACCCGCGCGCGGCCCGAGCGTCGTCCAGAAGGTGAGGACCGCGAGCGATCCGTATAGCAGCGCCGTCTCGCGATCGCGCGCCCACGACACGTCGCCTGCCGGCCCACGCCGCAGCACCATCACGCAACCCGCAATCGCCAATCCGATCGAGACGAAGCCCGGAAAGAGGACGGCGTCGTTCCAGTCGCGGATGAGGGGCAGGAGCCACTCGTGCGCGTGCGCGCCGGACGCCAAGTACGATCGCACGTACGCCGACCAATGCCGCGCCTCGTCCAGCGATCGCGCGAACCCCGTCTCCTGCTGAATGCTCAAGAAGGGAATGAAGAACGGCAGCACGATCGCGATCGAGGATGCGGCGGCGACGACTATCGCGAGCCAGAACGCCGTCGAGCGCCAGAGGCGGCGAGACCATGCGTAGAAGATCGTCGCGTAGCCGATTGCGAGGCCGACAGAGATGCCGTAGTACGCGCACGAGAGGGCCTGTGCCGCGAGCGAGACGCCGAGCGCCACGCCGCGCGACGGCGACGGCGCGTCGACGAGACGGTGAAACATCAGCAGGCACAGCGGAATGCCGGCGATCATCAGCAGTTGGATGTGGGCCGTATGCGCGAAGACGTACGGGCAGAACGCGAAGAGCACCGCGGCGGCCGCGGCGGCGCCTTCATCGCGACACAGCCGCCGCGCGAGCATCCACATGAAGACGACCGACGCCGAGAAGGCGACGAAGACGACCGAATTGTGCGCCGCCTGCGGATTGCGCGTCGCCAGCCACACGGGTATCGCGATCGTGCCGGCGCCGAGGTTCGCCTCCGAGTAAGCGAGCGCCTTTCGATGCGGATGAAAAATGTTCGCGTCGTAGACGTTCGCGGGATCGCTCGTCAGCGCGTGCGCGACCCACGCGACGTTCCACACGCCGAAGCGTCCGTCGCCGGAGTTCTGCGTGCGGCCGAGCGATCCGAATCCCGCGGCGAGCGGCCATGTCATCACGATCGTCGCGGCGAGCGCGGCCGCGCAGAGGATGAGCGCGCGAACGGGGCGGATTCGTCGAGCGGGGTGTTCGGCTGAGGCTTCGCTCGGATTTGTCGGTAGAATGACGGCATTCTACATGAGGCGTCCTGCTTTGGCCGCAGCCGTGCTGCTCGCCGCGATTGCAGCGTGGCTGTCGCAGGCGACGCTCGCGGTGGCGGCGCCCGACGGTCCGCGCATCGCGCTCGTTCCCGTGTCGGCCGCCGCGCTCCTCATCGTGGTGATCGCCGGCGCGTCGCCGATCGCCGTTCACCGCGCCGGATTGTCCATCGCGCCGTTCTGGCTCCTCGCGTTCATCGTGCTGCCGTGGCTTCCGCTGCCGGTGCCGAGCGCGTTCCTCGTCTGGTCCGGCGCGATTCGCCGGCTCATCTGGGTCGCCGTGGCGGTTCTCGTCGCCGCGCAGGCGATGCCGCGCGCGAGGAGCCTGCTTCGATCGACGTCAATCGCGAGCCTTTTCTCGGCGTCGCCGCGTCTCGCGGCCGGTGTGCTCGCGTTCGTGCTGTTCTCGTGGTCGGCGTGGGAAGTGTCGCCGTCGGTGCCTGGCGGCGACGAGCCGCACTATCTCGTGATCGCGCAGAGCCTGCTTCTCGACGGCGATCTGAAGATCGAGAACAACCACAGGCGCGGTGACTATCAGTCGTATTACGCGGGTCCGCTTCCGCCGCACTACATCCAGCGAGGGCGGAACGGCGAGATCTATTCGATTCACGCGCCAGGTCTCGCCGCCGTCGTGGCGCCCGCGTTTTTCGTCGGCGGCTACCGCGGCGTCGTCCTGTTTCTACTTGTGCTCGCGGCATGCGGCGGCGCCCTCGCGTGGCATCTTGCGTGGCTCGCGACGCGCAATGCGCCGGCCGCGTGGTTCGGTTGGGCCGCGGTGACCGTGTCGGCGACGACGATCTTCCATAGCTTCACGGTATATCCCGATGGGCTCGGAGGTCTGGTCGCACTCACCGGCGTATGGGCGCTGTTTCGCGCGGCGGCCGAGCGCACGAGCGGAGGCACGCGTCTGACGCCGTGGCTCCTTCACGGCGCCGCGCTCGCGCTCTTGCCCTGGCTGCACAGCCGTTTCGCGGTGCTCGCCGGGACGCTGGGTGCGCTCGTCTTGCTTCGGCTTCCGCTCACGAAGTCTCCCGCCGCGAAGGCGGCCGCGTTCCTGTCGATACCCGCGGTCAGCGCGATGTGCTGGGTCGGATACTTCATCGCGATCTACGGCAGGCCCGATCCGTCGGCGCCGTACGGCACGTCGCGCGACTTCTCTCTCGCGTTCATCCCCGGCGGGCTCGCGGGCTTGTTGTTCGATCAGCGATTCGGCCTGATCGCGAACGCGCCCGTCCTGATCTTTGGTTTCGTCGGGTTGGTGATGATGATGCGGCAGCGCTCATCGAGCGACGTCGGCGCCGAAGCGGGCGTTGCCGATCGACGGCTCGCGCTCGAGCTGCTCTTCGTGCTCGTGCCGTATCTCCTGACCGCGACGAGCTATGCAATGTGGTGGGCGGGATGGAGCGCGCCGGCGCGCTTCGCGAATCCGGCGGTGCTCGCGCTCGCGATTCCCTGCGCCGTGGCGTGGCTGCGGCTTCGCGATCGCGCCGCCAGAACGATTGCCGCGTTGTCGCTCGCGCTGAGCGCGTGGTTGTCGTTCGTGCTCGTGTCGACCGACGGCGGCCGCCTCGCGTACAACACCCGCGAGACCACCGCGCTCTGGCTCGATTGGGCGTCGCGGCTCGTTCCGCTGGGCGAGGGCATGCCGGTGTGGTATCGCGGCCGCGAAGCGGTGTTCACGCGCGACGTCGCGCTGTGGTCGGCCGGCATGCTCGCCGCATACGCCGTCGCGCGCGCGTTGGCGTCATCCTCGATCCTTCGCGATCGCACGCGCTACGCGACCGCGGTCGCGGCAATGTTCATGTCGTCGGCAATGATCGCGTTGAGCATCGTCTGGGTGCTTCGAGGAATCGACGGCGCGTCCGCGGCGCCGGCGCAGCTCGACTTCCTGCGCCGCGTCGCCGTCGAGCCGCGCGCGGTGGCGCTGCAGCTTCTTCCGCCGCGCGTTCTCGATCGCCAGCAGGTGCCCGGAATGATTCGCATCGAATCGGAGAACCGATTGGCGTCGGGCGGGCTCGGCCGGAACGAGCAGCCGCTCGCGACGTTTCCGTCGGTTCCCGCGGGAACGTATCGCGTGTTTTTGCGCACGCGCGGCCCTGGCGGCTGGGTCATCGTCGGCGTCGGCCAGGATCAGTTCGCGCTGCGAAGCACGCCGCTGTCGTTTCCGCCGTCGGCGATCGACATCGACGTGCCGATCGACGTTCGCGCGCTGGTCGTGCGCGCCGACGAGGAAGCGCGCCGCACCGTGCGGACGGTCGTCCTCGAGCCGGTCGCGATCGCGAATCGATCGTCCACGGTCACCGATCGCGTGGCGCGCCGCGCGGTTCGCTACGACGGCGCCACCGTGTTCTTCCTCGACGAAGGCGCATTTCCCGAGCCCGAAGCGTTCTGGGTCGGCGGCGCGCGCGACGCGTCATTCGTCGTTCAGCCTGCGTCGCCCGCCTCGTCCATCCCCGTGCTCCTCCGCAACGCGCCCGTCGAGAATCTCGTGACGCTGACGTCGGGTCAGTGGAAGGAAGCATTGACGATGGCTCCTGGAGAGGAGCGCCAGATCGAGATCCCGATTGCGCCCGGTCGCACGGCCGCGCTCGTCACGGCCGCGAGCCGATCGGGATTCCGGCCATCCGAGACGCAGCCGCAGAGCCGCGACAACCGCTTTCTCGGCGTCTGGTTGAAGGTCGGCGGACGGGATCGCTAGAACCGCACGACGCCGCCGAAATAGATCCCGCGGATCTGCAGATCGCCGTCGTCTGCGTCGGCGTGGTAGATCACGTCGAAGGATCGGTAGCCCCCTTGCGCGCCGACGTTCTCCGTGAAGTTCACGGTCCCGTAGATGTCCAGGTCGAAGAATCGCCCGCCGTACTTCTCGTCGATCTCCGGAATCTTGATGAACGTGAACTCGGCGGTGATCGCGACGTTCGGCGCCACGTATCCGCGTCCGATCAGACCGATCGCGGGGATGGGCGCGCGCGCGTGCACGAACTCGGTGTCCGTCGTGCTGTTGATGTCGGCTCTGATGTCCGTGTACTTGACGTCGAGCACGAGGCCGATGAACCCGCGATCGCGATAGAAGAAGTCGTACTCGTAGCCGAAGCGGAACGCGTTCCACTTCACCTCGGTGTCGACGCGCGCCGCGGCCGGAAACAGAATGCCGTTGAACACGAGATCGCGGCCGAGCGTTGCCTGCGTCTTGTAGTGAATCGGCGTGAACTCGAACCGGAATTTGTGCTGACGATCCGGACGCAGCACGACCTTCAGTTGCTTGAACCAGTTCTTCTCGATTCCCAGGTCCTCGACGAAGTCGATGCGTGTCCCCGGGACGCCCTGGATCGACTCGCTGACGATGAAGATCGAGGGCGCTGGGTCCCAGAGGGAGCCCGAGATTTCGACCTTGTAGCTCTCGCCGGTCGCCCTCGACGAGGGCACGTTGAATTGGGCCTGTGCGGGCGCCGCGCCGATCGCGCACGCGATCAGGCACACCCACACGGCCGCGATGTGTCGTGACATGAACTCGTCTCGCCCCGGATGGGTCGTCGGGAAAACCGGGCTGGCCACCGGCGCCTTCTGGGAAAAGGCTTCGACAGAATAGCATGGACTTCCCGAGTTGCGACCCGGTCGGCGGGCCTGTATACTCCACGTATACATGAAGACGGCACCCTCTCAGGCGGCGTCCGAGGCTTCCCAGGTCGAGCGCGCGTACCGCGAAATCAAGCGCGGCATCGTCGAAGGACGCTACCGTCCCGGCATGCCGATGTCGGAGGTGATGCTGGCGCGCGAGCACAACATGAGCCGCACGCCGGTGCGCGAAGGGCTCGCGCGTCTCCGTCAGGAGCAGTACCTCGAACGCGTCGCCGGCCACGGCTACTTCGTCGCGCGCGTCACGGTGCAATCGATTCACGACACGTTCGATGTGCGCCGCGTGCTCGAAGGGTCGGCGGCGGCATGGGCCGCCGAGCGGGCGACCGACGAGGAAATCCAAGAGCTGCGCCGGCTCGCGTCGCTGCCGCAGTCCTCCGATGCCTCGCGCGACCCGTCCGACGCGCCGGCGGACTACCGGAGCGCGGAAGCGGCGAACGTCCGGTTTCATCTCGCGATTGCGGCGGCGGCGCGCAACACGCTGGCGATGGAGTTGATCGATCGGTGTCTTGCGAAGGTCGATCGCTTCATGTCCCTCGGCGTGAGCTTCGGTCCGTTCCAGCAGGGCGCGACCGAGGCTCATCTCCTGATCGTCGACGCGATCGCGCGCCGCGATCCCGATGCGGCCCGGCGCCGCATGGAAGAGCACCTCGATTGCGGCAGCCGGCTGATGAAGGAAGCGCTCCTTCGCGGACAGCTGACCGCCGTCGGCGTGGAGTAGCTGGAGATGGCCCTCCGGTTGCTCATCCGTAGACCGTAGGCCCCGGCGGGCCTCTTTTACACCGCAATCGACGGGTTTTCGGTCGCCCAGTCTCCCCGGCATTCAATGTCCGGGAACCCTCGATTCGGGTTTCCGGAGTGCACATGGAACGTGGGATGGATGGTGTGACGGGTGCGGCGCTACGGGGGCGCCGCGCACGTGGGAGGAGAATCATGAGAGTGCGAGTGCTCGCGTGCGCGTTGACGGCGTTGCTGCTCTCGGCAGCGGCGGCTGCGGCGCAGCAGGGAACGACGGAGATCAAAGGACGCGTCATCGACAACACGAACGCTGCCGTGCCTGGTGCGTCGATCGTGGTGCGCAATCAGGAAACCGGCATGTTCCGCGAAACCATCAGCGCCGCCGACGGCACGTACTTCGTCGGCGGAATCGTTCCTGGCTTGTACGAGGTGATCGCCGAGCTCCAAGGATTCAAGAAGCTCGGGCTCAAGGACGTGCGGCTCGAGATCGGCAAGACCACGACGCTCGACCTGCAGCTCGTGGTTGGCGGCCTCGAGGAAGTCGTCTCGGTCTCGGCCGAGTCGCCGCTCGTCGACGTGACGACGAAGGAGGTCGGCGGCAACATCACGGGCCGCGAGCTCGTGGATCTTCCATCGATCAATCGAAACTTCATCGGCTTCATCGGCCTTCTCCCGGGCATCGTGCCGAGCATCAGCACCGAGTCGTTCGGATCGGATTCGATTTCGGTGAACGGCGCGGATCCGCGGAACAACAACTACATGCTCGACGGCGGCAACAACAACGACGACGTGATCGGGCAGCGCGCGGGCACGCAGGCGCGGACGGCGATCGAATCGGTGCAGGAATTCCAGGTGATCACGAACCAGTTCGACGCGCAGTTCGGCCGGACGACCGGCGCGATCATCAACGCCGTCACGAAGAGCGGGACGAACGCGTTCCACGGCAGCGGCTTCGTGTTCGCGCAGGACGCCGGCTGGACCGCGAAGGACTACTTCGCGAAAGAGCGGCGCCTGCCGAAGCCGGATACGAAACGGCGGGAGTTCGGCGGCACGCTCGGCGGTCCGATCATCAAGAACAAGGCGCACTTCTTCGGGAGCCTCGAGCGGGTCATGATCGATCGCGGCGCGGCGCTCGTCTTCACGAGCCGGCCCGATCTGAACTGGAGTCCCACGACGCAGGATCGCGTGTGGAACACGCTCGCACGCGTCGATCATCAGCTCAACGCGAACAACACGTGGGGGGTGCGATACCTGCGCGAGTTGTCGCCGCAGCGGAACCAGGCGATCGGCCAGGTGACTCCGCGGGCGATCCGCGAGGAGAACGACAAGGATCAAACCGTCGTCACCACGCTCTCGTCGGTCTTCGGCAGCAACAAGTTCAACTCGATCCGCGTCGGATGGACGCAGGAAGACGTCGCCTTCGCGAATCCGTGCTTCAACGGGAACGGACGGGATCAGGCCGCGTGCGAACCGACGCTGAACTTCCAGACGTTCACCGATCAGCAGAGCCCGACGGCCCAGGCGCGCGTCAACGACGCGTATCAGGTCGAGAGCACGTTCTCCTGGTTCATGCCGAACAAGCACGGCGACCACGACGTGAAGTTCGGCGCGCAGTACGAATACGTCGAGGCGGACAATTTCGCCCAGGACAATCTGAACGGCACGTTCGCGTTCGGCCAGAACGATCAGCCGTTCGATCGCAACAACCCCCGGACGTATCCCGATCGGTTGACGATCCGCGTACCGGGACAGGGCCGCGTCTTCGAGAAGGCGCACTACGTGTCGCTGTTCGCTCAGGACAAGTGGAAGCTCACGAACCGCGTGACTGCCACGCTGGGCGTGCGCTGGGATCTCGAGGCGATTCCGGTGCCCGAGCGCGACAACCCCGACTTTGCGAGCGAGAACGACTATCCCGTCGACAAGAACAACGTTCAGCCTCGCGCGGGGCTCTCGATCGCGCTGGACGAACAAGGTCGTTCCGTCGTGCGCGCCGGGTACGGCCGCTTCTACGACAAGACGCACTTCGAGATCATCGGAGGCTTCTTCAACAACGGCGTGTTCTCCGATTCGTTCACCGTCAACTTCCCGACGACGGCCGCGGATCCTGGCCCGCGCAATGGAAACCTGCCGACCGACGAGTTCCTGGTGAACGGCCCGGTCTTGAACCGCGCGCTGCTCCAACAGCGGTATCCGTCCGGCAGCAGGCTCAGGAACGCGGGCAACGTCACGCTCGACAATCCAGACCGCACGATCCCGCATTCCGATCAGGTGTCGGTGGGCTACGAGCACCAGGTGGGGGCGACGATCTCGGCCAGCGCCGACTACGTCCACGTGTTCGGGCGCGGCTTGTTCATGACGTTCGACAAGAACAAGGGTGTTCGAGCGACGACGGCGGCGACGGCGACAATCGTCCGTCCCGATCCGGCGTTCCAGCAGGTCAACACATTCATCAACGTGGGCGAATCGGAGTACGACGCGATGCTGCTGCAGGTCGAGAAGCGTCTGTCGCGCGGCGTCAGCGCGCGCGTCTCGTACACGATGTCCTCCGCGCGCGGCAACACGACGACGAACGGGTCGGGTGCGATCAACTTCCAGCAGGGCAGCGTGCTCAATCTGGACTTGAACGAAGGGCCGACCGATTTCGATCGCCGGCACAACCTGGTGATCAGCGGCCGCGCGCTCGTGCCGTACACGAAGGGCATGACGTTCAGTTGGGTCGCGCGGGCGCTCAGCGGCCTGCCGTTCACGCTGACGAACAACACGATCGACCCGGATCGCAACGGCACGCTGTTCGATCCGATCGCGTCCGGTACGTATACGGGCGCCGGCCAGATCGCGGCCGACAACTACTCGGTCAGCGACTACGACGGACGCCGAAACGGCGCGCGTGGGCCGGGCTTCTTCCAGTTCGACACGCGGTTCGGGTGGCGAATCAACATGGGCAGCGGCCGCACGCTGGATCTCTCGGCCGACGTCTTCAACATCACGAACCGCGCGAACTTCGCGAATCCGGCCGGCAATCAGGGCGCGCCGCAGACGTTCCTGATCCTGTCGGCGCTTCGCGACGGCGCGGCGCCGACGACGCTGCAGCTCGGCGTTCGTTACGGGTTCTGAGCGCGTACTTACCTGCAGTGGGGCATTAGCCGAACTCGGCCGGTGATCGCGCCGCCTGAGTTCGGCATCCCGCTTGCTCTTACTTCATAACGACGCGGGGTTTCGCGGAGCAAAGTCCATCGAAACCGCGAGGAATCAGTTTCAGAGGCAGAGCGGAATCCAAGATCCCGATATTCGAGGATACGGATTTTCGGACGCGCTGCCGAACGGGCGGGAGGAGGAGGGGGTCTCGGCCGAAAGGTCGAGCCCCCTTTTCACTTTTCGAAACTGCTCGCGCTCGAGCCCCGAGCCGGGAGTCGGCAGCCGTTATACTCGCCTAGAGAATGTCCGTTGCCCTCCGTCATCTGCTGCCTTTCGTCCTTCGTTACAAGCAGCGCTTCCTCATCGGCCTTGGCTGCGTTGTCGTCACCACGGCGATTCAACTGCTCTCGCCCTGGGTCCTGAAGCACGCGATTGACGATCTGACGGTCGGCGTGACGCGCGTCAAGCTCGCGATCTATGCGGGCCTGCTGCTGGTCATCGCCATCGCGGGCGGGATCTTCAGATTCCTGATGCGCCGGATCCTGATCGGCGCCTCGCGCGACATCGAGTACGACATGCGGAACGCGTTCTTCGCGCGGCTCCAGCGCATGCCGCTCGCGTACTACCAGGCGCGCCGCACCGGCGATCTGATGTCGCGCGCGACGAACGATCTGAATGCCGTCCGCACGATGATTGGTCCCGCCGTGATGTACTCGACGAACACGATCCTCGTCTTCGTCGTCGCGATCGTGCTGATGGTGTCGATCGACGCGACGCTCACGCTCTACGCGCTGCTGCCGCTGCCGCTCGTGTCGATCAGCGTCAAGTACTTCGGCAGCGCGATTCACACGCGATTCGAGGCGATCCAGGCGCAGCTGTCGGATCTCAGCGCGGTGGTGCAGGAAGCGTTGTCGGGTGTTCGCGTCGTGCGCGCGTACAACCAGGAGCCGCACGAGATCGCGAGGTTCCGCGCGGCGAACGACGAGTACGTGCGGCGCAACCGCGTCCTGATCCGCCTGCAGGGCATGTTCTTTCCGAGCATGACGCTGTTCCTCGGATTCGGATCGCTGCTCGTGCTGTGGCTCGGTAGCCGCGAGGCAATCGCCGGACGCATCACCGTCGGCGAGTTCGTCGCGTTCAACGCGTATCTCGTCATGTTGAGTTGGCCGATGATCGCGTTCGGCTGGGTCACCAACATCCTGCAGCGGGGGATGGCGTCCTGGAAGCGGATGCTCGAGATCCTCGACGCGCCGATCACGATCGATGACGGCGCGGTGACGCCGGCGGGCCGCGCCGTGGCGATCCACGGCGCCATCGAGATCCGGCACCTCACGTTCCGCTATCCGGCGGCATCGCCCGACGCCGTGTCGCCGACGGTCCTCGACGACGTGTCCCTGCGCATCGAAGCCGGGGAGACGGCGGCGTTCATCGGCGCGACCGGCTCCGGAAAGTCGACGCTCATCAACCTGCTGCCGCGGCTGCACGATCCGCCGCCGGGCACGATCTTCCTCGACGGCGTCGACATCCGCGAGATTCCGCTCGCGAAGCTCCGCGGCGCGATGGGCGTCGTCCCGCAGGAACCGTTCCTGTTCTCCGACACGATCGCCGAGAACATCGCGTTCGGCGTCGACATCGACCATGCGGCGGGCGAACTCACGGGCGGCGGTCCGCTCGGCGATCGCATGCGCGACGCGGCGGCCGTCGCACGGCTGGACAAGGACGTCGAGTCGTTCCCGAACGGCTACGACACGCTCGTCGGCGAGCGCGGCATCACGCTGTCGGGCGGACAGAAGCAGCGGACAGCCATCGCGCGAGCGCTGATGGTCGATCCGCGCATTCTCGTGCTCGACGACGCGCTCTCGGCTGTGGACACGTACACGGAGGAGGAGATCCTGACGCGGATGCGCGGCGTCATGGCGCAGCGGACGTCGCTGATGGTCTCGCACCGCGTGTCGACGGTGCGCAACGCCGACCGGATCTTCGTGCTCGATCGCGGCCGGATCGTCGAGCGCGGACGCCACGACGAGCTCGTCGCGGCGGGCGGCCTCTACGCGGCGCTGCACCGCCGGCAACTGCTGGAAGAAGAGCTGGCGGCGAGCTGATGTCCATCCATCACGACGAGGAAATCCTCGGCAGGGCCTACGACGCCCGTCTGATGCGGCGGCTGCTGACGTACCTGTGGCCGTACCGCGCGAACGTAGCCGTCGCCCTCGCGTCGATCATCTGCGGCTCCGTTCTCCAACTCGCGCAGCCGTACTTGATGAAGATCGCGATCGATCGCCACATCGCGATCGGCAACCTCGCCGGGCTCGATCGGATCGCGCTCGCCTTCCTCGCGATTCTGCTCGCGACCTTCGCGCTGGAGTATATCCAGACGTGGGTGCTGCAGCTCACGGGACAGCGCATCATGTTCGACATGCGCATGCAGATCTACGAGCACCTGCAGCGCCTCGACCTCCAGTTCTACGATCGCAATCCCGTCGGCCGGCTGATGACGCGCGTCACGACCGACGTCGACGTCCTCAACGATCTCTTCACGGCGGGCGTCGTCTCGATCTTCGGCGACATCTTCACGCTCGCCGGCATCATGATCGTGCTCGTCACGATGGACTGGCGACTCGCGCTGCTCGCGTTCTCGGTGCTTCCGCTCATCGTGCTGGTCACGCAGTGGTTCCGCCGCAACGTGCGGCACTCGTATCGGACCGTGCGCCTGTGGATCGCGCGCATCAACGCGTTCCTGCAGGAGCACATCACCGGCATGTCGACGGTCCAGCTCTTTCGCCGCGAGCGGCGCAGCTTCGCGCAGTTCGACGACATCAACCGCAAGCACCGCGACGCGAACGTCGAATCGATCTTCTACTACGCGGTCTTCTATCCCGCGATTGAAATCATCGGCTCGCTCGCCGCCGCGCTGCTCATCTGGTTCGGCGGCGCGTGGACGCTGCAGGGGACGCTGACGCTCGGCTCGCTCGTCGCGTTCATCCTGTATTCGCAGCGATTCTTCCGCCCGATCAGCGACATGTCCGAGAAGTTCAACGTGCTCCAAGCGGCGATGGCCTCGTCCGAGCGCATCTTCAAGCTGCTCGACACGCCTGTGAAGATCGAATCGCCGTCCGCCGCCCGCGATCCGCGGCCCGCGGGACTCGGACCGCGAACACCGGACAGCGGACCGCGAGCAGCGGACAGCGGATCGCGAACACCGGACAGCGGACCGCGAGCAGCGGACAGCGGACCGCGGAAGAGAGGCCACATCACCTTCGACCACGTCTGGTTCGCCTATAACGACGAGGATTACGTCCTCAAGGACGTGGCGTTCGAGGTCCGCCCCGGCGAGCGCGTCGGCGTCGTCGGCGCGACGGGCTCCGGAAAGACGACGCTCATCAACCTGCTGCTGCGGTTCTACGACGTGAAGCGCGGGCGGATCCTCGTCGACGGCACCGACGTGCGCGACCTGCCGCTCGACGCGCTGCGATCGCTCTTCAGCCTCGTGCTCCAGGACGTCCACCTCTTCACCGGAACGATCGCGGACAACGTCCGCCTGGGCAACGGCGCGATCGACGACGAGGCGGTACGGCGCGCGGCGACGACGGTGCATGCGAACCAGTTCATCGAGCGCATGCCGCTCGGATACGCGAGCCCCGTCGCGGAGCGCGGCGCGACGCTCTCGGTCGGGCAGAAGCAACTGCTGTCGTTCGCGCGGGCGCTGGCCTTCGATCCGGCGGTGCTCGTGCTCGACGAGGCGACGTCGAGCGTCGATACCGCGACCGAGGCGCTCATTCGCGACGCGCTGCACCTCTTGATGGCGGGACGGACCACCATCGCCATCGCGCATCGCCTCTCGACGATTCAGGACATGGACAAGATCCTCGTCCTGCACAAGGGCGAGATTCGCGAGTCAGGATCGCATCAGGAGCTGCTCGCGACGCGAGGGCTCTACTTCAAGCTGTATCAGCTGCAGTACAAGGATCAGGAAGCGCGGCCTACTGCTTCGGCGGCTCGGTAGCGGACGCCTCGGCGGCGCGCTCGCGCTGCCGGAACAGGCGGTCGACGAGGCGCGGCGTGCTGTCGCGGGGATTCCATCCGAGGCGGAGCACCTGCAGCTGCATCGACCGCCGGCCGAGCGCCAGCGCCTCGTGGCAGCTCCACATGTAGATGTCGATGTGCCGGCCCTGCACTTTGGGGCCGGTATCCATGATCGTGTAAATCCCGTTGTACCGCTCCCCGAGGCGTTCGATCTGGACGACCGAGCCGACCGGCAGGATCTCGGGGTCCGCCGCCGCAATGCCGGTCCGGACGTTGACCCCCGAGGCGGTCGTTGTCCCCTTGCAATAGGCGGTCGCCATGAAGCGGAGCCGGGCCCCGGGCGCAGGCTTCCCGTCGCGGAGCTCGGACTGCCGCGCCGCATAGCGCGAGTCGAGCGTCGTCACCTCGTACAGCAAGGCAAAGGTGATGGCTGCCGTGACGGTTGCGACGATCTTGCGTCCCGTGGACCGGGATAAAGACAGGAACATGGCGGCGTGTCAGCCACCCTTCCTGGGGGGCGCTTCAACTATACCGGGGGGGCCCCCGGGCGTCAAAGATTCGGCTAGGGCAAATGGGCTATAAATCGGACGGGGAACTGGCGGCCTGACTGCGCCGGTGGGCGACGATCATGGTGAGCGATACCCGGTAGCTGACCCCCGCCAGAACCGCCGCACCGAGGGTGGATCCCACGAGATACGCCCACATGAAGGGGGCGAGGAGCCGGGCGACGTCCCCCATGTCAGCCCATCCAGCCGACCGAAACGCCGCGGTTGCCTGCTCGAGCGCCTGCGGCTGGATGTCTATGCCCAGGAGCTTCGCCCCTGCGAGCGTCGCGAGCGTGTAATAGGCGGGCAGGATCCAGGGCAGATTCGAGTACACCCCGAGGATGACGGCGACCCGATTCAGTCCGAGCAGGAACGCCAGCGTGAGCCCCATCACCGCGTGGAGCCCGAGAAACGGCGAGAATCCCAGGAAAACGCCGAGGGCGAACGCGCCGGCCGTACGCTGCGGCGTATCGTGGGTGTGAAGAAGCTGCTCGAGCCAGCGGCGATATCGGGACGCGCCAATCATGAACGACGTGTCTAGAAGTGGACGAAACCGTCCGGGAGAGGTTCGCTCGCGGAGCCGCGCTTCAGGACGACCGCGGGATCCGCGGTGAGCTCGCCAATCCGCGCGATCGGAACTCCCCGGCTTTGACGTTGGACGAGCCGCAAACGTCCACCGGTCCGGGGCGAGACCGCGAACAGCAGCTCGTAGTCGTCTCCGCCGGCAACGCTCGCCGACACGGGATCGTGACCGCGCGCGCGGAACCAGCGCTCGGCGCCCGGATGGATCGGCAGCGCCGCTGCTTCCACGAACGCCCCCGTTCCGCTCGCCTCCGCGATCTGTCTGACGGCGTCCGCCAACCCGTCGCTGAGATCCATGCAGGCCGACGCGGCACGCGTGCGGCCGAGCAGCGCGCCGACCCTGGCTCGAGGCTCGGGCCGTCGATGCCGCGCGACGCACTCGGCCATCTGCTCGTCGCCCGGCGATCCTTGTGCGGCATCGTCCGCATGCTCTCGTAACCACGCGAGTCCAGCGGCCGCGGCTCCAATCGATCCCGTCACGTAGAGCTGATCGCCAGGACGTCCTCCGCCGCGGCGCAGCATGCGCCGGGGCTTGACGACGCCGGTGAGCGCGATGTCGACGATGAGCGGACCCGGGGAGCGCGTGATGTTTCCGCCGGCGAGCGTGACGCCGGTCGCGCCGGCGATCTCGAGCAGCCCGTCGAGCACCCCGTCGAGGTCGGCGATCGCGAGCCCGTCGGGAAGCATGAGCGACAGCAGCGCGAAACGCGAGGCACCGCCCATCGCCGCGATGTCGCTGACGTTGACGGCGAGCGCTTTGTAGCCGATGTCGGCCGGGCTCGAGAATCGCCGATCGAAATGCACGCCCTCGACCAGCGCGTCCGTCGTCAAGACGGCCAGCGATCCGCGATCGAACTGGGCGACCGCCGCGTCGTCGCCGATGCCGACAAGGAGCGACGGGGGAGCGGGCGGGAGGCGGCGGTGGATGCGCTCGATCAGCGCGCGCTCGCCCATCGCCGTCACGGTGGCGTCGCGCGCGTCGCGGTCGAAGCGCGGGCTGCTACCGCGCGTAGTCAATGGCCCGGGTCTCGCGAATGACGGTCACCTTGATCTGGCCGGGATACTCGAGCTCGTTCTCGATCCGGCGCGCGATGTCCTTCGAGAGCCACACGGTCTCTTCGTCCGAGATGTGATCGCTCTCGACCATGATGCGAATCTCGCGGCCGGCCTGGAGCGCGAAGGACTTCGACACGCCCTGGAACGAATCGGCGATGCCTTCGAGCTTCTCGAGCCGCTTCACGTACGACTCGAGGATGTCGCGCCGCGCGCCGGGGCGCGCCGCGGAGATCGCGTCCGCCGCCTGCACGATCATCGCTTCGAGCGACGGCCAATCGATGTCCATGTGGTGAGCCGCGACCGCCTGCAGCACGGGCTCGCTCTCGCCGTGCTTGCGCAGGAACTCGAGGCCGAGCTCGAGATGCGTGCCCTGCAGATCGCGATCGATCGCCTTGCCGATATCGTGGAGGAACGCCGCGCGCGCGGCGACGTGGCCGTTGAGCCCGATCTCCTTCGCCATGATGCCGGCGAGGAACGCGACCTCCTTTGAGTGGTTCAGCACGTTCTGCCCGTAGCTCGTCCTGAACTTCAAGCGTCCCATCAGGCGGAGCACTTCGGGATGGAGATCGAAGAGGCCCAGCTCGAACGCCGCGGCTTCCCCTTCTTTCCTGACCGACTCCTCCATCTCGGTCTTGACCTTCTCGACGACCTCCTCGATGCGCGCCGGATGGATGCGGCCATCGGCAATGAGCCGCTCGATCGCCTGCCGCGCGACCTCGCGGCGGAACGGATCGAAGCTCGAGAGGATGATCGCGCCAGGCGTGTCGTCGACGATGAGCTCGACGCCCGTGGCGGTTTCGAGCGCGCGAATGTTGCGGCCTTCACGGCCGATGATGCGCCCCTTGAGATCGTCGCTCGGAAGATCGACGACCGACACGGTGGTCTCGATCGCGTGCTCGGCCGCGCTGCGCTGAATCGCGTCCGCGATGATTTGCTGCGCGCGGGCGCCCGCGGTTTCGCGCGCCTCGGTCTCGAGCCGCTTCACGAGATTCGCGGCGTCGCGGCGCGCGTCAGTCTCGATCTGCTTGATCAACAGCTCCCGCGCCTCGTCCGCGGACAGGCCCGCTACGCGCTGCAGCTCGCGCTGCCGGTCCGCGACGAGCTGGTCGGCTTTGGCGCGCGCGGCCGCAGCGGCCTGTTCCTGCTGCGTGAGGCTCTGCTCTTTCGCGCGCAGATCCTGCTCGGTTCGGGCGTTCGCGGCGAGGCGATCCGCGAGCGCGCGCGTCTTGTCGGCGAGCGCCTGCTCGAGCGTGAGGATCTCCTCGCGGCGCGCGCGCATCTGGCGGTCCGCTTCCGCCGCGTCGGCGTGCGCCTTTTCGCGCGCTTCGAGCGCGGCCTCCTTCCGCAGGCTCTCCGCTTCGCGCTCCGCCTGCTTCGCGAGGTGCTGGGCTTCGGATTGCGCGCGGCCGACCGTTTCGGCAGCGATGTGCCGCTGGTTCGCCATCCACCATCCGATGGCGCCGACGGTCACGAGCAGAATGATCAGGGATCCGAGAAAGTAGGCGAGCGAGACGGCCGGTAGACCCATGCGCGTCACCGTCCTGTATGTGAAGCCCGCGGGCTCTCGCCTATCGGCGGCGGCGCAGCGGGGCGAAGAGGAATGGCCCCCGCTTTGCCGTGTGGGGAGGTCGGATGAACCTGCTATAGCAGGTGGAACCGCTGCACAAGCCGCGCTTTAGGCTTCCTCTTGCAGAGGCATGCACACCGCGCGACGTCGCGATTCACTTGGGTTGAAACATCGGCTCAAACGAGCCTCCGAACCATCACGCGCAAAGCAGGGAACTGAAACTCCTGAACGAATATTGTACTGCAGTGCCGGGCCGGGCGCGGAACTTTCCGCTTGCGCGAATCAGCTACCCGGCGCGCCGCTCGGCCCCCGCCGCGAGCGCCAGATCGAGGATGCGCTCCAATTCACGCGCCCGGTGCGCGATCCCCGCTTGCCCGTCGTGCGCAGCATCGGTTTCGTGGCGCGAGCGGAAGTACTCGTCGGCGATGTTGATGGCGGCGAGCACGGCCACTTTCAGCGTGTCGCCCGTCGGGCATTCCTTCGACGCGAGCCGCATCTTCTCGTCGACGTGCGCCGCCAGCTCGGCGACGTAGGCCGGGTCGAGCGCGCTCTTGATCGGATAGCGGTGTCCGTGGATCTCGACGGTCACGATCTGCTGTGACTGGTCCATGAAGTTCACGGTCAGATGTTCAAGGACTCGATCTGCGCCAGCATGTCCTGGACTCTGGACTTGATGAGCTCGCGCTCCTCGCGGAGCACGGCGATCTCGCTGTTCGATCCTTCCGCGGCCGTCAGCCGGGCGAGCGCCGTGTCGAGCTCGCGGACGAGCCGGCCGTTCTCCTCGGACATGCGTCCTTCGTTCGCGCGCAGCCGCTCGACGAGGCCGACGAGCAGCTTGATTTTCTCTTCGAGTCGATCGATGGATTCCAGATCGACGGATCGTGTTGCAACCGCTTTCGCCAAGAGGATCTCTCCTTCGCTGTTATCGCCGCTCCGCGTTGTGGGCCGCGCGCAGCGCGTCCACGATCCGCTCGGTCGCTTCCTGCGCCTCGTCGTCGGTCATCGTGCGATCCGCGGCGCGGTACGTGAGGCGGAGCGACAAGCTGACGCGACCCTCCGGCACGCCTTTGCCTTGATAGCGATCGAATTCGACGATCGAGACGAGCGTCGGCGGAGCTGCCGACCGGATCGTGCCACGAACGGCAGCCGCAGGCAAGGTATCGTCGACGAGCATCGACAAGTCGCGAACGATCGAGGGGTGTCGCGGCAGCGTCTCGACGAGCCGATCGTCGCTCGCGGCGCCGGTCGAGAGCGCGCGCAGATCGAGCTCGGCCGCGTAGACCGGCTCGTTCGCGGGAAAGCCGCGCGCTTCGACGAGTGAGGGCGCGATCTGTCCGACGAGCCCGGCGAGCGACGCGCCGGCGCGTACTTCCGCGGCGCGGCCGTGGACGAGATAGCTCGCGCGCGACGGCGCGAACTCGGGCGCGATGCCGAGCGCGCCGCAAATCTGCTCGGCGACTCCCTTCACGTCGAAGAAGTCGACGGGCCGCGTCGGCGCGGACCAGTGAGGACCCTCCGCGGCGCCAGACCAGACGAACGCCGCCGATCGTCCTTCCCCCTCGACGCCAAATCGGCTGCCGGCTTCGAAGAGCTGGATGTCCTTCCGACCGCGGCGGCGGTTGTACGCCGCGGACTCGACGAGGCCCACGAGCAGCGACGGTCTGAGGACCGCGAACTTCTCCGAGAGCGGATTCGCGATCGCGTGCGGCTCGGCGCCGGGCTCACTGAAGGGCGCCGCGGCCTCTTTCTCGACGAACGCGAACGTCGACGCCTCCGAGAACCCTGTCGCGATGAGGATCTGCCGCACGCGCCGCTCGAGCGCGAGGCTCGCCGGCGGCGCGGGCTGCGGCACCTCGAGCGCCGGGAACGTCGTCGGGAGCCGATCGAACCCGTAGTGCCGTCCGACCTCTTCGATGAGGTCCGCTTCGCGCGCGACGTCGACACGAAATGAAGGGACCGTGACCTGCCACGCCGCGTCAGAGCCCTTCGCCGTTTTTGTGACGCCGAAGCTGAGGGCCGTCAGAATCCGCTCGACGTCCGCGGCCGGCACGTCTTGACCGAGAAGGTGCGCGATGCGCGACGCGCGCAGCGGCACGACGGATGGCTGACGCGGCGACGGATAGCGATCGACGATCGGTCCACGCGGTCTGGCCGCGCCGAGTTTCTCGAAGAGCGCGGCCGCGCGCGCGATCCCGACCGGAGGGGCGGCGACGTCGCCGCCGCGCGCGAACCGGATCGATGCCTCCGTTTTCAGGCCGAGCCGCTTGCTCGTCCGGCGAATCGATGGCGGATGGAAGTACGCGCTCTCGAGCGCCATGAGCCGCGTCGTCGACCCGATCTCGGAATCATGCCCGCCCATCACGCCGCCAATGGCGCTCGGACGGTCCGCATCCGCGATCACGAGCATGTCGCGATCGAGGGCGCGCTCGACACCGTCGAGCGTTCTCATCCGCTCGCCCGGCCGTGCGCGCCGAATCACGAGCGCGCGCCCCGCGAGCCGCTCGAGATCGAACGCGTGCATCGGCTGTCCCATCTCGAGCATGACGTAGTTCGTTACGTCGACGATGTTGCTGATCGAGCGGACGCCGGCGGCCTCGAGCCGATCGACGAGCCATTGCGGCGAGGGCTTGACGTCGATCTCGAAGACCTGCGCGCAGTATCGTGGGCACAGATCGGGATCGTCGATCCGAACCTGGAGATCCTCCGCGGGTCCCTCGGGGGGCATCGTCGCGTCGGGCATCGTGAGCGGCAATCCCCAAATGGCCGATGCTTCGCGCGCGATGCCGATGTGGCTCAGGCAGTCCGGACGGTTCGCGGTGATCTCGAAATCGATCACCGGGTTGTCTCCGGGCTCGACCGACGCCACTTCGAACCCGCGCAAGCTGATCTCGTGGGCGATGCTCTCGGGATCGCCCGGAACGCGTACGAGATCGCACAGCCAGGGGTAGACGATCCTCACGGGATGACTCTCACAGCGGGAACTGCTCCAGGAAGCGCAGATCGTTTTCGTAGAACAGACGAATATCCTCGACGCCCCACTTCAGGAGCGCGACGCGCTCGATGCCCATGCCGAACGCGAAGCCCGTGTAGCGCTCGGGATCGTAGCCGACGGCCTCGAACACGGCGGGGTGTACCATGCCGCTGCCGAGGATCTCGAGCCATCCGGACTTCTTGCACATCTGACAGCCCGCGCCGCCGCACGACGCGCAGCTGATATCGAGCTCCGCGCTGGGCTCCGTGTACGGGAAGAAGCTCGGGCGGAATCGCACGCGCCGTTCGGGTCCGAAGAGGTCGTGCACGAACGCCGTGAGCGTGCCTTTCAGGTCCGCGAGCGATACGCGCTCGCCGACGACCAGCCCTTCGACCTGCGTGAACATCGGCGTGTGCGTGAGATCGAACTGGTCGCGCCGATACACGCGGCCCGGCGCGATCAAGCGCACCGGCGGCGGGAACTTCTCCATGTGACGGATCTGCATGCCCGACGTGTGCGTGCGGAGCAGCGTCGCCGCGGATCCGACGAGCGATGGCACCTTGCCCGACAGATACAGCGTGTCCTGCATGTCGCGCGCGGGATGCTCCGGCGGCATGTTGAGCGCCTCGAAGTTGTGATAGTCGTCTTCGAGCTCGGGACCGTCGATGATGAGAAACCCGAAGCGCGTGAAGATCGCTTCGATGCGCTCGCGAAGGATCGTGAGCGGATGACGATGGCCGATGTGGCGCGTGCGGCCGGGTAGCGTCACGTCGACGCTGCCGGCCGGCGGCCGCGCGGCGGTCGCGGCCTCGAGGCGCGCGGTGAGGCGCGCGTCGATGTCCTCTTTGAGTTGATTGACGGCGTGGCCGAGCCGCGGGCGATCTTCGGCGGGGACCTGTCCGAGCCCTTTCAGCAGCGCGGAGACGAGGCCCCCTTTGCGCGCGAGGTACCGATCGCGGATGGAGCGAAGATCCGCTTCGCTCGATGCCGCGGCCAGATCCCGCTCGAACTGTTGCCTGAGAGCGTCGACGTGCGTGTCCGGCGCTGAAGACACCGCCGTCTACGCGCGTGCCGAAGGCCTGGCGTCGGCTGCGGTCTTCGCGAGCCGCGCGAACGCCGCAGGGCTCGTCACGGCCAGGTCGGCGAGCGCTTTGCGATCGATCGGATTGCCCGCGGCCTTCAGGCCGGCGATCAACTGGCCGTACGTCAATCCGTTCTGGCGCGCGGCCGCGTTGATCCGCAGGACCCAAATGCGGCGGAAATCCCGCTTCTTGCGGCGGCGGCCGACGAACGCATATTTGAGCGCCGTGTCGACCGACTCTTTCGCCGCGCGGTACAGCTTGCTCTTGTTCTGATAGAAGCCCTTCGCACGCGCGAGCAGCTTCTTCCGCTTCGCGCGCCGGACGTTTCCACGTTTGACTCTCGGCATTCGTTCTCCGGGGGACTTCGTCCCCCGGACCCCCTTACACGCTCGCTCGCGGGGGTCCCAAGGCCCCACTCCGCTCGCGTGGCTCGCTCGCGGTGCTCGCTCGCAGATGTTCGTCGTTCTTGGTTTCT
>DATBJJ010000064.1:0-5048 GCA_036556425.1 Vicinamibacterales bacterium
CTACGTTCCTTACCAGGCCGGCTCCGCCAGCCTGCCGGTCGCTCCGGTCTGATCGAGTACGAGTGCCTCTGCGGATTCTCTGCTCTCAGCGACCTCCGCGATAGAACTCAGCGCTCTTTGCTTCCTCTGCGGGCGAGCGACGACACTCGCGAGCGTCCGTTGCGGCGATACGGCTTCAGGAGTGTTTCGAGATCCTTCCGCACCCATGAGGCGGCATTGCCTTCACGAAAGACCGCCCACCCGATGAGCGATCCGCCGGAGATGGCGCCGACGGCGCGCGCGAGGCGGCGGGTGTCGCACTTCACGAGCTCGCGGGCGGTGATCGCTTCGTCGAGCAGCGCGCGATAGCCGGCCTCCGTCCGCCGCGACATCTCCAGGATGTTTTGACGAAAGTCGGGATCGCTCAGATCGATCTGGAGAAACGCGAGGTGGTTCGCCATCTCCTCGGGCGTCTTCGTCCAGCGCGCGAACTGGGTGGCCGCGGCGACGAGGGCGGCCATGGGCGACGGATGCGCCGGGCGCAGCATCGAGAAGCAGGCCTCGACGCCGTCGAGCGCGTCCGCCCAGAGCGCGAGCATCAGGCCGCGCTTCGATCCGAACCGCTGCACGAGCGTGGCGGGAGAGAGGCCCGCTTCCTTCGCGACGTCGGCGAGCGTGAGGCGCTTCGGGCCGAGCCGCGCCATCGCGCGCTGCGCGGCGCCGAGGATCTGAGCGTCCGGGACGGTGCGTGGGCGTGGGGACATAGGGTCGGGGCGGCGGACTTGACGGATAGTAAATGAACGTTTATTTTATGACCCGCAATTAGCAAACGGATGTTCACATATTACCGCGCGCCGCCCCCCGCGCGGCGCGGCCCGTGAAAGGAGCCCGCCCATGCCTGTCCCGTCCCCGCTCTCGGACCACGTCGCCGTCGTCGCCGGCGCCACCCGCGGCGCCGGCCGCGGCATCGCCCGCGCCCTCGGCGAAGCCGGCGCCGTCGTCTACTGCACCGGCCGCAGCGTCCGTGGCGCGCCCTCGCCCTACAACCGCCCCGAGACCCTCGACGACACGGCGGACATGGTCACCGCCGCCGGCGGCGACGGGCGTGCCGTCAAGGTCGATCACACCGACGAGGCGCAGGTCGAAGCGTTGTTCGCGCGCGTGCAGTCCGAACGCGGCCGGCTCGACGTGCTCGTCGATACCGTGGCCGGCGAGGATCCGCGGTACGGCGGATGGGGGTCGTTCTGGAGCACCGATCTCGCGCAGGGCGCCGACGTCCTGCGCCACTCGCTGCTCTCGCACCTCATCACCGCCAAGCACGCGGCCCCGCTGATGATCACACGCAAGCGCGGCCTCATCGTCGAGGTCGTCGAAGGGGATACGATTTACGGCGCGAGCTCGAATCCGCTGAACAACGTCGTCAAGGCTGCGCTCAAGTCGTTCGCCTGCAGTATGGCGGAGGAGCTCCGCAAGCATCGCGTCGCGGCCGTCGCGATCACGCCGGGCTTCTTGCGATCCGAAACGATGCTCGAGCACTTTGGCGTGACCGAGGCGAACTGGCAGGACGCAGGCAAGAAGGATCCCGCGTTCCTCCACTCCGAATCGCCGTTGTTCGTGGGGCGCGCGGTCGCGGCGCTGTCGGCGGATCCGAAGATCCTCGATCGGTCGGGCAACATTCTCAGCTCGTGGGAGCTCGCGCGCGAGTACGGGTTCACCGATGTCGACGGCCGCGTGCCGGACTGGGGCACGCACTTCGGCCCACTCGCCAAGGCCTTCGGCATGCTCGACATGTTCAAGCGGCATGCGGCGTTCCTGGATCGCATGCACGCAAGGATGCAGCGTTATCTCGACAGCGCGGACGCGGCACCGGCTCCCGCTCCTTCACGCAAGGGCGCGCGATCGAAGCGGGCGGAGCCCGACGGAACGACCACCTCGCGGGCATCGGTGTAGATCGCCGTCACGCGGGCGCCTTGCAGCTCGATCGCGGACGCGCGTCCGCCCTTGAAGTACGACGACAGCATGCCCGTGTCGATGAGGAAGATGCGATTGCCGAATCGCGCGCGGACGCGGCCGGGCATCAGAGGCGTGTGGCCGGTGACGAACCGGCGCACGCCATAGCGTTCGAGGACCGTCGTGACCTTCGGCGCCTCGTCGTCGGACCACTGCGCGAATCCGCGGAACCACAACGGCCCGTCCGAGTCGAGCAGCGACGACTTGCCGATCTGAATCAGCCATTGCAGGCGCTCGGCGAATTCGCGCGTGACGTGATCGCCCGGCGGCGTGTTCTCCTTGATCGCCGTCGCGATCCGCACGAGCTCGGCGGCGGCCGCCTCGATCGCTTCGTCGAGCGTGCAGAACGGCGGTACGATCTGCGCCTGCACCATCGCCGCCTTCGTGTCGTCCCACGTGGCGAGATCCTTCAGCGCGATCCGATTGACCGCGTCGAGCGTCGGCGGCGCGTCGGCAGTATCGGGCCGGATGCCCGCGTGCATGAACGCCGTGTCGCCGACGGTCGTGACGACCTTGTGCGAGCGCAGCCATCTGCCGTACTTGCCGCGTGGCCCGAGCGCGTCCAGGTACTCGACGAACCCGGGCGGGTGCGCGTGCATCCACGCGTCGCGATCCGCCGGCGGCTTGCCGGCGCGGCGCTTCGCGATGCTCGCGTAATCGTCGTAGGCGCGCCGGCGCCGGGCCTCCGACCGTCCATCGGCGAACGACGTGTAGACGGCCGGGTTCACGTCGCGAAGCTCGTGGAGCATGTTCATCATTTCGTGGTTGCCGAGGAGCACTTCGACTCGTCCACCCGCGCGCTTGGCTTCATCTTCGAGCCGCATCAGCACATCCAACGCGTCGCGGACGCCGGTGCCGCGATCGAAGATGTCTCCCGTCTGGACGAACACCGTCGTGCCGCCGGACCATTGACGCTTCGCGTCGATCAGGCCGGACGACTGCAGGATCGCGACGAACGCGTCGAACGCGCCGTGGATGTCGCCGACGGCGACAATCCTCTGAGGCGCGGGCTGCGGAGGCTGCGCGGCGCCGGACGCGAGGCGTTCCGCGGCGAGCGCGGCCGCGGCGGCAAGGACGAGAGTCGGCCAACGACGAGGCATGGCACGATCATACCGCCCGCTGAAGCGTGATAGCATCACGGTTTCCTGCTCCGGCCGTTCCGGATTCCCATCGGACCGTAAGTTCAGTGCATAAGGTGTTTCGATGACCCCGCGACGCTCGATGCCGGCGCTGCTGCTGCTGTTCGTTCTCAGCGGCTGCGCCGCGCTCATGTATGAAGTCGTCTGGTTCCAGCTGCTTCAGTTGGTCATTGGCTCGTCGGCGGTGTCGTTGGCCGTCCTCCTCGGCACGTTCATGGGCGGCATGTGCCTTGGCAGCTACCTGCTGCCGCGCTACGTCTCGGCGCGCGAGCATCCGCTCCGCGTCTACGCGTTCATGGAGTTGGGCATCGGCCTCTTCGGCCTGCTGATCCTCTTCGGGATGCCGCTTCTGTCGAACATCTACACGGCGTGGGGCGGCTCGGGTCCGATTGGCCTGGTGTTCCGCGGCGTCGCGGCGAGCATCTGCCTGTTGCCGCCGACGATCCTCATGGGCGCGACGCTGCCGGCGATGTCGCGATGGGTCGAGACGAGCCCGCAAGGCGTCGCATGGCTCGGCTACTTCTACGGCGGCAACACGGGCGGCGCGGTGATGGGAAGCCTGCTCGCAGGCTTCTATCTGTTGCGCGTCCACGACATGTCGATCGCGACCTACGCCGCGGTCGCGCTCAACGTTCTCGTCGGCGCGTTGGCGCTGACCCTCGCGCGCGCAACGACGCACGAGGCCGCGGCAGCCGTGCAGGAGAAGGCGACGGCCGCGCCCGGATCCTGGAGCGTGTATGTCGCGATTGCGATCTCCGGCGCGACGGCGCTCGCGTCGCAAGTCATCTGGACCCGGACGCTGTCGTTGTTGTTCGGCGCCACGGTCTACACGTTCTCGCTCATCCTCGCGGTCTTCCTCTTCGGCATCGGGATCGGCAGCAGCCTCGGCTCCGTCCTCGCGCGCGGGCTCGAGCGTCCGCGGCTCGCGCTTGGATGGGTGCAGATGCTGCTCTGCGGCGCGATCGCCTGGGCCGCCTACACGCTGGCGCTCTCGCTTCCGTTCTGGCCGATCGATCCGTCGATTGCGATGAGCCCCTGGTACAACTTCCCGCTCGATCTCGCTCGCGCGTTCTGGGTCGTGCTGCCGGCGTCGATTCTCTGGGGCGCGAGCTTCCCGCTGGCGCTGGCATCGGTCGCGTCGAAAGGACAGGACCCCGGCCGGCTCGTTGGCGGCGTCTACGCGGCGAACACGGTCGGCGCGATCGTGGGAGCGATCGGCGGAAGCTTGCTGATGGTGACGCTGCTCGGAACGCAGCATTCACAACAGTTGCTCATCATCTTGTGCGGGCTCTCCGCGCTCCTCGTGCTCGAGCCGATGCAGACGAGCGCCGAGCCCGGACGGCCGCGATCCGCGTGGGCGGGCACGCTGCCGATCGTGATCGGCGCGGTGATCGCGGCGCTCCTCGCGCGCAACGTGCCGCCGCTGCCGAAGCTGCTCGTCGCCTACGGCCGCTATGCGGCGACGCGCGCGCATCAGAACATCGACGTCATCTACATGGGCGAAGGCTGGAACGCGTCGGTGGCGGTGACGCGTCTGCCCGGCGGCGTGCTCAACTATCACAACGCCGGCAAAGTGCAGGCGTCGAGCGAGCCGCAGGACATGCGGCTGCAGCGCATGCTCGGACATCTCACGACGCTCATTCCCAAGAGCCCGAAGCGCGTGCTCGTCATCGGCTGCGGCGCCGGAGTCACCGCGGGCGCCGTGTCCATCGATCCATACCTGGAGCACGAGACGATCGCCGAGATCGAGCCGCTCGTGCCGCGCGTGGTCTCCACGTACTTCAGCGAGCACAACTTCAACGTCATCGCGAATCCCAAGGTGCACGTGCAGCTGGACGACGCGCGTCACTATTTGATGACGACGAAGGAGAAGTTCGACGCGATCACGTCGGATCCGCTGGACCCGTGGGTGAAGGGCGC
>DATBJJ010000065.1:0-5381 GCA_036556425.1 Vicinamibacterales bacterium
ATGCGCCCTTCAGCGGACGCTCGGCATGCCGCGCGATCCGCTGCCAGGCGTCGATCTCCGATCGGTACGCATACACGCTTCCAAGCACCTGATGCAGGTGCCTGTGCACCGGAAGGCCCTCGTCTTTTTCCCAGCGGCGCACGGTGCGTACGCCGCGCTTCAGATACGCCGCAATTTCCTTCCACGAATCGAGTCGATCGTCGGGAGCGCCCGGCACGGCGCTTCATTCTAGACCCGCGCGATGCGGCGCGATCGGAAGTGGGCCAAAGTGGGCCATCGATGGCGCGGCCGCCTTTGCGTCTTGGCGCACGGTTGCGAGGCCTGTAGCGTGGATTCGCTCGAGCACACGAACCGGAATCGTTTCCACTCAGGAGATCGACATGAACCGCTTGCGCGAAATCTGCTGTCTTGGAGCCATCGCTCTCACGCTCGTCACGACTGCCGGCGCCGCTCATGGGCCGAGGACCGTGAGCGTCGCGGGCAAAGGATTCGACGACCTCAAGAACGCGATCATCCACTGGAAGAAAGACACGCCGACAGGCCTCATTCAACAAAGCACCGAGATCGTCGAGCTCGAGGGCGATCTCAAGGGGCGCGTCCTGTATCACGTCACCTCCGTCTTCGACTTCGTCAACGGCACGCTCGTGAACACAGGCGATCAGGTGTATTCGGGAACGATACGAGGGTCGGCGCCCGTGCTGATTCACGACGACCGGTTTCGCTTCGAGGTCAACCTGCAAAACGGATTGGAGACGGGCGTCGTGTACCTCTTCGATCACATTGCCGGCCCCAAGGTGAGGTGCATGCTCGAAGTCACCGGGACCGGATTGAACGCCGACGGCAATCCGACGTTCGAGTATCGCGGCGAGTGCACGTTCCGCGGTCAGTGATCAAGCTGCGTCGGCTTCGCGAAGCGCCGCCACGTCTCGCAAGTTCGGCTTCTGTCGACCGCGGCAGGCGGGTCGTGGCATCATCCGGCGGGGCAGCGTATGCAAGCGGTGTTCGTGCTCGTCCATCCCGCGTGGCACGGCGGTTGGTGCTGGAAGAAAATCGTCCCGCGCCTGCGGGCGCGAAGCCACGAGGTCGTCACGCCCACGCTCACCGGCCTCGGCGATCGGAGTCACCTCGCGCGGCCCGAGATCGGTCTCGCCACGCACGTCGACGACGTCGCGAGCGTTCTGCGATACGAAGATCTGCGCGGCGTGGTGCTCGTCGGACACAGCTCATCCGGCGCGATCATCACTGGTGTCGCGGATCGCGTTCCGGAGCGAATCGGCCATCTCGTCTACGTCGATGCGTTCGTGCCCGACGACGGCGAGAGCGTGCTCGATCTGGTCGCGCCCGATCGACGCCAGATCCTCGAAGACCTCGTGAAGAACGAGGGCGGCGGATGGCTGCTTCCGCGATTCGCGCCGCCGCCGTGGGAAACCATCGTCCGCGACATGTGGGGCGTGAAAGACGACGCTGATGTGCAGTGGATGCTGGAGCGGCTGACCCCGACGCCGATTGGACATTTCAGAGATCCGGTGACGCGCACGAATCCCGCGGCGAACGAGCTGCCGCGCACGTACATCCGCTGCCCGCGCTATCCGAATCCCCGCTTCGATCGACACGCCGAGATGGCGCGGAACACGCCGCCCTGGCGGTATCGCGAACTGGAGACGTCGCACCATCCCGCCGTCGTGGCGCCCGACCGCCTGACCGAGCTCCTGCTCGAGCTCGCCTCGTAGGCATCGCAAACACAACGTGCGCGCCAATCGTCTGGATGTGGACGAGGGACGTGTGCTCATGATGCGAGACCTTCGCTTCGGCTTCCGGATTCTCCGCCGTCATCCTTCGTTCGCCTGTGCGGCCATTGCGGTGATGGCGCTCGGGATCGGCGCCACGACCGCTGTGTTCTCGGTGCTGCGCGGCGTCCTCATCGCACCGCTGCCCTACCGCGATCCCGGCGGAATCGTCTTGTTCCGCGCGGACCTGCCCGGGATGACGCAAACGCCGAGGCTGACGAGCATGGAGTTCGCCGCCCTGCGCGCGCACGCGGAGCTCTTCGATCAGGTCGCTGCTGCCGTCATTTCGGAAGGGACATTGAGGACGGCAAGCGTGACGACGCCAATCAGCGCGGCGGCGGTCAGCGAGAATTTTCTCGATGCGCTGGGCGTGCCGCCCGCGCTCGGACGCGCGGTTGGGCCGGCGGGCGGATCCGGACGCCGCTCGATCAACATCAGCTACGAGATTTGGCAGCGTCTCTTCCAAGGCGATCCCGCAATCGTCGGCGCGACGATCGACATCAACGGGATCCCGTCGATCGTTGCCGGCGTCCTGCCCCGCGGGTTCCGGATGTACCTCGGCGCGGGCGTCACGATCCCGACCCAGGTGGACGTCCTGTATTTCCGCGGGCGCGGGTATGACGACGATCCGTTTCGCGGCAACGTGGTGATCGCGCGTCTGCGCCGCGGCGCCACCCTCGGCACGGCGCGCGCCGTGGTCGATACGGTCGCGAAGACGCTCGTCGCCGACCATCCCGATCGCTATCGCACCGGCCCTGTTCGCCTCTCGCTCGCGCCGCTCGACGACGAGGTCGTGAGCGAGGTCAAACCGGCGCTCCTCGCGGCCGCGGGCGCCGTTCTCCTGGTGCTCATCGTCACATGCGCGAATCTGATGAATCTGCTGCTGGCGCGCGCGTCCGCGCGCACGCAGGAGCTAGCGGTGCGCGTGTCGATCGGCGCGTCGCGCGCGGACATCATCCGGCAGCTCGTCGCCGAAGGACTCGTGGTCGGCGCGATCGGCGCCGCGATCGGATGGACGCTGGCGCACTGGGGCGTCAACGCGCTCGTCGCGCTCGCGCCAAGCGCGCTGCCCCGCCGCGAGGCAATCGTCCTCGACGGCGGCATCGCGCTGTTCGCGATCGTCGTGGCGATGTCGTGCGCGATCGCCGTCAGCCTGGTGCCGGGATGGCAGGCCGCGCGAGCGGACATCGCGCGCGCGGGCAACGCGCGTACGTCCTCCACCGGCGGCGCGACTCGCGGCGTGCTCGTCGCCGCACAGCTCGCCTTTTCCGTGATGCTGCTCGTCGGCGCGGGCTTGATGGCACGCGCGTTCGTCAACCTCCGATCGGTTCCGCTCGGGTTCGATCCACGCGGCGCCGCAGCGATGTACATCACGCTCGCCCACGAGCCATGGGGCACGGGAACGTTGGACGAAGCACGTCTGCGCCGGCGCTACTTCTACGAGGCGCTCATCGATCAGGCGCGCGATCTGCCTGGCGTGCATCGGGTGGGCATCGGCCTTCCCGTTCCGCTGTCGGGGGCGACGATGTCGCAGCGCGTGTCGCTTGGTCCTGGAACGCCGGAGCGTGAGACAGATGGCTTCGTCGCGATGGCCGGCTACCTCGAGGCGCTCGACGTTCCGCTGATCGCGGGGCGGTACTTCACCCGCGCCGACGACCGGCAACCGATGGTCATCGTCGACGATCGCCTCGCGCGCGAGTTGTGGCCTGGAGAATCGCCTATCGGGCGCCGGTTGATGATCGTGAGAACGGTCGACACGCCGTTGTGGAGCGAGGTGGTCGGCGTGGCCGCGCACGTTCAGGCTCGCGGCCCACGAGAGGCGGGCCCGCCGCAAGTATGGCTGTCGTATCCCATCCGCCCGTACGCGCATCTTCATCTCGTCGTTCGCGCCGACGATCCGATCGACGCCACGTCGCGGATCGGCGAGGTCGTGCAGCAGCTAGGCGCGGGACGCCCTGTGCGCGATATCCGGCGGCTCGGCGACCTGGCGGCCGAGGCATCGGCGGATACGCGCTTCGCGCTGTTCGTCCTCGGCGTGCTGGCGGCGCTCGCGGTGATCCTCGCGGCAGTCGGTGTCTACGGCGTTATGGCCTACGCGATGGCGCGGCGTACGCGCGAGCTCGCCGTGCGGCTCGCCCTCGGCGCGAGCCCGCGGCGGCTCGTTGCGCGCGTGCTTGGCGATGGAGCGATCTGGACGATTCTCGGTCTTGGCGGAGGGCTCGCCGGCGCGAGTCTCCTCGCGCGCCAACTCGAGTCGCTGCTCTTCGAGGTCGACGCGCGCGACGCCGTCACGTTCGCCGGCGTCGCGGCGTTCCTTGCCGTCGTCACGCTCGCCGCGAGCGCGATCCCCGCGTATCGCGCCGCGCGGATCGATCCGATGCTCGCGCTGCGCGCCGACTAGCAGTCCGCGATCCGATCCGCGTGAGCCGCTTGTTCGCGTGATCCGCGCCTGTCGTATCAGCGCCTCAGCGTCCCGCGTTCGGCTCCGTGCACAGTCCGTCTCCGGTCCGGAGCAGATCGCGCATGAACCATTCGTGCTTCTCGTGGATCTGGACGAAGCGCGAGAAAAGATCCACCGTTCCGGGATCGCCGTGCTCGTCGGCGATCTTGGCGGCGCGGCGCATTTCCTTGATCACGACGAGCAGATTCCGATCCGCCTCCTCGATCATCTCGCGCATCGTCGAGTGCGGCGCGGCCGCGGCCACGCTCGCGATGTCGACCGCTTCGAGCAGGTGCGCGGGCGGATCCTGACCGATCATCCGAACGCGTTCGGCGAACTCGTCGAGCGTTGGCAGGACGTCGTTGGCGAGGCGATCGAAGAGCTTGTGCAGATCGCGAAACAGCGGCCCGTAGGTCTGCCAGTGGTAATGCTTGTAGTTGGCGTAGAGGAGGAATGCGTTGGCGACCTGGCGGCGCAATTCCTGAACAACTGGGCTGTCGGGTGTATTCTCGCGCGACAGCTCTTGCGTGATCGTACGGACCTCTGCAGGATTCATCGGTTTCTGGCTCGACATGGGGTGCGCTCCTATTCTTCCCAACGTGGCTGAGGCCACGCGCGATCGCACGCAAGTCCTACGCCCGCCAAGGCGTGCACGAACGGCTGCGATCGCGATCGAAGCTGTGCCATGAACAGGTCCGGCGCTTGCATTCGATCCCCCGAAAGCGAAAGCGATTGCCTATCGATTGATCAAAGGGGGACCAATGAGGAAGTTCATATTCGGAGGCGTTGTCAGTGCGGCCGCGGCGAGCATGACGGTCGTCGCGCTCGCGCAGACGCCCGCGCAGAGCTCGAGTCAGCCGAAGTCCGGAGATCGCCAGCAGCCGGAGCAGCAGGTGACGGTGACCGGGTGCGTGCAGCGCGAGGCGGACTACCGCAGCGCCAAAGACGCGGGCAAAGGCGGAGTCGCGGGAACGGGCGTCGGCGTCGGCAACGAGTTCGTGCTGACGAACGCGTCGTTGAAAGGATCGAGCTCGAGCACGGCCGGCACGGCGGGCACGTCGGGCAGTTCGGCCGCGAACGCCTATGAGATCACGGGGCCGAACGAAGGGGAGCTCGCGGCGCACATCGGCAAGCGAGTTGAGGTGATGGGCAAG
>DATBJJ010000066.1:0-121202 GCA_036556425.1 Vicinamibacterales bacterium
GCAACTGGGATTGAATGCAGACGAATTGGCGCAGAACCGCTGACGATCGTCAGGAGAGCCAGGATCAGCCATTCACGCGGAATGGCGCCGGAGAGAAGGTCATGCAGCGAGAAGAGCACCGTTGTCGCGCCGGCGAGCGTGATTGCGGTAACGTACGCACGCGGCGCGGACGCCAATGAGGCGTACTTAGTTGCTGCCATAAGAAAGGCGAAAGGCCATGGAAATGTCCATGGCCCAACGAATCCGCCACTCCCTCGTTAGTCGGTCCAAATGATTATACGCATTGTGCCTCCAGAACCCTCGACGGCAGTTGCCTGCTAACCAGGGTGTTCTTCTCTCAATCAGTCCAAACCATCGAATCAGTCCAGACCATCGCGTCAGTCCAAACCATCGCGTCGGTCCAAACCATAGCGTCGGTCCAGACCATGGCGTCGGTCCAAACCATGGCATCCGTCCAAACCATGGCGTCCGTCCAAACCATGGCATCTGTCCAAACCATCGTGTCGGTCCAGACCATCGCGTCCGTCCACACCATGGCTTCCCCCCACACGATTGAGTTCGACCAATGTATGGGTGATGAGACTGCATGGTCGGCCGGAAGTAACGAAGTCCAGATGGTGGCAAAACCACCGAAGCTGAGGAGTGTGGTGATTCCCGCATCGTGTCGATATCCGAGAAGTGACGCGCGTTGAGGTTCATTCGCGATTTCGGTTTCCTCAGCCATATCGGCTCTTCCCCGCGCAACCCCCACTGCCGCGAGGATATTCAGGCTCCCAGCACCAGCCTCAATCAGCCCGCTCCCCGCTACGCGGCTGCTCGTGAACTGCAGCAGCAGCTTCGCCTCGCGAGGGCTCAGCGGCCGCGCGTCCAAGAGCAGCGCCGCCGCGCCCGCCGCCACCGCCGCCGACATGCTCGTCCCGCTGAGCTCCATCTGCGCGTCCGCGCCCCGCCCGCTCACCCGCTCCGGATAGGTCCGCGGCAAAAAGGCGTCCCGCGGCACCGCCGACACCAGCCGGTTCCCAGGCGCCACCAGCTCCGGCTTCAACACGCCGTCGATCATCGTCGGGCCGCGCGAGCTGTAGGTCGCCATCACGTCGTCGGACCGCTGCGGCGTCTGCAGCGTGTTCAGCGCCCCGACGGTCAGCGCCGCCGGCGCGTTGCCCGGCGACGATACGCCGCTGACGATGGGCGTGCCTTCGAGCGTCTTGCCCGCGTTGCCGGCGGCAACCGTCACGAGAATCCCCGCGTCGGTCGCCCGCTGCACGGCCTGGCAGAGCGGGTCGTCCTTTTCCGTCTGCAGAATCGGATGCCCGAGCGACACGTTGATCACCTTGATGTTCCACTGGCGCCGATGCTCGATCGCCCAGTCGAAGGCGGCGAGAACGCTGCTCGTCTGCCCCGAGCCGTCCGCCCCCATGGCTTTCAGGCTGACGATGTGCGCCCCCGGCGCGACCTCGGCGATGAGGCCGGCGACGTGCGTGCCGTGGCCGTTCTCGTCGCGGCCGCGCCCGCGCGTGTCGTCCGTGAAATCGAGGCTGACCGCGACGCGCGACGCGAGCCGCGGGTGCCGCGCGTCGACGCCGGTGTCGATGACCGCGACGCCGATGTTCCGGCCCGTGAGCCCGCGAGCGCCCGCCGATGGTCCACCCCAGACCCGATCGGCGCCGATCGCGACGGTTGTCACGCTCATCGCCCGAACGGGAACGTCGCCGGATACCGCCGCGACGTCCGCGTCTTCGCTGAGATCCGACAGCTGACCGCCGGTCAGCTCGAGAACCGCGCCGGTCCGCAACCGCTTCTTGACGCGCGCGCCGTAGCGCGTGACGAGCGTCTCCAGCTCGGACTCGCCGGCCGTGACGATGACGTCGACCGGAGCCTCCGCTCGCGCGGCAAGACGCTCCGCGAGATCGCGGGACAGCCGGGCGCGCCGCTGCCCCGCCTCCACCGAAACCGCCAACAGCAGCTGCAGGAACGACAGGCCTCCAACCATCACCAATCGCTGGATGCGCTGTGAGTGGGTCATAGGACGCCGCCAACTCAAAATCGCAGGGTGTGCCGCGCGCAAAGGCAGCGTTCGTGCCACACTCAACCGTTACAGGTAAAGGCCCAGACCGAGCGAACACGAGCAGACTGTTCATGTCAGGATGGCCGTCGAGGCGTCCCGCGGCGATTACGATAGGTGCTCGGCTGTAAACGGTTTCGCCGTCGAACGGCCAAGAACTTGGCCTACCACGAGAAATACGCTCGCCGGGAATCGCATACCCGGGGGAAATGCCGATAAACCGGATCGCAGGCACCGGCCAACCGATTGGCCGGCGAGTCCTCCAGTGGCCACCATGATCAAACCGCTTCTGACGGTCTGTCTCGCGTCGCTCGTCCTCTCGATCGGCTGCCGATCCGCCGATGCGCCGGCAACCCCTGCGTCGTCGTCGGCCCCGGCGTCCGGCGGCGATCTCGTGGCGTCCGTGCGATCCGAGCCGGCGACCTACAACCGGTTGCTGCCGAACGGCCAGAGCGCCGCAACCGAGCTCTTCACGCTCCTGACGCAGAGCCGTCTCGCGCGCGTGAATCGAGTGACCGACGAATTGGAGGCGTGGCTCGCGGAAGCGTGGACGCTTGGCGCGGACGGCTTGACGTACACGATGACGCTGCGGCCGGACGTCAAATTCTCGGACGGCCATCCGTTCACGACCGACGACGTGCTGTTCTCGTTTCGGGTTGTCTACGATCCCGGCGTCAACAGCTCGCTCGCGGACGCGATGAAGGTGAACGGCGCGCCGATCGAGGTCACGGCGCGAGACGCGCGTACGCTCACGCTGCGATTCCCGGAAGTATTCGCGCCGGGATTGCGGATGCTCGACAACCTTCCAATTCTGCCGAAGCATCGCCTCGAGGCCGCGTTCGCAAAGGGGGAACTGGCGAAGGCGTGGTCGCCTTCGCGTCCGTTGTCGGAGATCGCCGGCCTGGGACCGTTCGTGCTCGCGGAACACGTCGCCGGTCAGCGGCTCGTGTTCACCCGTAACCCGCATTACTTCCGGCGCGACGCGAAGGGCATTCAGTTGCCATACCTCGATCGTCTGACGCTCGCGGTCACCCCCGATCAAAACACCGAGGCCCTGCGGCTCGAGGCGGCCGAGGTCGATCTGATGATGAACGCCGACGTCAGGCCGCAAGACCATGCGGCGTTCAAGCGGCTCGCGGATCAGGGAAAGCTCCGGATGATGGACGTCAGCGTCGCGCTGGATCCAGACTTTCTGTCGTTCAATCTCCGGCCGGCACGCGCGGCGCAGCGCCGCGCGCCGTGGATGAATCTGCGTGAATTCCGCCAGGCGATCTCGTGCGGCGTCGATCGGCAAGCGATCGTGAATGCGGTGTATCTGGGCGCGGCCGTGCCGATCTACGGTCCAATTACTCCTGGCAACAAACGATGGTATTCCGCCGACGCGCCGTCGTGCCCGATCGATCGCGACAAAGCGCGCGCGCTGCTCGCGGGCGCGGGCCTCACCGATCGCAATGGCGACGGTCTCGTCGACGATGCGTCGGGAAAGCCAGCGAGGTTTTCGATCATCACCCACGCCGGCCACTTGCGCGAGCGCGTATCGTCGGTGCTTCAGGAGCAGCTGCGGCAGTTGGGCATTCAGGTCGACGTCGTGGCGCTCGATCCCGGCGGGATCGCGCAACGATGGCAGGCCGGCGACTACGATGCGATTTATTTCGGGCTGCAAGCGAGCGCGACGGACCCGTCGCTCTCACCTGAATTCTGGTACAGCGCGGGCTCCTTTCATTTCTGGAATCCCTCGCAGAAATCTCCGGCGACCCCGTGGGAACAGCGCATCGACGAGCTGATGCGCGAAGTGGCGACGACGCCCGATCTGCCGCAGCGCCAGCGCGCGTTCGCGGAAGTCCAGAAGATACTCGGTGAGGAATTGCCGTCGATCTATTTCGTCGCGGCGCGCGTCTCGATCGCGACGACCGCGCGCGTGCTGAATCCGACGCCCGCGCCGCAGATTCCTCAACTCTTGTGGAGCGCCGACACGCTGGCCAGGGCGCGGTAACGTGCGCCGCGGGCTCCTGCGCTATTTCGTTCGACGCACGGCGTTCGCGGCGCTGCTCGTGCTGGTCGTGTCGTCCGCCGCGATGCTGCTCGCCGATCTCGCTCCGGGCGACGCGTTCTCGGGCTTCGATCTCGATCCCGCAGTAGCAGCCGCCGAGCGGCATCGGCTCGGATTCGATCGGCCGTTCGTCGCCCAGTACGGATCGTGGCTCGGCCGCGCGATGCGCTTCGATCTCGGCGAGTCGGTGAAATATCGAAGACCCGTCGTGGAATTGGTTGCGGAACGCTCCAGCAAGACGGCGCTCCTCGGCGCGACCGCATTGATCCTCGCGACAGTCGTTGGCATCCCGGCAGGGATCTTCACGGGAAGCCGCCGGACTCTCTTGACGCGCGCAACCTCCGCCGCGTCGCTCGTCATCCTCTCCGTGCCTTCGCTCGTGACGTCGTTCGGATTGCTGCTGTTGGCGTCGCGCACTGGATGGCTGCCGGTCGGCGGATTCTCCGGCGGCGCCGACGGATCGTTTTGGCTGACGACGGGACGATATCTCGTGCTGCCGGCGATCGCACTGGCGCTGCCAATTGCCGCGACGCTCGAGCGCCTGCAGTCTCAGGCACTGAACGACGCGCTTGCCGATCCGTCGGTGCGCGCCGCGGTCGCGCGCGGATGCTCCGAGCGCCGCATCGTCTGGCGCCACGCGTTTCGCTTGTCGCTCACGACGGTGCTCGCGATCTACGGCGTGATCGTCGGAACGGTGCTCAGCGGATCGTTCGCCGTAGAGATCGTCACCTCGTGGCCGGGACTGGGGGCGCTCATGTTCGAAGCGCTGGTCGCGCGCGATTTGTTCCTGGTCGCGGGCTGCGCCGCGGTTGGAGCCATGCTGCTCGCCGGCGGCATACTGCTGTCGGACATCGCGCTGGCCGTGGCCGATCCGCGCCTCGAGGAGCTCGCGTGATTCCTGCACCGCGCGGCACCGCGCTCGTGCCCGGACGCCGGCGGCGCATCGGCGGGTTGACGTTGTGTGGTCTGCTCACGGCGCTCGGAGTTCTCGGGCCGTGGATCACGGGGCATCGGCCCGGCGATCAATTCGGCGAGTTCGTCTACGCGCCGCCAAGCGCACCGCACATCATCGACGCGGACGGGCGGCTGCGGGCGCCCTTCATCTATCCACTCGTGCTCGAGGATCGGCTCGAGCGGCGCTACGCGCAAGATCGGCAGCATCCAACGCCGCTGCGGTGGTTTCGCCGCGGCGCGCTGGTGTCGACTGACGAGCCATCGCAGCCGTGGTTTCCGTTGGGTACCGATGCGCTCGGACGCGATCAGCTGGCCCGCCTCGCCGGCGGCACGCGCCTGTCGCTCGGCGTCGCGCTCGCCGGCGCGCTTGGGGCCCTCTTGATCGGCGCGCTCGCGGGGAGCGTCGCCGGCCTCGCCGGCCGCCCGGTCGACGACGCGGTCATGCGCGCGGCGGATTTCGTCATTGCTTTGCCGGCGGTGTACGTCGTATTGGCGCTCCGCGCGGCGATGCCGCTGGTGCTGTCGACATCCCAAGTCTTCTGGACGATTTCGCTCGTCCTCTCCGCGGTCGGCTGGCCTTTCGCCGCGCGTGGGGTACGCGCGGTGGTGGCCTCGGAGAAGGCGCGGGAGTACGCAGAAGCTGCGCGGGCGATCGGCGCGACACGTACGCGATTGCTGCTACGCCACCTGCTTCCGGCGACTCGGGGGTTTCTTGCGGTCCAGACCACTCTGCTGGTCCCGCATTTCGTGCTGGCGGAGGCGACGCTCTCGTTCGTTGGCCTGGGGTTCGGGGAGCCGAGCCCGAGTTGGGGGGCAATGCTCCGGGAAGCGGGCCAAGGCCGGGCGCTGGTCGAAGCTCCCTGGCTCCTCGCTCCCGCCCTCGCGATAGTCGCCGCGGCGTTGGCTGTGCACCTGTCGGTGGGGCCGCAACCGCACGCGCTGCGCGCTGATCGCCTGTAAATGTCTGATTTTAAATGTATTGACAGTTTTGCGCGGAGTGTTCCAGACTTGCACGTGTGTACCCGTATGGACCATTTGCCATAACGCTTTTATTTCCAAATTCTTACGGATGATATCGTAGAAAATTACAAGTTTGGCTGTTCCGAACCGAACCAAAGCCCGTGAGCGCCTTCGTCGCATTCGCACGCATCATACAACCTCAACATCCCCTCAATCAGTAACTTAGCGGTTAGCCACTCTGTGCGCTCAGCTGTGGCCCTGTGCTTGCTCTGCCGTAAGGCGTCCCGGCGTGTCCGTGGACGACAACTGCGATCAACGGGGCGGCTCAAACATGCTAACGACGCTTCGACAAGTTACCAGCACTCACACAGTGCTCCCGCGGGTGGAAAAAGCGCCCTCGCGGATTTCGACGGCCGACTGGCGGCAAGTGTTGCCGGTGCTGTCGAACGGTGCAATCACGCTGCGTGAGCTCAGAACGTCAGATGCCGCGGCTCTTTTGGAGCTGCTGACCCACGAGGAAGTGTCCCGCTTCATCTCGCCGCCGCCGACGACGGTCGAGGGCTTCGAGCGGTTCATCGCGTGGGCGCAGCGCGAGCGCGCTGCGGGGCGCTACATCTGTTTCGCCGTCGTGCCCGCGGGCCTCGATACGGCGATCGGCATCTTCCAAGTGCGCCAGCTCGATCCGATGTTCTCGACGGCTGAATGGGGCTTCGCGATCGGCCAGGCGTTCTGGGGATCCGGTGCCTTCAAGGCCGCCGCGCAATTGACGATCGAGTTCGCGTTCGAGACCGTCGGCATCCTGCGCCTCGAAGCGCGCGCGGTGGTCGAGAACGGGCGCGGAAACGGCGCGCTCGCGAAGATCGGCGCCGTGCGCGAAGCGACGCTTCGCCGCAGCTTCCTGCGCAACGGCCGCTTCTTCGATCAGGCGCTCTGGTCGATCGTGCGCGAGGACTGGCGTCGGGCAAAGGCCGTGTGGGGTTCGGCGGTTCATTGAACGGGATTCATAGCATGACCACCGCCTGCGATCAGGCGGGTATCTGTGACGTAGCGACTGTGACCACTTCCGAGTTGCGGAAGGTATACAAAGGACGAGATCCGATGCGTGTTCGAAAGCGACTGAGTTCGTGGTTGGCCCCGGCACTGGCGCTGGTGGCGGCGGTGGCGCTTGCAGCGCCAGTCGACGCCAAGCCCGCGCGCAAGCACGGCCGGGGTTACCAGAGATACGAGAAGCTCGATCGAGAGTTGAAGAACCGCTCCGGTCGCCTCCTCGGCACCTCGCGGGTGATCATCACCGTGAAGCCGGGCCATGAGGACAACGCCGCGAAGGAAGTCAAGAAGCTCGGCGGTCGCCTTGGCCGGAATCTGCGGTTGATCAACGGCATGACCGTCGAGTTGCCGAACCGAGTGATCAAGGCGCTCTCTGAGCGTTCCGAGGTCCTCACGATTCACTACGACCGTCCGATCGCGATGCACCTCAATCGCGCGGCCGTCGCGGTGGGCGCGCGCGCGGCTACTGCGCAGTATGGTTATGACGGCGCCGGCGTTGGCGTCGCCGTAATCGACTCCGGCATCACGGGCTTCCACGACGACCTGACGTATCAGGGCTGGTCCACGAAAGTTCGCGTCGTCGGCGGCCAGCGCGTTACCGCGTTCGTCGACTTCGTGAACAACCGGACGCTCGCGTACGACGACAACGGCCACGGCACGCACGTGGCCGGCATCATCGCCGGAAACGGGTTCGACTCGTACGGCGCGCGCGCCGGCATCGCGCCTGCCGCGCACCTCGTCAGCCTCAAAGTGCTGGACCAGCACGGCAACGGTGTGATCAGCGACGTCATCGCCGCGTTCGAGTGGGCCGTGGCGAATCGCGTCGCGCAGAACATCCGCGTGATCAACCTGTCGGTTGGGGCGCGCGTGACCGAGTCGTACAACACGGATCCGCTCACGCTCGCCGCGAAGCGCGCGACGGATGCGGGCATCGTCGTCGTCACGGCTGCCGGAAACCTCGGCAAGCGCGCCGACGGCAAGATCCAGTACGGAAGCATCACGGCTCCCGGCAACGCGCCGTGGGTTCTGACCGTTGGCGCCTCGAGCACCGAGGGAACGGCCGTCCGCTGGGACGACAAGATGGCGTCGTACAGCTCGCGCGGTCCGACGGCGGTCGACTACGAGGCCAAGCCGGATCTCGTCGCGCCCGGAACGGGGATGGTCTCGCTCGCGAATCCGACGAGCGAGTTCTACCTGCTCAAGGCTCCGTATCTGCTGAAGGGCACGCGGTACACGGCGTACAAGCCGTATCTGAGCTTGAGCGGCACGAGCATGGCCTCGCCGGTGGTCGCCGGCACGGTCGCGCTGATGCTGCAGGCGAACCCGAAGCTGACGCCGAACCTCGTGAAGGCGATCCTTCAGTACACGGCGCAGCGGCACAACCAGTACAACGCGCTGACGCAGGGTTCCGGCTTCCTCAATACGCACGGCGCCGTGCAGCTCGCGCGCTACTTCGCGAAGGCGCAGGTTGGCGACAGTTATCCCGATTCCTGGATGTGGAGCCGTGAGATCCACTGGGGCAACCGCCGTCTGATCGGCGGCGTGCTCAAGCCGAATGGCAGCGCCTGGAGTTTGAACGTTGTTTGGGGCACGACCGACGACGACGAGAACATCGTCTGGGGCACGCTCTGCGGCGGCAGCTGCGGCAGCGTCGCGTGGAGCACGACGGACAGCGACGAGAACATCGTGTGGGGCACGCTCAACGACGACGAGAACATCGTCTGGGGCACGCTCGACATCAACGACGAGAACATCGTGTGGGGCACGACCGCGGACGACGAGAACATCGTCTGGGGTACGGCATGCCAAGGCGAGGACTGCGAGAACATCGTATGGGGCACGTCGCTCGACGATTTCGAGAACATCGTCTGGGGCACCTCGGTCGACGACGAGAACATCGTGTGGGGCACCAGCGGCGTCCTCAACGAGATCGTCTGGGGCAGCGCTGCCGACGGCGAAGACGTGACGTGGGGCAGCTCCGGCGAAGACTGCGAGCTCTTCGACAACCCGAACGCGGATCCGATTACGTTCGACACGCTCTCGATCGACGAGCTGTTCGGGCTGTTACCGCCGCCACCTGAACCGCTGCCATCGACCGGCGGCACTGGCACGACCGGCGTCGTGGGAGGAGGCCTCTAATGGAGAAGATGCCTTTCCGCGACGCGCAGGAAGTGATCGACGTGCAGACGGTCATGGCCTCGGCACAAGGCGTGACGACGAGCGACTGGCGGCAGGCGCTCCCAGTCCTGACCGGATCGACGGTGACGCTGCGGGAGCTTCGGCTCTCTGACGCGCCATCGCTTCTCGCGATGCTGTCGACCGAGGAGGTCGCGCGGTTCATCTCGCCGCCGCCCACGACGGTCGAAGGATTCGAGCGCTTCATTGCATGGACGCACCGCGAGCGTGCGGCCGGCAACTACATCTGCTTCGCCGTGGTCCCGCACAACATGGACGCGGCGATCGGGATCTTCCAGGTGCGGCAGCTCGAGCCGGGCTTCGGCACCGCCGAGTGGGGCTTCGCGATCGGATCGGCATTCTGGGGCACGGGCGTGTTCCTCGATGCCGCGAAGCTGGTCGTGGACTTCTCGTTCGATGTCGTCGGGGCGCGCCGTCTCGAGGCGCGCGCGGCGACGGCGAACGGCCGCGGCAACGGAGCGCTGAGAAAGATCGGCGCGGTACAGGAAGGCGTGCTGCGCAAGTCGTTCCTGCGCGACGGCGAGTATCTCGATCAGATCCTGTGGACGCTGCTCGACGACGACTGGCGCCGTTCACGATCGGAGTGGAAAACCACGGTTCACTAAGACCGATACTGCGAAAGAGCGCGTGCGGATCGCTTCGGCGACCCGCGGCGCGCGGCTGACAAAGGGAGCCGGTCCGGCGAAAACGCTGGGCCGGCTTTCTTCTTTTCGGGGTTTGACATCTCGGTGCCCGCGCCGTACGCTCGACCGCCAGCCATGACTTCCGAACGCCTGCTGCTCGGTCCCGGTCCCAGTCCCGTTTCCGCGCGCGTGATGCGCGCGCTCGCCGATCCCGTGCTGAGCCATCTCGACCCCGAGATGATGACGATCCTCGACGATCTGCGACGCCGTCTCGACTCGACGTTTCGCGCCGGGCCGGGCGCGCTGAGCCTTGCGATCTCCGGCACGGGCACATCGGGAATGGAAGCCGCCGTGTCGAATGTCACCGCGCCGGGCGCTCGCGTGCTTGCGATCGTCACGGGGTATTTCGGCGATCGGCTGGCGCAGATGTTCGAGCGATACGGCGCGACCGTCACGCGATTGGATGTCGAGTGGGGACGCGCGTGCGATCCCGCCGCGGTCGAGCGTGCGCTCGCGGCGAACCGGTTCGACGTGCTCGCGGCAGTTCATGCGGAAACGTCGACGGGCGTCCTCAATCCGATTCGTGATATCGCGCGTCTCGCCGATCGCGCGGGCGCGCTGACCGTCGTCGATGCCGTGACATCGCTCGGCGCGATGCCTCTCGAGACCCGCGACTGGGCGATTGACGTCTGCTACAGCTGCTCGCAGAAAGGACTCGGCGCGCCGTCGGGCATGGCGCCGTTGACGTTCTCGGCGCGCGCGCTATCCAAGCGCGTCCCGTCGCGCAGCTTCTATTTCGATCTCGGTCTGCTCGAGGACTATTGGGTTCGCAGAAAGTACCATCACACGATCTCCGCGCCGCTGGTATATGCGCTTCGCGAAGCGTTGACCGCGATCGATGAAGAAGGGCTCGACGACCGTTGGGCGCGCCATCGCCGCCATCATCTCGCGCTCGCGGCGGGACTCGACGCGCTCGGCCTGTCGCTACTGCCGCCGGCATCCGAGCGTCTCTGGACGTTGAACGCGGTGCGCGTCCCCGACGGCGTCGACGAAGCGCTCGTGCGCCGCCGGCTGCTCGAAGAGTTCAGCATCGAGATTGGCGCGGGCCTCGGGCCTCTCGCGGGACGCATCTGGCGCGTCGGATTGATGGGCGCGGGCTCGACGCTTTCGAACGTGCTTCTGTTCCTCACCGCGCTCGAGCGCATCCTTTCGAGCTCCGGCTATCGCCCCTCGTCGAGCAGCGCGGCAGTTGCCGCGGCAGAGTCCGCCGCTACCACGTGAGAGCATCGCGTCGCGTCCTCGATCGAGACCGCGCGCGTCGAACCTTCTCGCAAAATCAATAAGTTGCGGAGTCGCGGCCGCGGTACGTGAGTTGCACCATCGTGCGCAAGGAGCACGACATGCGAATCAAGATGCTCGCGCCTGCCGTCGTCGCCGGAGCTCTTGCGGTAGGTTGCGCGACGAATCCCGCAACAGGGAATCGCGAGTTCTCGTTGATGAGCGAAGCGCAGGAGATTCAGCTCGGTCAGCAGATGGACGTCGAAGTCCGCAAGGAGATGGGCGTCTACGAAGACGCGGCGCTGCAGCGATACGTCGAAGGCGTGGGCATGCGGCTCGCGCGCGGATCGGATCGTCCAAATCTTCCATGGCACTTCACGGTCGTCGATTCGCCAGCGGTCAACGCGTTTGCGCTGCCCGGCGGATACGTCTATCTCACGCGCGGCATCATGCCGTTTCTCGACAACGAAGCGCAGCTCGCCGGCGTGCTCGGCCACGAGATTGGCCACGTGACGGCAAGGCATTCCGCGCAGCAGTACACGAAAGCGACGACGGCCGGCCTCGGTCTCACGCTGCTCAGCATCTTCGTGCCCGAGTCGCGTCCGTTCGGCGGCCTTGCCGAGAGCGGCCTCGGGCTTCTGTTCTTGAAGCACGGCCGCGACGACGAGCGCCAGGCCGATTCGCTCGGCGTGGAGTACACCGCGCGGACCGGATGGGATCCATCGGGCGTGGCCGGCATGCTGAACACGCTCGCGCGGCTGGACGAGGCGAGCGGTTCGCACAAGGGCGTGCCGAACTGGCTGTCGACGCATCCCGCGCCGGCCGAACGCGTGCAGGAAGTCCAAGCCGCGATCAGGCAAGCATCGGCGAAATTGCCCGGCAAGCCGGTCGTCGACGAAGCGGAATTCCTCAACCACGTCGACGGGATCATCTACGGCGACAGTCCGAGCGAAGGGATCGTTCGCGGCAACGCGTTCCTGCATCCGGAATTGCGTCTCGCGTTGACGTTCCCGCAGGGTTGGGAAATCCAGAACACGAAGACCGCGGTGGTGGCAAAGGCGCCGGATCGCGACAACTACGTCTTGATGCAGCTCGTGCCGCCGACGAGCGGCGGTTCGCTCGAGGACGTCGCGCGGCGCAGCATGGCGAATGCAGGATTCCGGCAGCTCGCGGGCGAGCCCGCGCAAATCAACGGCGTGAATGCGTATGTCGGCACGTGGCAGGGAACGATGCAGGGGCTCGGCAACGTCGTGACGCGTACCGCGCACCTCTCGCACGGGCGCAACGTGTATCTGCTCGCGGGCATCGCGCCGGCGAACCAGTTCCAATCGGCGGATCGCCAGTTCGCGTCGACGATCCGATCGTTCCGCCCCTTGAACGCGTCCGAAGCCGGCAACATCCGGCCGAATCGCGTCGACCTCTACACCGTGCGCGGCAACGAGACCTGGCAATCGCTCTCGGAGCGGACCGGCGGCGTCGTGAAGCCGTCCACGCTGGCGATCATGAACGACTACGATCCGAACCAGCCGCCGCGTCCCGGGGATCGCATCAAGGTTGTCGTCGAAGGCTAGAGGTCAGTTGTCTATAATCACGAGATGACACGCCGCTCGCGCATGCGAGTCGTCGGGCGTGCGTTCATCGCCGTGATTGCGGCCGGGTTCGCCTCCGCCGCGTACATCTATCTCACGCTCCCCGACGTTCGTGTGCTTCGCACGCAGAACCCGCAGACGAGCGCGTTCATCGAGCTCCGCGCGCGGCAGGCCATGGAACGCGGCGAGCCCGTGCGCCGCGTGCAGCGCTGGGCGAACTACTCGCAGATTTCCGGGCATCTGAAAAAGGCCGTGCTGACCGCCGAAGACAGCGCCTTCTGGCAGCACGAAGGCGTCGACTACAAACAGCTCAAGGAATCGATGGAGATCAACCTCGAGCGGATGGAGTTCATCCGCGGCGCGAGCACGATCACGCAGCAACTCGCGAAGAACCTCTATCTCTCGCCGTCGAAGAATCCGATCCGCAAGATGCGCGAGCTCTTGATCACGAGGCGCCTCGAGGCCGAGCTCACGAAGCAGCGGATCTTCGAGCTGTACCTGAACGTGATCGAGTGGGGCAACGGGATTTACGGCGCTGAAGCGGCCGCGCGCACGTACTTCGGCAAGTCCGCCGCAGATCTCGGGCCGCAGGAATCGGCGCTCCTCGCCGCGGCGATCATCAATCCGCGCGTGTTGGATCCCGGAAAGCCGTCCGCGCGGCTGCGCCGCCGGCAGGAGATGGTGCTGCGGCGAATGGGTGCGGCCACTCCGCCCCCTGTCATTCCCGGCCCGATTCCCGCGGCGGTCGAAGTGCCGTCAGCGCCTCCGGCAGAGGGCGCTCCAACGGTCCTCCCGGGTGAAATCGTGCCGCCGACCAAGCCTGCAGGTGGCCGCCCTCCGGGCTCGTCCTAAGGCCTCCTAGGGGTTCCGCGGATCGCCGTCGGTTACGATTCTGAACTCGACCATAAGACTTTTGTTTTGCTCACCTTGACAGGATTCTCGACTGTCCTTATAGTCGACTACACACAGCATCAGGGCTCCCCCTAAGTCCGCCGTCGACGGGCTTACTTTGGATGCGATAGGAACGCAGGTCCGGCACGTGTGTGCGCGTCCGGTCCTCGTGTGGCGGGATGATCAACTACACCGAGCGCATCGCGCTCCTCATGCATGATGTTGTTCGCCGAACGCCGGCCCTGTCGTTCATCGATCTCTCCGAAGTCCTGATCTTCGCGCGGTTCGGCCGCTCCGAGGCCGAAGGCGCGTTCGCGACTTGCCACTGTCTGACGCTTCCTGAAAGCGAGCCCGGGTATTTCTTTTGGCGCGATCGCACGACGGGCGAGCTCACGCGCCGATCCGAATGGTTCGTCACGAAATCTCCGACGGTGCGCCTCGGCCACACGTCGATGAAATATCTGATCTCGTTCGTGCTGCCGCGCTTCTGCGATCAGACGCTGCAGCGATCGCGCAAGGCGGATCTGTATCCTGGTTTTCCGTCTTGGATCGCGAAGCTCGACACGGTCGTGCACGAGCTGTATCACATCGATCCGGAGGAGACAGGCATCCGGCGGTTCACGCGTGCGGACGGCACCGACTCGATGCGAACGCACGGACCGCTCTTCTACGAGCAGGTCTCGGAGATGGTGAAGGCGTATCTCGCTTCCGGTCCCGATCCGGAGCTGTACGAATTCCTGCAGCACGACTTCACCGCGTTGAGCGCTCAGTACGGCGGCGTTTTGGCGACGACGTTCCGCAATTTCCCGTCGTTTCCGCAGCGTTATATGGAGCGGCTCGAGATGCCGGCCGCCGATTGCAGCGTGCGCGTCGAGCCGCTGAAGCCGCTGACGCAGCCCGTGCTCTACACGGAGCACGATCTGCACGTACGCCAATTCACGGGATCGCGCACCAGCCGCCGCAAGGGTCAAGCGGCGTAGTCACCGCAGCCGCCTCGCGCCCACATACTTCGTCGCCCAGTACCTCGAGCTGATTCGTTCGACGCGTACGTCGCCGCGCACGCTCGGCGCGTGCACGAACTCATCTCCGCCAATCGCCATGCCGACGTGCGACGCGCCGCTGCCTTCGGTGTTGAAGAACACGAGGTCGCCCGCCTCGAGCGGAGCGCTGCTCACGTCCGTCCCTTGACGGAATTGCTCACCCACTGTCCGCGGCACACGGATGCCGTGTTGTCCGAACACGTACCAGATGAAGCCGCTGCAGTCGAACCCTGACGGATCGGATCCGCCGTTTCGATATGGCGCGCCGCGAAGCGACAACGCAGTACCCGCAATCGCGTAGCCGTCAGCGGCGGGTACCGGAGCGGCCGCCGCCGGGCTCGCCGGCAGCGCGGGTGCGTGCGGCGGCTCCCGCCCCGGGACGGGAAACGGCTGCGGCACCGCGCCGGTCGAGGCACAGGCCGAAGCGCCGAGGAGCGCCGCGAGCGCGACCGCGGCGGACGTGAGCGAGGGGAGCGTGACCATGGCCGTTACCTGGGTTATCGGACGTTCGACAGAATCCTCTAAGCCTCTGGAAACAATCCTGTTACGAGCTTCTATTACTTGACAGCCCGCTGAGCATCGGTGAAAATATTCGTCATCATGGAGCAGACGCTCCTTCTGAACGCGACGTACGAGCCCCTCAAGGTCGTCCACTGGCAGAAAGCCATCACGCTCTTGTGCCAGGGGAAAGTCGAGGTCATCTCCGAGTACGACCGGGAGATCCGGTCGGTCTCGTTCAGTTTTCGTCTGCCTTCGGTCATCCGACTGCTGCGGTATATCCGCATCAAGCGGACGATCGACTACGTGCCGTTTTCGAGAGCCAACATTTACGCGCGCGACGATCACTCGTGCCAGTACTGTGGCGAGGTGTTCCCGACCGCTGAGCTAACCTTCGATCATGTGGTGCCGGTCGCCCAGGGCGGCCGAAAAGATTGGGAAAACATCGTCACGTGCTGCATCAGCTGCAACCGGCGCAAAGGCGGGCGGACGCCGGCCGAAGCCGGCATGCGTTTGATCCGCGTTCCGAAGCGGCCCGAGCGCGCGCCCGCGATACGCATCACGGTTGGACTCCGCAACGCGCCGGACAGTTGGCGCGATTACTTCTACTGGAACATGGAGCTCGACGAAACGTGAGGTCTCCGGTCCGATAGCGGACCTCCCGCCAGTCCGCACGTTTCGCGATCGCCGCCGGCGAGACACCAACTCGCCGCTCCACGCGTAAGACGATACATCGAATGAAACCAGCCTCGATCACCGCGGTGACCCCGCTTTGGGCCGTGGAAGGCGGACGCGTCACGATCGACGGTCAGGGCTTCACCCTGGATCCGCAGCCGCCCGAGGTGCGATTCGGGACGGTGCCCGCGCGGCTCGCGCTCGCGTCGCGGCACTCGCTCACCGCGATCGTGCCTGAAGGCCTCGACGGTGGCCGCATGCCGGTGCGCGTCGACAGCGCGCCCGGCGAGACGGCGTACGTCGAGATCGGCGCGCCGATCGCAACGGGACTGCATCAAGTCGACAATCCCGCGTTCGATCAGGAGGGCAACCTCTACGTCACGTTCAGCGGATCGCGCGGCCAGGATGCGCCCGTGTCGATCTACATCGTCCGCCGCGACGGCTCGCGCGAGCCGTTCGTCGTCGGGGTGCCGAACCCCACGTCGATGGTCGTCGACGCCGCCGGCAACTTGTACGTGTCGAGCCGTTTCGACGGCAGCGTGCATCGCGTCGCGCGCGACGGATCGACGACGATAGCCGCAACGGATCTCGGCGTTGCATGCGGGATCGCGTTCGGTCCGGACGGGAATCTGTACGTCGGCGATCGATCCGGATCGGTCTTGCGCGTGACGGACAATCGGTCGACGCTTTTCGCAACCGTTCCGCCGAGCGTTGCGGCGTTTCATCTTGCATTCGGACCCCACGGGTTTCTCTACGTCGCGGCTCCAACGCTCGCATCGCATGACGTCGTCTACCGGATCTCTCCGGCAGGCGAGGTCGAAACGTTCTGCGAGGGATTCGGGCGTCCGCAAGGGCTCGCGTTCGACGTCGACGGAAACCTGTACATCGTCGACGCGGTCGCCGGAGCGAATGCGCTCTATCGCGTCCGGCCGGATCGGCCGGCCGTGAAGGAGTGCGTGCTCTCGGGCGGCGCGCTGCTCGGCATCGCGTTCGATCCTCGAGGCGGACTCGTCGTCTCCTCGAGCGAAACGATCTATCGCCTCGACGTGGGCATCCGAGGGCTGCTGCCGATCGGCGCGGCATCCGGCGCGCCGTAGCGGCGTGCCCGAGCCCGTGCTACGCTTCACGCGCGGCATGCGGCAACTGTTTCGACGCAAACCAATCAGCGATCTGCTGCCGTCGGGCGAGCAGTCACTCAAGCGAGTGCTCACGGCCGGCGATCTCGTGATGCTGGCGATCGGCGCCGTCATCGGCGCGGGCATTTTCGGCGCCATCGGCACCGCGGCCGCCGGTCAAACGGATCCGAACGGCACGGTCGTCCGCTACGCGGCAGGGCCGGCGCTCGTCTTCTCGTTCCTGCTGCTCGGTGGCGCCTGCGCGTTGGCAGCGGTCTGCTACGCGGAGCTCGCCGCGATGATCCCGCAAGCGGGAAGCGCTTACGCGTACTCGTATGCGACGCTCGGTGAATTCGTCGCGTGGATCATCGGATGGGATCTTGTGCTCGAGTACGCGGTCGGCAACGTCGCCGTCGCGATCTCGTGGGGCGATTACTTCAACACGCTCATTCGCGGCATCGGCATTCAACTCCCGCAGTGGTTGACGACCGGCTATCGCACGGCTGCGTTGAGCTCGAATCCGGATATCCACGGCCTGCTCGCGTCAGCTCCGAACATCGGCGGGATTCCCATCCTGATCAACGTGCCGGCGTTCGCGATCGTGATGCTCGTCACGTGGCTGCTGCTTCGCGGCGCGAAAGAGAGCGCCCGCGCGAACAACATCATGGTGATCATCAAGCTCGCCGCGCTGGCGCTCTTCATCGGGGTCGGCGCGATGCACCTGCGGCCGGAGAACTACACGCCGTTCGCGCCGAACGGCTTCACCGGAATCCATCAGGGCGCGGCCATCGTGTTCTTCGCGTACATCGGATTCGACGCGATCTCGACGGCGGCGGAGGAGACGAGCAACCCGCAGCGGAACCTTCCAATCGGAATCCTCGGCGGGCTGGCAATCTGCACGCTGATCTACGTGCTCGTCGGGTTCGTGTTGACGGGGATGGTTCCGTACACGGAGTTGGGCGTCGCCGATCCGTTGGCGCACGCGCTCCAGGTGGCGGGTCTCGAGGCCGTTGGTTGGATCGTTGCGCTCGGCGCGGCCGTCTCGATGACCGCCGTGCTGCTCGTATTTCAATACGGACAACCCCGGATTTTCTTTGCCATGGCGCGTGACGGCCTGCTTCCGCAGTGGGCGGCAAAGCTCCATCCCGTGCGCCGCATTCCGTATGCGACGACGCTCGTCACCGGTGTCGTCGTGGCGCTGGCGTCCCTCGTCGGCGACGCGGCGGAAACGTACGATCTCACGAACATCGGCACGCTGTTCGCCTTTGCGCTCGTCTCGATCGGCGTCCTCGTCCTGCGCATCACCGATCCCGGCCGGCCGCGGCCGTTCAAGGTCCCGTTCGTGTGGGGCGTCACGATCGCGAGCACCGCCGCCTGCATCTTCATCATGATCGGTCTACCGCGGCAGGCATGGGAGCGTTTCTTCATCTGGCTCGCGATCGGGATCGTTTTGTACGCCGTTTACGGATACCGCCACAGCCGACTGCGATCCTCCGCCTAAGGCCGCCAGCCGCCGCACGCGTCGGCGGCCCGCCATGTTAAGATCGCCGTTTGGGGATGCTGCAAAAATCCCCAGCAGTACACATGGCGCACGACTGGATTGCGGTGCGCGGCGCGCGCGTCCACAACCTCAAGAATATCGACGTCGATCTCCCGCGCGACAAGCTGGTCGTCATCACCGGCCTGTCCGGATCGGGTAAGTCCTCGCTCGCCTTCGACACGATCTACGCGGAAGGGCAGCGCCGGTATGTCGAGTCGCTGTCGTCGTACGCGCGTCAGTTCCTCGAGCAGATGGAGAAGCCGGACGTCGACTTGATCGACGGCTTGTCGCCGGCCATCGCGATCGAGCAGAAGACGACGGGATCCAATCCGCGCTCGACGGTCGGCACCGTCACCGAGATCTACGACTACCTCCGCCTGCTCTTCGCGAACATCGGCGTGCCGCACTGCCATCTCTGCGGGCGCGAGATCGCCTCGCAGTCGCTCGAGCGGATCATCGACATGGTGATGCTGTCGCCGAACGACGAGCGCGTGAACGTCCTCGCGCCGATCGTTCGCGGCCGCAAGGGCGAGTTCAAGAAGGAGCTCGCGGCGCTTCGCGCGCGAGGCTTCACGAAAGTCCGCGTCGACGGACAGCAGCGCTCGCTCGACGAAGACATCAAGCTCGATCGCCGGCGGAATCACTCGATCGACGTCGTCGTCGATCGGCTGATTTTGAAGCCGGGCATCGAGCGGCGGCTGACCGAGTCGATCGAGATCGCGCTCGGGCTCGCCGACGACATCGTCGTCATCAATACGCTCGACGGCGGCGATCGGCTCTTCTCGCGCAGGCTGGCGTGCACGTGGTGCGGCGTCAGCATGCCGGAGATGACGCCCCGCGCGTTCTCGTTCAACTCGCCGCACGGCGCGTGTCAGGAGTGTCAAGGCCTCGGCGCGGTGTACGACTTCGATCCCGCGAGGGTCGTGCCCGACGATTCGCTGTCGCTCGATGCGGGCGCGATCGCGCCGTGGGCGAAGGGCGATCGGAAGCTAGTGAAGGAAGCGCTGACGTCGCTCAGCCGCGTGTTCGGCATCGAGCTGAACATTCCGTTCCGCCGCCTGTCGAAAAAGGTGCGCGACATCCTGTTCTTCGGCGCCTCGGCCGTCAAGCGATCCGAAGGGGATCCGGTCTCGCGCAGCAAGAAGTCACGCAACGAAGATCCCTTCGGCACCGGCTTCGAAGGTCTCATTCCAAACCTGCGGCGCCGCTACGAAACGGGAACGTGGCTGGAGCAGGAAGGCCTCGAGCCCTATCGGGCGCTGCGTCCATGTCCGGGGTGCAGCGGCGAGCGCTTGAAATCGCAGAGCCGCGCCGTTCGCGTCAAGGGGCGGACGATCTCCGAGTACGTCAACCTGCCGATCTCCGAAGCCGTGACGGTGCTCGATTCGCTGGAGCTATCCGACCGCGAGAGTCTGATCGCCACGCGGATCATGCGCGAGATTCGCGACCGTCTGCACTTCCTCAACGACGTCGGCGTCGGGTACCTGACGCTGGGCCGAAGCGCGACGACGCTGTCGGGCGGCGAGGGGCAGCGAATCCGGCTCGCGACGCAGATCGGATCGAATCTGACCGGCGTGTTGTACGTGCTCGACGAGCCGTCCATCGGACTTCATCAGCGTGACAATCGCGCGCTCCTCTCCACGCTCGGCCGGTTGCGCGATCTCGGCAACACCGTCGTCGTCGTCGAGCACGACGAAGAAACGATTCGCACTGCCGACTACGTGATCGATCTCGGACCCGGCGCCGGTGAGCATGGCGGGCACGTGATCTTCCAAGGCGCGCCGGCGATGCTCCTCGAGAACGGCCACGGATCGTTGACCGGCGCGTACCTTCGCGGCGAGCGGACGATTGAAACACCGGCCATCAGACGGCCCACGACGCGCGGAGAGATCGTCGTCAAGGGCGCGCGCGCGAACAACCTGAAAGACATCGACGTCGCCATCCCGCTCGGCGTGCTGACGACGGTCACCGGCGTGAGCGGGTCGGGGAAGTCGACGCTCGTCAACGAGATTCTGTATCGATCGCTCGCGCGGCTCCTCTATCGCGCGGTCGACGAGCCTGGTGTGCACACAGCCATCGAGGGGATCGAGCTCGTCGACAAGGTCATTCAAATCGATCAATCGCCGATCGGCCGCACGCCGCGATCGAATCCCGCGACCTACACCGGACTCTTCACGTTCATCCGCGAGCTGTTCGCGATGCTGTCCGATGCGAAGACCCGCGGATTCCGTCCGGGGCGGTTCTCGTTCAACGTGAAGGGCGGGCGCTGCGAGGCGTGTCAGGGCGATGGCGTCATCGCGATCGAGATGCACTTCTTGCCGGACGTCTACGTGCCGTGCGAGCAGTGCAAGGGGCGGCGCTACAACCGCGAAACCCTCGAAATCAAATACCGGGGCAAGTCGATTGCGGATGTGCTCGATCTGACCGTCGATCAAGCGCTGCCGCTCCTCGAGAATTTTCCTCCCATCGCGAACAAGCTTCGTACGCTGCAGGACGTGGGGCTGGGCTACATCGAGCTCGGCCAGTCGGCGACGACGCTGAGCGGCGGAGAGGCGCAGCGCGTGAAGCTCTCGAAGGAGCTCTCGCGGCGTGGGACCGGGAAGACGCTCTACATCCTCGACGAGCCGACGACCGGCCTTCATTTCGAGGACACGCACAAGCTGCTCGACGTCCTCAACAAGCTCGTGGATCAGGGCAACACGGTCGTGATCATCGAGCACAACCTCGACGTCATCAAATCCGCCGATTACGTAATTGACCTCGGGCCGGAGGGCGGGCAGGGGGGCGGCCGGATTGTGGCGACGGGGACTCCTGAGGACGTCGCCCGGAGCCGAGAATCCTTTACGGGCCGTTTTCTGGCGGACATCCTGGCGAAGGGCGCGCTGGGGTCAGACCCCGCCAAAACGGCGTAAAACGGGCCGATCGGGGGCATGTGGCAAAATGACCACACTTCGGACCTTCGGCGCTGTGGCTGGCCGGCCACAACTGACATCTGGCCGCCCGTCTCCGGACCCGAGCGATCGCCGTAACTCGCAGCAATTCAAACAGTTTAGCTCGTCAATTGAGGGTCCTGTCCACGTGGCAGGCACTTTGCTCAGCAGCAGTCGGCTTCCCCTAGTCGAGAGGTCATGAGCGCGCAGCGTACCCTCCGCCGATCTGTTTCCTGCACGGGCATCGGGCTTCATTCGGGCAACAAGGTCACCTTGTGTCTCAAGCCCGCTCCCGCTGACTACGGGATCCGCTTTCAGCGATCCGATCTCGGGGGTCTCGAGATCCCCGCGACGGTGACGCATCTCGGCGGAATTCAATATCAAACCGGACTGACGCGCGAAGCCGTCTCGGTCGAGACGGTCGAGCACCTGCTGGCCGCGCTGACGGCCTTGGGGATCGACAACGCGATTGTCGAGTTGAATCACCCAGAAGTGCCCATCATGGACGGCAGCGCCGCGCCGTTCGTGTATTTGATTCTGAACGAGGCGGGTGTCAAACGCCTGACGGCTCCGCGCCGCTACCTGAAAGTGCTTCGGCCGATCTCCCTGTCGCAGGGAGACAAGCGGATCGCGCTGTATCCGTCCGAGCACTTCAAGGTGACCTACAGCATCAGCTTCGATCATCCGCTCCTGCGCCATCAGACGCGAACGATGAAGATCTCGGACGAGACCTTCGTCGAGGAGATTGCGCCGGCGCGGACGTTCGGCTTCCTCAAAGAGGTCGAGATGCTCCGCCAGCGCGGCCTCGCGCTCGGCGGCTCGCTCGACAACGCGATCGTCCTCGGCGAGACCGGCGTGCTGAACAACACGCTGCGCTTCGAGGACGAGTTCGTCCGGCACAAGATCCTCGACGTCATCGGGGATCTCTCGCTCGTGGGCCATCCCGTCATCGGCCATCTCGTCGCGCATCGCGGAGGCCACGCCCTTCACACGGCGTTCGCCGCGAAGATTCTCGAAGAAGTGGATGCGTGGAGATTGGTCGAAGGGGAGTCGGAGGCGGTGCCCGCGCTGCCGGGCACGGTGTCCGCGAAGGCCAACGCGCGGCTCGCGAACTGACTCCGTCAGACTGCCGGATTGATCAGCGCCGCGCCTTGCGCGGTCCGCGATCCGCTCGCCGCGGCGCGGCCGCCACGGGCGCGAGCGTCTTCTTCATGTAGGCGCCCAACCGCTCGTTCTCGTACGACACGAAATTCAGGAACAGACTCTCGGAGAGATACTGCCGCCGATCCTCGTCGGTCATCTGCTCGATGACCGCTTGTATCTCGCGAACGGTATCCTCGAACGTGCGCTCGAGCTCACGCTTGGCGGTGAGCTCCCTATAGAGCGTCTCCAGCATCGTCAGCAGATCGCCGTCGAGCGCGACCTGCGCGCCCGTGGTCATTTTGATCGTGCGCATGCGTCAGGCTCCGAAGCTTTTGACGGCGCTGGGTTCGTCGGGGTGTACCTCGATGAAGTTCTGAGCCCCTGTCATCGTGAGCATCGTCTCGACGCGCTTCTGGACGCCCGCGAGCTTGAGGGATCCGCCCGCCGCGCTCGCCTGGCGATAGAGGTCCATCAAACAACCGATCGTCGCGCTGTCGACGTAGCCGACCGACGAGAGATTGACGACGACTTTGCGCTCGCCCGCGGCGATGAGCTGCGTCACCGCGGACGAGAACTCGGAGAGCAGCGGGTACATCAACCGCGATTCGCCGATGCGAATGACGGCCACGTTGTTCGCGCGATCGGTAGTGATGTTCATTCAGAGACTCCGGAGCGGCGGCCTCGGGCGCGCGCGGGTGCTCCGCGGCGGCGCCGTAACGCCGGCTGTTTGTCCTGCAGCCGTTTGAGCTGACGGGCCAGTTCGATGCGGCCACGATTGATGCGGGACTTCACGGTCCCTTCCGGCAACCCCAGACGGTCCGCGATCTCCTGGTAGGACAGCTCGTGGAGGTCGCGAAGAATCACCGCTGTGCGCAGCGTGACGGGCAGCGTCTGCAGCGCCTGGCGCAGGAGCGTCCGCAAATCCTGATGCTCGACGACGTGATACGGGCCGCGCTCGATCGAGGCGGGCTGCAGATCGGTCGCGTCGACCTCGCGCGCGATCGTCTGCCGCTCCTTGCGAACGCTGCGGTAGTGGTCGATGCACAGGTTCCGGCTGATGCTGATGATCCAGGTCTGAAAATTGGCGCGCCGGTCGAACGTCTTGAGCGCCTTGAAGATCTTCAGGAAGATATCCTGCGTCAGATCCTCGGCTTCGTCGTGCTTGCCGACGAACTTGTACGCGACGTTGAAGACCTTCCGCCAATTTTGCCGGACGATGGTCTCCCAAGCCGTCTGGTCGCCATTCAGACACTGCGCGATGAGGCTGTCGGGCGTGGCCGGCTGCGCGGCCGCGGAGTCAACGGACATGCATCATCATGCGGTGAACGGCAACACTGGCAAACCAGGTCGAATCATATCAGATGTGCACTGATCGGGATGGCGCGCACGCAAGCGTCAAGCATCAAAGGTGCCAGCTCGCGCGACGCGCGAACTCGATGCAGTACAATCGCCGAATATCGTGACAGGCTTCACACGCGACAATGGCCGTCTCACGTGCGACGGCGTTCCGCTCTCGGAGATCGCCGACGCGCACGGAACGCCGCTCTACGTTTACAGCGCCTCGACGATCGCCGCGCGGTACCGCGCCGTCGACGACGCGTTCGGTGCCTATCCGCACACGCTGCATTACGCGCTCAAGGCGAATTCGACGTTGGCGATCGTTCGGCTGCTGCGCAGCCTCGGCAGCCGCGTCGACGCGAACTCGGGCGGCGAGATCGACGTCGCGCTGCGCGCCGGGTTCATTCCTCCGGAGATCGTGTTCACCGGCGTGGGCAAGACGGACGCCGAGCTCGCGCAGGCGATCGAGCTGGGCGTGCGAACGATCAACGCCGAGTCCGAAGGCGAGCTCGACCGAATCGACGCGATCGCGTGCGCGCGTCAGACCCGCGCGCGCGTCGCGGTTCGCGTCAACCCCGACATCGACGCGAAGAGCCATCCGCACATTTCCACGGGCCTGAAGACGAACAAGTTCGGCGTGTCGATCGAGGAGGCGCGCGATCTGTCGGTTCGGACGCGAGACCGGAAGGGCATCGAGATCGTCGGCCTGCATACGCACGTCGGTTCGCAGATCATGGATCTCGAGCCGCTCACGCGCGCGGCGGCGGCGATCGTGACGCTCGCGAAGGAGCTCGTCGCGGACGGCGTCGCGATCGAGCATCTCGATCTCGGCGGAGGGCTCGGCATTTCGTACGACGGCACGGCCGCGCCGACGCCGCAGCAATACGCGGACGCGATCCTCCCCATGCTTCGAGACTCGGGATTGCCGATCATTCTCGAGCCCGGACGGAACATCGTCGGGCCCGCCGGCGCGCTGGTCGCGCGCGTCGTCGACGTCAAGGCGCAGCCCGGCGGCAAGCTGTTCGTCATTCTCGACGGCGGGATGACCGAGCTGATTCGGCCGATGCTCTACAACGCGTTCCACCGCATCGAGCCGGTCGATCTTCGCGAGGGCTCGGACATCGTCGCGGACGTGGTCGGCCCGTTGTGCGAGAGCAGCGATACGCTCGGCAAGGATCGCCGCTTCCCGCAGCCGCGCGTCGGCGATCTGTTTGCGGTGCTCGACGCGGGCGCGTACGGATCGGTGATGGCGTCCAACTACAACCGCCGCACGCTGCCCCCGGAAGTGCTCGTGCAGGGCGGCCGCGCGTGCGTCATTCGCCGCCGCCAAACGATCGACGACATGCTGGCGCTCGAGCTATGACCGGCTCACTCGTCGTCTTCGAGGGCCTCGATCAGAGCGGAAAGCAGACGCAAGCGGAAACGCTCACGGATCACCTGACGTCGCAAGGGCGCACCTGCGCGCTGTTGTCGTTCCCCGACTACTCGACATCGATCGGACAGGAGATCGCCGCCGCGCTGAACGGCAGCCGCGACTATCCGGCCGACGTCCTCCAGTTGCTGTACGTCGCGAACCGCGGCGAGAAGCGCGCGTTCATCGAGGATGCGATCGCGAAGGGCATCGTGGTGGTGTGCGATCGCTACATGGCATCGAGCATCGCGTACGGCGAAGCGCACGGCGTCGATCCGCAATGGCTCACCGACATCCAGCGGTTTCTTCCCGTGCCGGATCTCACCGTCCTCCTGGACATCGCGCCGGAGACGGCGGCAGGGCGAAAAGCGGCCGGCCGCGATCGCTTCGAGCGCGACATGGCGCTCCTGTCACGCGTGCGCGCGAGCTACCGGCGGCAGGCTGCCGCGCCCGGGTGGATTCGGCTCGACGGCGAACGCGAAAAGTCCGCCGTCGCCGCCGACGTCATCCGCGCGGTCGCGACGCGACTCGCGCTGCCGTCAGTGCGCTGACGTCCACCGCTCCCGCCGCTCGCAGCACGCGCGCGCAGGATTCGAGCGTCGCTCCCGTCGTCGCGACATCGTCGACGAGCACCACCCGCAGGCCGCCGACGTTCACGCCTCGGCGGAACACGAATGCGCCGCGCACGTTCGCGTGCCGCTTCGCGGCGGGCAGATCCGTCTGCGATCGCGTCGCCCTCGTACGATGGAGCGCGTCGACGACCGGCAATCCAAGATGCCGCGCGAGATCCGCGGCTTGATTGAATCCGCGCGCGCGGCGGCGTCGAGGGTGCAGCGGGACGGGAATGACGATGGAGGCGCCGCCGAGAACGTCAGCCCCGGCCGATCGCATTCTGCGGCCCAACCCCCCGGCGAGCGATCGACACCCGCCGTATTTCAGCGCGTGAAGGATCGCGCGGAGCGAGCCTTCGTATGGCCCAATCGCGCGGCTGCGGCTGATCGACGATGGACGCCGGCGGCACCGCGCGCAGAGTCCGGACGCCGTGCTGAGGACCCTCCACGTTTGAAGCACGTCTCCGCACCGCTGACACAACGGCGGAACGAATGGAGCGATCGAATTCCAGCAGCGCGAACAGACGGGACCGCGCGTCGGCTGCGCGAGCGGCGTCGCGCACGCCGCGCATTCCGGCGCCAGCAGGACGGCAATCAGACCGTCCGCGATCGTTTGGAGGATCGTGACGCTACGCCGGCTCGTCGGTGATGTCGATGCGCTCGGCGTCTCCCCACAGCCGCTCGAGGGCGTAGAACTGGCGCGTGTGGGGTGAAAAGACATGCACGATGAACGAGAAGAAATCCATCAGGACCCATTCGGATCGATCGTAGCCTTCGACGTGCGCCGGACGAATCTTGATCGCGCGGAGCGCCTCCTCCACGCTGTCCGCAATGGCCTTGACCTGGCGCTGGTTCTGACCCGAGCAGAGCACGAAGAAATCGGTGAACGCCGGCGTGCCGCGCAGGTCGAGCACGACGACGTCCGTGGCTTTCTTCTCGAGCGCCGCGCGAACGGCGCGAGTGACTTCGGGCGTGAGCCGCTTCGGCTTTGTCCTTGCCTTGGTTTCCGGCGAACCCGATGCGCGTGTTTTCGTTCGTTCCGTTTTCATCATGCAAGTGATCTGCCGAGCGTCTGCGCGCCGGCGCGCGCGTACAAACCGTGCTGATCGATGTAGGTCGCGACCGCCGGGGGCACGAGCCCCGTGATCGATTCCCCCGCGTCCAGGCGCCGCCGGATGTCGGTCGACGAGACGTCGGGCGTCGCCGCATCCACCAGAAAAATCGTCGTCTTTGCCGCCGCGCGTTCCTGCCGCCGATCGGTCGTCATCCGCGAGGCGAGGAGCGGCAGCTTCGCCGGCAGCGCGGAAGCGGCATGGCCCGGCCGCGAGATCACGACGAAGTTCGCCATGTCGAGGACCTGCGGGTAGCGGCTCCATGTTTCGATTTCTGCGAACGCATCCGCTCCCGTGATGAAGAAAATCTGCGATGCCCTCGTGCCGCCGCCGCCGAAGCGCGCCAGCGTGTCGAACGTGTACGTCGGTTCGGTCTGGCCGATCTCGAGATCGCTGACCTGCAAACGATCCAGGCCGTTGGCCGCGAGCGCCGCCATGGCGAACCGATGGAACCGCGACGCGGCCGGTTGTTGATGGCGGTGCGGAGGCGTGCCCGACGGCATGACGAGCACGAGATCGAGGTCGAGCGCGCGCTGCGCCGCGAGCGCCGTGTCGATGTGCCCGAGATGAACGGGATCGAACGTGCCGCCGAGAATGCCGATACGGGTGCCGAGTGTCATTCCGCGGGAGCGGCGCTGGTGCCTCGATCGCGCGCGCGCGCGACCTCGCGCCACATCGCCTCGAGAAGCCGATCGAGTCCTTCGCCCGTCGCCGCAGAAACAGGGTAGAGCGGAATGCCCGACGACTGCAAATGCCGCTCGAGCCGCGTCAATCGCTCCGGATCATCGAGCGCATCGATCTTGTTGGCCGCAACGATCACCGGCTTGTCCGCGAGTCGTTCACCCGAGCTGTCGCGCCCAGGAAAGAGCGCGAGCTCGCGCGTGATGATCGTGAAATCGTCGACTGGCTCGCGCCCGCTCGCCGACGACAGATCGACGACGTGCACGAGCACTTTCGTGCGCTCGAGATGGCTGAGAAACCTGTGCCCGAGACCGTGTCCGGTGTGCGCGCCTTCGATCAGGCCGGGGACGTCGGCGACGACGAAGGAGCGGTCGTCCGAGAGACCGACCACGCCGAGATTCGGTATGAGCGTCGTGAACGGATAGTCCGCAATCTTCGGGCGCGCCGCCGAGATTCGCGAGATGAGCGTCGACTTTCCCGCGTTGGGAAAACCAACCAGACCGACGTCGGCGAGAAGCTTCAGATGAAGCCGCAGATCGCGCTCTTCGCCCGGCAATCCCGGTTGCGCGTGGCGCGGCGCGCGATTGGTCGACGTCGCGAACTGCGCGTTGCCCCAGCCGCCGTTGCCGCCCTTCGCGATCACGACGCGCTCGCCGGCCGTCGTCATGTCGATCAACTGCACGAGCTCGTTCGTGTCGGGAACGCGCTCGTACACGACGGTGCCGACGGGAACCTTGAGCTCGATGTTCGTTCCCGCCTTGCCGCTGCGGTTGGAGCCCTCGCCGTGCGCGCCGCGGCCCGCCTCGAATTGTTTCTTGAACCGGTAGTTGACGAGCGTGTTGAGATTCGGATCGGCGACGATGTAGACGGATCCGCCAGGGCCGCCGTCGCCGCCGTCGGGTCCGCCGCGCGGGACGAATTTCTCCCGGCGGAAGCTGGCCGCGCCACGGCCGCCGTGGCCCGCGGCGACGTGGATGTCAACTTCGTCGACGAACACGAGTTGACTTCCCGCTGACTACTCCAGCGGCTGGACGCTGATGACGCGGCCCTTCGCGCCGTGATCTTCGAACTTCACGCGGCCGTCGATCTTCGCGAAGAGCGTGTCGTCCTTCCCGAGTCCGACGTTGCGGCCCGGACGGAACCGCCGTCCGCGCTGGCGCACGAGAATCGATCCGCCGGTCACGATGTTGCCGTCGAACCGCTTGACGCCGAGCCGCTGCGAGTTGCTATCGCGGCCGTTTCGAGAACTGCCTTGCCCTTTTTTTGTTGCCATATCTCTAGACCACGATGTCCTTGATGCGCACGAGCGTGTACGTGCATCGGTGCCCTTTGGTGCGGCGCATGCCCTTCCGGCGCTTCTTCTTGAAGACCCTAATCTTCGGGCCGCGCGATTCTCCCTGCACGACGCCCACGATCTTCACGTTCGCGACATACGGCGCGCCCGCGAGAACCTCGCCGCCCGACTTCTCGAGCACCAGCACCTGATCGATCGTGACTTCGTCACCCGGCGTCGCCTGGAACCGGTCCACGGTGATGACGTCGCCCGGCGCGACCTTCACCTGACGCCCGCCGCTCTGAATGATTGCGAACACGGCAAAACTCCTGCGCCTGCCCTGTTTACGGGGTTTTTGGCAGCTTCGACAAAGGTACTAGCGTAGCACGGAAGCGGGACGGCGGGAAAATCGAGGTTATTTCACCAGGACGCGCGTGCCGCGGATCTTCTGCATGCTGAGGGTGTTCAGGAAGCTCGGGATGAGCTTGTCCATCAGCTCGAAGTACGACGACAGCGCCGGCGTGTTCGTCTGGGCCGGATACAGAATCTCTTCGCGAAGCGTTTCCGAGTAGAGCGTGGCGCCGGTGCGCCCGTCGATGTAAATCAGCTTTGGTTGAAGCGTGAAGCCCTTGCGCTCCTGATACATGCGCTGTTGAATCACGCGGCGGCGGCCCAACTGATCGAAGAACTCGCGCTCGACCGGCACGTAGCCCGCGGTTGCGAGCGGCGAGAAGAGCACGGTTCCCGTGATGATGAGCGGTCCCTGATACTCTTCGCCGACCTTCTTCCAGAACGCCACGTCCGAGAAGATGCTCTGGTACTTCTCGAGGTCCTTCTCGTTGCGAATCTTGACCGGATCGTTCTCAGCCGCTTGCGTGGGCGGCGGCAGCGGCGGAACGACCTGCTGACCGTCGGCGGCGCCGCCGGGCGTCGGCGGCGGGTCGGTCTTGACTTGATCCTTCGCGAGCTCGGTGAGATGCAGCGCTTCTGCGTCGATCACCCGGAGGCTGGACTTCGATCGCAGCTGACTGCGCAGCAGCCGCACCGTCTCGACATTCGCGTCCACGTCGTCGGTGCCGCCGCCGATGAAGCCTGCGATCAATACGCGCTGGAACATCGAGACGTCCATCTTCGGCTGGATGGGCGTTTCGATGGGGATCTCGTAGAAGCTGGTGCAGGCTCCGGAGCCCGCCAGCAGCCCGAGACTAACGATCGCGGCGGCGCTTCGCGCGGTCATTGATTTCTTTGAACAGATCGTAGTTTTGCCGGAACAGCAAGTTCTTCGGCTCGAGCGTCACGGCCTTTTCGTACGCTTCGCGAGCCTTGTCGAAGTTGCCTTGCTGCTCGTATGCGATCGCGAGATTATTCCATGCCGCGCCGTACGTCGGATCGATCTGGACCGCCCGTTCCCAGCGGTACGTGGCTTCCTTCCAGAGGCCGTTCTGCGCGACTTTGATCCCGAATTCGACTTGCTCTTTCGCGTCCGAGCGCGCGTCCCCACCCGATGGCTCCGCCGCGATCGATGCGCGAGTGGCGGGCGCAAACGCAACGAGCGCCGTCGCGACGACAAGGGCTCGGACCATCATAGGGAACTCGGAATCACTATAGCACCGGACCGCCGGGGTGCAACCGGTTTCGGCTGGCGATTCGAGCAAGCCACGTACCACGGTTCGGCCCGCGAGGATGGGCTTTCGCGGCTCAACCAAAGCGCATTTTCGTAAGTCGTCGACGCGGTCCGTAAGAACGGAACGTTTGGCTGGCACACATCGGACGCCTATAATGAAGATCGAGAGGCCGGGCCACAGGCTGCCATCGCAGCGCGTGGCGCCGGCCTTTCGGCTTCTTGGGGACGTTACCCGAGTCGGATCGCGCCAGGCGGCACGCGCGAAAGAGACCGGCTCAGATGAACGCACGCCTTGCGGTTGCCGTCAGCATGTTACCGGCCGCGCGATCCCGCGCGGCCGCCGCCTTCAACGCGCTTCGACACCGCACCGATATCGACCTGCTCGACAGCGTGCTCGCGGCGTGCGATGTCCCGGAGAGTCAGCGCGCGGACGCGGTTGAAATCGCACTCCATCGTGCGGACGCGGCGCTCGCCGAGGCGGCGCGTCTCGGCATCGGCGCGATCGCCTTCGACGACGACCGCTATCCACCGCTTCTCGCGTGCATTGTCGATCCTCCGCCGGTGCTCTGGGCCTGCGGCGATGTCACGATGTTGGCGCGCCCAATCGTCGCGATCGTCGGCTCGCGAGCGGCGACGCAGTATGCGCTCGACGTCGCGGACAGGCTGAGCGCCGAGCTGGCACAGAAAGGCCTCGTCGTTGCCAGCGGCCTGGCGCGCGGCGCCGATTCCGCGGCGCATCGCGGGTGCCTCCGCGCGGGTGGGGGAACGGTTGCCGTACTGGGCTCGGGCCTCGACCGCGTTTATCCGCACGAGCACGAGGGGCTCGCGCGCGAGATCACACGAAATGGCCTGCTCCTCAGCGAGTTGGGGCCTGGCGCCGCGCCGCTGCCCGAGCACTTTCCGCTGCGCAACCGCATCATCTCCGGGATCTCGCTCGGCATCGTGGTCGTCGAAGCATCTGAGAAGAGCGGGTCCCTCATTACCGCACGCTGCGCCCTGGAACAGGGGCGCGACGTCATGGCCGTCCCCGGCAACGTCCTGTCCGGTCGCAATCGGGGATCGCACAGTCTTCTCAAGGACGGGGCAAAGGTCGTCGAGTCTGCAGACGATATTCTTGACGGGCTCGGCTGGCCCGTCGCGCCAAGAGCCCTGGTTCAAGCCCCTAAATTATTGCAATCCGACGGTTTACTGGCTCGCATGGAAGCGGGGGAAGTCTACCGCCTCGACGAGCTGATGGAATTGACCGGTGTTCCAGGTACCAGGCTCCTTCCTCGATTGATGGAGCTGGAGCTCGCCGGCCTGATCAGGAACACCGGGACCGGCTTCTCGCGACGCTGAGAGTTGAAAAGGTCGAAAACAGTATGGCTAAGGCGTTGGTCGTCGTCGAGTCGCCCGCAAAGGCGAAGACCATCAACAAGTATCTTGGACGGAAGTACAAGGTCGTCGCGTCGATGGGCCACGTCCGCGATCTTCCCAAGAGCAAGTTGGGCGTCGACATCGAGGACGGGTTCGAGCCTTCGTACGAAGTGATTGCGACGCGGAAGAAAGTCGTCAAGGAGCTGAAAGACGCCGCGAAGGAGGCGTCCGAGATCTTCGTGGCGACGGACCCCGATCGCGAGGGCGAAGCAATCGGCTGGCACCTCGCGCAGGAGCTCGGCAGCACGAACCGCAAGAAGATCCGTCGGCTCATGTTCAACGAGATCACGAAGAAGGGCGTCCTCGACGCGCTCGATCACCCGACGAAAATCAACAAGCAGATGGTGGACGCGCAGCAGGCGCGCCGCGTGCTCGATCGTCTTGTCGGCTACAAGATCAGTCCGCTGCTATGGGAGAAGGTGCGCCGCGGGCTCAGCGCTGGACGCGTGCAGTCGGTCGCGCTGAAGATCATCTGCGATCGCGAACGCGAGATCGATCGCTTCGTCGCGGAGGAATACTGGAACATCACGGCGCGGCTCGCCGGACGCGTTCCGCCGGAATTCGATGCGCGCCTCCTGAAGCGCGGCGGCAACACCGTCGAGATCCGCAATGGCGAAGAAGCGAACGTGGTGCTCGCCGATCTTCGCCGCGCGTCGTGGATCGTTCAGTCCGTTGTCACCAAAGAGCGCAAGAAGAGCGCGATCCCTCCGTACATCACGAGCAAGCTGCAGCAGGCGGCCCGTTTTCCCGTGAAGAAGACGATGATGATCGCGCAGCAGTTGTACGAGGGCATCGATCTGCCGGGCGAAGGCTCGGTCGGACTGATTACCTACATGAGGACCGACTCCACGCGCGTCTCCGAGCAGGCGCTCACGGATGTGCGCGAGCTGATCGCGGTCAAGTTCGGTCCGGAGTATCTGCCCGAGAAGCCGAACTACTTTCGCGCGAAAGCGGACGCGCAGGACGCGCACGAGGCGATTCGCCCGACGTCGGTCCACTATCACCCCGACGCGATTCGCCAGCACCTCTCGGCCGATCAGCACTACGTGTATCGCTTGATCTGGAATCGCTTCGTCGCGTCGCAGATGCCGCCCGCGACCTTCGACGAGACGACGGTCGACATTGCCGCGGGCGAGTACACGTTTCGAGTCAAAGGGTCGGTGCCGAAATTCGCCGGCTGGCTCGCCGTCTATAACCAGGACGTGCCCGACGAGAAAGCGGGCGGCTCTGGACCGGATGGAAGTTCAGATGACGACGATGGATCGAGCGTGCTGCCGCCGCTCGCCGAAGGCGATCGTCTGGAGCTGCGCGGGCTGAAGCCCGAGCAGAAATTCACGCAGCCCCCGCCGAGATACACGGAGGCTACGCTCGTGAAGGCGCTCGAGGAGAACGGCATCGGCCGGCCGAGCACGTACGCGTCGATCATCGGGGTCATTCAAGCGCGCGAGTACGTCAACAAGATCGACGGCCGCTTCAAGCCCACGCGCCTCGGCATGATGCTCGTCGAGCGTCTGCTCAGCCCGGTGTTCGACGACATCCTCGACGTCAACTACACGCGCGAGCTCGAGGAGGATCTCGACAAGATCGAGGAAGGCAAGGAAGACTACGAGTCGACGCTGAAGAACTTCTACAAGAAGTTCGCGAAGGATTTGAAGCGCGCCGCCAGGGAGATGATCAATCTCAAGGAGGGCGTCGAGCCGGAGCCGTCGATCGCGTGCGACAAGTGCAGCGCGGCGATGGTGATCAAGTCCGGGCGGTTCGGGTTGTTTCTCGCGTGCAGCGCCTATCCGGACTGCGAGAACACCCGCGAGCTCGAGACGCCGGAGCCCGGCGCGGAGGGCGACATCGACGAGACGTGCGAGAACTGCGGCAAGCCGATGGCCGTCAAGCGCGGGCGCTTCGGCCAGTTCCTCGCGTGCACCGGGTATCCCGAGTGCAAGACGACCCGGAAGCTCATCGCGACGAAGCAGGGCCTCACCGCGGCGAAGCCCGATCAAGTGCTCGACGAGAAGTGCCCGAAATGTGCCTCGAATCTCGTGCTGAAGCACGGACGGTTCGGCGAGTTCACGGCTTGCACGAATTATCCGAACTGCAGATACATCAAGCAGAAGTCGACGGGCATTCTCTGTCCGAAGGATGGCGGCGACGTGGTCGAGCGGAAGTCGCGCCGCGGAAAGCTGTTCTTCGGATGCGCCAACTATCCGGACTGCGATTTCACCCTCTGGAACAGGCCCATGCTCGAGAAGTGCCCCGACTGCGGCGCGCCGTATCTCGTCGAGAAGATCACGAAGCGCCACGGCCGGCAGTTGATCTGCAACGCCGAAACGTGCGAGTACTCGCGTGCAGAGGAGCTCGCCCCGGCGTAGTTCATGACAACGATTCACATCATCGGCGGCGGCCTGGCCGGGTGCGAAGCCGCCTGGCAGGCGGCGCAGCTCGACGTTCCGGTCGTCGTTCACGAAATGCGGCCGGTGCGGCCGACGGCCGTGCACAAAACCGACGGGCTCGCCGAGCTCGTCTGCAGCAATTCATTCCGCGGGGACAAGCTCGATAACGCCGTCGGTCTGCTGAAAGAGGAGATGCGGCGGCTTGGTTCGCTGATCATGCGCGCCGCGGACGACTCGCGCGTTCCCGCGGGCGCGGCGCTGGCCGTGGATCGCGAACGGTTTTCGGCGCTCGTGACGCGCGAGGTCGAGGCGCATCCGCTGATACGCGTCGTTCGCGAGGAGGTCCCCGGGATCCCTACCGATGTTGGCGGTCCGGTGATCGTCGCTACCGGTCCGTTGACCTCGGAATCGCTCTCTCGCGAGGTCGCCGCGCTCGTCGGCGCGGAGCATCTCTATTTCTACGACGCGATCAGCCCGATCGTCCTCGCCGAATCGATCGACGTGACCAAGGTGTTCCGCGCCTCGCGATGGTCACGGAGTTTGCGCGCTGGGGACACCCAAACGGGACAGCCAAACGGGACAGCCAATCGGGACACCCAATCGGGACACTCAACGTTGAGTGTCCCCGCCCTCGCCTGCGGCGTTGACGACGGCGAAGGGGACTATTTGAACTGTCCGATGGACAGAGAAGAGTACGCACGCTTCCACGACGCGGTGATGTCCGCGGAGAAGGCGCCGCTGCACGAGTTCGACAACGCGACGTTCTTCGAGGGGTGCTTGCCGATCGAGGTGATGGCGAGCCGCGGCGCAGACACGCTTCGTTACGGTCCGATGAAGCCGGTTGGCCTGACCGACCCGCGCACTGGCCGCGAGCCGTACGCCGTCGTTCAACTTCGTCAGGACAACCTCGCCGGCGATCATTTCAGCCTCGTCGGGTTCCAGACGCAGATGAAGTGGGGGGAACAGGCGCGCGTGCTGCGTCTGATTCCCGGTCTCGAGAACGCCGAGTTCGTGCGATTCGGCATGATCCACCGCAACACCTACATCAACGGTCCGACCGCGCTGCGCGAGACGTGGCAGATGAAGACGCGTGATGACCTGTTCTTTGCTGGCCAGATCTCGGGCGTCGAGGGATACGTCGAATCAGCCGCGTCGGGATTGATCGCGGGCCGCAACGCCGCGTCGCTCGTGCTCGGCCGGCCGCTCCGTGTGCCGCCGAGAACGACCGCACTCGGCGCGCTCGCCCATTACGTGTCCCACGCCGATCCGCGCCACTACCAACCCACGAACATCACGTTCGGCATCGTCCAGCCGATCGACGATCGATCCGTGTCGCGGAGAACGGCCGAGGATGGACGCAAAATGAGCCGCAAGGAGTCGCGGAAAATCGCGATCTCGTCGCGAGCGCTCGAGGATCTCGAGAGATGGATGGAAGCCGGCGAGGCGCACCCGGCGATGCGGTGAAGACGGTCCGCGCGCTGCTCGACGAGTTCCTGGAGCATCTGCGGCTGAACGAGAACGCTTCGCGGCACACGGTCCGCGCGTACGAGAGCGACCTCTCCCAGTTCGTCGAGTTTCTCGCGGAGCGCGCCGGCCGGCGGCGCGCCGAGCTGACGCCGTCCGACGTCGATCATCTGAACATTCGAGAGTTTCTCGGCGAGCTGCACCGGCGCGGCAACACGCGCGCGTCCGCGGCGCGCAAGCTCGCGGCCATTCGAACGTTCGGCAAATACCTCCGGCGCGAAGGGATCGTCGACGGCGATCCGGCCGCGCTCGTCGGCACGCCGAAGCGCGAGCATCGCCTGCCGGCGCATCTCGGCGAGGGCGAGATGTCGAAGCTGATGGAAATGCCGGACGTGTCCACGCCGCTCGGCCGACGCGACCGCGCGATCCTGGAGCTGTTCTATGCCTCGGGCCTACGTTTGAGCGAGCTCGTTGGTCTGAATCTCGAGGATGTAAACCTCTCGGGCCGGATGGTGCGCGTCCTCGGCAAGGGCGGCAAAGAACGCATCGTGCCGTTCAACAAGAGCGCGGAATCCGCCGTGCGCGCCTGGCTGTCCGATCTCGGACGCTGGGGTCAGACCCCAGACGCACCGCTACGTGCTCGACGAGGACGGGCACAGCCACTTTTTGTCAATTACAAGGGAGGACGGCTTTCCACCCGGAGCGTGGATCGGCTCGTGCGGAAGTACGTCGCGTCGTGCAGCACGCGCTTCGGCATCAGCCCGCACGCGCTGCGGCATTCGTTCGCGACGCATTTGCTGGAGCGGGGCGCGGATCTCCGTGCGATCCAAGAGCTGCTGGGCCACGCCCGTCTGAGCACCACGCAGCGTTACACGCACGTCAACGCCGCGCAGCTGCTCGAGACGTATCGAAAGGCGCACCCAAAGGCGTAGCTCTCAGCTCTCAGCTTTCAGCTATCAGCTATCAGCTGAGACCGGATCGCTGAGAGCTAATGGCTGAGAGCTGAGAGCTGAGAGCTGATAGCTGAGAGCTGTGAGCTAACTCGCCATCGATTCCACCATCGGCCGGCGGCCGCGCGCGTAGTCGATGCCGAGCGTCTTGATCTTGTAGTTCATGACGCGCGGGCTGATCGCGAGCAGCTCCGCCGCGTCCTTCTGCACCCAATTCGACATCTTCAGCGCCTCGATCAGCGCTTGACGCTCGATCTCCTCGAGCGCGATGCCGGTCGGCGGAATCTTGACGACCGGACTCACGTCGCCCGACGGCTGCGTGGTCGACAACTCGCCGAGCCGGAGATCGCCGCTCGACACGAGCGGGCCTTCGGTCAGCAGCACCGCGCGCTCGATCGCGTTCTCGAGCTCGCGGATGTTGCCGGGCCAGTTGTAGCGCATCAACAGCTTGTGCGCGTCGGGCGACAAGCCGTCGAGCCGCTTCTTCAATTCGCCGGAGAAACGCCGCAGGAAGAACATCGCGAGCTGCTGGATGTCGTCCTTGCGCTCGCGCAGCGGCGGCATGTCGATCGACACGACGTTCAGCCGATAGTAGAGGTCCTCGCGGAACAGGCCGTTGGCGACCATCTGCGGCAGGTTTCTGTTCGTCGCCGCGATCACTCGCACGTCGACACGCAGCGTGCGCGTGCCGCCCAACCGCTCGAACTCGTGCTCCTGCAGGACGCGGAGGATCTTCGCCTGCGTGTTCGCGCTCATGTCGCCGACTTCGTCGAGGAACAGCGTTCCGCCGTCCGCCTGCTCGAAGCGGCCGACCCGCTGCTTGTCCGCCCCCGTGAACGCGCCTTTCTCGTGGCCGAAGAGCTCCGACTCGAGCAGGTTCTCCTGCAGCGCCGCGCAGTTCACCTTGACGAAGTTGCGTCCCGAACGGAGCGAGTTGTGATGGATCGCGCCCGCGATGAGCTCCTTGCCCGTGCCCGTCTCGCCGCGAATGAGCACGGTCGTGTTGCTCTTCGCCACCTTCTTGACGATCGAGAGCACGGACTGCAGCGCGCCGCTCGCGCCGACGATCCGATCGAAATCGTAGATGTCCTGCTGCGTGTGGCGGAGGTACTCGATCTCGTGCTTGAGGCGCCGGTGCTCGATGGCCTTCTCGACCTTGAGCTCCATCTCCTCGATCTCGAAAGGCTTCTGCACGTAGTCGAACGCGCCGATCTTCATCGCCTCGACCGCGGTGTGCACCGAGCCGAACGCCGTCATGAGGATCACCGCAGTCGTCGGATGCAGTGACTTCGCCGTGCGCAACACGTCGAGGCCGTCGCTGCCCCCCATCTTGAGGTCGCTCAGCACGACGTCATACTGCCCTTCGTGCAGCTTCTCGATCGCTACGTTGCCGTTCGGCGCCTCGTCGACTTCGTGCTGCGCGTCCGACAGCGCGCGGACGATGCCGCGCCGCAGCGAATCGTGATCATCTGCCACCAGAATCCGGCCCATTGCTCAGCCTCTCTTATTCGAAACAACCGTTGACACGCCAGACCAGGACCTACCCCTCCGACCGAAACAACTGATGCGCGCTCGACACCGGCAGCGTGACGCGGAACAGCGTTCCGCCGCTCGAGGGCGTGCCCATGTCGATGCGTCCATCGTGCGCGTTGACGATCTTCCGAACGATCGCCAATCCCAAACCAGTCCCTTGCGGCTTCGTCGTGAAGAACGGACTGAAGATCCGATCGACAACGTCCGCCGGCACGCCGGGACCGTCGTCGGTCACGTCGACCTGCACCATCGGTCCGACGATCGCCTCGCCGCCCGACAACGGCTCCTCTTCGGGGAGCTCGGTCGCGTGAATGCGAACGATGCCGCGCCCGTTCATGGCTTCGAACGCGTTGATCAAGAGATTGGTGAAGACCTGGCGGACCTGATGCGGGTCGCCCTGGATCGAGAGTCCGTCTGGCACCGAGACTTCGACGTCCACTTTGCCGCGCGGCGCATGGCCTTCCGCGAGCGCGACCGCGTCCGTGATCACATCGCCGATCGACATGCGCTCGACCTGGAGACGAATCGGACGCACGAAGTCGAGGACCTCGAGCACGATGGCGTTCGCCATCTTGGCTTCTTTGATGATGTCCCCGAGGATCGATTGCGCGTCCTTCGAGTCCGGGAGCTGCCGCTTGAGGATGCCCGCCATGACCTCGATGCCGGCGAGCGGGTTCTTGACCTCGTGGGCGATCGCGGCCGCCATCTCCCCCAGCGCGGCGAGACGGTCCCGGAGCCGTTCGCGCTCTTCCAGCTGCTCGACCCGCGTGAGGTCCTTGAAGAAGAGCGTGGCCCCCGTGACCCTGCCGCGCGCGTCCCGAACCTGCGAGATCGTGTAGCCGATGACTTTGTTGCTGCTCTTCAGCCGCAGCTCCGCGCGATTGGGCAGATGCGACAGCTCGAAGGCGCTGGCGATGATTCGCGCCACCTCGGGCTGACCCTGGAGGACGCCGGTGAATGGGCGGCCGATATCGGTGCGCCGTGGCGGCAGGCCCAGGATGCGATACGCGACGTCGTTCATCACGGCCACCCGGCCGTCGACGGTGACCGCCAGAACGCCGTTCCGGAGGCTCCAGACGAGGTCCCGGTAGAACTCGTCGGTCGCGAGCTCCCGAACGCTCGCCGACGACGAGCCAGGGGATTTTCGAGGCTTCGCGCGGGTAGGTCGCGTGGGCACAGGATCGACACCAGGACCGTCCGGACTCAGCAGGTCCTTGGTAGGCAATATTGTAATTGCGCGCTCCTGATCAGCCAAGCTCATTTCCATGTTGCAGTTACGGCATGTCAGGTCTTCATGTCCCGTCCGCGCGGGCGGCAACCGACACCCGGGACGCACTTCTCCTGACGCCGACCATGCTGGGGGCAAACCGTATGCCCCAGCTTTGCCAACGGGAGGGGACGAATTCCTTGGGGTTTTGTGCTGGTAGGAGCCGATCGGCGGCCGATGGCGGGTTACAAATCTGACCAGTGATTACAATTCTGATTGCAGGGCTTCCCACTGGTTCATGAGATCTCCCACTTCCCACATGAGCGCCTGGTGCCGGTCGATGACCGGTTGGGCGGCCTCCCGGTCGTCGTAAAAGCCCGGCGCGGACATGGACTGCTCGATTTCCTTGATGGCGTTTTCGCGGTCGGCGATGCGCGCCTCGAGCTCCTCGATGCGCCGCCGCAAGCCGTCTGCCGCCCTCTTGACCCGCCTCGTCTCCGCGTCGCGCTTCTTCTTCTCGTCGTAGCTGACGGTCTCGCTGGGCAGTTTTGCCGGTGGGGTCTGACCCCGGTCGCCGGATTTCACGCGCGGCGCCGACGATGTGGGTGATGTGCCGGGTGGGGTCTGACCCCGATCGGGGGCGGGCTCCACCGCCTCGCGCTGCTTCTTGCTCCACAGCCACTCCTCGTAGTTCCCGGGATAGAGGAGCGCCTGACCGGCGCCAATCTCGATCACCTTCGTCGCCAGCTTGTCGACGAAATACCGGTCGTGCGACACGAAGATCAACGTGCCGCCGAAATCTTCGAGTGCCTCGAGGAGCACGTCCTTCGAATCGAGATCGAGATGGTTGGTGGGCTCGTCGAGCAGCAGCGTGTTGGAGGGACGCAGCAGCATTCGCGCGACCGCGAGGCGGGTGCGCTCGCCTCCCGACAGCACGCGCACGGGCTTTTCGATGTCGTCACCCGAGAACAGGAATCCGCCGAGGATGTTCCGGATGTGCGGAACCATGTGAATCGGCGAGTCGCCCGCCAGTGTCTGATAGACCGTTCGGGTCGGGTCGAGGCGCGTGGCTTCATCCTGCGCGAAGTACTGCATGACGACCTGATGGCCTTCCGTTCGCGTCCCGGAATCCGCCGCTTCGACGCCCGACAGCATGCGCATCATCGTCGACTTGCCGACGCCGTTCGGACCGATGAGCGCGATCCGATCGCCGCGCTCGATGTGGACGTCGATTGCGTCGAACACCCGGCGCGATCCATACGCCTTCGACACGCCGCGAAGATCGAGCACGGTGCGCCCGCTCTTCGCGCACGGCGGAAACGAGAAGTGGACGCGCTTGCGCTCGGGCGGGATCTCGATCGGGACGATCTTCTCGAGCATCTTGATGCGGCTCTGCACCTGCGCGGCCTTCGTGGCCTGATAGCGGAACCGATCGATGAAGGCCTTCATCCGCGCGATCTCGTCGTCTTGATCGCGCTTCTGCTGACGGAGCCGTTCCATGCGCTCGTCGCGCGTGCGGAGATAACTCGTGTACGTGCCGGGATAGTCGGTGAGCGTTCGCAGGCCGATGTCGGTGATCCGCGTGACGACCGCGTCGAGGAAGAAGCGATCGTGCGAGACGAGGATCACCGCGTGCGGGTAATCCGACAAGTACTCCTCGAGCCAATTGCGCGCGTCGAGATCGAGGTGGTTCGTCGGCTCGTCGAGCAGCAGCAGGCCGGGCCGGCCGAGGAGCAGCTTCGCGAGCGCGATCCGCATCTGCCACCCGCCTGAGAACGTCTCGGTGGGCTGGTCCATGTCCTCGCGCGAGAAGCCGAGCCCCCGCAACACCGTGTGAATCTTCAGGTCAACGCTGTAGCCTTCGAGCCGGCGGAAGTTGTCCTGCAGCTCGCTGTAGCGGGTCAGCATCTCGGCGTGCCCGTTCTCGTGGACCGTGTCGTCCGCGAGGCGATGCTCGAGCGTCGCGATCTCCTCCCGCATCTCGATCAGGGACTTGAATGCCTGGCCCGCTTCTTCGACGAGCGTGCGCCCTTCGTGATGGAGGCCGTCCTGCGGCAGGTAGCCGATCGTGAGGCCGTTGGGCTTGACGATGAGGCCGGCGTCGGGTTCCTCGAGCCCTGCCAGCATCTTCAAAAGCGTCGTCTTTCCCGCGCCGTTGGGGCCGCTCAGGCCGACCCGTTCGCGATCGTCGATCTGCCAGCTCACAGAATCGAGCAACACGCGGTCACCGAACGACTTACTGAGGGCCGAGAGCTGAATCATGGATGGCGCGGCGTCGCGCGAGGTAAACGTTCCACTGTAGCACAGGGGATTTCAGACTTGTTTGAGCGTCCATCCTGTCCCTTCGAGGCCATTCATGTCCGTCTGATTTCATGTGCAACTGTCGCTCGATGTATAGCCGATGAGCTTCGCGCTTCGTACGATCGAACGAGCTGATATGCGAAGGACTTTTTCGCTCGCGATCGTGGCAGCGCTGATGCCGTTTGGCGCCGTCGCGTCGGCCGATTCGACCGTCGCGCGCACGGCTGTCGTCGCGAGCGCCGAGATCAGAACGCGAACGTCGATCGTCGCGTCGACCGAGCTGCTGCGATTTCACGTCACCGACGCGAGGCAGCCGATCGAGGCGGTCGTCACGTTTTCGGCTGGCGCACGGGCCGCGGCGTCGAGCGATGTGCTCCTCATCGTCACGACCGAGAAGGCGATGGAATCCGCCGCGGATTCGCCGGGCGAGATGGCGTTGACCGTTTCATCCGGCTCCGAGACCCGGCCCGTCGCCGCCGGCGATCGAGTCGTTGCGGCGCAGTGGATTGGCGGAGGGGTTCGATCGGGGCAGCTTCACTTTCAATTCCGCGCGGCGCCTGGGACCTACTCGGTTCCCGTCAAGCTTCAGCTCATCGTTCCTTAATCACCCAGTACTTTTCACCGCGGCTCTTCTCGAGCGCTGTCGCGGCGGCCTCCGCATCGGCGCGCGTTGCGTAGCGCCCGAGGCGGACGCGATACGGACCATCGGGATCCGACGCGGGCGGCTCGACGAGATATGCCGGCAGTCCGGCCGCCTTCAATTCCGCGACGGCGTCGCGTGCGCGCGACGGATCGTTCAACGCGATTATCTGCACCGCGAATCCCTCGCCTTCCGAGCGCGCTGGCGCCGGCACGGCCGCACGTGAAATCGCGTTTGCCGCGGGGCGGGCATCGGCCTTTCGTGAAGGCGGCGAGGCCGGCGCGGCAGCGGCCGGACGATTCGTCGCAGCGGTTGGCGGCGGCGCCGATCGCGGCGCGGAGGGCGGCGGCGCGAAGACGCGCCGAGTCTCGGGCCGCGGCTGACGCGTGACGAGGAATTGAACGTCGGCGGTCGGCTGCGCCTGCGTGAGCGCGATGGAGATCTGCGTTTCGCCGGCGGGCGACGCGCCGGCCGGAAGCGAATCGATCACGAGCTCGATCGTGTGATCGCCGCTCCTCACCGCGTCGAACTTGAAACGTCCCTTGCGGACTTGCTCGGAACGCGCGCCGGCGTCCAGCACGACGACCGCTCCATCCATTGGCGTCTCGCCCGGATCCACGGTGCCGTTGCCGTTCGCGTCGAGGATCACGGTACCGCTGACCGTGTTGAGCGGCACCAAGCCAAACGCGACGCGCTTCGTCTCGTTGCGCCCGAGCTGCAGCTGCACGTGCGGGATCGCCGGCGGATCGAAATCGACGGGCAGCGCGGACAAATCGATGCCGACTTGTTGAAGGCCGATCGGGACGTTGATGAACCCGAAGTCGCCGCTCTTCGACGTCGTGGAGCTTCCCAACTCGGAGAGACGGATCGGAATGTTCTCCAGGAACGCCTCTCCCGGCTCTTGACGGCCGTTCGCGTTCCAGTCACTGAAGACGACGCCCGCGATCGAGCCCGTGCCGCTGTGCCGCGCCATGCTCGCGATTGAGGTCGGCGTGCGCGCCGCCGCGGTCTGGAAGCTCCGCGTGATGCGCAGGGTCGATCGCGACACCCATGACGCGCCCGTCGCGTTCGGCGTTACAAGTCGATCGGCGTTCACATTCAGCCCCAGGATCACGTTCCGCGCGATCTCGCCGTTGAGTCCGACGTTCAGCGACTGCTGCGGAACGGCCAGCGTGCTGAGAATGTCGACGTTGCGGCTGACCGTGCCTTCGCCGCGCAGCCAGAGGCTTCTATCGAGCAGCTGCGTTTGTCCGCCGCCGCCGATCTGCCAGAACGTGCTGCCGCCGCCATCGCGCGCCGCCGTTCGCGTCGCGACCGCGGTGCCAAAGAGCTGCGTGCGCTGGCTGAGCGTGACGAAGAGATGCGTCGACGAATCGTCGATCGTGTAGCTCGTCGACTGGCTCTGCGACTCGACGTTCTGGCGCCGCGCATATCGCGCGACGCCGCTCACCGCGCCGGCGTTCGTCTGCCATTCCGCCGTGAGCGTTCCCGTATCGCTGAGCGATGGCAGCGATCGATCCACGATCCTCGAGCGGCGATCGCCCGCCTCGAACCGCAGCGCCACGCTCGACCGGCTGCCGATTGGCGTTCGCGCGCCGGCGAATCCGCGCGATCCGTCGCTCGCAACCGACGGCCGCGCCGCCGAAGAGTCCTCCGGATGCAGATTCGAGCGGAACGATTCCCATCCGCCGAAGACACGCAACCGCGCGAACGCGTCCAATTCGCCTGCCGCGAACAGCGTCTGCCGATCGTTGAGCGGTTGACTGAGAATCGGCAGCTCGCCCGGTGAGAATCTCGCGGCGTTGACTTGAATCCACCCGCGAGCGAGGAGGAGACTCGCGCCCGCGAGGCCCGATCCGTCGACCTCACGCGACTCGCCGCCGCGGCGGCGATACGACACCACGCTGCCATCCGCGATCACGTGCACCCACGGTGTGGCGATCCACCGCGCCGCGAACCCACCTTGGTCGCTCACCGCAATCGGCGAGTTGTACTGGTCGAGCGCTCCGGTGCGCACGTGCGACGCGCGCGTGAAGAGCTCGACGCGGTCCGTGGCTTTGTAGCTCGCGCGCGCGATCGCGAGCCCTTGATCGACCGTGTCGGGGTCGGTGCCAAAAAGATTCCGCGTGGCGGTCGCGCGCCCGACGATCATGCCGGCCGCCGCGCGCGTCGTTCGTGCGCTCACCGACGAGCCCGCGAACGTGATCGACGGCGTCGAGAGATTCGCGAACCGGTAGTCGCCGATCGCCGGCGAGAAGAAGGTATCGCCGGCGTCAATCGACCAGTTGGCGCCGCGCAGCTTGAAATCGCGGAGCGAGAAGAACGCTTTGCCGACGTGCGGCAGGTCGCCGCGCCGCGTGCCGCGCAGCTCCATCTGCAGCAGGCCGAACCGAGTACCCGGCCGCAGCCAGCTCACGCCGAGGTCCGGCTCGAGCGGCGCCTGACCGACGGTTCGTCGAGGATCGCCTTGGATCGATTGGGCGGCCGCGGTGACTTGCACCGAGCCCTGCTGCGCCGCGCTCGTTCGCGCGATCGATACGCAGAGCAGCGAGCACGCGGCGAACACCCGCATGCGCACGAGAGGAACTACCGTTCGCCCCGCTCGTGATTGAGCGGCGTCTGACCCACGCCGACGTTGAGCGGCGTTTCACCCACGCCGATTCTCAGCGGCGTTTCACCAACAATGAGCGCGGGCTGACCGACGTCGAGCCGCAGCTCGACGCGATAATCGCCCGCGGGCAGCGCCGTCGATCGTTCGCCTTGGGGGAGCACTGGCGCGACCGAGACGACGAGCTCGCGCTCGCTCTCGGGAAGGACGGGAACATCGGGAACGGGCAGCTCGCGAACCGCCGTCCCGCTGCGGTCGTAGAGGATCACGGATCCCTTCGTCCGCACCGATCGGCGGCTCGTATTCTTCAGCGTCGCGACGATCTGCGTTTCTTCCGGCGTCGGGCGAACGGACAGGTTCACGAGCTCGACGGACGCCGTCGGATGCACGCCGGGTCCGGACGTCGATCCCTCCGGACGCTTCGCGACGTGGACGTAGATCAGCGTGGCGATCCGGCTCTTCACCGTGACTTGCTTCGCGCGCGTCACGGGATTCTTTTCTTCGGGCGTGAAATCGAACAGCAATCCCGTGCGATACCCCGCCGGCTCGACGTCGGGTGGCACGGTGACGGTGAAGCGCACCGTGCCGTGACCTCCGCCGTCGATCAGAAACTCGGGCGGCGCGAAGCGGACCCACGACGCGGCGGCATACGGGCGGCCGTTCAACGGCTCCTCGAATTGCGGTGAACCGTCGCGCGACAGGTGCCAATCCGACAACGTCGCGCGCACGCGGACCGGTTCTTTTCCGACGTTCGTCAACGTGACCGCTTGCGTACTCGACGCGCCGGGCAGCGCCTGCAGCTCGACGCGCAGCGGCGACGCTTCGATCGAGACCTGCGCGCGCGCGTCGATCGGCGACGCGATCATCGCCGCGGCGAGCACGATGCCGGACGCGATCGCGCGGCGGCACGGGATCATGGCGCGCTCAACGTGAAGGTGAGCACTTGTAGATACGTTCCAGCGTCGTAGGTCCATGAGTTCGTCAATCGAAAAGTGACCGTGCCGGTTTGCATGGGATTGACGTTGCCCGTGCCCGCGGCGACGGTCTGCGCTTGCGTCGTGCTCATCGTCCCGGCGCGGAACGGCGGCGACGGGGCTGCGATCCATGTCTCGTTCGCCACGGGAATCGTCGAGAGCCCCGAGGTCAAAGTGCCGGAGGCGAGCACCGTCAGCGTCCACGGACGATTGCCGTTCGCGCGCACGCGGTACCGGACCGTGAGCGGCGGCGCGTTCAGCACCGGCGTGGCGTCCGGATCGGACGTGGGAAACGCCACGATGATCGGCGAGATCGTGAGCTCGAGCTGCTGTGCGCTCGCGCGCGATGGAAGGATGGCGACGAGCGCCGCCACAATCGCGGCGGCTGCCGAGAAGGTCCGGCGCCTCACTCGCGCCGCGTCGCTCATCGCATGGGTCATTCGGCGTTCCGGCGGCTACGGTGACGAGAGCGTGTAGACCAGCGTCGCCGAGTAGATCCCTGTCGGATGCGTCCATCGATTCTCGAACCGGAAGTTCTGGGTCCCTGTTCTCACGCCGGAGCCGGTCCAGCGTCCAACGAGCTGCGGCGTCGTTCGGCTCAACGTTCCGCCGGCGAACCCCGCGCCCGATGCCGTCCACGTAATCAGCGATGCGGGCAGCACGGTGACGCCGGATCGCAGGTCGTCGGTCGATTGCAGCGTGAGCGTGATCTGCGAGTTGCGCGGCACTCGCGCGCGCGCGCTGATCGTCACGCCCACGGGCACGCTCGGTACGAACGGCGTCGCCGTCGGATCCGCGTCGGGAAACGTCACGCTCGTCGCGGAGAACGAAACCCGCGCCGTCGCGGGAAGGTTCACGAGGAGCACCGTCGTGCCCCGTTGCGCGCGAACCGCAACGGTCAGGGCGGTGATGTACGCACAAACAATCGCAAACGTCAGGAGCGCAACGCGCATGCAGAAGCGCCAACGCCGCCGCTGGCTCGCGCTCGTGCGAGCCGGCCGGCGACATTGAGGCGTATCTGTTTATCGGCTACGGAGTCGTCAGCGTGTAGGTCAGCGTGACGGAGTAGTTGCCGGGCGCGTAGTTCCAGTCGTTAACGAGCGTGTACGTCTGGGTCCCGTTGCGCGCGCCCGGTCCGGTCCATCCGCCGACCGACTGCGCCGCCGCGCTGCTCATCGTGCCGGCCGCCGTGTAGCCCGCGCCAGCCGATGCCCACGAGAGGTTCCCGATCGCGATCGAATCGGTTCCGGAGATGAAGTCGCCGCCCGCTTGCACGGTGAGCGAGACGCCGGCGCCGACCGCAACGCGCGCGAGCGCCTGGACCGACAGCGGCGCCGCGTTGATCGTCGGGTTGGTGAAGGGATCCGTATCCGGGAAGTTGATGACGCCGGTCAGCGTGATCCGGCCCCGGGCGGCGACGACGGCCGTCGCGTTGATCGTCTCGGTGTCGAGCTGCGCGAACGCCGAGGTCGAAAACGCCAGCACCATCGCGGCTGCGCTGATTGCACTCCAAACTGCCTTCCTCATCGCTCTACCGCTCCTGTCCTCTAAAGACTCTTGATATGGTTGTTGAAGCCACTTTAAAGAACTTTATATGACATCAACGACACGACCAGGGTAGCGTCGAGCTTGCTCCGAGTCAAGCAGATTGCTGCCATTTGCGGAGAAACGCTGCCGTCCATAGAAGAGCGGTGCAAATCCGTGCAGATACGCGCAATTTCGCGCACATGCGCGCCGTTACGCGCAATACCATGCAGTGACGTGCAGGTCTATTCGCCGAGCGCTTTGGCCGCCGCGGCGAGGACCCGCGGCACCCGGAATGGCTTCGTGAGGTAGCCGGAGACGCCGAGGTTCACCGCTTCGATCGCGCTCGCCTCGGTGGAGAAGCCCGTGATGATGATGACCGGAATATCCGCCTTGAGCCGGCGCGCCTCGCGAATCACGGCGAGGCCGTCGATGCCCGGCATTTTCAGATCGGTGATGAGCAGATCGTACGGAATGATCCGCAGCCGTTCGAGCGCGGTGCGTCCGTCGGGCGCGAGATCGACGTCGTACTCCGCGAGCGCGAGCGTCTTCGACAACAGATCGCGAATCGCCGCTTCATCGTCGACGACGAGCACGCGCGCGCGCGCCGACGCGGCGGCCGCGGCGCGCGGAGTCGCCGCACCTGCCGCGCGTCCTTGGCGCGGACGCTGACTCTCGAGCCAGGCGTCGATGTCCCGCTTGCGGAAGCGCCATTGCCGTCCGACGCGGACCGCGGGGATCTTCCCCGCTTTGATCAGGCGATAGACGGTGCGCAGGTTGACTTGAAGGTACTCGAGTACTTCCTCGGTCGTGAGAAAACCCTCGTCAGCCATGGCGGAAGCACTCTACCAGACATAGGTGAACTTGCAGCAGTAGGTTTGCGCGCCGGGCGTGAGCGTATCGAATGCGTTCACGGATTGACGCGGATCACGCGGATTAACCCGGGATGACGCGGATCAACGCGGAATGACGCGGATTACGCGGGGATGACGCGGATCACGCGGATTACGCGGATCACGCGGATTAGGCGGATCACGCGGATTACGGGGTTCCGCGGGATCCGGTGCGGCCGGGAGATCGATCGTGAACAGCGCTCCGCCGTCGGGCGCGTTCGACGCGTGCACCGATCCGCCGTGCTCTTGAATCACGCCGTACGTGATCGTCAATCCAAGTCCGGTGCCTTGTCCCACTTCCTTCGTCGTGAAGAACGGATCGAAGATGCGCGGCAGCACCGTCGGCGAGATGCCGGGTCCGCTGTCGGCGATCGTGATGCGGACGGTTGCCGAATCCGGCGCGGTCGTGGCGACCGTGATCGCGCCGGGGTCGCCCGTGGACGCGATCGCATGCTCCGCATTGAGCAGGACGTTGAGGAACGCCTGCTGCAACAGGAGCTGATCGCCGAGGACGGGCGGCAGGTTCTCGCCCGGCCGGCGAACGATCTCGATCGCCGCGCGCGACAGCGCGGCGCGTCGCGTTGCCAGCGCGCGCGTGAGCACGCGATCCACGCGCAGCCGCCGCCGCGTCATCCGCTGCGACCCGGTGAACGTGAGCAGGTTGCGCACGATCTTCGCGGCGCGGTCCGCTTCGTTGTAGATCAGCCGCAGCTCCTTCTTCAGCGCGCGGGGCTTGTCGGTCGGCGATCGCTTGTCCGACGGATGCGACCACAGGAGCAGCTCGAGATGACCGAGCACGCCCTGCAGCGGGTTGTTGATCTCGTGCGCGATGCCGGCGACGAACTGGCCGAGCGAGGCGAGCTTCTCCGATTGCGCGAGCCGCGCGCGCAGCGCGTTCTGCTCCGCCTCGAGCGCTCGCTGCCGCGTGATGTCCCGCGCGACGAGGACGATGCCGACCGGCTCGCCATCCTCGTTGATGAGCGGTGTGGTCGTCGCGTCGAAGATGCCGCCGAGGCCCGGATGATCGATCGTTCGCGTGCGCGCGCCTTCGTGCGATCGATCGGCGGCATCCGCGTCGACGGCGGCGGCCCAGCCGGCGAGCTCGGCGCCGACGAGATCGCCGAGGTGCTGCTCGACGAGCTCGATTCGCGGCCGTCCGAGCCGGAGCGCGAACGCATCGTTCATCTGCACCACGCGCAGCGCGTGATCCGTGACGACGACGAGATCGATCAGCGAGTTGAACGTGTCCTCGAGCAGCCGCCGCTGCCGCAGCATCTCCTCGAGGAGCTGCACGTTCTCGATGCCGAGCGAGAGCTGACGGCCGAGATCGCCGGCGAGATCCAGCTGCTGCTGCGCGTCGAAATCACGCGTCGACGTTCCTTCGACGACCAGCGTGCCGAGCGCGCGGCGCCAGCCGCGCAGCGGCGAGATCAACACCGGCTCCGGCCCGTCGTGCAGGATCTGCGGGCGTTCGAGGCGGAGCCCGCGCGCGGCCGGCATCTCCGAATCCCCGCTTCCGACGCGTGGCGTCGCGGCGCGATATGCGGGGTCGGACGAGGCGAGCAGTGACAGCTCGCGCGCGCGGCGATCGTGCAGCCAGACCGACGCGCGGCGCGCCCCGACATGCCGGTTGAACTCGTCGAGGACGCTCTCCATGGCGGGCCCCAGCCCGTGCGTCGTCGACACGCCGCGCCAGAACGTCCGCGACAGCTCCCGGAACGGGGGCTGATTCGGGCGCTCGGGTGAACCAGGTCCTGGGGCGAGTGAATGGGCCGGTGGCGTCCCTGCCAAACGGGACGCATTCTAAGATGTTGAAGGCAAAAGGTAAAATGGCATCCGACTGCCGCCCGTCCGCGCGCGTCTAAACAACTGACGGACGCGGATCCGCAACCGGCCGATTGAATGGATGATGAGTGACGAGGAGCTGGTCGCCCGCTCGCGAGGTGGCGATCTGGACAGCTTCAACCAGCTCGTGCTGCGCTGGGAGAGGCCTATCTACGCCCTCGCGTATCGCGTCATCGGCCGCGAGGAAGACGCGCGCGACGTCACACAGGAGACCTTCCTCCGCGCCTTCCGGGCGCTCAGCGGCTTCAAGGGCCAGGCGAAGTTCTCCTCCTGGCTCTATCGGATCACGCTGAATCTCTGCCGCGACTGGATCCGAAAGGAGCGGCGCACGCCCGTGACACCCACGCCGGAAGGCGTCGACCTGGTCGAGCTCGCCGGCGAAGCCACGCCCTCCGAGTCCATCGAGGACCTGGTGTCGCGGAAACAATTATCGGAGGCGGTGGCGAAAGCGATGGCGCTTCTCCCGGAAGAGCAGCGCACCGCGATCATTTTGAAGGAGTATCACGGGCTGACGTTCCAGGAGATTGCGGATCTCCTCGACTGTCCGCTGAGCACGGTGAAGACACGGCTGTATCAAGGCCTCACCGTTTTGCGGCGTCATTTGCACGAGCGAGGCGAGACGCGCGTCGCGCGTCCCGCGGGATCGCTGGATCCGATTCACGGATCGATGAACTGATCGCTAACCACGTTGATGGATTGAACGACGACCATGTGCGACAAGGAACTTCTCATCGGCTATCTCTACGGCGAGCTGCGGCTCTCCGATCGCGACGCCTTCGAGCGTCATCTCGGCGCGTGCGCGGAGTGCCGCAGCGAGGTCGAGGGCTTGAGCGGCACGCGCGCGCAGCTGCAATCGTGGACGCCGCCGTCGCCGGAGCTCGGCTTCGAGATCGTTCGCGGGCCGCAACGCCCGCCGGCGGCAGCGAAGCGTTGGGGGCTTTCACCGGCATGGGGCTTGGCCGCCGCGGCGATGCTCGTCGGCGCGGTCTCGGCCGCGATCGCGAACGTGGAAGTCACCGTCGGCTCGAGCGGCGTCAAGCTGCGAACCGGATGGAATCGCGTCTCAGACGCTCGACCCGCGTCGACGGACGCCGCCGCCGCGAGCGCAGAGCTCCAGCGCGTCAGTGCTCGCATGCGCGATTTGGAGAATCGGCTCGCGTCGATCGCCAGCACGACGATCGCGGCGCCCGCGACAGCCGCGCCGCCAGGCCGCATGTCGGACGCGGAGCTCATTCGAGCGATGCGCACGATGATCGATCAAAGCGAGGAACGCCAACAAGGCGTCCTCGCGCGTCAGATCCTTCGGGTGAATCAGGACATGGAAACCGCGCGGCGGACCGACTTCGATCGCTTGCGTCAGGGCATCCAGCAGGTCCAGGGGACGGCGTTCGAGGTGTATCAGCGTCAAAAGGCGTTCGAAGAGCACGTCGTGCGAGTTGGAATGCAGCGGTGAGCGGCGACTGAAGACTGAACGTCGAGGATTGAGCAGAGGTGAGATCGTGAAAAAGGGATTGTTTTCCGTCGTGACGCCGATCGTGATGGCCGCATCGTTCGCGGCGGCGATGCCCGCGCGCTCCTCGGCGCAAACGAGCGCCGAGCAGGAAGAGCGGCGCAAGCACATCCGGTACATGGAAGGCGTGCTGATGTCGGCCGTTCGCATCGGTGCGGAGCAGTTCGGCAAAGAGCTCGAGAAGTACGATCCGGGCGCCATGACGGCGCTGATGGGAACGCCGCGCGCGCGGGGCTTCCTGCTCGACGGCCATGGAGTCTTCTTCGACGTCGAAGTGCCGGACGTCAACCAGAGCTTCGTCTGGTCCGTGATGACGACGCAGCGCGACCGTCAGAACGGCGATGCGATCGACTCGCTTCAAGAAGCCCTTCGCTCGATGCCCGAGGGCGCGACGCTCAGCCAGGCGCGGGCCGCGCTGAGACATCTCTCGAGCACCGTGGGGCCGATTCGCGCCGCATCGGCGTCGCCGCAAGCCGCAGGGCAAGTGGTCGCCGCCGTTCCGCCGTTGACCGATCCGCGCAAGCAGTACCAGGAAGCGGTCGTCAGCTCCGTGGTCGACGCGATGCTCGGGTACAGCGTTCGATTGAATCTTGGGCCGGATGAGTGGTTGACGGTGGCCGCGCGTGGAAACGATGCGCCGCTGACCCCATCGCAGGGCTTGGCTGACACGGTCACGATTACCGTGCGCGTGAAGGGCAGCGACCTCGCCACCTATCACAGCGATCCGGCGAGACGCGACGAAATCCGCCAAAAAGTGAAACTCGACGCAAAGGTGTTCTGATCTACAATCCCCGGATGCCGGTCCCGGTCCGGGCGGGCAGAGCGCCCCTACTTTCGATGGCGCTTTGCCTTCTGCCCCTGATCCTCACGGTCACCACGGCGTGCGGCCGGTCTGTCGACTACAAGCAGACGCTGCAGGTCACGGATCTCTCCGGCGGCTGGTACGACTTCGGCATCGTCGACGGCAAGAACAAGCTGGTGCCGAGCGTCTCGTTCCGCGTGCGCAAGACGACGGACGTGTCCATTCGATCCCTCAGCATCAACGTTCACTTCAAGAAGATCTCGATCGAGAGCCCGCAGTCGCGCGACGCGGAAGAGGAAATGTCGGAGGTGTTTCTCCAAGGCATCGAGTTCTCGGACGGAAATCAAACGCGGCTCCTGACATTTCGTCCCGACACCGGCGTCACCGGCGATCCTCCGCAGACGCGCGCCGAGATGCTCGCGCATCGGCTGTTCCGCGACGTACGCGCTCGTGTTTTCGTCAAACAGAGCTCGACGACGTGGGTTGACCTCGCAACGTACGATCTCCCGCGCGTACTGCTCTCCAAGTAGCGCCTTCTATTCCTGTGGCCCTTCCTAAACGCAAAGCTGACGCTTCGACGGGCAGCTCCGAGCCGCAGTCGCTCGAACGCAGGCTCGGACCGATCGACGCCGCGGCGATCATCGTCTCGAACGTGATCGGCGGCGGGATTCTGTTCACGCCGCCGCAGGTCGCGGCCGCGGTGCCCAATCCGTATTGGTTTCTCGCGACGTGGGTCGCGGGCGGTCTGCTCGCGTTCGCGGGCGCGATGGCCTACGCCGAGCTCGCCGCGCTGAGGCCGCGCGCAGGCGGCGAATACGTGTACTTGCGCGCCGCCTTCGGGCGCCTCGCGGCGTTTCTCACGGGATGGACGTCGTTCGTCGCCGGGTTCTCCGGCGCGATTGCCGCGAGCGCGGTCGTGCTCGCCTTCTACGTCGGGCGGTTCATTCCGGCAGCCAAGGATGACACGCCGCTCTTCGTGATTCCGATTCCATTCGTGCCGCTCACGTTCTCGCGTCAGGCGTTCGTGGCGCTTGCCGCGATTGGCATCATGGCGTGGATTCATCTCCGCGGCGTCGGGCCGGGCCGCCTCGTCATGAACGTGCTCGCGGGGTTGAAGGTCTCGGCGCTGTTGATCTTCATCGCGCTCGGATTCACGTGGGGCGCGGGAGCGACCGCGAATTTCGTTCATAGCGGCGGTACTGTGTCGTCCGGCGCATGGCTGCTCGCGCTGATTCCCGTGATGTTCACGTATGCGGGATGGAACGCGGCCGCTTACGTCGCCGAAGAAGTGCACGAGCCCGGCCGCAACGTACCGCGCGCGCTCGCGCTCGGCACGGTGGCCGTCGTGATCATCTACTTTCTGTTGAATCTCCTCTTCCTCTACGTGCTGCCCGTCGATCAGCTCGCGCAGGTGAAGGGAAGCGTGCTCGACGTCGTCGCGGACGGATTGCTCGGGGTTCGCGCCGGCGACGTGATGGGCATCGTCTCGATCGTGAGCATCGCGGCGAGCATCAGCGCGATGACGTTCGCCGGTCCGCGCGTGTACTACGCGATGGCGCGCGACGGTCTGTTCTTTCGCCGCGCGGCGGATGTGCATCCGAAATACCGCACGCCCGCGGTCTCGATCGTCGCGCAAGCGGTGTGGAGCGCGCTGCTCGTGCTGTCCGGCAGCGCGAACGCGCTCACGACCTATACCGGATTCGCAGTCGTGCTGTTCGCGGGCGTTGCCGTGGTGTCGCTCTTCATGCTGCGTCAGCAGGAGCCGGATTCGCCGCGTCCATATCGCGCCTGGGGATATCCGATTGCGCCCGCGATCTTCGCCACCGCGAGCCTCGCGATCGTGCTCAACGCGCTCTACGCGGATCTCGTCGTTCCGCTTCGCAACGGAACGCCTTGGGGTCCTGCCGCGGCCGGCTTGATCATCATCGGCCTCGGAATTCCGCTGTTCTACGTGTTCAGACGGCAAAAGCAGTAGCTCTCAGCTCTCAGCTGTCAGCTCTCAGCTCAGCTGTCAGCTGTCAGCTCTCAGCTCCTCAGCTCTCAGCTGTCAGCTGAATGGCTGACATCTCACGGCTGATAGCTGAAAGCTGATAGCTGAGAGCTGAGAGCTGAGAGCTATGCCCAGTGCGCCGGCGTGCCTCGCGGCTCGTACATCACGAGCGCCCAGAACGTCAGCAGCGCGAGGAATCCATCGGACGCCGCGAAGAGAAGAAACGACGCCGGCGATCCGCGGACCCAGTAGTCCAGAACGAATGCGATCGCACCGGATCCCTTCAAGAGCGGCCCCATGATCCAGAGATACCAGCGATGCCGCTCCGGATCGCGCCACGGAAAGTAGTAGCCGAGCCCCACGGCGATCAGGAACAGCGCGTTGAGATCGGAAAAGATCGGCGGACTCGCAGGCGGGACGCCGAAGAGCGAGGCCAGCGTTTCAGGCGCGAGCAATAAAAAGGCCCCTACGACGATGTCGTAGAGGCCTGAGAGTGCGGCGACGAAGGACAGCAACTACTTTCCGGACTTCATGTCGCCCTTGTAGGTGACCGTCTCGCCCGGCGTGATGAGCACGTCGAAGGACGTCGGCGCGTAGCCCTCGGCCTTCAGCTCCACGCGGTGGTTGCCCGAATCGAGCGGCAGTTTCTGGAACAGTCCATCGAAGTCGTCGACGACGCCGACGTAGTAGCCGTCGATGTAGACCTGCGCCTGCTTCGGATCGATCTTCAAGCGCAGCGATCCCGACTCGCGATACGACTGGCTGACCGCATAGCCGCCGCTGCCGCCATAGCCGCCGTAGCCATAACCGCCGCCGTAGCCGTAGCCGTACGGATCGCCGTAGCCATAACCTCCGCCGTACCACGGATCGTAGAAGAGATAGCCGAGCCCGTAGCCGTACCCCGGACCCCAGAAGCCGTACGGGTAGTACGGATAGTAGGTGATGCCCCCGCCGACGCCGGGCGGTACGCTTCCGCGCTCGACCGCGTATCCGGTGACCGGACGGCCATCGCGTGGACGGCTGTAGGCCGGCACGCCGGCGCGAGCCGGCGCATCGCTCGAGCCCGTCGCGGACGAACGATCGCCGGACGAGGACGCCGTGCTCCCGCCGCCGCGCGATGAGCTGTCGCTGCTGCCGCCGCGTGGCGCCGCGTTCCCGCTCCGCGGATTGCTGCCCGCGCTTCGGCCGCCTCTCGACGATTGATCGCTCGAGCGCATCGGCGCGTCGAACGAATTCCGAGGCGCCGCGGCATTTGGCGCTGACCCGCCCGAGGATGAGGACCATCCACCGCCGCCCGAAGACGACGAGGAGGAGCTGCCGCTGGAGCTCGACCCGCTCGAGCCCGACGACGAGCTTCCACTGTCGCCGCGCGGCGCCGACGAGCCGGTCGTGTTGCCATTCGACGTCCGGTCCTGACCCGCCCATGCCGTCCCGGCGGTCAGGCCCCCGACGGCCAATGCGATCGCGAACGAACCGACGAATCTCTCACGCAACATAACGCCTCCGAGCGTTTGTGGACGGATCTCTAACCTCGAAAGCAAGCAACAGATCTGCCATGGCAGCCGGGCGTGTTCATAACGCTTTTTCACATATTAATCCCATCCCGGCCCGCGCGGTTGTCCTTTTCCGAGCTCAGGCCGTCCGAACTTCCGGACTGTCTGAACAAGGCATCGAAGAGCCCCGATTTTCGGGGTTTGATAGACTCGCAACCGGCCCCCCATGCTGCACTCGACGACTGTCCTTGCCGTCCGCCACCGCGACGAAACCGTCATGGCCAGCGACGGCCAGGTGACGTTCGGCGAAACGGTCTTCAAGCAGAATGCGAAGAAAATCCGCCGCCTGTACAACGACCGGATTCTCGCCGGGTTCGCCGGGTCGGCCGCGGACTCGTTCGCATTGTTTTCGCGGTTCGAGGCGAAGCTGGAGCAGTACCGCGGCAACCTCGAACGCTCGGCCGTGGAGCTCGCGAAAGATTGGCGAACCGACCGCATACTGCGGCGCCTCGAGGCCATGCTCGTCGTGATGGATGCGCGCGTGACGTATCTCCTCTCGGGCAACGGCGATTTGATCGAGCCCGACGACGGGATCATCGCGATAGGATCGGGGGGAGCGTATGCGATGGCGGCCGCGAAGGCGCTGGCGCGACACACGGATCTTCCCGCACGGGCGATCGCGGAGCAGTCGATGCTGATTGCCGCGAACATCTGCATCTATTCGAACGACAGGATCACGATCGAATCGCTCTGACCCCGCGGTCATGCCTATCTATCTACCCGAAACGACCCCGTCCACCGTCGAGGCGCTCACGCCGCGGCAAATCGTCGCCGAGCTCGACAAGTACGTCGTCGGTCAGGCGCGGGCGAAGCGTGCGGTGGCGATCGCGCTGCGCAATCGCACGCGGCGGCAGAAGCTGCCGCCGGATCTCGCTGAAGAAGTCGCGCCGAAGAACATCCTGATGATCGGTCCGACCGGCGTCGGCAAAACCGAAATCGCCCGACGCCTCGCGCGCCTTGCGCAGTCGCCCTTCATCAAAGTCGAAGCCTCGAAGTACACCGAGGTCGGCTACGTCGGCCGCGACGTCGAATCGATGGTGCGCGATCTCACCGAGCTCGCGGTCGACATGGTCCGCGAGGAGCGCGTTGCCGAAGTGAAGGAGAAAGCGCGGCGCGCGGCGGAGGAGCGCGTGCTCGACCTGCTGCTGCCGCCGCTCCCGTCCGCTCCCGATTACGACGACCAGACCGCCGCCATCCGCGAGCAGGCCGTGCGGACGCGCGAAAAGCTGCGCGAGCAGCTCCGCGACGGCCGTCTCGATTCGAAGCAGGTCGAAATCGACGTGCGCGAGAAGACGTTTCCCTCGTTCGAGATCATCGCCGGCTCGTCGGTCGAGGAAGTCGACATCAACGTGAAGGACATGCTTCCCGGCCTCTTCCAGGGACGCACGAAGAAGCGGAAGCTGCACGTTCCCGAGGCGCTCGACGCGATTGCGCAGGAAGAAGAGCAGAGGCTCGTCGACATGGAGACGGTCGCGCGCGCGGCGGTCGACCGCGTGCAGCAGTCGGGCATCATCTTCATCGACGAGATCGACAAGGTCGCGGGACGTGAGGGCGGCCACGGACCGGACGTCAGCCGCGAAGGCGTGCAGCGCGACATTCTGCCGATTGTCGAAGGCACGACCGTGAACACGAAGTACGGCATGGTGCGGACCGATCACATCCTGTTCATCGCCGCCGGCGCGTTTCACGTCTCGAAGCCGTCGGATCTGATCCCCGAGCTTCAAGGGCGATTTCCGATCCGCGTCGAGCTCGAGGCGCTCGGGCGCGACGACTTCGTGAGGATTCTCACGGAGCCGAAGAGCGCGCTCGTGAAGCAGTACACGGCGCTCCTCTCGACCGAAGGGCTCACGATCCGCTTCACGGAGGGGGCGATCGCGCGCATCGCGGACTTCGCGGCGATGGTCAACGATCGAACCGAGAACATCGGCGCGCGGCGGCTGCACACGGTGATGGAGAAGCTGCTCGACGAGATCTCGTTCGACGCCCCCGACCTCAAGGACAAGAGCGTCACCATCGACGAGGCCTACGTGGACCGGATGCTTGCCGACATCGTCCGCAACGAGGATCTCTCTCGCTACGTGCTGTGATCATTTCGCGAACCGTGATTTCCGTTGCGGGCGTGTGCGCGAGCGCCGTCCTCCTGACGACGCTCGGGGCGTGCGGCAAGAAAGGGGATCCGCTTGCGCCCCTGCGGCTCGTGCCGCTGCCCGTCGGCGAGCTCTCCGCGCGAAAGACCGCGCAAGAGGTCGAATTGCGCTTCGTGCTGCCGACCGCCAACGCGGGCGGCGGCGGTCCGATCGATCTCGATCGCATCGAGATCTACGCGATCACGATTGGGCCGGGCGCGGTGACGCCGCCGAATCGCGATCTACTGATCAAGGAACGCGTCGTTGGAACGATCGCCGTGAAGCCGCCGCCGGTCGAGGGCGAAGAGAAGAAGCCGGCCGAGGCGGACAAGCGTCCGGCTCCTGGCGATCGCGTCACCTTCGTCGAGAAACTGACGGAGGACACGCTGAAGCCGGCGCCGACGGCGGCCGCGCCCGCGCCAACACCGCCCGCGCCGACACCGCCCGCGCAAACACCAACACCGCCCGCGCCGGATGCCGCCGCCGCGGCGGCGGCTCAACCCGCGGCCGCGCCGTACCCGGTTCGCATCTATGCCGCTCGCGGGATCTCTCGTTCGGGCCGGCCCGGTCCGCCGTCGACGCGGCTCTCGATTCCGCTCGTAGCGCCCGTCGCTCCGCCTTCGTCGGTTGTTGCGCGGATGGTGTCGGAGAAGGCTGTCGCGATCGACTGGACGCCGCCGGTGGCCGAGCCGGGCGCGGCGCCCCTGACGTTCAACGTGCTTCGGCCGAATGCGGCGACGGCGATCAATCCGGCGCCGGTCACGGACGTCAAGCTCGAGGTGCCGCCGGAGTATGGAAAAGAGCAGTGCTTCGTCGTGCGGACGATTCAAACGATTGAGAACGTCACGATCGAGAGCGACGCGTCCGCGCCCGCCTGCGTGACGCCGCTCGATCGGTTTCCGCCGGCGGCGCCGAAGGGCGTGCGCGCCGTTGCGGAAGACGGCGCGGTCAATCTGGTGTGGGATCAGAATACGGAAGCGGATCTCGCGGGCTACGTGATCTTGCGCGGGGAGACGCCCGGTGAGACACTGCAGCCGCTCATGAACCAGCCCATCAAGGACGCGACCTATCGAGACACCACCGTGAAGCCGGGCGTACGATACACGTATGCAGTCGTGGCGGTGGATACCGCAACGCCGCCGAACACGAGCGCCCAGTCGGGCCCGGAGTCAGTGACCGCGCGATGAAACGCTTCTACCGGATCGAGCATCACGGCACGGATCGCCACGTCGTGGAGGACGGCGATCGCTGGCACCTGGTCGACGGCGACATCTTCGGATCGTGGAAGGCCGGCGCGTCGATCTCCGCCAGCGCGCAGCGGTTCCTCGCGCCGGTCGCGCCGTCGAAGATCGTCGCCATCGGGCGGAATTACAAGGATCACGCCGCGGAGTTGGGCAACCCGCTGCCGGTCGAGCCATTGATTTTCCTCAAACCGCCGAGCGCGATCGTCGGGCCGGACGAACCCATCGTGATTCCGGATGGCGTGGGACGCGTCGATCATGAGGCCGAGCTCGGCGTCGTGATCGGCCGGCGCGCGCACAAGGTCAGCGAACAGGAGGCGGCGAGCTACGTGTTCGGGCTGACGTGCGTCAACGATGTCACCGCGCGGGAGCTGCAGAAGAAGGACGTGCAGTTCACGCGCGCGAAAGGCTTCGACACCTTCGCGCCGGTCGGACCCTGCATCGTGACGGGCCTCGACTACCGATCGCCGGACGGCCTTCAAGTCGAAGGCTGGGTGAACGGCGAGCGGAGGCAATCCGGTTCGACGAGTGCGCTGATCTTCTCGATCGACCGCTTGATCGCGTTCGTGTCCGCGGTGATGACGCTCCTGCCAGGAGATATCATCTCGACGGGCACGCCGGCGGGCGTCGGGCCGATGAAGGCCGGCGATCGCGTGACCGTCAAAATCGCGGGCGTCGGAGAGCTCACAAACCCCGTTCAGTAAAGCAGGCAAACCATGAAGCTGTTCATCGACACCGGCAATCTGAAAGACGTCGAGAGCCTCGTGCCGCTCGGCATCATCGACGGCATCACGACGAATCCGTCGCTCCTCGCGAAGGAGCAGGGCGACTATCGCGAGATCCTGAAGAACATCTGCCAGCTCGTCAAAGGTCCGACGAGCGCCGAAGTGGTCGCGAAGGACTACGAGGGCATGCTTCGCGAAGGCCGCGATCTGGCGAGCATCGATCCGCACATCGTCGTGAAGGTGCCGTTCACGAAAGACGGCGTTCGCGCGTGCAAGACGCTCTCGTCGGAAGGGAAGAAGGTCAACGTCACGCTGTGCTTCTCGCCGACGCAGGCGCTCATCGCCGCCAAGGTCGGCGCCACCTACATCAGCCCGTTCGTGGGGCGCCTCGACGACATCGCGACGTCCGGCATGAACCTCATCGCGGAGATCGTCGCGATCTACGAGAACTACGATTTCAAGACCGAAGTGCTCGTCGCCTCCGTGCGGCATCCGATTCACATCGTCGAAGCGGCGAAGATGGGAGCGGACGTCTGCACGTGCCCCGCGGCGGTCATCGAAGCGATGTTCAAGCACCCGCTGACCGACATCGGGCTCGAGAAGTTCCTCAAGGACTGGGAGAAGGCCCAGGCGGTGAAGGCCTGACGGACAAGCATCTCGCTCATCTCGAGGAGCTCGAGCGCCGCGCGGAGCTTGGAGGCGGCGAGGGTCGGCTGCGGCGGCAGCACGACGCGGGGAAGCTCTCGGCGCGCGAGCGGATCGATCTCCTCTTCGATCCGGGGACGTTCCAGGAAGTCGACAAGCTCGTGACGCACCGGAGCCGCGACTTCGGCATGGACGAGCAGATCGTGCCGGGCGACGGCGTCGTCGCCGGCGCGGGGCGCGTCGAGGGCCGGCCGGTCTACGCATTTGCGCAGGACTTCACCGTCTTCGGCGGATCGCTCTCGGAAACCAACGCCGCGAAGATCGTCAAGATCATGGATCTGGCGATGAAGATGGGCGCGCCGGTCGTCGGGCTGAACGACTCGGGCGGCGCGCGCATTCAGGAAGGCGTGCTCTCGCTCGGGGGCTACGCGGACATCTTTCTCAGGAACACGCTCGCCTCCGGCGTCATCCCGCAGATCTCCGCGATCATGGGGCCGTGCGCGGGCGGCGCCGTCTACTCTCCCGCGATCACCGACTTCAACATCATGGTCGAGGGCACGAGCTACATGTTCGTGACCGGACCGGACGTGATACGCACGGTGACGCACGAGGAAGTCACGAAGGAGGAGCTCGGCGGCGCGAAAACGCACAACGAGACCAGCGGCGTCGCGCACTTTTCCGTGCACGACGATCGCGAATGCCTGCAGCTCATTCGCGAGCTGCTCGCGTACCTCCCCAGCAACAACCTGGACGATCCGCCGAGGCACGAGACATCCGATCCGCTCGATCGTGAAGACGACGCGTTGGACGCGCTCGTGCCGGACTCGCCGAACCAGCCGTACGACATGCACGATCTCGTGCACGCGGTGGCGGACGATGGCGCGTTCCTCGAGGTGCATCGCGATTTCGCGCGGAACATCATCGTCGGGTTCGCGCGGCTCGGAGGACGGAGCATCGGGATCGTCGCCAATCAGCCCGCGCACCTTGCCGGCACGCTCGACATCGACGCGTCGGTCAAGGCCGCGCGCTTCGTGCGCTTCTGCGATGCGTTCAACATTCCGCTCGTGACGTTCGAGGACGTGCCCGGGTTCCTCCCAGGCACGCGTCAGGAATACGGCGGCATCATCCGCCACGGCGCGAAGCTGCTGTTCGCGTTCGCCGAGGCGACGGTTCCGAAGCTGACGGTGATCACGCGGAAAGCGTACGGCGGCGCGTACTGCGTCATGTCGAGCAAGCACATTCGGACCGACTTCAACTTCGCGTGGCCGAGCGCGGAGATCGCCGTGATGGGGCCCGAAGGCGCGGTGAACATCCTCTACAAGCGCGAGCTGGAGACGGCGGCGGATCCCGCGGCGCTGCGCGCGGAGCGCGTCGACGAGTTCAGGGAGAAGTTCGCCAATCCGTACATCGCCGCGTCACGCGGGTTCGTGGACGAAGTGATTCGCCCGCGGCAGACGCGCGCGAGGCTCATCGCCGCGCTCGGCCAGCTCCAGACGAAGCGCGAGAAGAACCCGCCCAAGAAGCACGGAAACATTCCACTGTGACTTCCGCCTAAAGCTGGAAGCGCTCATTTCAATCGCCCGTATTTCTTGAGCGCGGCGAGCAGGCGATCGTGCGGCAGCGCGTGAACACGAAGACCGTCCGCGCCGGTCATCGTCGCTGCCGCGAGCATCGAGTTCAGAATCGCTTCTTCCGTCGCCTGCACCGTCGCGTAGAACAGCGCGTTCATCCTCGGGTTCGGCAGCATCTCGACGCGCGCCACCTTTTCTGCGCCTGCGATGCCGGCATTCGCGGTCGAGAACGTGACGAAGATATCGCCGGAGCTGTTGCCGCCGAAGCCGCCGGTCCGCCCGACGCCGAGCGCGACGCGGATCGCCAGGCGTTTCAGCTGCGTTGGAAGAAGCGGCGCGTCAGTTGCGACGATCACGATGATCGATCCTTGCTCGACCTCGTCGTGTGGCGCCTTCACGCTCGTGCCGCAGCGCGCCATCTTCGGTTGTACCGACGGATCGTCGATCGCGATGCACGTCTGGAGATCCGTGATCTCTTGTCCGACCGGCACGCCGGCAACACGAAAATCCTGCCGGCCGCCAAAGTTGCACTGGACGAGTACGCCGACGGTGTAGCTGCTCCCGTCGATCGTCACGACCCTCGACGCCGTGCCCGTGCCGGCCTTGAATCCAAGACAACGCATGCCGGTCCCGCCGCCGACGTTGCCTTCGGCGACAGGTCCGCTCGCGGCGCCGTCGAGCGCGCGCATCACGTCGGCCGGCTTCACGTGAAAGCCGTTGATGTCGTTCAGTCCGCCGTCGTACGTCTCCGCCACGACCGGCAGTCCCCACGGTTGAAGATTGGGACGCGACACCTGCCACGCGAGGATCGCGTCGCGGACGACGCCGACGCTGTGCGTATTCGTGATCGCGACAGGTCCCTCGAGGATTCCGCTTTCCTCGAGCCACGTCGTGCCCGTCATCTCGCCGTTGCCGTTCAGCGTGAACCACGCGCCGAACACCGGATCCGGGTTCTTCTTGCCGCGCGGATGAACGATCGTGACGCCGGTCCGCACGGGACCCTTGCCGACGACGAGCTTGCCGTCGCCCGAGATGAGCGTGGTTTGTCCGACCTCGACGCCTTTGACGTCGGTGATGGCATCGAGCGCGCCGGGCTGTCCGCCGATGAGCGCGCTGATGCCGAGATCGTTGGCTCTTGGCTTCTTCGTGTCCTGCGCGTGCGCGCCGAGGGTGAATGCCGTTGCGAGTGCCGCGGCCGCCGCGGCTGCCGCTGCCCGTTCGAGCACAAGTGAGAAGCGCATCATTCAGCTCTCTCCAGCCGTCTTCACCAGCGTGGCTGCCTTCGGCACGATGTCGGTCTGCAGCACCGGATCCGCCGCGGCGATGTACGTCGCCGGCAATCCAAGCTCGCCGCGGACGATGTTGCACCCCTGCGCGATCGCGCTGGCCTTGTAGAACGCAATCTCGCGGTTGCAGCCCTGACGGCCGAAGCCGCAGTCGCTCGACACGATGAGCTGCTCGGGCGCGATGTGCTTCATCGCCGTCCGAATCGCGTCGGCCACGTCCGTCGATCGATCGGCCTGCAGCGTCCGGTGGCTCACGGCGCCGATGCAGATCTTCTTCGGCAGCCTTCCCTTGTGCGGACCGAACAGGTCGAGCTCGGCGAAGTTGCGATCCTTGGTCTCGATCGTCCAGACGTCGCCGCGCATCTCGTTCAGATACAGCTCGAACGACGCCCGATAGCTCGTGTCTTCCATGACCCGCTGCATGTTGGGATTGCCCCAGCACGTGTGAATCCAGATCTCCACGTCGTCGAGTCCCTGCACCTCGCGGTTGTAGCACTCGATCATGAACTTCACCTTCTCGTGCTTGGCGCCGTACGTGTTGGCCATGAAGTGCAGCGTGGGCTCTTCGATCTGGATGCACCTGCATCCGGCGTCGCGGAGCGAGAGCAGCTCCTGATTCATCGCGACAGCCATGTCCCAGACGACTTCGCGATTGTCTTTGTACTGCTTCGTGTGGATGTCGAGAAAGAGCCCCATCACTTGCGAGCAGCATGTCCCGAACCGAACGGGACGCGCCGCCTTGGCCTGCGCGATCCGCCAGATCTTGGCGTAGTCCAGCGGACGATGTTCGATCCTGCCCGTCACTCGCGGCCATCGCCAGCTCGTGTAGATCTCGTTCAGCAGCGTGCCTGGCGGATAGCGCAGCCACGGGCTGATCGTTTCCTCGGACTGGAGTTGATCGCCCTCGAAGCCGGTCCAGCGCTGAAGCGGATAATGGTGCCAGCTGCGCCCCGCGAAGTCCTCGTCGCAGTGGTAATCGCCGTGCGTGAGGATGTCGAGGCCGGCGCGCTCCTCGTCGCTGATGACGACCGCGAGCGCATCCTGGAACTTCTCGCGAAAGCGGATGTCCATCATGCACGTGTCGAGCGGCCGCCCCCACATGCTGACGTCGAACCAGCGCGGCCGCGGCCACGAGCCGGTGACCGTGCTCGGCAGGACGAGATCTTTCGTGATGGTGAACGCCATGACACCCCTCCAAAGCGGTTGCGCCGGAAAGGGCCGCAGCTTAACATCCCGAGCGCACCCTGCGGTAGGGGACCGAATGATAGTCGACCGGTTGGGAAATCGCGCGGTGGACGCGCATCTGCCGTCGCGCGTCCGTCAAGCGCTGGAGTATCTGCGAACGACCGATATGAATGCGATACAGCTCGGCCGCCACGAGATCGACGGCGATCGGTTGTTTGCGCTCGTGCAGGAGTACACGACGCGGCCCGCGCGTGAATGCGTCTGGGAAGCGCACCGCAAGTACATCGACGTGCAGTACGTCGTCCGCGGCGTCGAGCGGATGGGACACGCGCCGCTCGCGCGCATGGTCGTTCGCGCGCCGTACGATCCGGAGCGCGACGTGACGCTCTTCGAGGGCGGCGACTCGTTCGTCACGGTCAACGCGGGCACGTTCGCCATCTTCGGACCGGATGACGTGCACTCGCCGTGCGTCGCGGCCCCGGAGCCGGCGCCCGTGCGCAAGGTCGTCGTCAAGGCGTCTATCGCGGATTGACGCGAATTGACGCGGATTGACGCGGATCGCGCGGATCACGAGGATCATGAGGATCGCGCGGATCACGAGGATCGCGCGGATCACGAGCATCACGTGGATCACGAGGATCACGCGGATCGGAGGGATTATTCGATGCGAGCGAAAGCAGCGATTCTGTTGGCGTCTCTTGCCGTCATGTCGGCGGCCGCGCAGCAGCCGGCACCGGCGCCCGCGCCGGCGGTTCCCAATTGTCCCGAGCTCGCGACGGCGCTCGTGAACCTGGGGCGCAGCGACGCGCGTCTGCGAGACTGGCCCAACCTCGCGCGCTATCGCGATCAGAATCGACAGCTCGAGCCGGCCGCCGCGCAATCGCGCGTGGTGTTCATGGGCGATTCGATCACGGATGCGTGGCCGCAGCGCGCCTCGGAGTTCTTCGCGGGCAAGCCGTATGTCGGCCGCGGCATCAGCGGCCAGACGACGCCGCAGATGTTGATTCGCTTCAGGCCTGACGTGATCGACTTGAAGGCGAAGGCGGTCGTCATCCTGGCGGGAACGAACGACATCGCCGGGAACACCGGTCCGATGAGCGACGAAGAGATTCAGGGCAACGTCGCATCGATGTCCGAGCTGGCGAAGGCGAACGGGATCCGCGTCGTGCTGTCGAGCATTCTTCCGGTGAGCGCGTACCACACCGCGCCGAACGGCATTCCGCAGACGATTCAGCGACCGATGACCAGGATTCGGGCGATCAACGACTGGATGAAGAAGTACGCCGCGGCAGAGAAGCACGTGTATCTCGACTACTTCTCGGCGATGGTGGATGGAAGCGGGCTCCTACGCACGGAGTTGAGCGGCGACGATCTCCATCCGAACGCGCAGGGCTACGCGATCATGGGTCCGCTGGCGGAAGCGGCGATCAAACAGGCGCTGCGCTGAGCGGTGTCAGTGCTCGTTCAACGCGCGCAACGGATCCGTGAGGCCCGCGCGCCGCGCCGGCAGATAGCTCGCGACGAGCGTGAGCGCAACGACGAACACGCAGACGCCGACGTAGCTGACGGCGTCCGTGGCCGTGATGCCGAAGAGCAGCGTTGCGACGAGCCGCGTCAGGAAATATGCCGCGACCACGCCGATGCCGACGCTGACGATCGATAGCCGCAGGGATTCGCGAAGCACTTCGCCGACGATCGTCCGGGGCGCCGCGCCGAGCGCTATTCGTACGCCGATCTCACGCTTGCGCTCCGCCACGGAATAGGCGACCACACCGTACAGGCCGAGCGCGGCAAGCAATACCGCGAGCGCGGCGAAGCTCCCGAGCAGAATCAAAATGAACCTGCGCTGTCGCAGCGATCCTGAAGCGCCGATCGCGTCGCGCGTCGTTTGCACGTCCCACCACGGCGCGCCCGTCGCGCGCAGCCGCGCGCCGAGGTCCGCCACGACGCTCGATAGCTGAACGCGCGGATCCGCTCTGGCGATCAAGAACATGTCGTGCTCGATGATCTGGGTGTACGGCCGATACATGGTGGCGGCCAGCGGGTCGTCGAGGTTGCCTTGACGGATATCGCCAACCACGCCAACGATCTCGCGCCACACTCCCACGACGGATCCGGCGCTGCTGCAGCACAACATCGAATCGTCCTCGGTGATCGCGATCCGCCGGCCGAGCGGCTCCTCGTCTCCGAAGTACCGGCGGGCGAACGTTTGACTCACGACGACCACGGGCGGCGCCGAGCCATCGTCGCGATCGGTGAAGACGCGTCCTTTGAGGAGCGGAATGCCCATCGCCGCGAAGTAGTCGGGGCTGACGAAGATGTCTCCCGCACGCGCCGCATCCGCGGGAGCCGAAGGCCGGCCATCGATCCGCAAGTACTGATCGCGAGCGTCGTTGACGGGCGGCCGCGACGTCACCGCGGCGAGCTGAATGCCGGGAACGGATCGCGCCGCGTCGAGCGCGTTGCGCCAGAAGAGGACGGCGGACGGAAACGAGCGTCCGCCCTCGCCGCCGGTCTGGACGAGATGCTCGACGTCGATGCCGGCGCCGTTCGCCTGAATGCGCACGAAGCTGCGCGCGATCAGGCTGAACCCGACGAGGAGCACGAGCGACGCCGTCAACTCCGCGACGATCAACGCGCGGCGAAGCCGGCCGCGGCTCGGCCCGCTCGGCGACTGCGAAGACGACTCGCGAAGCCCATCGTTCACGTCGATGCGCGATGCCCTCATTGCGACGATCCAACCGAACGCCGTGCCAATCGCGAGCGACGTCGCGAGGCTCGCGAGGAGCACACGCCCATCGACGGCCACCGCCATCCGCTCGGGAACGTATCCCTCGCGAACCGCGAGCGCGAGCACGATGTCGACGAGCCAACGCGCGGCGAGCGCGCCGAGCGCGCCGCCGGCGGCGAAGAGCAGCAGATTCTCCGTCAGGAGCTGACGGACGAGACGTCCGCGCGTGGCGCCGAGCGCGACGCGGACGACGCACTCGCGGTATCTGACGACCGCCCGCGCCAGCACGAGATTCGCGACGTTGATGCACGCGGTCAGGAGGACCAGCGTGACGGCGCCGAGCATCAGCAACAAACCGCGCGCGGAGCTCGGCGAGATGGAAGCGTAGTACTTCTCGAGCGGAATCACGCTGAAGCCGCGCTGGAGGTCGGATCCGAAGCGATAGCTGGTGGCCGACGGATATTCCAGCTGGAGCCTGCGCCCGATCGCCGCGATTTCCGCCTGCGCCTGCGCGGGCGCGACGCCGGGTCGCAGGCGCGCGAAGACGTCGAGGTCCGTATGCCGGCGATCCGCCGGATACTCCGCCTCGACGAGCGGCCTGAGGAAGTCCGCATCGTAGCGAAGAACGTTCGGCGGAAGAATACCGACGATCGCCAGCGGACGGCCGTCCGAGACGATCGTCTTGCCCACGATGCCGGGATCCGACCCGAAAAGACGCTTCCAGGCCGCGTACGTCACCAGCGTCACATCGCTGCGGCCCGGCAGCGATTCCTCGTGCGTGAATCCGCGGCCGAGCATCGGCGTGACGCCCAGCGTCGAGAGCCAATTGGCCGTCACGATCGCGACGTTCGCGCGGCGCGTCGCGCCGGCGTACTCGAACGCGAAATCGCTCCCATCGTCGGCCGCCATCGACTCGAAGACCGTGTTCCCGTCTCGCAGCGCGAGATAGTCGAGCAAGGCGACGTCGTCGGTAGCGATTGCCGCGGGGTTGCCGCAGATCTTGACGAGCCGCGAAGGATCGCGATACGGCGGCGGCCGCAGGATGACCGCGTCGACGATGGTGAAGACGGCGGTGTTGATGCCGATGCCGAGCGCGAGCGTGGCCAGCGCGGCGGCCGTGAAGCCGCGGCGCTTCGCGAGCATCCGTGCGCCGTACGACAAATCCTGCCAGAACTGCTCGATGCGCGCGCCGGCGCGGACGTCGCGGACGCGCTCCTTCACTTGCTCGAGCCCTTGAAGCTCGAGGAGCGCTGCCCGCCGCGCGTGCTCGCCGGTCAGCCCCTCGCGCTCGTTGTCCGCGGCGGCCAGATCGACGTAGGCGCGAAGCTCCTCGTCGAGGTCGTCGTCGACGCGGCGCCGATGCAGGAGGTTGCGCAGGAACGCCGACAGGCGTGAGAGGACCATGGACGCGCTCCTATAGACAAACGATAGAAGCGTAGCCGTCGTTCCTATCGAATGTCAATACGAGTGACGCGGATCACGCGGATCAGACGGATCCCGCGGGTTGGATGCGTTGCGACATCCGCGGAATCAGCGCGATCCGCGTGATCCGCGTCTAACGTCCGTTCTGCAAGCGGAGCAGTTCGTCGGCGGTCCACGGGCGCGTGCGCGTTGCCGAGACCGCGCGCACGTCTTTCACGGTCGCCGGCGTGACCGCCGTCGCGGTGTGGCCCCATTCGCGCCGGATGTAGGTCAGCGTTGCGGCGATCTGGTCGTCGCTCAGGACGAAGCCGAGCGGCGGCATCAATCCCGTCGAGCCCTCTTTGCCATTGAGCACGATCCGGACGGTGACTTCCGGCGATCCGAGGACGAATTCCGATCCAATCAAGCTCGGCGCAAGACGATCTTGGCCCCGGCCGTCGGGTTGATGGCAGGCGGAGCAGATCGATTGATAGGTCTCGCGTCCCGCATTGAATCGTGCCTGCTCCTCTGCAGTGAGCGGCGCGGCCGCCGGCGCGGCGTTCGGCTTGCCCGGCCACGTGAGACGCGGCAGCAGCGCGGCGGCGCGTTTGCCGAGGTCGTTCGCGGGCTCCGCGGCGGCGAGTCGGACGATGTCCGGCTCGGCCGGCAATCGGAGCGGCGGCGGTGCTGCGCCGCGCCCGCCGCCGCGCCCGCCGCCGCCCCCCTCGCGCGGAAACGCCGGAGCGCCTCCGGGTCCGCCGCGCGCGCCAGGTTCCGTGTTGTCGCCTGGCGTACCACCGCCCCCGCCGCGATTCCCGCGTCCACCGCCGCCCCCCGGCATGACCGCGTTGAGGAGCGCGACTTCGGCGCCGCGCATCATCGCGGACTGCTGCCATGCGGGCCGTGACGCATCCGCGATCAGCGAAAGCGCGGCTTGAACACGATCGCCTTGTCCGCCTCTCAGGATCGTTGCCGCCAGCATCGTGATCGCGGCACTCGCGGCGGGCGTGTCGGTGCGAGCGCGCAAGATCATGTCGAGCACGCCCGGCTCGCGTCCCGCCAATCCGCTCAGGGTCGCGTCGACGACGACGGGATCCGTTCCGTGGGCCTCGAGCATCTTCGCCGCGAGCCCGTCGCGCTCGCTTTCGGGCAGCGCCGTCAGCGACGCCGCGAACTGCCGCCGCACCGCCCAGTCGCTATCGTCCATGCGTTTGAGGAACGCGGACTTGACTGCGCCGTCGGTGTGATTCAACCAGCGCTCCGCGAGACGAAGCGCGGAAACTCGAACGTCGCGCGACCGATCCTCCAGCGCTCGGATCACCATCGCGGGCTCGAGGCTGTCGAGGCCGTCGAGCGTCCACAGCGCGTGCAGGCGCGTCCGCCAGAGCGGCGCGCTTTGCGCGAGCGAGCGAAGCGCGTCCGCGACCGATCGATCGCCGCGCTCCACGAGCACCCGCTGCGCCGTGTCGCGATACCAGCCGCTCGGATCGGAGAGGAGCGAGACCAAGGTCGATGACGCCGCCTTGGACAAGGATGGACCGCGCCGGCGGCGAGCCGTGTCGTGCACGATCCTGTAGATCCGCCCGTGCCGGGTCGGCATCTCGAGCTTCCGCGCGACGATTTGATCGCGCAGGTATTCGGTCACGTACGCGCGATGCTGAATGATCCCGCGATACATGTCGACGACGTAGAGTGTGCCGTCGGGCGCGTTCGAGAGATACACCGGACGGAAGCGCTCGTCGGTCGACGTCATGAACTCGGCGTTCGTGTACGCCTTTCGCGCCGTCAGCGCCGTGCCGTCGTCGCTCACGATGATCCGGCTGATGAGATTCGCGGCGGGATCGACGACGAAGAGGTTGCCGTAGAGGCTGGCGGGCAGTCGATCGCCGCGATAGACCGTCGGCGCCGCCGCGGCGGTGTACGCCGCCAGCGTGCCGTCCGCGCGCAAGACGCCGGCCTGATAGCCGCGGTTGACGGCCGGCGTCTGTCGCGCCGGCCACGTCGTCATCACTTCGTTCTTCGCGCCGCGCAGCGATTCGTAGCTGCCGCGCGTGCGCATCAGGCTCGTGTTCCTCGCGTAGTACGGCGTCGGCACGACGTCAACGTGCAGCACCGACTCGTTCGAGTTCCGGTAGATGCGCCCGGCGTCGTCCTGCGAGTTGCCCCACTGCCCGCGCGACAGCGTCTTGCGAAACTCGAACGCGCCGTTCTTCAGTCGAAGGTAGGAATCCGTCTCGGACGTGTGCATCCAATTGTCGAGCGCCCAGAGGAGGCTGTTGGCGTTGTGCTCGACGTTGGCGTCGCGGCGGCCGAACGCGGCCGACACGATCTCCTTCGCGTCCGCGCGGAGATCGCCGTTCGTGTCGCGCGCGAGCCAGAGGTTCGGCGGCTCGCCGACGAGCACGCCGTGCTCGAGGACCTTCAGCGCTCGCGGCAGCACGAGGCCGTCGAGGAACACCGTCTTCTTGTCCATCCGGCCGTCGTTGTTCGTGTCTTCGAGGACGCTGACGCGCCCCGACGGCTCGCGCTCCGTCGTCGCGGCAAGATCCTGCATGTAGCCGAGCATCTCGACGACCCAGAGGCGGCCGTCCGAGTCCCAATCGACGAGGATGGGCTCCTCGATCATGGGCTCGCTCGCGACGAGCTCGACGTGGAATCCCGGCGCCAACACGAACGTCTTCATCTCCTCTTCGGGCGAGCGAACGGGCGCGGTCCGGCCGGCGGGCTGCACTGCCGGCGGCCACGTGCGGGTCGTGGCGGGCTGACTCGACGGTTGAAACGCGGACGCGTTCGCAGCCGCTATGGCGACGAGCAGAGCGATCGCGCGAGAAGTGCGACGGCGCATCCCTTCATTGTAAGCTCCTGTCCATCTTGAACGCCGCCGATCCCGCGACGCTGCTGCTCGTGACCGCGTTCGGCGTCCTCCTCGTCATCGTCCTCATCACCTGGCTGAAGCTGCCCGCGTTCATCGCGCTCGCGGTCGGGTCGTTCGTCGTGGGCCTCGCGGCGCGCATGCCGGTCGCGGACATTCCGCGCGCGTTCCAGCAGGGCGTGGGGGACACGCTCGGCTTCATCGCGATGGTCGTCGGCCTGGGCACGGTCGTCGGCAAGCTGCTCGCGGAATCGGGCGGCGCGGTCGTCGTGTCGCGCGCGCTGGTGCGCGCCCTCGGCGAACGGCGGCTGGACTGGGCGATGCTGTTTTCCGGATTCATCATCGGCCTCCCGGTGTTCTTCCAAGTCGGACTCGTTCTGCTGACACCGGTGCTGTTCGCGGCCGTGCGACAAACGGGCACGCCGCTGCTGCGGCTCGGAATACCGCTCGTGGCAGGACTCTCGGTCGCGCACGGACTCGTGCCGCCGCATCCGGGTCCGCTCGCGGCCATCGAGCGGCTTGGCGCCGACACGGGGCGGACGCTGTTCTATTCGCTGATCGTCGGGCTGCCTGTGGCGATGATCTCGGGTCCGCTCTTCGGGCGCGCGATCAGCCGGCGCGTCCGCGCCGAGCCTGGCATCGTCGCCGATCAACTGAGCGGAACGGCCGCGGCGGCTCGAATGCCGTCGCTCGCGATCACGCTCGTGACGATCCTCCTTCCCGTGCTGCTCATGCTCCTCGCGGCGCTCGCGCAGTCGATCGCGGCGGATGGTCTCATGCGCCGGGCGTTCACGTTCGCCGGGAACCCGATCGTCGCGATGCTGCTCGCGACGCTGCTCGCGCTCTACACGTTTGGCACGTCGTGCGGATTCAATCGCGCGCACCTCCTCAGGGCCGCGGAGGAGTCCGTGTCCGCCGTCGCGAACGTGTTTCTCGTCGTCGGCGCCGGCGGAGGATTCGGCAGAGTGCTGGACGCGGCGGGCGTCGATACGGCGATCGCGCAGATGATGTCCGGACGTTCGTTGTCGCCGCTCGTGCTCGGCTGGTCGATTGCGGCGATGCTGCGCCTGTCGGTGGGATCGGCGACCGTTGCGGTCGTGACCGCGGCGAGCATCATGGCCCCAATCGTCACGGCGATGCCCGGCGCCAATCGGGACCTGATGGTCGTCGCGATTGGCGCCGGCTCGCTGATCGCGTCGCACGTCAACGACGGCGGATTCTGGCTCGTCAAGGAATACTTCAACATGACCGTGCAGCAGACGGTCGCGACCTGGACGATCCTCGAGACGATCGTCGCCGTGGCCGGTTTGCTCTGCACGCTGGCGCTCGGCACCGTTTTGGGATGAGTGTGAAATAATCGCCACGGTGCCGGGGAACCAGACCATCGAGCGGATGCGCCGGCTGCTGCTCGCGATTCTGACCATCGGTCTCGTGGGCACGAGCGTCGACTTGGTGCTCCTGAAACACTATGAAGACGGCTGGCAGATCGCGCCGCTCGTGCTGCTCGCGGCGGCAGTGCTGGAGGTCGTGTGGCTCGCGTGGACGGGCAGCCGGACCGCGGTGGCGGTGCTGCGCGTGACGATGGCGCTGTCGATCGTTGCGGGCGCGCTGGGATTCGTGCTGCACTATCAGAGCAACCTCGAGTTTCAGAAGGAAGTCGATCCGTCGCTGACCGGGTGGCCCCTTGTCATGATCGTCATGCGGGCGAAGGCGCCGCCCGCGCTCGCGCCCGCGGCAATGATTCAGCTCGGCCTGCTCGGACTGCTGTGCACGTTCCGGCATCCGAGCCTTGCGCCCCCGGAAACCTCGAAAGGAGCACACGCATGAACCTGAACCGATACATCACGCTGTCGTTCGCGATCGCGATCGTTGGACTGCTCGCCGCGGCGCTGCCTGCGCACGCGCAGGTTGGAAAGTCTCTTGGAGTTGTCGACGCGAACACGGCGCAGGAAAAGGATCTGCTCGCGATGCCGCACATGACGCCGGCAATCGTGAAAGGCCTCATCGAGAAGCGGCCGTTCGCGAGCATCACCGATCTCCACGCGTATCTCCTCAGCCAGAAGCTCACGCCCGAGCAGGCGACGGAGTTCTACGGCAAGGCGTTCGTGCACATCAACCTGAACACGGCCACGCCGGAAGAGATCCTGCTCGTGCCAGGCGCGGGCAAGCGCATGGTGCGTGAGTTCGCCGAGTACAGACCGTGGAAGACGTGGGCGCAGTTCGACAAGGAAATCGGCAAGTACGTTGGAGCGGAACGGACCGCGCAGCTCGCGCAATACACGTTCATCCCCGTTCGCCTGAACACGGCGACCGACGAGGACATCCTTTCGATTCCAAACGCCGGCCCGCGGATGGTCCGCGAGTTCAAAGAGTACCGGCCGTGGAAAACGAAGGAGCAGTTCATCAAGGAGATTGGGAAGTACGTCGGGGCCAAGGAAGCGGAGCGTCTCTGGCGCTATGTCGTGATCGACTGAACACGCCTGATGGTCCGGCTGCTCGCCGTTCACGTCTGTCTAGCGCTCGGTCTCGGAAGCGCGCACGCGCAGCCGGCGCCCCCATCTCCGAAGAGCGGCGCGGAGCTGTACCGCGCGGCGTGCGCGGCGTGCCACGGCGCCGACGGCCGCGGCGCGCCCGCCTCTTCGATCGGACGATCGATCGAGCCTCCTGACTTCACGGTCTGCAGCTTCGCGACGCCGGAAGCGGATGCGGACTGGATGGCCGTCGTTCACGAGGGCGGACCGGTTCGCGCGTTCGATCGGATGATGCCGTCGTTCAAAGAGGCGCTGTCCCTCGACGAGATCGCTTCCCTCGTCTCTCATCTTCGAACGTTCTGCACGGATCGCCGTTGGCCGCGCGGCGATCTGAATCTTCCACGTCCGCTCGTGACGGAAAAGGCGTTCCCCGAGAACGAAGCGGTCGTCACGACGACCGTCGACGTCGAAGGCGACGGGGGCGTGGGCAACCAGTTCCTCTACGAGCGGCGAATCGGATCGCGAGGGCAGATCGAGATCGCGCTGCCGATCGACTTTCGCGAGCGAAGCGCGGGCGGATGGTCGCGCGGCATCGGCGATATCGCGATCGCGTTCAAGCACGTCGTGGCGCACAGCGTCGCGCGCGGCTCGATCGTCAGCGCGGGCGGCGAAGTCGTCCTTCCAACCGGCAGCGAGTCCAACGGTCTCGGCGGCGGCGCGACGGTACTCGAGCCCTTCGCAACCGTCAGCCAGATGCTCCCGCGGAATGCGTTTCTTCATGTGCACGCGGGCCTCGAGGCCCCGCTCGGCGCCGACGACCGGCACAAGGAAGTGTTCTGGCGCGCGGCGATCGGGAAGACGTACACCGAGGGATGGGGCCGCGCGTGGTCGCCGATGATCGAGCTGCTCGCCGCGCGCGAGATCGGCGCGGGCGAAGGCGTCGCGTGGGACGTGCTGCCGCAGATGCAGGTGACGTTGAGCACGCGGCAGCACGTAGTGCTGAACGGCGGCGTCCGCGTGCCTCTGAATCAGCGCGAGGGGCGCGGCGCGGCGGTGATGGTGTATCTCCTCTGGGACTGGTTCGATGGCGGATTCTTCTCGGGCTGGTAACGAATGATTCGAAGCGTCGCCGGGGTTGGCAGCGTCGTCAGCATGATCGCGCTCGTGTGGGGCGGGCTTCAAGCCGCCGCCGGCGAGCACCAAAGTGCGACGGCACCGCCGACGTTCACGCCGTCCGATACCTGCCTCGCGTGCCACAACGGTCTCAAGACGGCGTCCGGCGTGGATATCTCGATTGGATCGGATTGGCGCGGCTCGATGATGGCCAACTCGGCGCGGGATCCGTACTGGCAGGCATCGGTGCGGCGGGAGACGCTCGATCATCCGCGCGCGGCCGAGGACATCGAGGATGAATGCGCGACGTGCCACATGCCGATGGCGCGAACGGATGCCCGCGCGAGCGGACGCAAAGGTCAGGTGTTCGCGCACCTGAGTCAGAGATCCGGCAACGCTCGGCGCGATCTGCTGGCCCACGACGGCGTGTCGTGCACGATGTGCCATCAGATCTCCGCCCAGAATCTCGGGTCGCCCGAGAGCTTCACGGGCGGATTCGTCATCGACCGGGCGCCGTCCGACGGCGCGCGCCCGATCTTCGGTCCGTTTCAGATCGACAAGGGCCGCACGCACATCATGCGGTCCTCGTCCGGATTCCGTCCGGCGGAGGGGCGCCACATTCAGCAATCGGAAATCTGCGCCAGCTGCCACACGCTCTACACCGAAGCGTTGGGTCCAGACGGTGAGGTCGTCGGCCGCCTTCCGGAGCAGATGCCGTACCTCGAGTGGCGCGCGAGCGCGTATGCGAGAGAGCAGGCGAGCTGTCAGTCGTGCCACATGCCGGTCGTCGGCGAGCACGCGCCGATCGCCTCGGTGCTCGGCGAGCCGCGTGAAGGCGTGTCGCGCCACGGTTTTCGAGGCGGGAATTTCTTCATGCTGAAGATGCTCAATCGCTATCGCAGCGAGCTGGGCGTCACGGCGCTCGCGAGCGAACTGGACGCCGCGGCGGCGTCCACCGCCGAGCAGCTGCAGTCGGCGACCGCGAGCCTGCGAATCGAGCGCGCGGTGCGCGACAGCGGACGGCTCGCGATCGATCTCGTGGTCCAGAATCGCGCGGGTCACAAGCTGCCGACTGGATATCCCGCCAGGCGCGTGTGGATCGATCTCGCCGTCCGCGACAGAAACGGCCGCGCGATCTTCGAATCGGGCGCGGTCTCGCCGAACGGCGCAATTGCCGGCAACGACAACGATTCGGATCCGCTTCGCTACGAGGCGCACTACACGGAGATTCGCAGGCCGGACGAAGTCCAGATCTACGAGTCGGTGATGGCCGACCAGGCAGGCGGCGTGACGACGGGGTTGTTGAAGGGCGTCAGGTATCTCAAGGACAACCGGCTGCTGCCGCGCGGACTCGACAAGACGAGCGCCGCGGCGGATATCGCAGTGATCGGGCTCGCGGCGAACGATCCCGACTTCACGGATGGCGGCGATCGCATTCGCTACGCGATCGACGCGGCCGGCGACGCGGGTCCTTTCACCGTGGACGTGGCGCTGCGCTTTCAGCCGATCGGTTACAGGTGGGCGCAGAACCTGAAGCCGTACGACGCGGTCGAGACGCGACGGTTCGTCTCCTTCTACGATTCCATGTCGGCCGCGTCGACCGAAGTGCTCGCGCGCGCGAGCGCGAAGATCCCCAACTGACGCGATGCTGATCGTCGACGCGCATCTCGATCTCGCCATGAACGCACTCGAGTGGAACCGCGATCTCACGCGGCCCATCGAGGAGATCCGCGCGCGCGAGCGCGGCCTGACCGACAAGCCCGATCGGGGAAGAGGGACCGTCTCGTTCGCCGAGATGCGCCGCGGAGGCGTCGGCCTGTGCGTCGCCACGCAGATCGCGCGCTACGTGGCGCCCGACAATCCGCTTCCGGGCTGGCACTCGCCGGAGCAGGCGTGGGGGATGACCCAGGCGCAACGCGCCTGGTATCGCGAAATGGAGCGACGCGGTGAGCTCGCGCCGATCACCGATCGAACGACGCTCGATCGCCATCTCGACACGTGGCGGGACGGCGACGACGGTCCAATCGGCTACGTGCTGAGCCTCGAGGGGGCGGACTCGATCGTGACGCTCGCGCACCTCGAGCGTGCGTGCGACTATGGACTTCGCGCCGTGGGCCCGGGACATTACGGGCCCGGCGTCTACGCGCAGGGAACCAACGCGTCAGGCGATCTCGGAGTGCGCGGCCGCGAGCTGCTCCGCGAAATGGAACGATTGGGCCTGATCCTCGACGTCACGCATCTTTGCGACGAGAGCTTGCGCGACGCGCTCGATCACTACCGCGGTCCGCTCTGGGCGAGCCACTCGAACTGCCGCGCGCTCGTGCCGCACAATCGTCAATTCGCCGACGATCAGATTCGCGAGCTGATCGGCCGCGGCGCGATCATCGGCGCGGCCTTCGATGCGTGGATGCTGGCGCCGGGTTGGATCCGTGGACAGTCGACGCCGGAGAGCGAAGGAGTCACGCTCGCGACGGTCGTCAACCACATCGATCGCATCTGCCAGATTGCGGGGAACGCGCGCCACTCCTGCATCGGCTCGGATCTCGACGGCGCCTTCGGCCGGGAGCAGTGCCCGGCGGACGTACGGACGATCGCGGACCTCGCGGCGGTCCCGCCGTTGCTGAAGGCGCGCGGCTACTCCGATGCTGATGTCGAGCTGATCGCGCACGGCAACTTCGTGCGCTTTCTCCGCGAGGTCTGGTCCTAGGCCCTCGTTCTTCGTTTTTCGTTCTTCGTTCTTCGCTCCGGAACGGCCACCCACTTCTCGGCCCATTCCGCGATGGCGTCCATCGCCGACGCCAGCGCGCGCCCCTTCTTCGTCAATGAATACTCCACGCGGACCGGCGTCTCGGGGATGACGGTGCGCTCGACGATTTCCTCCTGCTCGAGCTCCTGCAGCCGGTCGCTGAGCATGCGATCGGTGATGTCGGGGATCGCGGCGCGCAGCGTCGCGAAGCGGCATCGGGAGCGCAGCAGGACGTAGATGATCGCTCCGGTCCAGCGCCGCCCGATGAGCTCGCTTGCGCGATGGAAGCGCGAGCAAAGTGCTGGAGTGTGTGTGGGTTGTGCCATGGCTCCCGTTCAGGATAGCGCGCCGCCCGCATCGGCGCAAGTTACTACTTGACATATAGTCACTATATTAATTATAGTAACAAACGAAAGGGGATTGAACACATGGATGCAGGATTGTTCGTCGCGCGCGTCGTCGTCGGGCTGCTGATGGCGGCGCACGGCTCGCAGAAGCTGTTCGGATGGTTTGGCGGATACGGTCTGACCGGAACGGGCGCGTTCTTCGAGCAGCTCGGCTTCCGCCCCGGCCGGCTCTTCGCCGCGGCCGCGGCGGTCGCAGAAGTGACGGGCGGCCTGTTGCTCGTCGCGGGATTGCTGGGCCCGATCGGCCCGGCGCTGGTCGTGTCGGTGATGGTCGTCGCGGCGGCGACCGTCCACTGGCAGCACGGCCTCTTCGCGCAGACCAACGGCATCGAGGTGCCGCTGCTCTACGCGACGGCCGCATCGGCGCTTGCGTTCACGGGCTATGGCGGGTTCTCGCTCGACTACGCGCTCGGCCTCGGATCGATCTGGACGCCAGGGCTCACGCTGGCCGTGCTCGCAGCCGGCCTCATCGGCGGGCTGGCGAACTTGACGCTCAGACAGCAGTCGCACTCCGCGGCAACTGCGTAACCGCGAGCCCCGGGCCTCAGGTCTTCTTCACCAACGCAACGTTGAACGCCCCGGCGTAGCCGCCACTCTTCTCGCTCACTGCGAGAACGAGCTGGCGGCCGCCTTTTTTGAATATGCCGTCCTGCTCGTTGAGCGTCCGCCCTTTGCCCTTCGAGGCATAGGGCGGCGCCGCGTGCACGCGATCGGTCAGCGCCTCGTCGAAATAGAGCTGCGACGTGAACTCCTGTCCGGCGGGTGCTTTCGGGTTCGTCCGAATCTTGAAGTGGATGTGCACAGCGCGTCCCGGATACCAGCCCGGGTAGATCGTCGTGAACCGCGCGGCGCCGTTCGTGTCGGTCAATTGGTAGCCGCGAAGGAACTTCTGGCCAATCGTGTTGAACAACGCGTCCTTCGCGTCCGAATAGACGCCGACCGCGTCGCACTGCCAGATGTCCACGTGCGCGCCCGCGAGCGCCGTGCAGGCGCCGTTGGCGCCCATCTGCGTCACGTTGAACGTCAGGTCCAGGCGCGCGCCCGGCTTCGGCGCGCTCGAGGGCGGATCGCTCCGCACGTCGACCCGGTTCAACATCACGTCGGAAAAGTAAGGACCTTCCGTCTGCTCCGGCTGAACGACGCAAACGGGCGCGCTGCCGGAGGCCGCCGGAGCCTGCGCCCGAAGAGGATCGATCAGCACCGCGACGCCCGACAACCCGAGTAAGCCCACGAGCTCCCGCCGGCTCAAAACCCGACCGACCGTCCGATCGTCATCGCGCATAGCGACCCTCCGTGCAGCGAACGGTATACCCGAAATGGCCCAGGCTCAAGATCCGGGCATTAATTCAGGGGCTAGCGGGACGTGGCAGTCTCGGGAGACGCGGATCGCGCGGATTGGACGGATCGCGCGGATGCCTGAGGTGCGGAACGTCCGGATGGTGGTCGTCGAGCGACCGGCAGGCTGGCGTGGCCAGCCTGGAAAGGGTGCAGGAGACCAAGCATCAGAGGGACGCTCGAGTTCTGCGGTCGCTCTGATGCTTGATCTCCTGCACCCTTGCCCGCGCCGGCGGCGCGGCCGGTCGCGTCAACAGGTGCGCGACGAGATTCTCGGATCCGCGAGATCCGCGTTCCCATCGACGTGCACTGAAGATTTTTTGGGCAAAGCCCGCGTCTCCTCTGATCCGCGAGATCCGTGTGATCCGCGTGATCCGCGTCAAACGAATGTTCGAGCGCTTCAACGAGTCCGCGCGGCGGACGCTCTTCTTCTCCCGCTACGAAGCGAGCGAGTTCGGCAGCCTGTCGATCGGGACCGAGCACATGCTCATGGGGATCATCCGCGAGGCGCGCGGCGTCGTCGCCGATATCCTGACGCCGGACGGCATGGCCTCGATCCGCCACGAGATCCGCCGGCGCGTCAAAGCGCGCGACAAGGTCGCGACGTCCGTCGAGATTCCGTTCAGCGAGGAAACCAAGCGCGCGCTGCAGTACGCGACGGAGGAAGCCGACCGCCTGCTGCATGCGTACGTCGGCAGCGAGCATCTGCTGCTCGGCTTGATGCGGGAAGACACGACGCTGGCTGGATCGGTGCTGCGGGATCGGGGATTCCGGCTTCCCACGGTTCGCGAGGGCATCGTGAGTCTGCTGGAAAAGGCGCCGGTGGGAGCCACCGAGCGCGACGAGATCCACGAGCGGATCGAGCACATCAAGCTGCTCGTCCAGGATCTCGGCGACGAGGAGCAGACGTCCGCGAACAGGGAATTCCAGATTCGCCAGATTGTCTCCGCGCTCGAGGATCTCGCGCGGCGATGGGGTGGCCCAACGGGTAGCTAGGTGCGGATCCCCGGACCCCCGGCTCCCGGATCCCGAGTCCCGAATCCCGGATCTCGGCTCCCGGCTCCCGGATCCCGGATCCCGGATCCCGCTCTATTTCACCACCCACTCCTGCAGCCCTACCGAGAACTTCGGCTGCATGGCGACCTCTATCCTCAGCGCCGTCGTCGTCACCGGCGCGAACGTGACGCGATTGAATGCGTCGCGCGCGATGCCGTAGGTGTCGGTCGTCTGGACAGGCTTCCACTCGGTTCCATCTTTGTAGAGGATGCGCCAGGAGGCGGGCACGCGGACCGCGCCGCGGCCTGTGTCGTCGAACCAGTAGACCGACGACTCCGAGATCGACGACGGCTTCGCGAACGTCATCTCGAGCCATTCCATCTTGCTGCCGAGCGTCGGCCACCAGTCGAAGTACGACGACGGATCGTCGGAGGACTTCGGCGCCTCGCCGTCGTTGATCGGGCGTGGGCTCTTGCCGCGTCCAGGGCCTGGCACCGAGACGGTCACGGTCGCTGTCGTGGCGATCGTTGGATACGGCGTCGGCCGCGCGTACGCGTCGGTGCGCGGCAGCCACACGATCATTTCTCCCGGTCCGCGATTCGCCCAGGCGGCATACGGGATCGCGAGGAAGTCCTGCTCCGTCTTCGCAATGGATCCTTTCTCGTCGTACGCCAGGCCGAGCGCGCGTCCTTTGATCACCTCGACGCCGTTCAGCAGTGACGGACGGAACTCGCTCGTCATCGCGTTGGCGTCCGGCAGCACGATGTTCCGCACGCGCCTGTTCGGATTGTCCGGCCACTCGGCGGCGTAGACGATCGGTCCGCGCTGCAGCGCCACGCGCCCGATGTCGTCTTCGACTTTCTCGTGCGCGACGACGCGGCGGACGCGCATCGGGAAGTCGAGTTGGATCGTGTCGCCGGGCTTCCACGCGCGCGCGAGGCGAACGTAACCCTTGTCCAATTTCATCGGCACCAGAGCGCCGTTGACTCTGACCGCCGCCTGCGGAGCGGTGTCGAGGAATCGATAGAGATCGCCCGGCACGGGCTCGTTGCGCGCCCATCCAGGGATGCGGACGTTGATCGCGAACGTGCCCGCTCTCTGCGGCGAGACCGTGAGCTTGACCGCGCCGTCCCACGGATACCGCGTCTGCTGCGTGAGCGTGACCTTCCGTCCGCCGTCGAGCGCGATCTCGCCCGTGCCCTGCACGTACAAGTTCACGAAGATCGTGTCGTTCTGCTTCGCGTAGACGTAGCCGGGGATCGACGGCAGGAAGCGCGAGATGTTCGACGGGCAGCACGCGACGCCGAACCACGCGCTCCGCTGATGCTGGCCGCGCGACTCGAGCGGGTTCGGATAGAAGAAGGTCTTTCCGTCGAGAGATACGCCGGAGATGAGCCCGTTGAAGAGCGTCCGCTCCATGACGTCGATGTACTTCGCGTCGCCGTGCAGGAGGAAGAGCCGATGGTTCCAGAAGTCCATGCCGACCGATGCGCACGTCTCGTTGTACGCCGTCATGTTCGGGAGCTGATAGTGGCGGCCGAACGCTTCGCCGGCGCCCGACGCGCCGATGCCGCCGGTGAGATACAGCTTCATCGAGACGGTGTTCTGCCAGATCGTGTCGATCGCCTTGACGTAGGTCGCGTCGCCGGTCAGCGCCGCGACGTCCGCCATGCCCGAATACATGTAGGTGGCGCGCACCGCGTGGCCGACCGGCTCGGTCTGCTCGACGACTTTCTGCTGCGCCTGGTTGTAGTCGAGGCCGCGGGGATTCGCGCGCTCGCCGGGCGGGAACGGTCCGGGCCCGCGCTCGTCGAGCAGGAACTTCGCCAGCGTGATGTAGCGATCGTTGCCGGTCACGCGTCCGAGCCGGACGAGCGCCATCTCCGTAATCTGATGTCCCGGCCACGTCGTCCGCTTGCCAGGGCCGAACGTGTTCACGAGCAGATCCGCCGCTTTGGTCGCGACGCTCAGCAGCGTCTTCTTGCCGGTCGCAAGGTGATGCGCGACCGCCGCTTCGAACAGATGCCCGAGGTTGTAGAGCTCGTGGCTGTCGTCGCGCTCGAGCACCCATCGCTCGCGTCCGGCCCACGGGTGCGGCTGTTTGGGATTGATGGTGCGCGTCGTATAGAGGTAGCCGTCGGGCTCCTGAGCGGCGGCGATCTTCGCGATCAAGCCGTCGACGTATGCGTCGAGCTTGGGATCGGGATGGACGCTCAGCGTGTAGGACGCGCCTTCGATCACTTTGTAGACGTCGGTATCGTCGAACGGATATCCGGGAGGGTTTCTATTCGCGGGCTCTTCGCCGCGCAGCACTTGCGCCGCGCGCACGAACAAGTCGACGCGATTCGTGCGCTCGCACTGCTCGAAGGCGACCGGTATCGTGGCCGTCCGATTCACTTCGATCCGCGGCGCCCAGAACGTATCCGTCAGCTTCACCGCGGTAAAGGGGACGGGCTGAACGGGGTAGTCGCGGGTCGGCCGCGGCGGCGGTTGAAAGCCGACGAGCGGACTCGCGCACACGGCGAGCGCCGGAGCGAGCCAGCGAGCGATCGTACGAGTCTTCATGCAAGACAAAGTAATACCATTCAGTGTGCTCCTGAACAGAAAAACACGGCGACGGTACGACGGCATCAGTCGTTGCGCGAGCGCCGCGCTGATTGGCGTAGCGACCGGCGCGCTGCTCGCCGGACCCAATCGCTACGGTCACTCGGACCGCGTCGAGCGGCACATGCTGCCGGCGGTGTCGACGGGACCGCTCGAGCCCGCGTGGAGCCCCGACGGCAACTGGATCGCGTTCTCGATGCGCGGCGACATCTGGAAGGTCCCCGCGGATGGCGGCGAGGCGATCGCGCTCACACACGGCTCCGCGTATCACTTCGAGCCTGCGTGGAGTCCCGACGGCACGCGCATCGCGCTCTCGATGGACCTCGACGGCAATCTCGACATCGGCATCGTCAGCGCAAACGGAGGAGAGGTCGAGCGGATCACGACGGATCGGCGTGTGGACGTCGAGCCGGCATGGAGCCGCGACGGCGCATTCCTCTATTTCGCCGCGTCGCGCGGCGCCGGCTTCGACATCTATCGATACCGGTTCGCGGACAAGTCGGAATCCGTCTTTCTCGGCGGCGGGAGAGATCAGATTCAGCCGTCGATTTCTCCGGACGGCAAACGCATCGCGTACGTCGCCCCGTTCGATGGCCGCCTCGGCACCGGCGGTATCTGGATCAAAGAGCTCGAGGCGTCAGGCGATGCGGCACCCGTGATGTATCAGGAGACGGAGTACCGCGCGCGGCCCGCATGGACGCCCGACGGTCAGGCGCTGCTCTTCAGCTCCGACGAGCAGGGCTCGAACGACATCGCGATCGTGCCCGTTTCCGGCGGCAATCCCATCTACCTGACGGCCGATCCGATGAACGAGTTCTCGCCGACGGTCTCGCCCGACGGCACGCGGTTCGCGTTCGTCTCGAACCGTACTGGCCCGACGACGTTGTATACGGCGCCGATTGGCGGCGGGCCGATCGGATCGTGGAAGGAAGTCACTATCAGTGCGCGCAAGTCGTCGCGGCCGATGGGTCGCGTGCGCGGGCGCGTTGTCGGTCCCGGCGGACGTCCGATATCGGCACGCGTCTACTCGCTGGCTTCCGACAAGCGCGCATACGCGCCGGACGGCGGCTTCCATCGCGTGATCGCTGCAACGGAAACCCACTACTTTCATACGAACGGCGAATTCGATCTCGACGTCCCGTCAGGTCCGCTCAGCGTCGAGGCGATGAAGGGGTTCGAATACCGGCCAGCCTCGACGACCGTCCAGGTGCCGGCGGGCGGAATCGTCGACGTGACGCTGCGCCTCGAGCGGCTGATCGACGCGCCGTCACGCGGTTGGTATTCCGGGGATACGCACATCCACGATCTGCATCAGGGAGAATTCGGCCTCTCGCACCGGACGTTCTTCGATCAGCTCACCGCGGAAGATCTTCACGTCACGAACGCGCTCATTCACATGGACGGCACGCGGCTGATGGGCCGATGGACGGATCTCACCGGCAAGCCGCATCCTCTCTCGACGGCGGATTACATCCTTCAATACGGAGAGGAATTCCGCGGATCGCTCGGCCACATCTCGATGATCGGCGTCAGCCGGTACGTGTTGCCGTTCACCGCGGGCAACCCGAACACGCCCTATGCGCAGCCGGAGCTCGACGCGAAGTACTTGGACGAGGCGCGCGCGCAAGGCGGCATTGCCGGCTACGTCCACCCGTACAACTCACGCGTCGACCAACCCGCATCCGGCGCCGGCATCCTGATTCCCGTCGACATCGCGCTCGGCAAGGGCGACTTCTACGACATCGGCGCGCTCGTGTCCGACGAGCTCGCGTCGGCGGAGATGTACTACAAGTTTCTCAATTGCGGATTCCGCATCGCGGCCACGTCGGGCACGGACAACTTCTCCGACGTGTGGCGCGATCCGCCACCCGGCGCGGACCGCGCCTACGTCCAGATCCGCGGCGGTCTGTCGCTCCGATCGTGGATGGACGGGATCAAAGCGCAGCGCACGTTCGGCACGACGGGACCGCTCATCTTCCTCGACGTCGAAGGGAAGGGGCCTGGCGACGAGATCGCCCTCGCGGGAACGGATCGTCAGGAGCTGAAGGTCAAAGTGGACGCCGTCTCGATCGCGCCGCTCGACAAGCTCGAGGTGATCGTCAACGGCCGCGTCGCCGCGACGGTGAAGCCAGGCGACCCACTCAAACTTTCGTTCAACGGCAGCGTTCCGAGTCCCGCCGGCGGATGGATCGCCGCCCGCGTCGTCGGCCCCTCGTCCCGCTACGTGAGCGACAGCTACGCGTTCGCTCAGACGAGCCCGGTGTACGTCGTCCGCAACGGCAAGCGATTCACGTCGGCGGACGACGCGATCTTCTTGCGGAACGTGGTGGATGCGATCTGGGCGCGCGTCGACAATCCGCGCACGCGCTGGCGGACGCCTGCCGAGCGCGAGAAGTTCAAGGCCGCGATCGATCGCGCGCGCGCCGTGTATGAACAGATAGCCGGTACGTCACCACAGTTTGTACGGCAAACCCTTCCTGTCGAAGTACATGAAATAGGGATATCCCTCGCCGGTATCGTAGAAGGGCCGGAACTTCAATCGAACCGGGCTCTTGTCCGGCGGCACGACACGAAAGACGCTCATCGTGTCGCGCGATTCACTGCCCTCGGTCAAGATCGCTAGCGGACGCGACCACTTTTCTGGGACGAGCCACGTCGCGAGATCTTCGTCGCGTTCCGGCAGCCGGAAATATCCCGCGTGATAGGTTCCTTCCAGCACGAGCACGACAGGACCGCGCATGACGGCGACGCGGTCGGGGTGTTGTCGATCGACGGCTTCCATCCGCAGGGTCAACGGAATAGTGACCTCGACGCGATCGCCGGGATTCCACGCGCGCTCGATCGAGGCCCACGTTCCAGGCTTGGCTTCTGCAATCGCGGACGCGCCGTTGACTGTGATCGCCATGCCGCGCGTCCAAGCGGGCACGCGAAACTTCAGCGCGAAGCGGGCCGGCGCCGACGGCTTGATCGTGAACACGCTCGTCTCGGCTTCCGGGTAAAGCGTGTCTTGCTCGACGACGACGGTGCCTTCTGACCGCGACCAGGTCACATCCGACGGCACATAGAGATTGATGTAGAGGCTCGACGCGTCGCGGTAGTACACGAGGTTGTAGTAGTCGGCCATGTTCTGGATGTAGGTTCCGGAACAGCACGTAAACGTGTCCCAGTTGTAGACCTTCATGCCGCCGCCGACTCGATAGTCGCCGTAGTAGAAGTTGCGACCGCGTCCGGCGAGCGGCAGCGCGGCGCCGACGCCGTTGTAGAACAGCCGCTCGATCCAATCGCCGTACTTCGCTTCGCCCGTGAAGCGCATCAAGTAGCGCGACATCTTGAAGCCGGCCCACGATCCGCAGACGATTTCCGCGGTGTCCGAACGCGTGTCGAGCGCGCGGCCGAGGCTTCCGTCGGGCGCCATGAATCGCTCGTTAGGTCCGTAGCCTCCGGTTGCGTAGACCTGCGTCTTCTGCAAGTAGTCGCAGCCGTTCTCGAGAATCTTCAGATACGACGCATCGCCGAGCACGTCATACGCCATCGCGGCGCTGCTGAACGTGTTGACGTGGCTGTACGCGTGCACGCCGTGCGCGTCCGCGGGCGACGATGTGGTCGCGAATTTGTTCCACCACGCGTGATAGAGCCAGGCTTCGGCGAACGTCTTGAACTTTGCATTTCCGGTCGCGCGATACGCGCGAAAGAGATTCTCGGCCAGCGTGTACCACTCCTGCGGGACGCCGTAGTACGCCGTGTTGTGGCTGGGATCGGCGAGGTTGTTCGATCGATCGAACGTCCGGATCGCGAAGTCGGTCACCTTCTCGAGAACGCCAATCGCGGGCTCGTAGCCTGCATAGAGCTGAAGGTCGAGCAGTCCGCATACGAGCTTGTCGTACGGATAGTGCCGCATGCCGGCATCGCCGTCCGCCTTCACGGTCTTCGACCATTCCGAGAAGAGCGCGACGGCTTTGTCGCGCATGCGCGCGTCGCCGGTCGCGCGGTAAATCCGCGACATGCCGCTCAACCACTGGCCGAACACCGTGTCGCTGTTGCGGCCGCACCAGCCGCCGAGGGGCGCGCCAGGCGCCGGCAGCCCCGCGGCTCTCCGATAGCCGTGAAGAATGTCGTCGTTCGACAGCGCGAAATAGAATTCCCGGCCGGCGTCGGATTGGTCCTTCCATCGGCTCGGCCGGAGCCGCACGCCTTGATAGTCGAACGCTTCGAGTCGTGCCCTTCCGGAATTCGACATCGATGGGACTCCCTGTTCGCTCAAGATGCGTCCCGCGAGAAACACCGCGGCTGGCGTCGCGGCAAGGAAATCGCGGCGTTCCATGTCTGGGGGCATACGCGCCACCGTATGACGCACACGGTCGAGCGTCAAGTCAATTGCAGTGATGCGACTATTAGGCGCCAACTACGCTAGCATCTGAGACGCAATGATGCGTTCCGTCGCCAGCGCCGCCTCCGTTGCGATCGTCGGCGTCCTCCTCGGACAGAATCCGAATCGCGACTTGCTGATGACTCCCGACCACGCGGAGATGAATCGCCGCGCGCCGGATACCTATCGCGTCCGCCTCGAGACGACGAAGGGCGCCATCGCGTTCGAGATCCAGCGCGAGTGGTCGCCGCACGGCGCGGATCGCTTCTACAATCTCGTCCGGCACGGCTACTACGACGACTCGCCGTTCTTCCGCGCACGCCCGAAGACGTGGATCCAGTTCGGCATCAGCGCCGATCCGGCGATCTCGACGATCTGGCGGACGCGCACGATTCCCGACGATCCACGACAACTCTCAAATGCGCGCGGCGCGGTGTCGTACGCGTTCAAGGATCCGAACGGCCGGACGACGCAGATGTTCATCAACCTCGCCGACAACGCCGCGACGCACGACCGCGAGCACTTCGTTCCGTTCGCGCGCGTGGCCGAGGGGATGGACGTCGCCGACGCGTTATACGCCGAGCACGGCGATCGCGCCGGCGGCGGGATCCGTGGCGGCAAGCAGGACATTCTCTTCGAGGAAGGGAATGCGTTCCTCCGGAAGAACTTTCCCAGCATCGACTACATCAAGCGCGCATTCGTGTCGCAACGTTGAACCCTGAACCAAGAACGTTGAACCCTGAACGCTGAACGCTGAACCCGCGAATCGGCCGTTGTTATCCCGCCATCACATCTACTGATTGGATAAGTCTCTCCGCGAGGTGTATACCGGAGGCGCATCCCACGACTTCACTCAGGCCACACCGCGGATCGCGATCGCTCGGAACAGACCGTAGGAGGACTGCATGCCTCGCCGCTCACGCTTGCCGCTTTCGATTCTGCTCACGCTCGCCGCCTGCGTGTATGCGGCGCGAATCGCGCACGCGCAAGTCTCCACCGGAACGATTGCCGGCGTCATCGAGGACTCTGGCGGCGGGCTGCTTCCTGGTGTGACGGTGTCGCTCACGGGCGAGCGTCTCATCGGCGGCACGGCGACGCAGACTACTGATGTCAGCGGCGCGTACCGCTTCGATCGGCTTCCGCCGGGAACGTATTCGATCAAGGTCGAGCTGCAAGGCTTCCGATCGGTCGAGCGGCGCGAAATTGCCGTCAACGCGAGCTTCACCGCAACGGTCAACGTCAAGCTCGAGGTCGGCGCGCTGCAGGAAACGATCACCGTCGCGGGAGAATCGCCGACGGTCGACGTCAAGTCGAATCTGCAGCAGACCGTGATGGGACAGGCGATCCTCGAGGGCGTTCCGACCGGACGCGATCCGTGGTCGCTCGCGAAGATCATTCCGGGCGTGCAGGTGAATACCTACGACGTCGGCGGCACGCAGGCGATGCAGCAAAGCCAGCTGCGCGTGCATGGCTCGCGGGACGACGACAAGAACTTTTCGATCGATGGGACGACCGTGAACTGGCCCGGCGGCGGCGGCGGATCCACGATGCTCTATTACGACCAGGGCATGTTCGAAGAGGTCAACTATCAGACGTCCGCGATCCCGGCAGAGGTGATGACCGGCGGGATCTACTTGAACATGGTCACCAAGAGCGGCAGCAACAAGTGGCGCGGCGACGTCAAGGAGTTCTACGCGAACCGGCGATGGCAGAGCAAGAACTGGGACGACGCGGTCGCGGCCGGATTGCCGGGCGGCGTGCCGGTGACCAAGCTCTATGACTTCAACGTCGCGGGCGGCGGGCCGATCGTGCGCGACAAGCTGTGGGTGAACGGCGCCTACAGGAATTGGCGGGTGGACAAGCTCACGCTCGCGCGCAACTCGGACGGCACGCGCGCCATCGACGACAACCTCATCTGGAACACGTCGGGGAAAGGCCTGTGGCAGGCGGCGGCGAATCAGAAGGTCGGAGTGTCGTGGAACTACAACTGGAAGGAGCGATTCCATCGCCGCGACACGCCGCCGAACTTCGTCGAGGATCGCGCGTCGCTCTGGCAGACGAATCCCGCCTCGTCGACGCAGGTAAAGTACTCGCTCGTCCGCAAGAAGATCGTCTACGAGTCGACGTTCGGCATCATGGACGGCGTCACCAATTACTACTATCAGCCGGGCACGCAGCCGACCGACATCCGCATCGAAGACACCGGTCGTAGTCAGGCGTTCGTCGCCGCCGCGCGCCACGAGGAGCTGCCGAACTACCGCGCGCAGTTCGACAACGTCGCGTCGTACACGACCAGCGGCTTCGGCGGCGACCACTTGATCAAAGGCGGAATGCAGGTCGCGCAGATGGGCATGTACGACCAATTCTGGATCAATGGCGACATGTACGTCGTCTTCAACAACGGCGCGGCGAATTCCGTGCGCCTCTGGAACACGCCGACGGCGCACAACAGCAAGATCAGGCTGTTTGGCTTCTTCGCGCAGGACACGTGGTCGATCGATCGCCTCACGTTGAACCTTGGCGTGCGCGTGGACCACGGGCGCGGGTGGATGCCGCCGCAGTCGAAGGTCGCGGGCACGTTCAGCGGTGCGCGCGATCTCGCCGAAACGGACGTGTTCGACGGCTGGCGCGGCGTGTGGCGCACGGGGGTCGTCTACGATCTCTTCGGCAACGGCCGGACCGCGATCAAGACGAACGCGAGCCGATACGCGGGACAGATCGGCTTGATCACGGTCCAGCGCGTTCATCCGTTCCAGGTCACGAGCGGCACGCGTCCGTGGACGGACTCGAACGCCGATCGCATCCCGCAAGAATCCGAGCTCGGCGCGTTCTCCGGATTCCCGGGACTGACGAGCCGCTACGCCGACGCGAGTGGCCCCGACTGGCCGTACTCCGACGAATTCACCGCCGGCGTCGAGCATCAGCTCGCGCGCGACATCCGCGTCGGCGCGATGTACTACTACCGCACGAATCGCAAACTGATTGGATCGCGCAACGCCGCGGCGCCGCGCAGCGCGTACACCGAACAGTCGATCGCCGTGCCCGGTCCCCCTGCCGGCCCGGGCGGCACGATCACCTTCTACAATCTGCTGCCGGCATTCAACGGCCTGCAGGACAACGTCTTCGACAATCAGGACGCCCTCGACACGACTTACCACGGCGTGGAGCTCTCGGCGTCGAAGCGCTTGAGCGATCGATGGCAGCTTCTTGCCGGCGTGACGTTCGGGAAGAACGAGGGCGGCGTGCTGACCGGCGATCTGAACGATCCGAACAACGAGCTGAACTTCCCGCAGGGGATCGAAGGGACTGACTCCGCGTACGCGCTGCGTGTGTCAGGCACGTACCTCGCGCCGTACGACATCAACGTCAGCGGCAGCTTCGTGATGAACGACGGCTACCCGTATCAGTCCGTCTTCGGCGTCACGCGCACGGCGTTTCCGTCGCTCACGCGCTCCACGCAGAACGTTCGCCTCACCGAGCGCGGCGTCGAGCGTCTGCCGGATGTGGCGATGATTGACCTGCGGTTCTCGCGGACGTTCCGCCTCGGCGGGCGCCGGCTGACGCCGCTGCTGGAGGTGTTCAATCTGACGAACGCGGACACGATCGTCGGCTACAACGCCAACGTCGGGACGTCGTACTTGCTGCCGACCGAGATTCTGTCTCCGAGGCTCGTGCGGTTCGGCGTGATGGTGGATTTCTAAGGACTCAGTCGGGATCCGGGATCCGGGGCTCGGGATCCGGGGCCCGGGGCTCGGGATCCGGAATCCGGATCCCGAATCCTATTGCGCGGCCGTCGGCGTCGTCCGCCGCGCGGCCTTCTGTTTGTCCACCATCGCGGCGACGTCGGCCAGGAGCTTCTTCGCGTCGTAGACGATGCCGTCCTTGATCGTGTACTTGATCCCGCCGATCCATTCCGGCTTGCCGGTCTGATCGTTCAGCCTCAACGCGCCGCTGCCGTAGAGCACTTTCAAATTCTTCAGCGGATTCTGATCGACGATCACGAGATCGGCAAGGAGGCCGGCGCGGACGACGCCGCGATCGATCGGCTTGCCGGCCGCTTCGGCCAGCGTCATCGCGGGGTTGTAGGTGATCGTCTGAATCACCTCGAGCGGGTGGAACCCCGCTTCCTGAATCAGCTCCAGCTCGTGGATGTTGCCGAAGCCGTACGTGTTGTAGATGAACGCGGCGTCGGCGCTCGCGGTGACGCGTCCGCCCATCTTCTTGTAGTCGTTCAGCAGGCGGAACCACACCTGATAGAAGTTGCGCCACGCGATCTCGTCCTCGAGCGTCCAGTAGTACCAGTACGACCCGTGATTCGATCGGCTCGGCGTGTAGAAGTCCATCAGCGACGGCAGCGTGTAGCGTGCGTGCCAGTCGGCGTTCCGCATGCGCATCAGATCGCGGCCCGCCGCGTACGCAGTCATCGTCGGATCGAACGTCGTGTTCAGCTTGCGGTGTTCCTGGAGATACTCCTTCCACTCCGGGCTGCCGGGCGGATAGATCTTGTCCCACAGCCGCGCAACCTGCCCGAAGCGCATCTGCTCGTCGTCGTTGATCTGATCGACCGGCCACGGCTGGACCACGTAATCCTTCAGCAGCGCTTCGAAGTGGCCGTAGAAGTGCGTGACGGTTTGGAGTCCGAGCTTCGCGGCGGTCAACGCGTTCATCTGCGCGACGCCGGTCTGCTGCAGATGCGCCGTCGATCCCATGTTGTGCTTCTTGGCTTCGTCGAGGAGCGCCGCCATGATGTCGGGGCGCTGCGCGCCGAGCTTGAGGCCGTCGAGGCCGTTGGCCGCGCCCCACCGCACCCATTCGCGTGCCAGCTCGGGCGTGTCGACCGGTCCTTTATCCCAGCCCATTCCCGGACGCTGATAGTTGACGATCCTCGGCGCGACGATCTCGCTGCGATTGCTGCGTTCGCGCTCGCTCACGGCCTGCGCGTGGTTCGTGAGCGGCACGCCGCGCACCGTCGTCAACCCGTGGGCGAGCCACAGCTTGAACGGATATTCGGCGTCAGGATTCTTCGGCGCCTCGCCGGCGTGTTCGTGCAGGCTGATGAAACCCGGCATCACGTACATGCCGGCGGCGTCGATCTCGAGTTCGGCGCCTTGCGGTGGACGTCCCTGACGGAGCGGCAGTCCCGGCGTGCCCGCGCTTCGGATCGCTTGCACGCGGTTGCCCGAGACGATGATGTCGACCGGTCCGACGGGAGGCGCGCCGGTGCCGTCGATGAGAATGGCGCCGCGGATCGCGAGCGTCTTGAACGGCCCGCGCCCTTCGTCCGCGCGGCGGTTGGGCGCCGGCGTCAGCGCGCCGCCGCGCCCGCCTTGCGACGCCGGCGTAGCCGTCGTCGTCGGCGCCGGCTGCGGTTTGGCGCCCTGTTGTTCCTCCGGGCGATAGGTCGCCGTCGTTGCGACGCTCAACGTGATGAAGATCGCAAGAAATGCCGACTGCTTCATAACGATGCTCCGTTGTCGGACATGGGGACACTCAATCGGGACACTCAATCGGGACACTCAACGTTGAGTGTCCCGATTGAGTGTCCCCGCACTTACTCGCCGCAGACGGCGCAGCTCACGGTTGACGATCGGGACCGGTTGGTGCACGGACACGTTGTCGCTGAACCCCTGATCCCAGTTGAACGCGCGGACGATCTTGATCAGCTCTCGCGCGGTGTCAGAGACGTAGCCCTGCTCGCGATAGATCATCAGCGTCCGCCGCGGGACGGAGAGCTCGCGCAGCGGAACGCGGACGAGCGTACCGTCGCGCAGCTCCTGCTTCACGGTGATCCCCGGCACGAACGCGAGCCCGACTTCCTCCTGCACGAAGCCCTTGATGTTCTCGAAGCTCCAGAGCTCCGCGACGATCCGGCAGCGCGTCCCATGCTGATCGAAGAGCCGCAGGACGGTTTCCGCGGTCGTGCTGCACAGATGATGCAGCACGAACTGCTCCGCGCCGAGATCGCGGACGCGCACTTCCGATCGCGACGCGAGCGGGTGCCGCGGCGACGCGATGCAGAGCAGCTCGTCGGAGTGCACTTCGACCCACTGCAGCTCGTGAAACGCCGGTTCGTCCTTGACGAAGCCGACGTCCACTTCGCGGTCCATGACTTGACGCGGAATCTCGTTCAGCCGGCTGCGATAGATGCCGACCTTGATGTCGGGAAACTTCTGCAGGTACGCGCGAAGCGGCGCGGGCAGCAGGTACACGGCGGCGGACTCGTGCGCCGCGATTGCGAGCGTCCCCGCCTTGAGCGACTTGAGCTCGGTGACCTGCCGCAGCGCCTCGTCGCGGAGGTGCACCATCCGCCGCGCGTAGTCGGCGAGCACGCGGCCCGCTTCGGTGAGCGAGACTTCGTGCACGTCGCGCGCGAAGAGGGGCGCGCCGACCTCCTCTTCCAGCTTCTTGATGCTCTGGCTCACCGCCGGCTGCGTCCGGCAGACGCGCTCGGCGGCGCGCGTGAACGTCCGTTCCTCGACGACCGCCAGAAAGTGTTCGAGCTGCAGCAGGTCCATGAAAAGCTCCTAAGGTCTACAGAGCATACCACCGGGGATCAGCGCTTGATCGCCGACGCGGGGATCGGCGGCACGCGCTGCACGACGCCTTGTTCCTGCACCAGCTTCTCCATGTCGGCGAGCTCCGACGGCAGGAAATCCGTGAAATTCTCGACGCCCTTCTCGGTGACGACGACCGTGTCCTCGTAGCGGAGATAGAGGTTCTCCTCGCGGACCCAGAGCTGCGGATCGATGGAGAAGACCTGACCCGGCTTGAGCGGCTCGCCGTTGTAGCGTCCCACGTCGTGCACGGCCATTCCGACCGTGTGGGAGAAGACGCCGCCGCCGGTCTCGACGAGCGTGCGCGCGGCTTTCTCGAACGTCGGCTTCGAGAACTTCGTGCGCGCGAAGACCGCCTCCATCGCGCCTCGCGCGTCGTCCATGATCTGACGCGGCGTGACGCCTGGCCGGATGCGCGACATGACTGCGTTGCGATATTCGAGGATGAACTGCAGGAGCTCGCGCTGCCACGGCGCGTACTTGCCGTTGACCGGCCAGACGCGGCCGATGTCGCTCGTGTAGTAGCGGTAGTCGGGCGCGTAATCCATCAGGACCAGGTCGCCGTTCTCGAGCGTCGACGTATTCCTGAAGTAGTGCATGTTGTTGATGTTCTCGGTTCCGCTGGCGGTGATCGATCGATACCCTTCGAGCCGCGCGTCGTTGACGAGGAACACGTAGCGCGCAGCGGCGTCGAGCTGATACTCGGTGACGCCCGGCTCGGTGCTGCGCATCGCTTCCATCAGCGCGAGCCCCGCGATCTGCGACGCGCGCCGGACCATCGCGATCTCGCGCGGGCTCTTGATGCTGCGCATCTCGTCGAGGACGGGATTGAGATTGCGGATCTCCGCGCGCGGCTGGCGCGCGCGCAGCAGCTCCACGAAGCGCTTCTGACGCGACACCGCGCCGTCCCAATAGTCGTTCACGCGCGCGAGCTCCGCCGAGACGAGCTCGCCGCGGCTCTGACCGAGATTCTCCGCGGGACTGAACTCCGCGTAGATCGCCGCCGGCGTTGCACCCCGTCCGCCACCTTGCCCGCGCCCGTCGCTTCCGCCAAGCTGCAGCGGCCAGCCCGCGCCCGTCATCGCCTGCACCGGCTGCACATCGTCCACGCCTGAAATGCGCTTGACGAGCTCGCCGTCGTCAGCCGACAGCACGCGGCCTTCGGCCGCTTCGAGCCGCGCGTTGCGCGGCGGCAGGTAGATCGTCACCTTCTTCGATCGGCCGTCGAGCAGCAGATACGCGCCCGGCGTTTCGATGCCGGAGAGGTAGTAGAAGGTGTTGTGCTGCCGGGGGAGCGTGAAGCCTTCGGTCTGGTGGACGCCCTGGACGACGGCGACCGCGTTGTCGCCGATCTTGGAGAAGACCTTCGCGAAGCGCGCGCGGAATTCTTCCGCCGGAAAATCCGTCTGGTAGTACTGCGCGGCCGCGGCCGCCGGCGTACAAACCAACGCGAACACGACGAGAGCAGTGCACTTGATCATTTCTCGGTCTCGAGCGGAATCCGCGATGTCCGATTGTAGGGTGAGCCGCCCATTATGAGCGCATCAGTTTTTGCGATTTGCTTCGCTCGTCCCAGACGCGCAGAGTGACGCGAATCTCGCAGATCTCGCGGATTCCGCGGATTCGACGGATTCAACGGATCGAAGGCGATCCGCGCGATCCGTCCGATCCGCGTGATTCGTCCGATCCGCGTGATTCCGTCTGATCCGCGCGATCCGTCCGATCCGCGTGATCCGTCCGATCCGCGTGATCCGTGTTTATCGGAGGAGCGAATGGCGCGACTGGCAATGCTCGTGATGTTGGTATCCCTGCCGTGGGCCGCGTCGGCCCAGGAGCAGCGCGGCTCGATCGAGGGGATCGTCCGCGATAGTTCGGGCGCGGTGCTTCCCGGCGTGACGATCGACGCGCGCAGCCCGTCGATGGCAGGCGTGCAGACGACCGTGACCGATGCAAACGGCCTCTATCGATTCCCGGCGCTGCCGCCGGGGCGATACGACGTGACCGCCAATCTGCAGGGGTTTCAGACCGCATCCTCCGCGGGCGTGCGGCTGGAGCTCGGACAGGTTTTGAAGATCGATCTCGCGATGGCGGTGGCCGGCGTGGCCGAGAACGTGAAGGTGACCGCCGAATCGCCGCTCATCGACGTCAAGCAGAACGTGGCGGGCGCAAACGTGCAGGCGGAAATCATCGAGCGCATTCCCAAGGGACGCGACTTCGCGGGGGTCGTGACGTCCGCGCCCGGCATCACGAGCGAAGCGCGGAATCGCGGCATTCAGATCGACGGCGCGAGCGGCGCGGATAACCGGTTCCTGATCGACGGCGTCGACACGACGAACATTCTGAACGGCACGTCGGGCAAAACGCTGCCCGTCGATTTCGTCGACACCGTTCAGGCGAAGGCGAGCGGATACGCGGCGGAATACCGCGCGTCGCTCGGCGGCGTGATCAGCGCGATCACGAAGTCGGGAGGAAATCAGTACCACGGCAGCGCGGGCATCTATTTCACCGGCGATAACCTGCAGGGCGACGTCCGCCAAACGCTGCGTCTGAATCCGTCGAATCAGAACGAGGCGGAGTACGTCCTCACTCCGGTAGACGACTACACGAGTCCGGAACCGATCTTCGATCTCGGCGGACCGGTTCTGAAGGATCGCCTGTGGTTCTTCGTCGGCTACGGCCGGAGCTGGACGGACCGTACGCGAACGGTTCGCTTTGGCGCGACCGGTCCGATTGGCACCTTCAGCCAGAAGCCGATCACGGACCTCGTCAACTACAACGTCACCGGCCAGATCACGCGGAACCTGCGCGGGCGCTTCGCGGCATCGAATCAGCGCGACGAGGGCGGCTACGCGCTGCCGGCGTCCGGACCGAACGGCGTGAGCACGGCGAATCGCCTGCTCTTCCCGTCGGTCGTCCGCCGCGACTCGTCGAACGATTCGTACTCGGGCGTGCTCGACTGGGTCGTCAACAACCGCACGTACGTGAACGTGACGACGACGAGATACAAGGTCGATCAGCACGACGTAGGGACGTTCAGCACGGCGATCCGGCATCAGTTCCAGGCGTCGAACTTCCAGTTCACCGACATCCCGGCGTCGCTGCAGAAGGAGAACGGGTTTACGGACAACCCCTCGAGCTCCCAGTTCGTCCGCGGCGGTCTGAGCCGGTTCAACTTCAACGCGGACATGACGCGCTACGCGAATTGGCGCGGGCAGCACACGTTGAAGGGAGGCGTGCAGGTCGAGCGGATCGTCGACAACACGCTGTCGGGCGAGCAGGCGGCAACGGTGCAGTTGTTCTGGGATCAGTCGTACCCGTTGAACGACGGCCGCCGCATCCGCGGGATCTACGGCTACTACAACGTCGTGCGGTTCGTGACCATTGGCGACATCCAGTCGAACAACGTCGGTCTCTTCGTGCAGGACGCGTGGACCTTGAACCGCAAGCTGACGTTGAACCTCGGCCTCCGTACCGAAAGCGAGGACGTCCCCTCGTATCGCGTGAACAACCCCGGCGTGCACTTCACGTTCGGCGACAAGATCGCGCCGCGCGCCGGCTTTGCCTACGACCTCCACGGCGACAGCCAGTGGAAGGTGTATGGGAGCTGGGGCGTCTTCTACGACTTGATGAAGCTCACGATCGGCCGCGTGATGTTCGGCGGCGACAATTGGGTGAACTACTACTACACGCTCGACACGCCCAACTGGCCGTCGATCTCGTGCGGAGACGGCGCGCCGGGCAGCGGTTGTCCCGGAACGTTCATCACGCAGTTCGACTTCCGACCGGTCGCGAACAACCCGACGCATCAACTGGTCGATCCGGATTTGAAGCCGGCGCGATCGCAGGAGCTCACGTTCGGCATCGACCACGAGCTGACGCGGACGATGTCGGTCGGCGTCCGCTACGCGCACAAGTGGGTGGACTACGCCATCGAAGCGGTCTGCAATTTCACCGCAAGCGGAGAAGAAGACTGCGGCGTCAACAACCCCGGCTTTGGGAGCGAGCTCGGCACGTATCCGCTGGGCCGCAACAACCCGGCGCAGCCCGCCGCCGTTCGCGACTACGACGGCGTCGAGCTGCGGCTGCGCAAGCGCCTCGCGAACCGGTGGTCGGCCGACGTCAGCTACCTGTACAGCAATCTGAGAGGCAACTGGTCCGGCATCGCCAGCTCCGACGAAGCCGTCGGCAGCCTCCAACCGAACTCAGGCCGCTCGTTCAACCTGCTGTATTACTCGTTCGACGCGCGCGGCAACATCACCGTCGGCCCGCAGGGCACCGACCGGCCGCACCAGTTCAAGGTTCAGGGCACGTACGATCTGCCCTGGGGCACCATCGTCGGCTTGAACGCGCTCGTCGAGACCGGCATTCCTCGCTCGACGATCATGAGCCAGAAGAACATCAACTTCTTCCCGTTCGGCCGCGGTGATCTGGGCCGGACGCCCGCGTACTCGCAGGTGGATCTGCTCGTGCAGCACGAGCTGCGCCTGCCGCGGAACTTGCGCATGACGCTCGGTGTGAACGCGATCAACTTGTTCGATCAGAAAACGATCACGCGCTACAACACGACGCCGTACCGCGATCAGTTCAACGTCAGCGATGCGACGTTCTTCGGCGGATTCGATCCCGCGGCGGTCGCGACGTCCTTGAACTTCCGCCGCGACGCGCGCCTCGGCAAGGCGAGCGAGTATCAGGATTTCAGGGTCATCAGATTGCAGGCGAAGTTCAGCTTCTGATTTCAGCCCTCGCGGAGCACGCTGGCTGGAGCGATACGTGAGGCGCGGGTCGCGGGAATCCATCCCGCGAGCGCGCCGACCGCGCCGAGCGCCATTCGAATGCCGATCTCCGCGCGGCATCGGCTCACCGCGACGACGTCACCCCATAAAAAGTCCCAGCGCCGTCCAGTCCACCGCCGCGCGCGTCGTCAGCCTCGGTCCACGTGCGACCGCGAATGGCCCGTTACCCCGAACACGTCGAAGTACCGCCCGAAGCCCAGACGTCGCCGAAGTCGCGCTGGAACTGGAATTCTTCCCTAATGCGGCTATCACATTTCCGAATTGCAGCGGAATCGTGAATCCGATCAACAATTTAAGGTTGGAAAACCCATAGAATTCTGGGGAGGAATGAGCTTGAAGCTCGAAGGCGTATACTCGGTGCTCCCCACGGCTTTCTCGTCGGACGGCGATCTCGACGACGAGAGTCTGCGGCGAGTGATCGATCTGTTCATTGGCGCCGGCGTCAACGGCGTCACCGCCCTCGGGGTCACCGGCGAAGTTGCGCGGCTCGACGATGCGGAGCGGCGCCGCGTGCTCGACGTCGTCACGGCGCACGTCGCCGGCCGGATCGGCGTCGTCGCGGGAACCACTGCGGAAGGGACCAGGACGTGCATCGCCTATAGCAAGCACGCGAAGGCGTCGGGCGCGACCGCGGTGATGGTGAGTCCGCCGCGAATGCCGAAGTTGAACTCGGACGCGGTGTTGCGCCATTACCACGCGCTCGCGGACGCCGTGGACATCGAGATCGTCGTGCAGGATTATCCGCCGATCTCCGGCTACACGATGGAGCCGTGGCTACTCGCGCGAATCGCGAACGAGATCCCGCGCGCAAGAACGATCAAGCTCGAGGATCCGCCGACGCCGTTCAAGACGTCGCGCATCCTCGCCGAGGTGGGAAGGCTCTCCGAGTCGGCGCCGATCGACGTGCGGATCTTCGGCGGGCTCGGCGGCGTGTTCCTGCTCGAGGAGCTGCTCGCGGGCGCGACCGGCGCGATGACGGGGTTTGCGTTTCCGGAGATTCTCGTGCAGATTGTTGGGCTGTTTCGAGCGGGCCGGATCGACGACGCGGCGGAGGCGTTCTACCGCGCCGTGCCGCTGATGCGCTTCGAGTTCCAGGAAGGCATCGGCATGGCGATCAGAAAAGAGGTCCTTCACAAGCGGGGAGCGCTCGCGAGTCCCGCGACGCGCGCGCCGGGCGCGTCGCTCGACAAGACGACGCGCGAAGCGCTCGATCGCGTGCTCGATTGGGTCGAGGCGAACGGCAGCCTCGCGACACTCGCGGATCACGCGGATAAACACTGATCTCGCAGATCGGATTGGATCGCGGGGCGATGCGGATGCGAAGAATTGGGGTGGCATGGATTTGGGACTGAAAGGCAAAGTAGCGATGGTCGCGGGCGCGAGCCGCGGGCTTGGTTTCGCCGTCGCTCACATGCTCGTCCAAGAAGGCGCGTCCGTCTCCATTGCGTCCCGCGACGAAGCCGCCATCTGCGCGGCGGCGAAGCGCCTCGGGTCCCCGCACGTGATGGCGACGCCGCTCGACGTTCGATCCGCGGAAGGGATCGCGCGTTGGGCGAAGGCAACCGAGGACAAGTTCGGCGGCATCGATCTCCTCTTCGCGAATTCCGGCGGCCCGCCCGCGGGTGCCGCGCTCTCGTTCGACGATGCGGCGTGGCAGGATGCCGTGGAGCTGCTGCTTTTCAGCTCGCTGCGAATGGTGCGCGCGGCCGTGCCGTCGATGGAAGCCCGCGGCGGCGGATCGATCTTGATGTCCACGTCATCGTCGGTCAAGGAGCCCATTCAGAACCTCGGGCTCTCGACGGTTCTGCGCGCGTCGGTCGCCGCGCTCGCGAAGACCCTCGCGCTCGAGCTCGCGCCCGCGAAGATCCGCGTGAACCAGATCGTGCCGGGGCGCATCGACACGGATCGCGTGCGTCAGCTCGACGAGATCAACGGCAAGAAGCAAGGCGTGTCGGCCGCGCAGGCGAAGGCGAAATCCGTCACGGCGATTCCCACCGGCCGCTACGGCCGTCCCGACGAATTCGGCCGCGTGGCCGCGTTTCTTTTGTCCGACGCCGCGTCGTACATGACGGGCGCGACGGTCCAGGTCGACGGCGGTCTGATTCGCAGCGTCCTGTGATGAATACGGTCGGGATCCGGGACTCGGGATCCGGGATCCGGAGACTCATTCGAATCTTCCGGACCCCTGATCCCCGATCCCTGATCCCTGATCCCGTAACCCAACATTTCTTATGTCCATCATGAGAAAGACGCTGCTTGCAGCGTCGACCAACGCCTGGCTGCGCGACCACGTGACCAAATGGGGCTTCGTTCGGAAGTCCGTCACGCGCTTCATGCCCGGCGAGCAGATCGAGGACGCGCTCGCGGCGGCGAAGGAACAACAGAAGCTGGGGATCAACACGATCCTGACGCGCCTTGGCGAGAACCTGACGCGCGCGGAAGAATTCGAGGAAGTCACCCAACATTATCTCGACGTCCTCGACAAGGTTGCCGCGGCGGGCCTCGACGCGCACATCTCGGTGAAGCCCACCCAGCTCGGCCTCGATCTCGATCGCGGCCTGTGCGAGCGCAATCTGGATCGGCTCATCGAGCGAGTGGAGCTGCGCGGCAATTTCGTGTGGATCGACATGGAGGGCTCGCCGTACGTCGATCCGACGATCGATCTCTTCAAGCGCGCGCGGGCGAAGAGCGCGCGCGTCGGCATCGCGCTTCAGGCGTATCTCTATCGCACGCCGAAGGACGTCGAGGCGCTCGTGCCGCTCGGATCGGCGATTCGAGTCGTGAAGGGGGCCTATCTCGAGCCGCCGGACATCGCATACCCGAAGAAGTCGGACGTCGACGAGGCGTTCTACACGCTGTGCACGCGGCTCGTCGCGCCGGACGCGCAGAAGGCGGGCGCGCTGCTCCACATCGCGACGCACGACATCGCGCTTGCCGATCGGCTCGTCGCGTTCATCAAGCAGAACGCCGTTCCCACCAAGGCGTACGAGTTCGCGATGCTCTACGGCATCCAACGCGGCCAACAGATCCGCCTCGCGCGCGAAGGCTATCGCCTGCGCGTGCTGATCAGCTATGGCGAGTACTGGTTCCCCTGGTACATGCGCCGCCTCGCCGAGCGCCCCGCGAACGTGTGGTTCGTGATTCGGACGATGTTTGGGTAGGGTGCGTCTGCCGCAGCCCGCTGTCCGCGGTCCGCTGTCCGCAGTCCGGCGGACCGCGAGCAACGGACAGCGGACCGCGGACTAGAAGCTGAACCCCGACGACAGATGAACGCGCGTCTCGCCGTCCTTCAGGCCGCGCGCGACGTCGAGATTGATCCGCACGATCGTGGCGATCAGGAATACGCCGCCGCCGACGCCGCGGTGCCACGCCGCATCCTTCGCCGACTGCCCGACGTCGAACGTCTTCGACGCGTCGATGAACGCGGTCAATCCGAGCTTGGCGCCGCTCAGCACCGACGTAATCGGCACGCGCAATTCCGCCGACGTGAGGAGGCGGCGATCGCCGTCGAACGCACCCGCGCGGAAGCCGCGCAGGCTCGACGCGCCGCCGAGCAGCAGACGCTCGTAGGGCGGGAGCGTTCGATCGGACGTGGAGTACTCGACGCGGCCGGCGACGACCGCTTGGCGAATGACGCCGAGATACCCGCGCGCGTCCGTCGTGTAGCGATTGATGCGCCCATCCAGCCGATTGACGTGCAGCCCGCTCCATGACGTGCCGAGGTAGACGGCGTTCCGCGGAAACGTCGGATCGCCGCGCGTATCGAGCGCCGCGTCGGCGCCGAGCGTCCACAAGCGATCGTCGAGCTGACTGAAGCGCACTGTGCTCTGCGACGTCTCCACACCGGTGCGGACGATCGTGGCGAAGCTCCGTTCGGCGCGCGCGGTCCACGCGATGCGGCGATCGTCGATCTCGAAACGGGGATTCTCGGTCTGTGAGATGCCGAACGTGGATGCGACCCTCGTCAGCGGTCCCGATCGGAACGTCCGCTCGATCTCCACCGCCGCGCGACGCGTGCCGCCCCACGTGAGCGGGACGGACAGCCGCTCGCCGGCACCGAGCAGGCCGATCGTGCTCACGCGTCCACCGTACGTGAAGCCATAGCCGTCGTCGTAGCCGAGGATCGGCAGGAACATCAGGCGGCTCTTCAATCGCCGCATCGACCACGGCCAGATCGACGGCGGCTTGGTCGCCATCTCGGATGTGTGCCCTTCGCGCTCGTGGACGAGCAGCACGATCGACACGTCCGTCATGCTGTCGAGGGATCGATAGCGTTTGCGAATCTCGACGGTGTCGAAGAACCCGCTCGACTTGAGACGCTGCTCGATCCCGCCGAGCGTCTCCGGCTGAATGCCTTGTCCGAGCGAGATGCCGGCGAGCCGGATCACCTCGTCGTCTTTTATGTAAGCGTTGCCGTGGACGCGGATCTCGGCGATCACTTCGGTTTGCGGATCGACGTCAGGAACGAAGGGGCCACCGGATTCCGTTGGCTCCGATGTATCCAGCGGCGTCGCCGGCCGCGCCGCGGCGTCGTGCTTCGGAATGCGGATGAGCGTTTTCGTCTCCGCCTGCTTGTAGTCCGAGAACCGCCGCGAGTACGCCGCTTCGAGCGAGCCGCTCGCGATCGTGACGCCCGCGTGGATGTTCATGTCGCGCGGCAGCCAGATTCCGGGAAACGGCTGGCCCATCGTCATCGACGCGCGGATGTCGTCGACGCGCACGAGCCAGCCGGCGGGCAGGAAGTCCATCCACACGTTGTCGAACGTGTACTTGACGATCTGATGCTCGGCCGGATCGACCCAGAGCGTCACGAGCGCGGTCTTGTTCATCTGCCGCTCGATGCGCTGATCGGTCTCGCGCGCGCGCCGTTCCCTGCGGCTCTCCGCTTTGGGATCCTTCTGATCTTTCTGCGCTTTTTTCTCGTCGTCGTCGTCGTCGAACATGTGCGTCGGGTAGTACTCGATGCGCAGAACGTTTTGCCCTTCGAGCTGCTCGCGGCCGGCGAGGTAGTAGTTGCCCGGCTCGAACTTGAAGTCCATGAAATACGCTTCGGAGACGAATCTGGGCGTGGGAACCGGCGACGCGCCGGCGGGCCCGGCGGCCTCGTCGCTCGGTGGCGGAGGCGCTTCGGCCTCCGGCTTGGCCTCGGCGCCTTTGTTGGCTTCCTTCTCTTTCTTCTCCTTCGTCATCAGCCGGGCGCGCTCGCGCTTGGTCCACGAATCCTCGTATTGCGTCCGTTCCTCGTCGCCGACGGTGACGCCGTCGAAGCGAACGGGGCTCCGGACGTGGAGACCATCGCGGACGTACCACGTGAACTCGCGCTTCTGACGGAAGACCGGCATGCGGCCGGGACCCAGCACCTCGAACTGTTCGGCCTCGTCCAGCACGTACTGCTCGAGCGTCCGCCGGTTCAGATCGCGGCGCTTGAGGACCTTCTCCATGAACGCATCGAGCTCGTTCGAGGGCGCGGGCTTTGGCTTCGCGGGAGGCTGCGCGGCGGACGGAGCGGAAAGGCCAAGCAGGCACACGAGCACGAACGCGACATTCGTGCGGGTTGGAACGCGCATCACGAAAGCCTCCGGAGGCTTGGCTGGCTGGCTCCCCAGTGTAGACGAATTGGGATCGCGGCCGGTTCCTGCGCGAATTTGACCTGACTTCGTCGTGGAGAGACGATAGACGCGGATCACGCGGATCGCACGGATCGCGCAGATCTGAGAGACGTGGATCACACGGATCTGAGTTGTCTTTATCCGCGTAATCCGCCTTAATCCGCATAATCAGCGACTATGACATCGAGAGTCCTTCTGTTCCTTGCGATTGCCGCCGCGGCGGCCGCCACGCCGGGCGGTCTCGCCGGCGCCCAGGAGCCAACGCCGCAGTACCGGATTCAGCCGCTATCGGACCTGACGGGCGCGCCCGCGCTGTCGCTCGCGCTCCGAAAGCTTCAGACGATCGGAACGCTGATTCAGGCGACGGCGCATCCCGACGACGAGCCGAACGGGATGCTGGCCTTGCACGCGAGGCACCTGGGGATGCGGGTCGCGCTCGTGACCGCGACGCGCGGCGATGGCGGCCAGAACGAAATCGGTCCTGAGCTCTTCGATGCGCTCGGGATCCTGCGGACCGAGGAGCTGCTCGCGGCGCATCGATTCGACGGCGCCGAGCAGTACTTCACGCGGGCCGTCGACTTCGGCTACTCGTTCGGCCAGGAGGAAACGCTCGAGAAGTGGGGGCGGCAGGAGATTCTCGGCGACTACGTCCGCCACATTCGCGCGATTCGGCCGGACGTGATCGTGACGATGAGTCCCGAGGGCATGGGGGGAGGCCAGCATCATCAAACGTCGGCGATTCTCGCGGCGGAGGCCTTCCGCGCCGCGGCGGATCCGGCGCAATTCCCGGAGCAGATTCGCGAAGGATTGCGTCCGTGGCAAGCCAAGAAGCTCTATCGTCCCGCCGGCGGATTCGGCGGGCGGGGCGGCGGACGCGGGGGACGCGGCGGAGGCGCGCCGCCCCCGCCAGAAGAAGGCATCGCGACGCTCGACACGAACCTTTACGAGCCGCTGCTCGGATGCACGATCGGCGAAGTCGGCAGCGTCGCGTCGGGCATGCACATGTGCCAGGGCCGCGTCCCGATGGTGCCGCAGCCGGGCCCGTCGTTCGCACGGTATCGCCTCGTGGAAACGAAGCTGCCGAAGCCGGAGCGGCCGGAGACGTCGCTCTTCCAAGGCATCGACGTGACGCTCGCGGGCCTCGCGCGCTTCGCCGGCGATCGGCCGCCGCCGCCGCTCACGGCGTCATTGACGTCGATCGCGTCGCACGTCGACGGCGCGGTGAAAGCGCTCGAGAGTCGAGGGACGGCCGCCGCGATCGGTCCGCTCGTCTCCGCGTTGACGGCGGTTCGCGGCCTCGCGTCCCAGCTTGGATCGATGGGATTGCCCGACGACGCGCGGTACGAGATCGAGTCGCGGCTGCGCGTGAAGGAAGATCAGTTGCAGGACGCGATCGTGATTGCGAGCGCGCTCCGCCTCGATGCCACGGCGAATGACGGCCTCGTCGTGCCGGGGCAGCCTCTCGGCGTGTCGGTTGTCGTCGGCAATCGCGGGAGCGGCGAGCTGGCCGTGAGCGCCATCACGCTCGCTGGATTCGACGGGCCGGGCTCGTGCGCTCGCGGCGTTGCCACGAACGCGGCGCCGTATCAATGTTCCGCCGCCGTGAAGATTCCCTCGACCGCGCGTCTGACCGACGTGTACTGGCAGCGTCCCGAGGACGCCGGCCGCGCGGCATTCGCGCCGGACGCGCCGTTTGGATTGCCGTTCCGTCCGACGCCATTCCGCGCGCGCGTCGAGCTCGACGTCGCCGGCGCGCGCATCGTCCGCGATCTGCCCGTGCAGTTTCGATACGAAGGACCCGGGCTCGTCGGCGAGAAGCGAATGGAGCTGCAGGTGGTGCCGCCGTTCGCGTCCTCCGTTTCGCCGCACATCGCCGTTGTCCCGATGAAGGCGCCGGCAAACAGTGCCGCGGGACGCGAAGTGCGCGTCACCGTCATCAACGGAACGAAGGGCAGCGCGGCCGCGACCGTTCGCCTCAAAGCGCCGGCCGGATGGCGGATCGTTCCAGCCACGGCGCCGTTGACGTTCGCGCGCGAGGACGAAGCGGTGACGACACGGTTCACCGTCGCGCCGCCCATTCCGGCGAAAGCGGGCGACGTGGAGCTGACGGCGGAAGTCGTCCCGGCATTGGGGTCAGACCCCAGTTCGGCGGTTGGATACCAAGTGATCGAGTATCCGCACATCCAGCGCCGCCACAAGCTGATTCCCGCGGTCGCGAAGGTCAAAGTGATCGACGTCGCCATCGCGCCCGCGCTGTCGATCGGCTACATCATGGGCGTCGGCGATCAGGTGCCGCCCGCGCTCATCCAGCTCGGCGCGCGGCTCACGATGATCGATCCCGACGAGATGGCGTGGGGCGATCTGTCGAAGTACAACACGATCGTCACGGGCGTGCGCGCGTACGAGCGCCGCGCCGATCTGCGCGCGAACAATCATCGCCTCCTCAAGTACGTGGAGAACGGCGGCACGGCGATCGTCCAGTACAACAAGATGGAGTTCAATCAGGCGCAGTACGGACCGTATCGCGCGCTCGTGAGCTCGGATCGCATCACGGATGAGAATGCGCCGGTGAAGGTGCTCGTGCCGACGCACGCGCTCTTCACATATCCCAACCGGATCGACGAACGCGCGTGGAAGGGCTGGGTGCAGGAGCGTGGACTGTATTTTCTCGGCGAGCGCGATTCGAAATATGTCGACCTCGTCGAGATGGAGGATCCGTTCGAGTTCAACAAGGGCGTCAAGCGCGGCGCGCTGGTCGAGGCGAAATATGGAAAGGGCCGATGGCTGTACGTCGGCCTCGGCTTGTGGCGCCAGTTGCCGTCGGGCACCGACGGCGCGTACCGATTGTTCGCGAACTTGATCAGCCTCGGCAAAGCGCCGAGGCCGGCCGCAGCGATCGCCGTTGAACGCTGAAGACGCGGATCAGACGGATCGACACGGATCACGCGGATCGGAGTAAGAGTGCGATTACTTTCGCGCGAACGTGGGATTCTCCATCAGGACCCACGTATTCGGATCGAGCACGACGGCGGTCGGCTCGGCGTTGACGGGCAGCGTGAAGCGCTCGGCGCGCTGAGTCAACTGAATCTGCTCGACGCGCATGGCCGGCTGCGCGGCAGATGAGATCCCGATCTCGAGCGGCAGGCGATAGACGTCTCCGCTCTGCGTCTGCGACAGCTCGATCGCGATCTGCTTCGCGGCCGGATCGTACGTCCACGTACCGCTCAGCGCCGGCACCCCGCTGCGCGTCAGCCACTGATTGAAGAACCACGACAGATCCTTCGCCGACGCGCGCTCCATCACGCTGCGCAGATCGTCCGTCGACGCGTTCTGGTTCTGGTATCTGCGGTAGTACTCGCGAATGCCGTCCCAGAACGCGGCCGTTCCAATCGTCTTTCGCAGCATGTGCAGCGTCCATCCGCCTTTCTGGTAGACGAACTGGTTCAGCACGCGGCGCATGTCGGAGATGTTCCGATGGATGATCGGCGTGTCCGGCATTTTCTTTTCGAGCTGCAGGATGCGATCGCGGCTGCTGCGAAGGCCGCGGACGAAGGCGTCGCGGCCGTCGAACTGCTCGGCATAGAGCAGCGTGAAATACGTCGCGAACCCTTCGCTCAGCCACACGTCGTCCCAGTCGCGCTCCGTGACGGCGTTGCCCCACCACTGGTGCGCGACTTCGTGCACGACGGGCGCGTTGCCGCCGGCCACGCCCTTTTCGCCGTAGAAGATGACCGTCGCGTGTTCAGTGCCGCCGCCCAGTCCGGCCGCCTGTACGTGCGCGAGCTTCTCGTACGAGTACGGACCGATCTGCTCGCTGAAATACTCGAACGCGCGGCGTCCCGTCGCTTCGAAGATCCGTTGGCCTTTTTCGGCATCCTGCGGGAAGACCCACGTCTGCTGCGGCACGCCCTTCGACGTCGCATAGTGTCGCGCCGTGAACCGGGCCATGCCGATCGCATAGAGCCACGATGCGATTGGCACCGATTGCTTCCAATGGGTCCGCCGGCGTCCGTTGTCGAGGTCCGCTTCTTCCAGCAGCAGCCCGTTGGCCACGACTTGATACTGCGCCGGGGCCGTGACGATGAATTCGCCGGTGGCCTTGTCGTACGGATGATCGATCATCGGCAGCCAGTGGCGGGCGTTGTTCGGCCAGTTCTCGCTGAACGCCGTTCGCTCGCCGTAAATGTTGTCGATGATTCGAAGGCCGCCTGCCGGAATGCCGCGATACGCCGTTGTGCAGGAGAGCTCGTCGCCAGCCTTCGGCGGCGATGCGAGCGCGATGCGAACGCGATCGTTCTGATGCGTGAACTGCGCCGGTTGTCCCGCGCACGCGACGCTCGACACCGTCATGCCTTTGCCGCCCGCCGCGCTTGCCAGGTCGAGCGCGACCTCTTTGATTCCAGCCGCCGTGAACTTGAACGTCGCCGTGCTTTCTCCGGCGATCTCATTGCTCGCGTCGGTCAGCGTCAGCCCGAACACGTAGTGGAGTGCGTCGACGCCCGGCTGCCGCGGATAGGTGTCGCCCTTGAGCGCGGCCGCCGCGAACAGCGCGAACGTGACGACGGCGAGCAGAGATTTTCCCGACATTGCCGCTGAGTATATAGGCTCGCGGCTCGGGATCCCGGATCCCGAATCCCGGATCCCGAATCCCGGGTGTACACTCCCTTCATGCCTACCTATGCCCTCCGCGTGAACGGACGAATCCACGAGGTCGAAGGTGAGCCGGGCGACAGTCTGCTCTCGGTCCTGCGATACGAGCTCGATCTCGTGGGGTCGAAATTCGGCTGCGGCGAAGGCTACTGCGGCGCGTGCACCGTCCTCCTCGACAATCAGATGGCGCGATCGTGCGTGACGCGATTGGGCGCGCTCGCCGGCAAGTCCATCACGACGATCGAGGGGCTCGCGCAAGGCGAGCGGCTGCACCCCGTCCAGGAGGCCTTCGTCGAGGCGGAAGCCTTCCAATGCGGCTACTGCACGCCGGGCATGATCATGGCGGCGGTCAGCCTGCTCCGAACGAATCCATCCCCGACGGAACAGGACATCGCGAAGGTCATGGACCGCAACGTCTGCCGATGCGGCACGTATCCGCGGATCGTGCGCGCCGTGAAGCTCGCGGCCGCACGCATGAAGACGAGCAGCAGCGCAGAGGCGGTGCGGCGATGACGACGCGCCCTGCGATCGATCGGATGACGACCGACGAAATCGAGATCGAGCGATACGAGCTCTCGGCGCCGGCCAGCTATCGATTCGAGGTCGAGCGCCGCGACTTCATGCGGATCTTCGCCGTCGTCGGCGGGGGATTGCTCGTTGCCTCCGCGCGCGATGCCGTCGCGCAGCAGGAATCGGGCCGCGGCGGCCAGCAGAGCGTCTCGCGCGAGCTCGCCTCGTGGATTCACATCGACGAGAAGGGCCGCGTCACCGCGCATACCGGCAAGACGGAGATCGGTCAGAACATCAGGACGTCGTTGGCGCAGTCGGTTGCCGACGAGCTCCGGGTGCCGATGACCGGCGTGGTGCTGCTGATGGCGGACACGGATCTCGTGCCGTTCGATCAAGGCACGTTCGGATCGCAGTCGACACCGCGGATGGCGCCGCAGCTCGCGCGTGCCGCTGCCACCGCGCGCGAGATGCTGATCGATCGCGCGGCCGCGATATGGAAGATCGATCGCGCGTCGCTCTCCTGCAAGGACGGACGGATCGCCGGCGGCGGCCGCTCGATCGGCTTCGGCGATTTGGTGAAGGACCAGAAGCTCGCCGGCATCGTCGCCGCGGACGCCCCGATTGCGCCGCCCGCGCAGTGGACGATTCGCGGCACCGCGCCGAAGAAGGTCAACGGTCGCGAGATCGTGACCGGGCGTCACCGATACACGCCCGATCTCACGAGGCCCGGCATGCTGCACGGCCGGGTGCTTCGATCCGACGGCTACACCGGAACGCTCGTGTCGCTGGACGACTCCGGAGTCCGCGCGATTCCCGGCGCGCGCCTGATTCGGGACGGCGATTTCGCGGGCGTGGTTGCCCCGACCGAGCGGTCGGTGCGGCGTGCGGTCGCCGCCGTACGCGCGAATTGGCAAATTCCATCAGGGCTGCCGTCCTCGACAACCGTCTACGACCATTTGAAGAAGACGGCGACCATCGCGGGAGGCAGGGGCGGTGTCGCGCCGATCGGCGACGTCGCGGCCGCGCGCTCGTCCGCGGCGCGCCTGTTCGACGCGAGCTATCGCATTCCCTACATCGCGCACGTGCCGCTCGAACCGCGCAACGCGATCGCCGAATGGACCGACGGAAAGCTGACGGTGTGGACCGGCACGCAGCGGCCGTTCGGCGTGCGATCGGAGCTGGCCTCCGCATTTCACGTTCCCGAGGAACGTGTTCGCGTGATCGTGCCGGACACGGGGTCGGCATACGGCGGCAAGCACAGTGGCGAATTCGCCGTCGAAGCCGCGCGCCTCGCGAAGGAAGCCGGGAAGCCCGTGAAGCTCGTGTGGACGCGGAAAGAGGAATTCGCGTACGGGTATTTCCGTCCGGCCGGCGTCATCGACGTCAAGGCGGCCGTCGACGCGTCCGGCAAGTTGACCGCGTGGGAATTCGACAACTGGAATTCGGGCGCGTCGGCGATCCGCACGCCGTACGAGGTACCGAATCAACGCATCCAGTTCCATTCGTCCGACTCGCCGCTGCGGCAGGGTTCGTATCGCGGCCTCGCGGCGACCGCGAACCACTACGTGCGCGAGATGCACATGGACGCGATCGCGCGGGCGCTCAACGTCGACTCGGTGGAGTATCGGCTCAGGCACTTGAAGGACGAGCGCATGCGCGCGGTGCTCACGTCGGTGGCGGAGAAGTCCGGATGGCCGAAGCCGCGCGCGGCCGGCCGCGCGCTCGGCCTCGCGTGCGGGACGGAGAAGGGGAGCTACATCGCGACGGCCGCCGAAGTGAGCCGCTCGGGCGCGGGCTTCACCGTCGAGCGCCTCGTCGTCGCGTTCGAGTGCGGCGCGATCGTGAACCCCGACGGGCTGCACAATCAGGTCGAAGGATCCGTCATTCAAGGGCTGGGCGGCGCGCTCTTCGAGGCCGTCGATTTCGCGAACGGCGCGATCGTCAACGGCAGCATGGAGCAGTATCGCGTGCCGCGCTTCAAGGACATCCCGGTGATCGAAATCGTTTTGCTCGATCGAAAGGATCTTGCGTCGGCGGGAGCCGGAGAAACACCGATCGTGTGCGTCGCTCCCGCGATAGGGTCTGCGGTGCGCGCCTTTGGAGCCGTCGCGACAGAACTGCCGGTACGGTTAACCTAACCTCCGGATTCTCGTGATCGCGATCGGCGGGTCCAGCGCCTGTTCCTTCACCGGCTGCTGTTGAATCTTCCGCACGACATCCAGGCCCGCGATCACGCGGCCGAACGCCGCCGTCCCCTGCCCATCGTCGAACCGCATACCGCCGTGATTGAGCGACGGCTGATCGTTGAGATGAATGACGAACCCGGATCGCGCGGAATCGGGATCCTGCCCGCGCGGCATCGAGACGGTTCCGACGACGTGCGAGAGGCCGGTCTTGGTCGTGCGCTCGAGCGGGATCGCGGGGAAGCGCTCGGCCGCGCGCGCGGGATTGATGTCCGCCTGAATGATCTCCAGCAGCGGACGATTCGGGAGATTCGGCTTGTAGTTGTCCGCGCGCGTCGCGCGATGGACTCGTCCGCCATCGTAGAAGCCGCCGTCGACGTACTTCAAGAAGTTCGCGGCCGTGACCGGCGCGTTTTTCGTGTCGATCGCGAGATCGATGTTGCCGAACGCGGTCTCGACGCGAACCAGCACCTCACCTGGATTCAGGGAAGGAGCAGTTTGACCGAGCGCGGCGACGACCGCGAGCGCGAGCAGAATGCGCATGCGCCATATCCTACTCGGAACGCAGCGCGAGCGAGGCGTCGTCGCTCGCGATGCGCCGCGCGGGCAGATAGCTTGCGACGGCCGAAACGAGGAACAGCAGCGCGGCGGCGCCCGCGTAGGGAGCGGCGTCGAGCGGTTGAATTCCCGCGAAGAATCGCGCGTTCACGCGCGCGAGCGCGACGGCGGCGGCGAGTCCAACGAGCACACCGACCGATGCGGGGACGACTCCCTGGCGGAGCGCGAGTCGAATGAGATTGCCGCGCGCCGCGCCGAGCGCCAATCGTATGCCGAATTCGCGCCGCCGCTGTTCGACGGCGTAGCTCACGACGCCATACACGCCGAGCGTCGCGAGGAAGAGCGCCGCGCCCGCAAAGAGCATCATCCACAACACTGGAAGCCAGCGGGTCTCGATCGAGCCGAACACGATCTGATCGAGCGATCGAATCCACGCGATCGGCTGATCGCGATTGGCGCCGCGCACCGCCGCCCGAATCTCCGCGGCGACGACGTCTCGACTGCGATCCGATTTCACGACGAGCGTCATCGCGGACTCGGCGCTCTGCCGCAATGGAAGATAGATCGTGGGCACCGCCTGGCCGCCCAGCGCGAACTGCTGCATGTCGCTCACGACGCCGACGATCCGCAGCCAGGCGAACGGCGCCTGCGGCGTGCCGCGCTTGAGACGGCGTCCGAGCGGATCCTGATCGGGCCAGTATCGCCGCGCCATCGCTTCGTTGATGATGACGACGGGCTCGGATCCCGTCGCGTCGGCATCGGTGAACGCGCGGCCGCTGCGGATCGGAATCGCGAGCGCCTTGAAGTAGCCGGGCATCACGATCAGCCGCGAGGCGCCGGGGCGCGTGCTCGGATCCATGCTGAGCGCTTCGCGCCCTTCGATCGTGACGTAGTTGGAGTTCCCGCCTCCGCTCATCGGAACGTGCGTGACGGCGCCCGCGGCGCTGAGCTGCGGATTCGCGGACAGCCGATCGACGACCTGCGCGAAGAACGCGGTCTTCGCGGCGTCGGGCTCCCGGCCCGGCAGCGTGATTCGCGCGGCGGTCACGCCTCCGGACGAAAATCCAGGATCGATCCGCCAGATGTTCAAGAACGTGCGGCCGAGCAGCCCGGCGCCGGCGAGCAGCACGACCGCGAGCGCCGCCTGCGTGACGAGCAATACGGCCCGCAACCGGAAGCTCGTGACCGTCGCGCCCGCGCGTTCCGGACGCAAGTCCGTCCTGGAATATCGAAACGCGGGGAGCACGCCGAAGATCACCCCGGAGAGGAGCGACGCGATCGCGGAATAGGTCAGCACGCGCCAGTCGAGCGTGAAGGGCGCGATGTGAAACGCGGACGTGCCGGGAAGGATCCTCGCGATGGCTTCCGTGCTCCATGCCGCGAAGAACAACGCGAGAACGCCGGCGACGGCCGCCAGCGCGAGGCTCTCGGTGATGAGCTGCGATACGAGCCGCGCGCGGCTTGCGCCGATCGCGGTGCGGACCATCAGCTCGCGGGCGCGGCCGCTGCCGCGCGCCAGCAGCAGGTTGGCGACGTTCGCGCACGCCGTCACGAGCAGAAGGCTCACGGCGCCGAGCAGGAGCCAGAGTGTTCGCTTGCTGCTCCTGCCCACGAACCACTCTCGAAGGCCGGCGAGATCGGCGGTATGGCCGCCGCTCTCCGCTTCGTGCTCCACCATCAGGCCGCGAAGCTCGGACCGCGCCTGCGCGAACGAGGCGCCCGGCGCGAGCCGCGCAACGACGCGAAGCGAATGCTCGGCGCGATCGTTGCGCTCGGCGTCGAGGTTGAGCGGCGCCCAGATCTCGATGCTCCGATGCGGCAGTTGAAGCGTGTCGGGCATCACGCCCGCGACGACGTAGCTCTCGCCGTCGAGCCGTACCGTGCTGCCGACGATCCTCGGATCGAGCGCGAAGAGCCTCCGGTAGAGATCGCGGCTGATGACGGCGACGCGATTCCGCATCGTCTCGTCGTCGCGAACGAGCGCGCGGCCCGCGACGGGCTGAACGCCGAGCAGCGTGAAGAAGTCGCCGCTCACGCGGAGCCCACTGAGCTGCTCGGCCTGCTCGATGCCCGTGAGGTTCGGCTCCCACTCGCGATACGCGGCGGCTGATTGCAGCGTGCGCGCGTTCTGACGCCACGAGAGAAAGTCCGGCGGGCTGATCGAAACACCGGTCCCGCCGCTCTTCGTGTTCGTCTCGAACAGCATCGCGAGCCGATCCGGATCCTCGTAGGGAAACGGGCGGAGCAGCACTGCGTTGAACACGCTGAAGACGGCGGTGTTGATGCCGATGCCGATCGCGAGGCTGAGGATGGCGACTCCCGCGAACTCCGGCGATCGGACGAAACTCTTCAGCGCGTAGCGAACGTCGGTCCAGATCGTCTGCAGCGTCTTCATGCGGACGGCGGGAGCACATCGCGTACCCGCGAAAACCCCACGAAAAAGGGCCCGTTCACGAGAATGTCGAGAGGCGGGCGTTCGACTCCGGGATCGGCTGTGCGAAAGCGGACGCTATTTCTCGACCAGAATCTTGCCGCGCAGGAGGGAATCGAGCGTGGTGTTCAACTCCGCGGCGTTCGCGGCCGAGAGCACGACGCCGCCCGCATCGCGCACGCCGCTGAAGCGGTTCGCCTCGACGTCGAACGCGATGAAGTAGATGGCGGGCCGCTCGGCGTCGGGCCGCTTGCCGATGCCGACGGCCACGCGGTCGGGTTCGATGCCGTCGGTGTTCTCGCCGTCGGTGACGACGAGCAGATGGCGGCGGGTCAGCCCCGTGTCGTCCAGCGCGCGCTTCGCCGTGATCATCGCGCGGCCGATCGGCGTGCCGCCGTCAGCGGAGAGCCTCGCGATTGCCGCGGCCGCCTTCTCGCGATCGGGCGTGCCCATCGGGACCACGACGCGGCAATCGTCTTCGCCGCGCCTGCGGCTGAACTCGTAGATCGCGAGCCGGACCGGTTCGTCCGCGTGATCGCGCGCGTAGCTCGCGAACTGATCGACGAGGTCGAGCGCGGCGCGGCGCGCGATCTCGATCTTCCGTTCCCTGCGCCCGTCCTGCCCGGCGATCTTCTCGTCCATGCTGCCGGAGACGTCGATCGCGATCGCCGCCGCGAGTCCTTCCTTCGCTTCCACGGCCGTCGCCGGCTTGAGCTCCTCGTCGAGCTGCCGCGTCGCGCGTGTCTCTCGCGACGACTCGCGCGGCGTCGACCGGCTTCCGCCGCCGCGCTCGTAGATCTTCACCGCGACGATGAGCACGATCAGCACGACGAGCAGCCGCAGATTCTGTCTGCTCACGCGGCGAACTCCTTGACGACACCGTCGCGCGACGCGATGCGCCTCGCCGCGGCCGCGCCGGAGTTGAGCGCGCCTTCCATGTAGCCCATGAACGCGTAGCTGCAGTACTCCCCGGCGAACTGAAGCCGCCCGAGGCCTTGACGGAACGTCGGACCTTGCGCCGTCACCTGGCCGGGAGCGGGGAAGGAGTACGACGCCTTCACCCACGGGTCCGACGGCCAATCCATGAATCGCGCGCGCACGAAGCTCGGACGAATGCCCTTGTAGACCTTCTGCAGCTCCGCGAGGTACTTCGCGTTGCGCTCCGTCGGGCTCCACTCGCGGCAGGTGTCGGCGGCGGTGCCGCCGGAGAACGCGACCAGCGCTTCGCCCGCGCCGCGCTGGCCATCGGTTCCATGCCACGTCGACGACACCGGGCCATCAGTCAACATCTCGGGCCCGAGCTCCGCGCGGCGCCAGAACGGTCCGCCGAGAGCCATCAGGAACTTCACGTTGGTGCCCATCTGCGGGGCGAGTCCCACCGGCAGCGCCGGATCGAACGCGATGCGGTTCCACGTCGGCGGTGGAGCCGAGAGGATCACGTGATCGCCCTCGAGCACCTTTCCGTTGCCGAGCGTGACGCGGACGCTGCTGTCGGTGACCGCGACGGCTTTGACGACCGTTCGCGTCAGCACTTTCGTCGGGCCGATCGCCGCCGCGAGCTTCTGCGCGAGCTGCTGGTTGCCGCCCTGGCATCGATACACTTCCGACTCGCTCCAGTACTTCTCGAGGCCGCCGCCTTTGACCATCGCGAGATTGCCGAGATAGCTCTGCCACTCGGTGACCATGCCGTTGTCGGCCATCATCATCGTGTGCAGCGCCGTCTTGCAGAGCGGGGAGGCGCTCAGCCCGTTGATCCATGACGCGAGCGTGCGCTTGTCGAGCGCCTGCGCGTTGGGCGCGGTCCACGGCTGATCGGCGTCGATCTTCGCGGCGTCGACGACGATCGTGTTGAACACCTTCTCCATTTCCTCCCACAACGCATCGGACTCGTCCGACGAGAGGCGCTTGCCGCCGAGCACGATCGGCGCTTCGAGATCCTCCTCGGTGACGTCGATGAACTTCAGCCCGAACTGCTTCGCGTAGCCGACCCACGCGGGGTGATTCGATCCGATCAGCTCGCCGCCGCCTTCGACGTTCTTGCCCGGCACGAGATCCGAGAAGCTGATCACGCGCCCGCCGACGCGGTTGCGCGCTTCCACGACGTTGACGTCGTACCCCGCGCGCGACAGCTCGTACGCCGCGGCCAATCCGCTGAATCCACCCCCGATGACGATCGCTCGGCCTGCCGCCGCCCTCGGCGCCGCGACGAATCGATCGCTGATCAGGAGCGCCGCCGCCGCCGACAGCGATCGCTCGAGCATTTCGCGCCGCGTGATTCCGCTCGGCTTGCCGTGTTTGCGCAGCAGGTGCGTGTACAGGCTAGGCATCGGTGTGTGACCTCATTCGATCGTGAACCACTGGACCTCGACTCGGCGATTGAGATCCGAGTTCGGGCCCGCCGGCTCTTCCCATCCGCGTCCGACGATGTCGATGCGGCCCGCGTCGATCTGATAACGATCGACGAGCAGCCGCCTGATCTCGCCGGCGCGCCGCTTGCTCAGATCCATGGCGCTCAGGGCCGCCGATCTCACGAGCACGTCTCCGCCCTTCTTGCGGAACTCCTCGATCCTGGCGTTGTCCACGTGGCCGCGCAGCAGAAGCCGCGATCCAGGACTGATCTGCACGAGCCGCTTGATCGAATCGAGATTCTTGATGTTGTCCTGGTTCTGCAGATCGAGCTTGTCCGAATTCGGCTCGAACAGGAATCGGATGTCCTTGCTCAACAGCGGATCCGCTTCGAGCGCCGTCGAGCCTCCCGCCTTGATCGGCGCGATCGCGACCTTCTGCTCCTTGAAGACTCCCGCCTTGTCGATCGCGTGCAGCGCCGCGAGGTTCGTGAACTTCGTCGCGTCCGGCGGGTCCCTGATCAGATCGCTGCCATACGCGAGAACCGCCGATTGATAGATCCCCTCGAAGCTCCCGGCCGCATCGATCGCGCCGGAGAAGAACGCCAGATTCTCGGGCAGGTTGGCGAGGTGCACGTTCGCCAGCTCGCTCTTCGCGTCGTCGCGGCTCCACTTGAACGCGCTCGCCACGACGCCGAGGTATTGATCGGGCCGATCGCGCACCATGCGATTACCCTCGAGCAGGCCCTGCACGATCCCGTCGACGATCTTCGGGTTCTCCTGCGCGAAGCCGCGGTGCACAATCAGCACGTCCGCGATGATGAGCAGGTTGCGGTTGGAGACGAGCACGTGCGCCTGGCCGCCGCTGCCGTCCACCACCTCGGAGACCTTGGGTTCCCAGGTGACGGCGCCCGCGAGGCGGTTCTTGCCCGACTTCAATTCCTTGAGGAACAAGTCGCCGGCGCCGAATCCCTCTTCGGTGTAGACGAGGTTCAAGCGATCCGGATGCGGCGCGGCGTCGAGGCTGGCGAGCATGTTGATCGGAAGGCCCGCTTCCTGCGCCAGGTACCGCACGAAGAAATCGACTTCGGTGAACTGCGCCGTCGCGATGATCTTGCCTTTGAGCTGGTTGATGCGCTTGATGTCGCTCTTGACGACGATCGCGTCGGCGCCGCGCGAGAAGCCAATCTGCGCGGGCACGACCGCGTGAAGCTGCTTGCCGTACGCCGCGAGCACGTCGACCGTGGTCGCGGAGGCCGCCATCTTGCCTTCGTTGAACTCCGACCACGCCTCGTCTTCCTTGACGGTCAAGCGCACCTTGAAACCGTGATTCTTGAAGAAGTACGAGTTCTCGGTCGGCTCGAGGCCGCCGTTGGCGGCGATGAGTCCCGCGTAGCCCGCGTACTCGCTGATCTCGATCGGGATGATGTTGTCCTTGATCTGCACCGGCGCGGGCGGCGAGAGGCGCGGCACCTCCGCCTTGATCTCGGTGACGTCCGCGGACGGCGCGTTCTCGGCGGACGGCGTCGACGCCGGGCTCGGGCCTCCCGATCGTCCCCGTTGAATCATGTAGACGCCGAGGCCGACGAGCCCGATGACGAGCAGGCTCGAGATCAGCTTGCCGAGGATCGTGAACCGAGGTTGGTCGTTCATCGCTCTGGTCCAATCTCCTTCACGGTGGCCGGCGGTTGTTGTTCGGCCGCCGGCGTGGCCTGGATGCCCTGGCTCGCGAGGAATTCAGCGAGCGCCACCTGCTCGAGCGCCTTGCGCTCGTTTTCCTTCTCGGTGACGGCTTCCATGTCGACCATGTCTTTCGCGAGGCGCGCCTTGCCGGCGGAGACCTCGTAGCGCTTCTGCAGCACTTCCTCCACGGTCTTCATCGTGTCGCCGAGATCGCCGACCTTGAACGCGACGCTCGAGAGCGCGGACGCCGCTTCCGCCTGCGCTTCCTTGACCTTCACCTGCGACAACTGCTTCTCGAGGCGGCGCACCTTGTCCTCGAACTCGCGCTGCGCGACCTTCGCCTGGCGCAGGTTGGCCTGATACGCTTCGTCGCTCTCCTGCAGCTCGTGCGAATCGGTCGAGAGATCCGCCTTGAGCTCCTGCAGCTCGCGCGCGAGCGATCCGGCGAGCTCCATGTTGCCCGCGCGGTGGTTCGCGAGGATGCGGCGCTCGAGATCCGTCGCCTTCGCTGCCTTCATGTTGACCTGGACTTTGAGGCGTTCCGCGACGCCCGCCATTTTCGCGAGCGCGAGGTTGTACTGCGTCATCTTCGTGCGGAATTCCTGACGCGCCGCCTCCATCAACGCTTCGGGATTGGATTCCTCGAGCCCGCTGATGAACAACCCGAAAAAGCCGCGCAGCAGCCGTCCGATGCGACCAAACATTCGTGCGCCTCCTGGTGAACGGGGCCTATTGTAAGCCGCACGGCTCAGGGCAGGGCTCTTCACTGAGCCGTGAGCCCTGAGCCGCGAGCCGCTCTAAATGAATCGCCTCAGTTCGTCGATGCGAGCCTCGATCTGCTCGGGCGTCAAGTCACGGAATCGCGGCGGCAAAAAGCGCACGTCAGTACACTCCTTCACCGCCACGAGGTCCATGTATTCGAGCTTTCTCGTGTGCGGGTTGGGCCGAACCTCGCGGAGCAGGTCCACCAGGATGTCCTTGATGGGCCGTTTCGGGGCATCGGGCGACGCCGCGCTCAGTTCGTGCACCCGTAGTGCTCTGACGAGGACCCCTTCCAGCTCGTTCCCCCCCAGGCCGACGCCATCGGTGAACGGTGGGAGATCCCCGGCCGCCAGCGGAAACTTGAGCTTTCGGGCGATCGCCAACAAGAGCGCCTCGCGCTCCTGCGGCGTCTCGGGCGGAAAGAGCGGAATGTGGACGTCGAGCCGCCCTTGGCGCTTGAGGTCGACCTCGAGCAGATCCGGACGCGACGTCGCGAACACCCAGATGATACGGCCGCGGTTACGGGTGTCGGACATCTCTTTCGCGAGCATCGAGTACACGCGACCCGACAATCCACTGTCGCCGTCGCCGCCCTCGCGCTTGCCGGCAGCCTGATCGGCTTCGTCGACGAAGACGACGACCTGTCCGAGCGCGCGAAGGATCGCGAAAATCTTTTCGAGATTCGACTCCGTCGCCCCGACCCACCGATCGCGGAAGTTCTTGAAGACGACGCACGGGATGCCGAGCTCGCCGGCCCAGCACTGCACCAGGAAAGTCTTCCCGGTGCCGATGCGGCCGGCGATCAGATATCCCATCGGCAGCGCCCGGAGCGCGCCCTTCTTCAGCAGCGCCGCGTCCTCGCGCAGCCACGCTTTCACTGCGTCGTGGCCGGCGACGTTGTCGAGCGTGAACGGAGATTCGACGAAGTCGAGCAGCCCCTGCCCCTCGCGCTCGATCAGGTCCTTTTTGATCTCGGCCAGCCATTTCGACGTGATCGCCTTGCCGTTGCCGAGCGCCATCGAAATCGCCGTCCGCGCCCCGACCCGGCTGAGCCCCGTGAGCCTC
>DATBJJ010000067.1:0-89421 GCA_036556425.1 Vicinamibacterales bacterium
GTGAAGGACAAGGAGAAGTACTTCCAGTGCGTCGCGATCTCGCGGACGTCGAACCCGCTCGGTCCTTACGCACGCTATGCGTTCAGGTACGACGCGTTCAACGACTACCCGAAGTTCGGCGTCTGGCCCGACGGCTACTACGTCAGCTACAACATGTTCCAGAGCGCGACCGGTCCGTTTCTCCGCTCGACGACCTGCGCGCTCGAGCGCGACAAGATGCTGCTCGGAGAGGCCGCGCGCATGATGTGCGTCGACGTGCCGCAAGGTGGACTGCTTCCCGCCGATCTCGACGGCGCCACTCCCCCGCCGGCTGGAACGCCGAACTACGTGCTGAACTTCCAACCCGACACGCTGAACCTGTGGCGCTTCAGCGTGAACTGGGCCGTGCCGGGCAAGTCCGCCTTCAGCGGGCCCGAACGGATCAGAGTGAACTCATTCGATCCCGCGTGCGACGGAGGCGAATGCATTCAGCAGCCGGGCCAAGGCGTCTTGCTCGACACGCTCGCGGATCGCTTGATGTTCCGCGCCGCGTATCGAAACTTCGGAACGCATCGCAGCCTCGTCGTGAACCACTCCGTCAAGGTCAACTTGGGCAAAGGGGCGAGCACGTCGGGCATTCGATGGTACGAGCTGCGCAATCTCGAGGGCACGCCGGCGGTGCATCAGCAGAGCACCTACTCGCCCGATGACACGGCGCGGTGGATGGGCGGCATCGCCATGGACAAGATGGGCAACATGCTCATGGGCTACAGCGCATCGAGCAGCAAGGTCCACCCGTCGATACGCATCACGGGGCGCAGCGTCGACGATCCGCCGAACACGATGGCCGCCGAGATGACGGTGACCGGCGGGGGTGGATCGCAGACCGTCTCGCGCTGGGGTGACTACACCTCGCTGACCCTCGATCCCGTCGACGATTGCACGTTTTGGTTCACGACGCAGTACGTGCGCTCGGATGGTGGATTCGTCTGGCGGACACAGTTCTCCAAGGTGAGATTCACGAGCTGTACTACTCAGCCCTGAGCGCGACGATTGGATCGACGCTCGCCGCGCGGCGCGCCGGGATGATGCTCGCAACGAACGCCGCGAGAGCGATCGACGCAGCCGCGACGGCAAACGCGCGCGGATCCGTCGGCTCCAGCCGGAACAGAAACGCCTTCGACGCCGCACTGACGTACCAGGCAGCGATCCCGCCGAGGACGAGACCGCACGTCACCAGCACGGATGCTTTCGCGAGAACCAGCGCGATCACGCGGGTGCGGCTCGCGCCGAGCGCGATGCGAACGCCGATCTCCCGGGTTCGCTGCGCGACGAGGAACGCCATCAACCCGTAGATCCCAACGGTCGCGATCACCAGCCCCAACAATCCGAACAGCCCCAGCAGCATCATGTTCAGACGACGCTGCGCGATCCACCGCTCCGCGACTCGCTCCATCGTCGTCACGTTGCGAAGCGGAACATCCGGCAGCACGCCGAAGACCGCGGCCTTCACCTCGGAAACGCTGTCGTACGGATTCCCGGTCGTTCGGATCAACAGCTCGGCGCCCGGCACATTCGACTGCGCGAGCGGAATGTACGCCTCCGGAATTGGAGCGGTTTCGAGCGCGGTCTGTCGCACGTCGCCGACGATGCCGACGACGGTCCGGTCCTCGTCGATGCTCACAGTTCTCCCGATCGGATCCTCGCCAGGGAAGTACTTGCTCGCCGCCGCCTCGTTGATCACGGCAACCCGCGGCGCGCTCTTGCGGTCCGTCGAGTCGACGAAGCGGCCGCGGCGAAGCGGAATCTTCAGCGTCTCTCGATAGTCGGCGGTCACGCGCCTGACGCTGATGCCCCTCCCGCCGTCGGCGTTCAAATCGATCTGCTTTCCGGGAATCGTGATCGTCATCGAGCTCATGCTGCCGCCGAGCGGCATGCCGCCGGCAATCATCGACGCGTGCTCGACGCCCCGAATGCCGCGGATTCTGGTCACGATCTCGTCGAGCTCCGGGCTGAAGTCCCGCGGGTTGGTCCTCGACGCCACGCGAGGAGAGATCTGCGCGGTCAACACGTGATTGAGGTCGAAGCCAGGATCGATGCGCATCAACGACACGAAGCTGCCGATGAAGAGCGCGGCGCCAACCAGCAGAACGACCGCCAGCGCGATTTCGGCAACGACCAGCACGCTCCGGAGGCGCTGGCGCGCGGCCGACGAACCGGTTCGCGCGCCGTCCTTGAGCGCATTCGAGAGATCCGGCTTCGAGAGCTGGATGGCGGGCACGATCCCGAAGAGGACGCCGGTCAGCAGCGCAAGACCGGCCGCCGCCGCGAGCACGCGCAAATCGAGCGCGATCGAGCTGACGCGCGGCACGCCCTCCGGCATCGATGCGCGCAGGAGATCAACGCCCCACCACGCCACGACGATCGCGCAGGCTGTCCCTGCCGCGGATAGCAGCAGGCTCTCGAGCATGAATTGACGAACGAGCCGCCATCGCTCGGCGCCGAGCGCCGCGCGGACCGCGACGTCGCGCTCGCGGGCTGACGCGCGCGCGACGAGAAGGCTCGCGATGTTCGCGCACGCGATCATCAGCACGATTCCGACCGCGGCCAGCAGCATGAGCATCCACGACTTCGTCCGCGTGCCGACGACGTGATCGATGAGTGGCCGGACGCCGACCGCATTGCCTTTGTTCCAGACGGGGTTGGCGCGCTCGAGCGCCGCCGCAATCTGACCCATCTGCGCCTGCGCTTGCTGGACCGAGACGCCTGGCTTCAGCCGCGCAACGACTTGAAGATAGCTGCTGCGCCGGTGCGGATCGCGGACTCTGTGATCCGGAGGAACGACGTACGGCACCCAGATATCCGTCGGGCGGGCGGCGCCCACGGGGTACGCGAACCCGGGCGGCATGATCCCCACCACTTCGTACCCGGCGATCTCGGTTGCGGCTTTTCCACCTTCGAGATCCTCGAGCGGAATCATCCGGCCGACGATCTGCGGGTCGCCGCCGAAGCGGCGCCGCCACAAGCCGTCGCTGAGAACGGCGACGCGGTCACGGCCGGCGGCCTCGTTGCCGGATGTGAACGCGCGGCCGATGGCCGGCCGCACCCGTAGCACGTCGAAAAACGCAGCCGTCACTCGCTGCGGGACGAGAGATTCAGGCTCGGTCCCGGGCTCGCGAAGCGTCAGCCAGCCGCTCGCGATCGCGGCCATCGATTCGAACACGCGCTGTTCGGCCGCCCAGTCCGCGTAGTTCTGCGGCGTGACGAGCGACAGCGCGTCGGGATCGCGGTTCGGCGGACGCGATTGTCCCGGGCCGGTGTAGCGCTCGCCGACGGCGACGAGCCGATCGTGCTCGTCGAACGGCAGGCCGCGCAGCACCACGGCATCGACGACCGAGAAGATCGCAGTGGTGGCGCCAATCCCGAGCGTCAGCACCACGAGCGCGGCGGCAGTAAAACTGCGCGACGAACGAAACGATCGCAGCGCGGCTTTCAGATCGTCTTTCATGCGCATAGCATGCACCAACTCGTTCCACGCCGACTCAGCCGCTTCAACCGCTCATCCGCTCAGACCGGCGTTCATGCCGACAGGACGCCGTTCGTGAACTCGTGTCACACCGTCAACGCCGCTCCGCTAAGATGACTGACGATGGAGGATGACGTGCCCAGCTTCGCCTTGGCTCTGTCATCAGGAGGATCTATGCGCTTTGTCGTCAAGAGCTCGGTCGCCGTCGTAGTCGTGGCGTGCGTGGTCGTGTCCGCGGGCGCCGGTGCGCAGAAGCCGGCTGGCGCGGCGAACCCCGCGAGCCCGGCGCCTCAGGCAGGCGCGGCCGCGCAGCGAATCGACCTTGCCGAACGCCTCGCGGCGGGGAAACTCGGCGGGTTGCAGCGCGGCGTGAAGAAGCTGACCGATCGGCCCGATGCGATCTACGTGTCGGAAGCCGAGGGAAACAACGTCGTCTGGGTCCAGGGGACTGATTTCGCGGAGGGCACGATCGAAGTGGACGCGCGCGGACGCGACGTGCTGCAGCGAAGCTTTCTCGGCGTCGCGTTTCATGGAAAGGCCGACAACCAATACGAGTGCGTGTATCTGCGGCCGTTCAACTTCCGCGCGGAAGATCCGGCCCGCCATCAGCACGCCGTCCAGTACATCTCGCTGCCCGACTACGATTGGCCGCGGCTTCGAAAGGAATTCCCGGAGGAGTTCGAGAATCCCGTCGATCAATCCGTCGTGCCCACCGACTGGGTCCCGCTCCGCGTCGTCGTGAAAGGCAACGCGATTCAGATCTACGTGGGAACGGTGAAAACACCCACGCTCGAAGTGCGCAAGCTCGGACAGCTCGATCGAGGCATGATTGGGTTGTGGACGGGCAACGGCAGCGACGGCGCGTTCTCGAATCTTCGAATCACGCCAATGAAGTGACCGGATCGATCGACGGCCACACGCGGAGCATGGGCCGCACGCTCCGTCTCGTCTTCTGGGCGCTGCTCTTCTGGACGGGGCTGGCGGTGTTCTTCGCCAGCCAGATCGTCCTCCTCTCGCGCGGACGGATTCCTTGGGGCGGCGCGCTCGCTTTCACGATGCCGCGATGGTATGTGTGGGGCCTTCTCACGCCCGGCGTCTTCTGGCTCGACAGGCGGCTGCTCTCCGGACGAAGCCTTGCCGGCCGCGTCGCGCTGCACGTACCGCTCGCGGTCGCGTGCACGTGTCTGTCGATCGTCATCAGGCTCATGAGCCGGCCGATCCGAGGCAGCCCGTGGCCTCCGAGCATCGCGGATTTCTTTCTCGAGCGCTTCTATTGGGACCTCTTGATCTACGCCGTCATCGCCGGCGTCGCGATTTCGCGGGACTACGCGGCGCGCGTGCAGCAGCGCGAGCGGCAGGCGCACGAGCTCGCGCTCGAGGCCGCGGATCTCGAGCGGCGGCTCGTCGAGGCCCGGCTGCAAAGCCTTCGCGCGCAGCTGCAGCCGCACTTCCTCTTCAACGCGCTCAACACGATCAGCGCCTTCACGGAAACCAGTCCGCAGACGGCGCGGCGGTTGATGGGCCAGCTCGGCGATCTGCTTCGCGCCTCGTTGACGCACGGCGCGCGGCCTTTCGTGACGCTCGGTGAAGAGCTCACGTTTCTCGACGACTACCTCGCGATTGAATCGGCGCGATTCGAGGAACGCATCACCGTCGCCGTTCGAGCGGACGATGACGCGCTCGACGTGATGGTTCCGAGCTTCCTCCTCCAGCCGCTCGTCGAGAACGCCATCCGGCACGGCGTGGCTCCGCGCTTGTCCGGCGGACACGTGGAGGTGACCGCGTCGCGCAACGGATCGCGTCTGACCGTCCGCGTGCGCGACAACGGCGTCGGCATCCCGCAGGACTGGACGCTGCAGGGCAACGCCGGCGTCGGATTGGGAAACGTCGTCTCGCGGCTGGAGCATCTCTACGGCAAACGCGATCTCCTGCGGATCGCGCGAGTCCCCTCGGGCGGAATCGAGGTCCAGCTCGATTTGCCGCTGCGCTCCGCGGGCGAGGGAGAATAGCGATGCGAACCGGAACCGCGGCTCTCGGATCATCCCATGACCAACAACCTTCGCGTGCTCGTCGTCGACGATGAGAAGCCGGGACGAGAGCGGCTGCGAAACCTTCTGAGGCGGGATTCGCGCGTCGAGCTCGTCGCGTGCTGCGCCGGCGGCGCGGAGGCGTTGGACGCCATCGAGCAGGCGGAACGCGCCGAGCGTCCGGTCCAGATGTTGTTCCTCGACGTGCAGATGCCCGAGCTCGATGGATTTGGCGTAATCGCGAGCCTCGTGCGGAGGCGAGGATCGGATGGTCTCCCGGTCGTCGTGTTCGTTACGGCGCACGACGAGTACGCGCTGCGCGCGTTCGAAGCGCACGCGATCGACTACTTGATGAAACCGTTCAGCGACGAGCGCTTTCAGGCGACGCTCGATCGCGCCGTGCGGCACGCGAGAGCGGGACTGGCCGAGACGCTCATGACGGCGATGCGATCGCTGCTGGAGAGAGTCGCGCGAGGTGCGGCTGTCGCGGACACGCAATCCAGCGAAGCGCGGCAGAAGCCGGCCCTCGATCGGATCGTCGTGAAAGGACCGAATCGCGTGCGGCTCCTGCCCGTCGAGCAGATCAGTTGGATCGAGGCCGAAGGTCCGTACGTGAAGCTGCACACGCGAGACGGCAACACGCACGTGCACAGAGAGCTGCTCGGATCGCTGGATCGGGCGCTCGACGAGCGCCGCTTCGTCCGCATCCACCGATCGGCGATCGTCAACATCGATCTCGTCGACGAGCTGCGGCAGGACGCGCACGGCGATTACGTCGCGTGTCTGCGCGATCGCACGCAGATTCGCGTCGGAAGGCGATTCCGCGCGCGCCTCCAGGCGCGGCTCGGCCAGCCGCTCTAGCACAAGCGAGGAACGACATGGCTTCAATGACTGTTCGTAGCGCCGCGCGCATTACCGCGATAATCCCGCAGTTTCTCGTCGACGATCTCGATCGCGCGATTGCGTATTATCGGGAGAGGCTGGGCTTCGATCTCGACTTCGTGTACGACTCGTTCTACGCGTCCGTGACGCGCGATGGTTTCGCGATACACCTCAAGCATGCGGACAAGCTGGCCGCCGACAGAGCCCACCGGAAGCAGAACGAGCACCTGGACGCGCACGTGTCGGTCTCGAATATCCGAAGCCTGTTCAGCGAGTTGCAGGAGCGCGGCGCGAGCGTGATCAGGCCGCTCGAGCAGAGACCGTGGGCATGCCTTGATTTCTACGTCGAGGACCCCGACGGCTACATTCTTTGTTTCAGTGAGTTGAACGCCGCCCCTGCAGGAAGCTAGCGACTCGAGATTCTTTTTCCACACCAGCCGTGGGCCTGTCGATCCGGCGGCCTGCCGTTCGACGTGTAAGCAGAGACCAACCTTGTCGGCAAAGGAGATATCGTCATGAAGTTTCTGAGCGTGTACAGAACCCCCGAACGCAATGCTCCTCCATCGCAGGCGGAGATGGACAGAATGGGACGTCTCATCGAGGAAGGCATGAAGGCCGGCTACCTCGTCGCTGTCGAAGGCTGCCTGCCAAGCGCGATGGGCGCGCGCGTTCGACTCTCGAACGGCAAAATCAGCGTGACCGACGGACCATTCACGGAGGCGAAGGAAGTGATCGGCGGCCTCGCGCTGCTGAAGGCGGACTCGAAGGAGCATGCGATCCAGTTGGTGAAGGACTTCCTGCAGGTGGCGGGCGACGGCGAGTGCGAGCTGCGTCAGCTCTTCGAGCCGCCCGACGCGCGAGGATGATCGGGCGCGCGTGGCCGGCGCTCGCCGCGTCGATCGCGGCAATGGTGTCCGCGGCTCCGGCCGCGCAGTCAGGCGGCGACGTGCGATCGTGCGTGGTCATCTACGACGCGGCGCGCGCGCGCACGACGAGGTCGGACGAGAAGGCGTGCCGGACGCGCCTCTCGCCGGCATCCACGTTCAAGATTCCGCATGCCCTCGTCGCGCTCGAGACCAAGGTCGCGACGCCGGACGGCGTCGAGCAGTGGGACCGCACCCCATACGCCAATCGGCCGTCCTGGGAGCGCGATCACACCGTCTTGAGCGCGATACGTCCGTCCGCGTTGTGGGTGTTCCAACGGATCGCGCCGCGAATCGGCGCCGCGCGGATGCACGAATGGCTCGCGCGGCTTCGCTACGGCAACGCGGACACGTCTGGACCGATCGCGGAGTACTGGCTCAACGGCCGGCTCCGTATCTCGCCAGATGAGCAGGTCGGATTCCTGCGGCGCTTCTACGCCAACGAACTGCCCTTGTCGCCGGAACACATGCGCGCGGTGCAAGCCGCGCTCGTGCAATCACCCGGCACGGTCGAGAATTCAACCGGCGTGCATCCGGTCGACGGTGACTGGCGCAGCGGCGTCGCGTTGAGCTCGAAGACGGGGGCGACGCGAACGGCGAGTGGTGAAGGCGTCAGCTGGCTCGTCGGCGCGCTCACCGTCGATGCCCAGCAGTACGTCTTTGCGACCGCAGTGTGGCGCGCCAGCGGCACTGTCGATCCGTTCGAGGCCACACGTACGACCGTTCGGGCGTTCATCGCCAACGGTCGACTCGGTGCAACCAAACGACGTCCCTGAAGACACTTGCGTCGAGCGCGTGACTCTGTTTTCGACGAGAAGACCGCTCGACGCTCAGAACGGCCTGGCTGTCATCATGCATGAATGCCGTGACGCGTTGCGAAACGCACGAGGTATTCAGGCCGAGCACGGCCATTACGTTTGCTGCCATCGTGGGAACGGCTGTGGTCGCGGCGGCCTACGGCTGCGGATCCTCGTCGACCACGCTTCTCCAGCCGAGCAACGATCGCTGCGCGATAGGAATGCCGGCGAGCCCACCGCCGATCAGCGCGAGCGGCGGCACGGGCAGCGTCAGCGTCACCGCCGCGCGCGAATGCGTGTGGTCGGTCACGAGCGACGCCTCATGGCTGACGATCACATCGGACCTGTCCGGCCAAGGCAGCGGCACGATCAACTTCGCCGTCGCGAGAAACGCGACGCCATCCACTCGGCGCGGCGCGCTCGCCGTCGGCGGCCAGCGCACCGAGATCGTGCAGTCCGGCGCGCCCTGTCAATTTCTCTTCAATCCGGCGGGCCAAAGCTTCGACGCCTCGGGCGGCGACGGCACGGTCGCGATCGACACGATGGATGGCTGCGCGTGGACGGCTGCGAGCGGCGCACCGTGGATCACGATCACGGCAACGCAGAACACGAACGGTCCTGGCACGGTTCGCTTCCAAGTTGCCGCTAACGCGGGCGACGCGCGCGCCTCCGCGATCACGATAGCGGGACAGCCGTTCGCGGTGACGCAGGCTGGACTCGCCTCCCCGCAATGCAGCTTCCGGATCGATCCGTCGAGCTACACCGCTCCTTCAGAAAGCAGCACCACATCCATCGCTGTTGCCGCGTCGTCTGGGTGCGCATGGAACGCGTCGACGCAGACTCCGTGGATCACTATCGTCAACGGCGCGAGCGGCACCGGCAATGGCAGCGTCAATCTCCGATTCGCGGCGAACACGGGTGCCTTCCGCGTCGGCACTGTGACGATCGCGAACGCGATCTTCACCGTCACGCAAGCCGCCGCGCTCGTCTGCAACTATTCGCTGGCACCACCGGGGGTCTCGACAGGGTCCGGCGCGTCCAACCTCACGGTTGCCGTGACGACGTCGAATGGGTGCGCGTGGACGGCAGCGAGCCAGGCATCGTGGATCACGGTCAGTGGCGGCGCGTCCGGGAACGGCAGCGGCAACGTGAGCCTTGCGATTGCCGCGAACAGCGGCAGCGGACGAAGCGGCACGGTCACGATCGGCGATCAGACGTTCACGGTCACACAAGCGGCGATCCCGTGCACGTATTCCATCGCGCCGAACGCGCTCTCGCCTCCCGCGGCCGGCGCCGACGCAAGCGTCGCCGTGACCGCGCCAGCGGGATGCACGTGGACCGCGGTGAGCCAGGCGCAGTGGATCGCGATCACGAACGGCGCGTCGGGCGCCGGCAACGGAACGGTGACCCTCACGGTTGAGGCGAACGGCGGAGCCGCGCGCGTGGGCACGGCGGCGATCGCCGGTCAGACCTACACGGTCACGCAGGCCGCCGCGCCCGCGCCGTGCGCCTACACGATCGCGCCGACGGAGCAATCCGTCGCTGCCGCCGGCGCGCCGGTGACGGCGGCAGTGACGACAACGAGCGGATGCGCGTGGAGCGCGGTGAGTCAGGTGCCGTGGGTCGTCGTGGACCGGGGCGCCGCCGGGACCGGCAGCGGCGCCGTCGAGATGTCCGTCGCTCGAAACACGGGGCCGGCGCGCACCGGCAGCGTGCTCATCGCCAATCAAGCGTTCACGGTGAATCAGGCGGCCGAGCCGCCGCCATGCACCTACGCGCTCGATCCGACGACGCAGGCCGTGACGAGTGCCGGCGGCGATTTCTCCGTCACGATCAACACCCAGGCCGGCTGCGCGTGGACGATGACGAGCACCGCGCCGTGGATCACGCTGATAGATTATCCGAGCGGAGTCGGCAGCGGCGTCGGCTCGGGAAGCGTGCGGTACCGCGCCGCCCCGAACAACACGTCGAGCTCGCGCGTCGGAACGCTCGAATCGTCCGGCCAGGTCCTGACGATCACGCAAGCGTGGCCGTTCTGACGGTACAATCCGGTTCCGGGTCCCGTTCAGGAACCCGGAATCTTCATGGACGACCGAGCGTTCGTCGAGGCGTTCGAAGCGGGTGAAGAACCGCCGGGCGGATTCCACCACCGCGAGCACGTGCGCGTGGCGTGGTGGTATCTCACGCAGCATCCGCTCCCCGACGCGCTGAGCCGCTTCAGCGGCGCGCTCAAGCGATTCGCGCTCGCGCACGGAAAGCCCGGGCTCTATCACGAGACAATCACCGTCGCCTTCGTGCTGCTCATCAACGAGCGCCGCGATGGTGCGCAGGACGAGCCATGGACGGCATTCGCTGAGCGCAATCCCGATCTCCTGACGTGGCGTCCGTCGATCCTCGATCGCTACTATCGCGCCGAGACGCTCGCCTCCGACCGCGCGCGCCGAACATTCGTCTTCCCCGATCGGTAGAATAGCGGCATGAGGTGTTCGGCTCTTCCCGCGGCGATCGCCACGCTATCCCTCCTGATTCTCGCCGCGCCGCGCGCGCAAGAACCCGAGCGGTTCCAGCCGCCGGCGCTTCCCTTGCCTCCCTCGGCGGAGCGCGCGTACCGCGCGATGACACAGCGCGTCGACGGATTCGCCGCGCTCGAGACCGTGCGTTACATGGATCAGTTCTGGCGCGTCCCGGGCAACCCGGGATTCAACAGCACGCTCGACTACATCCGCGCGCGCCTGCTCGCCGCAGGATTCGCGGAATCGCCGGAGAAGAACCGCCCGTTCGTCCGCATCGACGAATGGGGACAGACGCGCGGCTGGGACTATCAACTCGGTACCGTCGCGTTCGCCGACGGCGAGGTCGTGCTGTCGAGGCTGCGCGATCGGATCTCGCTCTGCATCAACTCGTTTCCGACGGACAAAGCCGGGCTCACGGCGCGGCTCGTCGACGTCGGCGAGGGCGCGGATCCGAAGGACTACGAGAACGTCGACGTCAAAGGCGCGGTCGTCCTCGGCAACGCCGCGGTCGCGCGGCTCTGGCAGCAGGCGGTCAAGAGCCGCGGCGCGGCGGGCGTCATCTCGACGAACATCGCGCCCTACATCCGTCCTGCGGATCCCAAGCAGTTCACGTCGCCCGATCAGCAGGACGTGTTCCAGTGGGGCGTGATTCCGTACGACGCGGACGCGAAATCGTTCGCGTTCAAAGCGAGCGCGCGCGCGGCCGCGCGCATGCGCGAGCGACTGCGCAGCGGTCCGGTCGACGTGAAAGTCGAGATCGTCTCCTCCTTCTACGAAGGCCCGAATCGCACGCTCGTCGCCGAGATTCCCGGGAGCGTGAAGCCGGATGAGCGGATCGTGATGGCCGCGCACGTCCAAGAGCCGGGCGCGAACGACAACGGCAGCGGCAGCGGAACGCTCCAGGCGATCGCGGCCGCGCTCGTCGGAACGGCCCGCGGGCGCGGGCTCGATCGCCCCGGACGCACGCTCACGTTCCTCTGGCTCGACGAGATCCGCGGCAGCCGGCAGTGGCTCACGTCGTATCCGGAGCAGGCGAAGAACGTTCAATACATGTTCTCGCTCGACATGACCGGAGAAGACACCGCGAAGACCGGCGGGACGTTTCTCATCGAAAAGCAGGCGGATCCGTCCGCGGTCTGGACGCGCCCTTCGGATCCCCACACCGAATGGGGCGGCGGCGGCGGAGGCATCAAGGCCGAGACGCTGAAGGGCAGCCTATTGAACGATCTGTATCACGCGATCTGCCTTCGCCACGCGAAGGAGAGCAAATGGATCGTGAGGACGAACCCGTACGAGGGCGGCAGCGATCACACGACGTTCGCCAACGCCGGTATTCCATCGCTCTTGAGCTGGCATTTCACGGATCGCTACTACCACACGAATCTCGATCGGCCGGACAAGACGAGCCCGCTCGAAATGACGCACGTCGGAATCTCGATCGCGGCGGCCGCATGGTTCCTGGCGTCTGCCGAGGAGCGCGACGCGCTCGCCGTCGCGGATCTACTCGCAGCCTCCGCGGATGCGCGGCTCGCCCTCGAGCGGAAACAGGGAGAGGCAATCGTCGCCGCGGCCGCGGATCGCGCGAAGGCCGAAGCGACCGAAGCCGACGTAGCGGCGGCCTGGCGCAAGTGGTACATCGAGGCGCTCGAGAGCGTCCGCCGGCTGGTGCCCGCCGGATCGACGACGGCGATCGATGCGCGCGTCGCGCAGGCGCAGCAGCGCCTCAAGCAGCCGTGACCTTCGACGACACGACACGCCGCGCGCTCGGCGAGCTCGGCGATCGCCTCCGGCGCGCCGCGCGCGTCACGATTCTCACCGGCGCCGGCGTCTCTGCCGCCAGCGGCGTGCCGACGTTCCGCGGCGCGGGCGGTCTGTGGCGATCGTTCAGAGCAGAAGATCTCGCGACGCCAGACGCGTTTCATCGCGATCCCGCGCTCGTGTGGGAGTGGTACGACTGGCGCCGCTCGCGCCTGGCGGCGTGCCAGCCGAATCCCGCGCACGACGTGCTCGCGCGCTGGAGCCGCCGGCCTGGCGTAACGCTCATCACGCAGAACGTGGATGGCCTTCACGAGCGCGCGGGCGCCGCGGACGTCGTGCGATTCCACGGATCGATTTGGCGGATGCGCTGCATGCTCGGCTGCGGCACGGCGCCGGACACCTGGGAAGATCGCGAGGTGCCGCTGCGCGTGCTGCCGCCCCGCTGTCCCGGATGCGGAGGTTACGCGCGGCCGGCGGTCGTGTGGTTCGGCGAAGCGATCGACGCGGACGTGCTGAGCCGATGCCTCGACGCGACCGCGTGCGACATCTATCTGTCGATTGGCACCTCCTCGCTCGTGCATCCCGCCGCCGGCCTGATCGCGCAAGCCAAGTCGCGCGGGGCGTACACCGTCGAGATCAATCCAGAGCCGACGGGCTGCGCGCCGTATCTCGATCTTGCCCTGCCGCTGCCGGCCGAAGTCGCGCTCCCCGCCATCGACGGCTGAGTCCCGAGTGACCGTCACGAGAGCGCTCGTCTTCGGCGCGATCGCGGCGTGGGCCGCCGCGGAATGGCTCCGCGCGCGCGGACCCGATTCCTTTCGCGCCGCACGGCTCTGCTGGTCGGCGGGAGCACTGCTGCTCGCCGCGCATACAGCGGCCGCCATGCACGCGTTCTACGCGTGGGATCACGCCGCCGCGCTCGAGTCGACCGCGCGTCAGACCGCCGCCGTCACCGGCCTTCATTGGAGCGGCGGGCTCTACGTCAATTACGCGTTCGTGGTGCTGTGGTTGGTGGACGCGGGACTGTGGTGGCTTGCACCGCTCGCGTACCGTCAGCGGTCGCGCGCGATCGAGAACGTGCTGTTCGCCGTCTTTCTCTTCATGGTCTTCAACGCGGCGATCGTGTTCGGAACGGGAATCGGCCGAGCGATTGGCGCGATCGCAATCGCGGCCGCCGTCGCGCCGCGGGCACGGCGCGCTAGATTCTCGGCAGCGTGACTTCCTGCTGCTTGAGGTACTTCCCCTTCTTGTCGCCGTACGAAATCTCGCACGGCTCGTCGCTCTGAAAGAAGAGGACCTGCGCGATCCCCTCGTTCGCGTAGATCTTGGCGGGAAGGGGCGTCGTGTTCGAGATCTCCAGCGTCGCGGTTCCCTCCCACTCCGGCTCGAACGGCGTGACGTTGACGATGATCCCGCAGCGCGCGTACGTGGATTTGCCGAGGCAGACCGTGAGCACGTCGCGCGGAATCCGGAAGTACTCGACCGTCCGCGCGAGCGCGAACGAGTTCGGCGGGACGATGCAGATGTCCGTCTTCAGATCCACGAACGAGCGCGGATCGAACTGCTTGGGATCGATGACGGTGGAGTTGATGTTCGTGAAGACCTTGAACTCGTCGGCGACGCGGATGTCGTAGCCGTACGACGAGAGCCCGAACGACACGACGCCGATGCGCACCTGCCGATCCTCGAACGGCTCGATCATCCGGTGCTCGAGCGCCATCTTCTTGATCCACCGATCCGATTTGATCGCCAATCAGCTCTCCTTACCGCCGCAGGAGCGTCATCAACAACGTGAGGACTACGCTCAGCAGAATCGACGTCGCCAGTGGGACATAGAACGTCGCGTTTCCAACCTTGAACGAAAAGTCGCCCGGCAGGCGGCCGATCTTGACGCCAAGCATGATCAGCACGCCAACGGCCACGAGCACGAGCCCAACGACGACGAGCAGTTTGCCCACGTACTTCGTTCTTCCTTACAGCTCGATGCCCGCGAAGAAATACCCCAGCTCGAACGCCGCCGTGTCGGGCGCGTCGGAGCCGTGCGTCGCGTTGTGCTCGATCGAGCTGCCGAACTCCTTGCGCAGCGTGCCCGAATCCGCCTTGGCCGGATCCGTTGCGCCCATCAACGTCCGCCACTTCTTGATCGCGTCCGGCGCCTGCAGCGCGAGCACGATCACGGGCCCTGAAGACATGAAGCTCGTGAGGCTCGAGAAGAACGGACGCTCCTTGTGGACCGCGTAAAACCCTTCAGCTTCCTTTTTCGTCAGGCGCCGGAGGCGCATGGCACGGATCTGGAATCCCGAGTCTTCGATGCGCTGAATGATCTTCCCCGAGACGCCGGACTTGACGGCGTCCGGCTTGATGATCGCAAACGTTGTCTCCATATCCGGTCAATTATAGCCACAAGGAAACACATGACGGAATCCAAGCGCCCGACAGACGTCGCGGAAGTCGACGCGGGAAAAGGTGCCGTGGAAGGCGATCGCCCGGACGCTCGTCCGCAGCAAGGCAATCCGCACGGCAGCGGCCTCGACGAACGAGGCTTGCCGAAGGACGAGACGGCAATCTGCGAGGATGTGATCGGCGCGAACGTCGACGAAACGCAGGGATGACTTAGCGGCGCGCTTCCGACGTCTCGGTCGGCCGCAGGTATTTCTCGTACCAATCGAGATAGCGCTGCAGCCGATCGGTGCGATAGCTCGGCGTCGTGATGCCGTGGCGCTGATCCGGATAGATCACGAGCTCGGTCTGCACGCCGAGGCTTCGCAGCGCCTGATACATCTGCTCGCTTCCCGCGAGCGGCACGTTGAAGTCCTTCTCGCCGCAGAGAAAGAGCGTCGGCGTCTTGATGCGATCCGCGTGGAAGAACGGGTACGACACTTTCACCCACAGGTCCGGCGTCTTCCAGGGCGGACCCAATTCAGCTTCGTACTGCTGGATGTATTGATCCGTTCCGTACATCGAAATCTGATTCGAGCTGCCCGCGCCGCTCGTCGCCGCCTTGAACCGCTTGTCGGACGCGACGGTGTAGTTCGTGAGGATCCCGCCGTAGCTCCAGCCGCCGATGCCGAGACGATCGGGATCGACGAATCCGAGCTTCTCGACGTGATCCATTGCGCCCAGGAGATCGACGACTTCCTTGTTGCCCCAATCGGCGAAGATCGCCTTCTGATACTGGCTGCCGCGGCCGTTGCTCCCCCGGTAATTCACGGCAACGACGACGTAGCCGTTCGCGGCGAACAGCTCGCGCTCGAAATTGAACGAGTGCTCGTCCTGCCCGTTCGGTCCTCCGTGAATGCGCAGCAGCGTTGGATACCGCCGTCCAGAGGTGTAGGTCGGCGGCTTGACGATGAGGCCGTGGACTTCGGTCTTGTCGCTGCTCGTCGACGTGAACTCCTCCGTCGTCCCGAGCATTCGCTCCTTCAGCCACTCGTCGTTGTGGGTCGTCAGCTTGCGAAGCCGCCCGTTTTCGAGCGCGTGGACCTCCGGCAGCGTCGTATCCGACGAAGAGAGCACCGCGAACGCTTGATCGGGCCCGGACGAAAGCCCGGTCACGACGCCCGGACCTTCGGTCAGTCGCTCGACGCGGCCGCCTGTTGCCGCCACACGTCCGACGTACTGCGAGCGATCGTCGACAACGGTGAAGAGCAAGCTCTTGCCGTCGTTGGACCAGAGCGCGCCGCCAACCGGACGATCGAGCGCGTCCGTCAGCGTGCGAGGCTGGCCCCCGGCGGCCGGAATCACGACGAGCCGCGGCTGGTCGTACGCGAAGTACTTCGGCTCGTCGCCGAGGTGATACGCAATCGATCGCCCGTCAGGGCTCCACGTGATCCGTCCACCTTCATCCGCCGTCGTCGTCGTGAGGCGGCGCGGCTCGGCGCCCACGCGCGCGTCGATCGCGAAGAGATCCGGATTCGGCTGCTTGTCGACGTCGCCTTCGCCGTGGCGGCGGATGAATGCGATCTGCGATCCGTCTGGCGACCATGCGGGCGACGTCTCGTCGAACGCGCCCTTCGTCAACGCTTCCGCCTTCTTCGCGGCGACGTCGAACAGATACAGATGACTTCGCTCGCCGCGAAGATATCCGCTGCCGTCCGATTTGAAATAGTAGCGATCGAGGACGATTGGCTTCGGCGTCTTCTGCGGACCCTCTTTCGCGTCTGGAGGAATCTCCGGAACTTTTGGATCAGGATCGCTGACGACGAGCACGAGCCGCCGGCTGTCGGGCGACCAGGCGTAGTCGGATACACCGCCCTTCAGGTCGGTCAGCTTCACGGCTTCGCCGCCCGCGCGATTCAACAGCCAGATCTGCGCGCCTTTGTTTGGAGTGGATGCGCTCTGCGGGGCCGTGCCCGTCCTCGACGAAGCGAACGCGAGGAATTTTCCGTCGGGGCTCCAGCGCGGACGCGATTCGTTATCGGGGCTCGACGTGAGCTGAACATGCTCGCGGCCGTCCCAGCTCACCATCCACACGTCCGTGTCGTTCTTGTCGGTGTCGCGGATGGCGCGGGTGACCGTATACGCGACCCATTTGCCATCGGGCGATCGCTGCGGATCGCGAACGTCCCTGACGTTGAAGATGTCGTCGACGGCGAGAGGGCGCTTCCCCTGCGCCTGCGGATGCGGTTGGGCGGCGGCGACGGCCAGCGCGGCGGCAAGAACCGAGATGTGCCGCGCGAGCCGCCTCACCGGAGCGACTCCATCACTTCGTCCAACGCCGCGCGGCCGGGACGGACGCGATCGAGCGGAAGGCTCGCCAGCGGCTCGTCGACGAGACCGAGCAACGAGATGAAATCTTCCTTGTCAGGCTCGACGTACAACACACCGGTCGCGAACTCTCCGCGGCGCGCCGTCTCGTGCAGCAGACGAAGGGCGGTCATCTTGTCGGTCGGATTGTAATCCTCCGCGACCTTTCTGAGATACAGCTTCGAGCCGTCGTGCATTTCGACGGCTTTCGTCGTCCCGGGATCGTACTCGACGCTGATGTCCTCGAAGAACGGCACGAAAGTGATGTCGCCCATCACGTCGTCGTGGTCCTTCGCGTAGGCGTAGCTCTTCGTGGATCCCTCGTGATCGTTGAAGGTGACGCAGGGCGAGAGGACGTCGATCATGCACGTGCCGCGGTGCGCGAGAGACGCCTTCAGGATCGCGAGCAACTGTTTCTTGTCGCCCGAGAACGACCGCGCGACGAACGACGCGCCGAGCTCGATCGCGAGCCGGCACGTGTCGATCGGCGGGAGCTCGTTCGCGACGCCGTTCTTCGCCTTCGACCCGACGTCGGCCGTCGGCGAGAACTGCCCCTTCGTCAACCCGTAACAACCGTTGTCTTCGATAATGTAGATGATCGGCAAGTTGCGCCGCATCAGATGGACGAATTGGCCGATGCCGATCGCCCCTGTGTCGCCGTCGCCGCTGATGCCGATTGCGATGAGCTTGCGGTTCGCCAGCATCGCGCCGGTGCCGACCGACGGCATGCGGCCGTGCACGGTGTTGAAGCCGTGCGCGGCGCCGAGAAAGTACGCCGGGCTCTTGCTCGAGCAGCCGATACCCGAGAGCTTGATGACCTGCCCAGGGTCGACGCCCATCTCGAAGAACGCCTCGATGATGCGCTCGGAGATCGCGTTGTGTCCGCACCCGGCGCACAGCGTCGTCTTGCCGCCGCGATACGGCTGCAGCTCGAGGCCGAGTCGATTCAGTCTCTTCGGTGCTTCTGGTGTTGGTGTCGACATGATCGTTTATCAATTGTTCCTTCCGCCTAAAAAAGGCGGAAGCGTTCTTATTCTCCCCGTCCCGCAATGCCCGCCGCGAGCGTCTCGCGAGGCGCCGATGTTTTCGGCTTGAGCCCTTCCTGTTCGACGATGTCGTCGGTCACCGATCGTGCGTCGATCGGAAGCCCGCTGAAGTGGAGCACGCTCCGCACCTTCGCGTGATGATCCGCGGTGATGTCCAACCGCATGAGCGCGAGCATCTGCGCGTCGCGGTTCTGCTCGACGACGTAGATGCGCTCGTAGCGATCGAGGAAGAGCGTGAGCTCGTCGGTGAATGGATACGCGCGAAGGCGGAGGTACGCGGTCTTGATTCCGTACCCGCGCTCGAGTTGATCGCGGCTTTCGTCGATGGCCCAGTGGCTGCTGCCGAATCCAATGATGCCGATCTCGGCGCCGTCCACATCCTGCACGACGGGCTTCGGCACGTGGCCGCGCGCGCTCTCGAACTTCCGCGCCAGGCGCTCCATGTTGTTCACGTAGTCGTCGGGCCGCTCGCTGTATTGCGCCTTCTCGTTGTGGCCCGACCCGCGGGTGAAGTACGGCGGCATCGACTCGCCCGGAACGGTCCGGTACGGAATGCCGTCGCCGTCGACGTCCTTGTAGCGGCCCCACTCGCCGATGCGCTGCAGCGTCTCGCGATCGAGACGCTTCCCGCGATCGAGCTGCCGCTCGGGATACTCGAACGTGTTCGACATCCACATGTTCATCCCGAGGTCGAGGTCGCTCATGATGAACACGATCACCTGGAAGCGCTCCGCAAGATCGAACGCGTCCATCGCCATCGTGTAGCACTCCTCGACCGACGCCGGGATCAGCATGATCTGCCGCGTGTCGCCGTGCGACAGCACGGCGGTCGACAACAAATCGCCCTGCGCGGTACGCGTCGGCAATCCCGTCGACGGTCCGACGCGCTGAATGTCGAAGACGACGCCCGGCACTTCGGCGTAGTACGCGAGGCCGGCGAATTCGGCCATCAGCGAGATGCCGGGACCCGACGTCGACGTCATCGCACGCGCGCCCGCCCAACCGGCGCCGACGACCATTCCGATCGACGCGATCTCATCTTCCGCTTGAACGACGGCGTACGTCGCTTTCCCGGTCTCGGGATCCTTTCGATACTTCTTCAAGTACCCGATGAGCGTCTCGGGCAGCGACGAGGACGGCGTGATCGGATACCACGCGACCACGGTGACGCCCGCCATCATGCACCCGAGCGCGGCCGCGGCGTTTCCCTCGACGAGGATCATCCCGGCCGTCCTGTCCATCGGCTCGACCCAGTACGGATCGCGCTTCGGCAGGTGCTGCTCGGCGTACGCGAAGCCCGCCTCGAGCGCGCCCATGTTGAGATCGATCGCCTTCTGCTTCTTGCCAAGCTGGCGCTTCAGCGCGTGCGCCATCTGCGCGAGGTCGATGTTGAGCAGCTTCGACAGCACGCCGTCGTAGATCATGTTCTTGACGAGGCGCCTGAGCTTCGCGTCCTTGCAGACCTCGGCCACGATGCGATCGAACGGAACCGGGTAGAACACCAAATCGGATCTGAGCGCGCTCAGCTTCAGCGGCTCGTCGTACAGAACGGCGGTTCCAGGCTCGAGCGACAAAACATCCTCGCGCGCCGTCTCGGGATTCATCGCGACGAGGAAGTCGACCTCTTTCTTCCTGCCGACGTAGCCGTGCTTGTTCGCGCGAATGGTGTACCAGGTGGGTAGCCCGGCAATGTTCGAGGGGAACATGTTCTTGCCCGACACGGGCACGCCCATTTGGAAGATCGAACGTAGGAGGACGAGGTTGGCGGTCTGACTACCCGACCCGTTGACCGTCGCCACCTGGACGCTGAAGTCGTTGACGACGCGCGTGGCAGTGGACCGGGAGGCGGCCGGAACCGCGACATCACTCAAAGACATGAAGCTCCTTCGAGGCGAAGCGGCGGAGATTTCCGAAGCGGCAAATAATATATGATATCAGGAAACTATAGCACCGCAAAGCCTTAGGCTCCACATCGAATTCGGGGAGCGGGCCTCGCGGGCGCCTCTAGTGGCTGAGCGCGCCCTGAACGGCGCCGCCGATGTCCGCCGGGCTCTTCACCACGCGGACGCCCGCTGCAGAGAGCGCAGCCATCTTTTCGGCCGCCGTGCCTTTTCCTCCAGCGATGATAGCGCCCGCATGCCCCATACGACGACCGGGAGGGGCCGTCTGTCCCGCGATGAAGCCGACGACCGGCTTCTTGAAGCTTCGCTTGATGTAGGCGGCCGCCTCTTCCTCGGCCGTTCCTCCGATTTCGCCGATCATCACCACCGCCTCGGTGGCGGGATCCGCCGCGAACAGACCGAGCGCGTCGATGAAGCTCGTTCCGATCAGCGGATCTCCGCCGATCCCGATGCAGGTTGTCTGCCCTAACCCCAGCCGCGTCAACTGGTGAATCGCTTCGTAAGTGAGCGTTCCGCTCTTCGAGACGATGCCGACGCGCCCTTCTTTACAGATATGCCCGGGGATGATGCCGGCCTTCGCCTGGCCGGCGGTGATGAGGCCGGGACAATTCGGACCGATCAACCGCGTCTTCGAGCCGCGAACCACCATCAGCGCGTGCATCATGTCGAGCGTCGGAATTCCTTCGGTGATGCAGACCGCGAGCGCGAGTCCGGCGTCCGCCGCCTCGAGGATCGCGTCCGCGGCAAACGGCGGCGGCACGAAGATCACCGTCGCGTCGGCGCCCGTCTCGCGGACCGCGTCGGCGACGGTGTCGAACACGGGCCACCCCTCGTGCGTGGTCCCGCCCTTCCCCGGCGTCACGCCGCCGACGACGTTCGTGCCATACGCAGCCGCCTGCTTCGCGTGGAACGTACCCTCGCGGCCGGTGATGCCCTGAACGATCAGGCGCGTGGTCTTGTCGATCAGTACAGCCATGGTGAGTTACTTTGCCAACGCGACGACGCTCTCCGCCGCCTCGCTCATCGTGTCCGCCGTCGTGAAATTCAGTCCGCTGTCCTTCAACATCTGCTTGCCCTTCTCGACGTTCGTGCCTTCCATTCGAATCACGATCGGCACGGGCACGCCGAGCTCCTTCACGGCCGCAATCACGCCCTCGGCGAGCACGTCGCAGCGCAGAATGCCGCCGAAGATGTTGATCAGCACTGCCTTCACGTTCTTGTCGGACATCAGGATCTTGAACGCGCTGCGGATCTGCTCGGCATTCGCACCGCCGCCCACGTCCAGGAAGTTCGCCGGCTCTCCCCCCGCCAGCTTGATGATGTCCATCGTCGCCATCGCGAGTCCGGCGCCGTTCACCATGCAGCCGACGGTGCCATCGAGCTTGATGTAGTTCAGCGAGTACTTCGACGCCTCGACTTCGAGCGGCGCTTCCTCGGAGAGATCGCGCAGGTCCTTGATGTCCGGGTGGCGATACAGCGCGTTGTCGTCGAAGTTCATCTTCGCGTCGAGCGCGAGGAGGTTGCCCTCCTGCGTTTCGATCAGCGGATTGATCTCGATGAGCGACGCGTCGGTGGCCTTGAACGTTTCGTACACGGCGTTCATCAGCTTCGCCGCTTGCGCGATCTGTGGTCCGCGAAGATCGAGCGCGAACGCGAGCTTGCGCGTCTGGTACGCGGCGAGCCCCGCGCCGGGATGAATCGCTTCCTTGACGATTCGCTCCGGCGTGTCGTGCGCGACTTTCTCGATGTCGACGCCGCCATCCTGACTCGCCATCAGCACCGGCTTCTCGGACGCCCGGTCGAGCACGATCCCGAGATACAGCTCGCGCTTGATGCTGAGGCCCTGCTCGATCAGGACGCGCTGCACGATTTGCCCATCGGGCCCGGTCTGATACGTGACCAGCCGCATGCCGATCATCGCGGCGGTCGCGCGCTCCGCTTCGTCCGGTCCCTTCACGACCTTGACGCCGCCGCCCTTGCCGCGTCCGCCCGCATGAATCTGCGCTTTCACGACGACCGTGCCGCCGCCGAGCCGCTGCGCGACGGCTCTCGCCTCACCCGCGTTGAGGACGACTTCTCCCTGCGGGACCGGCACGCCGTGCGCCGCGAGAATCGCCTTGGCTTGATACTCGTGAATCTTCATCTGGAGGAAACCGATCGCGACAAAGACGATAGAGGACGCGCGCGCCGTCGCGCGCGCATCTCCCCATCATATCTCAGGGCCGCGCGCCGAATCACATGCGCGGCGCCGGCCCGCTCCCGAAGGCCTGAAGTACAATCAATCGGATCGTCAGAGCCGCATTCGACATGTCGCCGAAGATCTCTCGGATTCTGTCCTCGTCCATCGGTACCAAGCTGGTCATCGGACTCACGGGCCTCGCGCTTTTCCTCTACATGGTCCTGCACCTGGCCGGGAACGCCATCGTCTTCTTCGGCCCGGAGATGTTCAACGAGTACTCGCACCGGCTCATCTCGAATCCGCTCATCATCCCGGCCGAGATCGGGCTGCTGGTGGTCTTTCTGGTCCACATCTTCAAGACGATCGCGATGTGGAGGCGCAACAAGGCGGCGCGCCCGATCGCGTATCAGAAGAAAGAGCTGGCCGGCCACACGAGCCGCAAGAGCCTCGCCTCCTCGACGATGATCGCGTCCGGGTTGATCCTCATGGTGTTCGTCGTGATCCACGTGAAGCAGTTCAAGTTCGGCAGCTTCTACCTTGCCGCCGGCAGCACGTCGATTCGCGATCTCTATCGCACTGAAATCGAGGTGTTCCGCCAGCCGCTCTGGGTCGCGCTCTACGTGATTGCGCCGCTGCTCGTCGGCTTGCACCTGCGGCACGGCATCGCGAGTGCGTTTCAGTCGCTCGGCATCGACCATCCGCGCTACACGAAGCATCTGGTGACGGTGGGCATCCTCCTGGCCATCCTGATCGGCGGAGGCCTGGCCGTCATTCCGATCTGGGTGTACCTGACACACTGACGCAATCTATGTCCCTCCACGCAAAGGTTCCAGCCGGTCCGCTCGCGGAGAAGTGGGACCGCCACCGCTTCGAATCGAGGCTGGTCAACCCCGCGAACCGGCGCAAGTACACGGTCATCGTCGTGGGGACCGGCCTCGCGGGCGCGTCGGCCGCCTCCTCGCTCGGCGAGCTCGGCTACAACGTCTCGAGCTTCTGCATCCAGGACAGCCCGCGGCGCGCGCACAGCATCGCGGCGCAAGGCGGCATCAACGCCGCGAAGAACTATCAGAACGACGGCGACAGCATTCAGCGGCTGTTCTACGACACGGTGAAAGGCGGCGACTACCGATCGAGGGAAGCGAACGTCTACCGCCTCGCGCAGTTGAGCGTGAACATCATCGATCAGTGCGTCGCGCAGGGCGTGCCGTTCGCGCGGGAATACGGCGGGCTCCTCGACAACCGATCGTTTGGCGGCGCGCAGGTCTCGCGAACGTTCTACGCGCGCGGCCAGACCGGCCAGCAGTTGCTGCTCGGCGCGTACCAATCGATGATGCGGCAGGTCGAGCGCCGCACGGTCAGGCTCTTCGCGAACCGCGAGATGCTCGACGTCGTCGTGATCGACGGTCAGGCGCGCGGGATCATCTGCCGGAACCTCGTGACGGGCGAGATCGAGCGTCACGCCGCGCACGCCGTGCTGCTCTGCACCGGCGGCTACGGCACCGCGTACTACTTGTCGACGAACGCGGTGAATTCCAACGTCACCGCCGCGTGGCGCGCGCACAAGCGCGGCGCGTTCTTCGCGAATCCGTGCTACACGCAGATCCATCCGACGTGCATTCCGGTTTCCGGCACGCACCAGGCGAAGCTGACGTTGATGAGCGAGAGTCTTCGCAACGACGGCCGCGTTTGGGTGCCGAAGAACCGCGGCGACAAACGGCCGGCCGCGAAGATTCCAGAGACGGAGCGGGACTACTACCTGGAGCGGCGGTATCCGAGCTTCGGCAACCTCGTGCCGCGCGACGTCGCGTCGCGCAACGCGAAAGCGGTGTGCGACGAGGGCCGCGGCGTCGGCGAGAGCGGCCTCGCCGTCTACCTCGACTTCGGCGACGCGATCAAGCGTCTGGGCCCCTCCGTCATCCGCGCGCGCTACGGCAACCTCTTCGACATGTACACGAAGATCACCGACGAGGACCCGTTCAAGGTGCCGATGCGGATCTATCCGGCGATCCACTACACGATGGGCGGGCTCTGGGTCGACTACAACTTGATGAGCACGATCCCAGGCCTTCACGTGCTCGGCGAAGCGAACTTCTCGGATCACGGCGCGAATCGCTTGGGCGCGAGCGCGCTCATGCAAGGCCTCGCCGACGGGTATTTCGTGATCCCGACGACGCTCGCCCATTATTTGGGCAGCGCGTCGTTCCGCTCCATCACGACCGAGCACCCCGCGTTCGACGAGGCCGCGGCGTCGGTGCAGGCGAGAATCGACCAGCTCCTGACCGTCAAAGGCACGAAGACCCCGCGGCAACTGCACCGCGATCTGGGCGCGCTCCTGTGGGACGACGTCGGCATGGCGCGCAACGAGACCGGGCTGCGCGAAGCGCTCGCGAAGATCCCGCGGCTCCGCGAGGAGTTCTGGCAGAACGTGTCGGTGCCCGGGCCCGCGAACAATCTGAACAAGAACCTCGAGTACGCCGGCCGCGTCGCCGATTACCTCGAGTTCGCCGAAGTCCTCACGCTCGACGCGTTGCAGCGAACCGAATCCTGCGGAGGTCACTTCCGCGAAGAGAGCCAGACGGCGGACGGCGAGGCGCTCCGGAACGACGACGACTTCTCGTACGTCGCGGCGTGGGAGTTCAAGGGCGTCGGCCAGGAGCCGGTGCTCCACAAGGAACCGTTGACGTTCGAGTACGTGAAACCGACGCAGCGGAGCTACAAGTAATGCGAATCTTCCTTAAAGTGTGGCGGCAATCAGGTCCGCGCGCGGCGGGCGAGCTCGTCGACTACACCGTCGAAGACGTCTCACCCGACATGTCGTTCCTCGAGATGCTCGACGTCGTGAACGAGGGGCTGATTGCGGGCGGACAGGACCCGATCGCGTTCGATTCCGACTGCCGCGAGGGCATCTGCGGCGCCTGCGGGTTTCTCGTCAACGGCGTGCCGCACGGTCCCGATCCAGGCACGACGGTGTGCCAGCTCCACATGCGGCGGTTCAAGGAGAACGATCGCCTCCTGCTCGAGCCCTGGCGTGCGAAGGCCTTCCCCGTCGTCAAGGACCTCGTCGTCGATCGAAGCGCGTTCGATCGGATCATTCAGGCGGGTGGCTACACGTCCGTCAACGTCGGCGGCGCGCAGGACGCCAACGCGATCCTCATCCCCAAGCCCGTCGTCGAGCGCGCGATGGATGCCGCGGCCTGCATTGCCTGCGGCGCGTGCGTGGCGGCGTGCAAGAACGCATCCGCCGCGCTCTTCACGGCCGCGAAGATCAGCCATCTGGCGCAGCTGCCGCAGGGGCAGATTGAACGGCGCAGCCGCGTCGTGGCGATGGTCGATCGGCACGACGCCGAGGGATTCGGGAGCTGTTCGAACGAAGGCGAGTGCGAGGCCGTCTGCCCGAAAGAGATCTCGATCACCAACATCGCGCGGATGAATCGAGAGTACGTCCGCGGGGTTCTACGCTGAGTCGAGCCGCGGACGGCGGGCCGCGGCCCGCGCTTCACACCTTGATGATGTCGACGAGCTCTTTGACGGCGCCGGCCGATTTCTTCAGGGCAGCGTCCTCTTCCGGCGTCAATTTGATCTGAATGATCTCCTCGACGCCGCGCGCGCCGAGCTTCACTGGAACGCCGACGAACAAATCGCGGATGCCGTACTCGCCCTGCAGAAACACCGAACACGGCAGGATCTTCTTCTTGTCCTTCAAAATCACTTCGACCATCTCAGCCGCCGCCGATCCAGGCGCGTACCACGCGCTCGTACCGACCAGCTTGGTGATCTCCGCGCCGCCGTCCGCCGTCCGCTTGCTGATCGCCTCGATGCGTTCTTTGGACATGAGCTCGGTGATCGGGATCCCGGCAACCGTCGAATAGCGCGGCAGCGGAACCATCGTGTCGCCGTGTCCGCCGAGCACGAACGCATGAATGTTCTCGACTGAAACGTTCAGCTCCATCGCGATGAACGTCCGCATACGCGCGGAGTCGAGAACGCCGGCCATGCCAATCACACGCTCGCGCGGGAACTTGCTGAGGCGATACACGGCCTGCGCCATCGCGTCCAGCGGGTTTGCCACCGGAACGATGATCGTGTTCGGCGAGTACTTCACGATTTGCTCTGTGACCTGCTGCATGATCCCGTAGTTCACGTTGAGCAGATCGTCGCGGCTCATGCCGGGCTTCCGCGGCATGCCCGAGGTGATGACGACGACGTCGGAGTTCGCGGTCGCTTTCCAGCCTTCGTCGTTCGCGCCGTAGCCGACGATGCGCGAGTCGGATCCGTCGATCGGGCACGATTCGAGCATGTCGAGGCCGACGCCGGCCGCCTTCTGATCGGCGACGTCGATGATGACGACGTCCGCGAGCTCTTTCTGCGCGACCGCCCGCGCGACCGTGGCGCCCACGGCGCCCGCACCACCCACCACAGTGACTTTTCTATTCATGATCTGACCGGGGGGCTTCGCCCCGCCGGACCCCCCATCGCCGTCGCTCGCGGGGCCCCATCGCCCCGCTCCGCTCCGGCGGGCTCGCTCCGCTCGCCTCGTTCCTACATGTTGCTGATGATTGCGTCGGCGAATTGCGACGTCTTGAGCTCGGTCGCGCCCGCCATCAGGCGCGCGAAGTCGTAGGTGACCTGCTTGGCGGCGATGGCGCCATCCATCCCCTTCACCAGGAGATCGGCCGCCTCGTTCCATCCGAGGTACCGCATCATCATCTCGCCCGACAGGATGACCGAGCCCGGGTTCACCTTGTCTTGATCGGCGTATTTCGGCGCGGTGCCATGGGTCGCCTCGAACACCGCGTGGCCGGTGACGTAGTTGATGTTGCCGCCCGGTGCGATCCCGATGCCGCCCACCTGCGCGGCGAGCGCGTCGGAGAGGTAGTCGCCGTTGAGATTCGGCGTGGCGATCACGTCGAACTCGTCAGGCCGCGTCAGCACCTGCTGCAGCGTGATGTCGGCGATCGCATCCTTGATGACGAGGCCCGCGCCCGCCTTGCCCTGCGGGATCCGGCACCACGGGCCGCCGTCGATCTCCTCGGCGCCAAAGAACTTCTTCGCGACGTCATATCCCCAGTCGCGGAAGGCGCCCTCGGTGAACTTCATGATGTTGCCCTTGTGCACCAGGGTGACGCTCTTGCGCCGACTGCCGATCGCGTAACTGATCGCGCTGTGAATCAGGCGCTCGCTTCCGAGATAGCTGATCGGCTTGAGTCCGACGCCGACCTGCACGCCGACTTCGCGCCGCGGCGCGCCAATCGTCTCGAGCCGCGCCTGCCATTCCTGAGCGGCCTGCATGGTGCCGAAGCGGACTTTCTTGAACTCCGCCGGAAACTCCTTCGCGAAGAAGTCGAGGATCTTCTGCGCCTCAGGCGTGCCTGGCGCGTATTCGATCCCGGCGTAGATGTCCTCGGTGTTCTCGCGGAAGATCACCATGTCCACCTTCTCGGGATGCTTCACCGGCGACGGCACGCCCTTGTACCAACGGACCGGCCGAAGGCAGACGTAAAGATCGAGGAGCTGGCGCAGCGCGACGTTGAGCGAGCGAATGCCGCCGCCAACCGGCGTCGTCAACGGGCCTTTGATGCCGACGAGATACTCACGAAAGGCTTCGACCGTCTCGTCGGGCAGCCAGGTGTTGAATGTCTTGAAGCTCTTCTCGCCGGCGTACACCTCGAACCAGGCGATCTTCTTCGTGCCGCCGTACGCTTTCTGCACGGCGGCGTCGAAGACGCGCACGCTCGCGCGCCAAATATCGCGGCCGGTGCCGTCGCCTTCGATGAACGGGATGATAGGATCGTCGGGAACGATCAACCGTCCATCTTTCTTCGTGATGGCGGTTCCGGTCGACGGCGGTTTGAGAGTCGAAAAGTTTGGCATGGTCGGATTAGGTCACATCACCAGCGCGACGTTACAGGATCTTCACAGAAACTGTGGAAAACGTTGTGGAAAAGATCCGAGATCCGGCTCGAAGAACCGCATGAAACCGCACGTTCCAGCGGTTTGCACCATGATAGTGCGCGAGCATCTCGCGCGGATCGTGCGCGACCCGGAATCCTTTCGCGCATCGGAACGGCACATTATATCTGAAGGCTCCGTCCACTCTCCCTCATCGCCTCATGCACATCGTCATTGCCGATCAATTGCCTTCGTCCGCCGTGGAGCTGCTCTCGACGATTCCCGGATGGACGGTCGACGCGCGTTCCGGACGCTCGCCTGACGTGCTCGGTCCCGATCTCGAGCAGGCGGACGCGCTGATCGTTCGCAGCGCGACGAAAGTCGACGAACGATTGCTCGCGCGCGCGCCGAAGCTTCGGGTGATTGCCCGTGCGGGCACCGGCATCGACAACGTGGATCTCGACGCGGCGAGCGCGCGCGGCATCCTCGTGATGAACGCGCCAGGCGGCAACAGCGTCAGCGTCGCGGAACATGCGCTTGCGCTAATGCTTTCATTAGCGCGATCGGTTCCTGTTGCCGACGCGACGATGAAGCGCGGCGTCTGGGACAAGAAAAAGTTGATGGGCGCGGAGCTGCGCGGCAAGACGCTCGGCCTCGTCGGCCTCGGCCGCATCGGACAGGAAGTCGCCGCGCGCGCGCGCGCGTTCGGGATGGAGATTGTCGCGCACGATCCGTTCATCTCCGAGGAAGTCGCGCAGTCGCTCGGCATCCAACTCCTCAGCCTCGACGGAATGTGCGACGCGGCCGACTACATCAGCCTCCACATTCCCGCGACCACCGAAACGCGGCACCTGTTTGGAAAGAAGCGGCTGGCACAGTGCCGCAAGCATGTCCGGATCGTCAACACGGCCCGCGGCGAGTTGATCGACGAGGCGGCGCTCGCGGACGCGATCGAATCGGGACACGTGGCCGGCGCGGCGCTCGACGTATTCGAAAAAGAGCCGCCGGCCGACTGGAAGCTCGCGCAACTGCCGCAAGTCGTCGCGACGCCGCATATCGCCGCGTCGACGGCCGAAGCGCAGGAGCTGGTCGGACTCGAGACCGCGGCAGCCGTGCGCGATTATCTGACGCTGGGCGTGATCAGAAACGCGGTCAACTTCCCCGCGATCGGCGCCGACGAAATGCTGCGCCTCCAGCCGTTCCTTACGCTCGCGGAGCAGCTGGGCGCCCTCGGCGTCCAGCTCGCGGAAGGACGAACGAAAGGGATCGGCGTCCGCCTCTACGGACCGCTCGTGAGCAAGAACAGCGCGTTGATCGTCAGCGCCGCGGTAACGGGCATGCTTCGTCCGCTGCTCTCCTCGGCCGTCACGATCGTCAACGCGCGCGATGTCGCCCGCGAGCGCGGCATCGAGATCGTCGAGTCGCAGAGCTCCCGCGCGCGCGACTTCGCGAACATCGTTTCGGTCAAGGTCCATACGAACGTCGGCGAGCGTTGGCTCGAAGGAACCGTGTTCGAGCCGAACAGGCCCCGGCTCACGCTCCTCGACGGCGTGGAGGTCGAGGCGCCGCTCGAAGGAACGCTTCTCGTGCTTCGCAATGCCGATCGGCCGGGCGTCATCGGGCAGGTGGGATCGATTCTCGGACGCCACTCGGTGAACATCGCGAGCTTTGCGCTCGGTCGCAACAACGACGGGGCGGTGGGCGTGGTGAGGCTCGACGTCGGACCGGAAGACGAGGGGCTCGCGAAGGCGCTCCCCGAGATTCGAGCATCCGAGGCGGTGCGCGAGGCGCGCGTCGCGAGGGTGTCCTGACTATTCGCGGAGAGTCAGGCGCCGCGACGTACCCGATATGAGATCGGTGAGCTCCACGGCAGTCTTCTCGATCGCCTTGACGCGATAGCGTCCCGCGATCAGCTCCCCTTCCTTCACCATGAACAGCTCACCGCTGAGCGCGGAGATGATCGCCGTCCGCTCGAGTCCTTTCTCGCCCTGATTCTCGGCGAGGCCCACGAGGTCGATCGCAGGTTGGTCCGGCGCGGGAACCGTCGGAAGCTCGGCGCCCGCCGGCGCTTCGCGCACGGACCGCTCGCGGCGCGGCGGCGCTTCACGCTTCGCGAAGGCGAACGGATTTCTGAAAGGTTGTTGTGGAGCGGGCGCTGCCGACAATCGGGTCTTGAGGCGCAGCGTCTGTGCTTGAACATCCGCCGCCAAGGTCGTCGTGCCGGACGTTTCGACGGGTGATTGCGGCTCCCCGACTGGCGGTGGCTGCTGCACGAGTCCCGATGCAGAGGCCAGCCACGCGAGCAACAACAACCCACCGCCGCTGTAGGCCGCCGTCTGCTTGGCAGTCATGGTGGTGCGTGGATGATCGTAGCACTGTCAGCTTCCGGCTGCCAGCTGTCAGCTTTCAGCTTTCAGCTGTCAGCTGTCAGCTGTCAGCTAAGAGCACTCAGATTTCAAGCGTGCGACTGAGTGCGGAGACTTCCTGGCTGAGAGCTGAAAGCTGAGAGCTGAGAGCTGAAAGCTGAAAGCCAACTCGTGCACTTGTGGTAATATTTGCCGTGCCCCCTGTTTCGTCCCCCGGGCCCACAGCAAATTCAGTTCTTCGCACCGCTGTCGCCGTCATCCCCGCGCGATATCACTCGACCCGACTCCCCGGCAAAGCGTTGGCCGACATCAACGGCCGTCCGATGATCGAGCACGTCTATCGGCGCGCGAGCGAGGCGCGCACGATCGCGTCGGTCATCGTCGCGACGGATGACGCGCGGATCGCGGACGCGGTTCGATCGTTCGGCGGCGACGTGCGGATGACGTCCGCGTTGCATCAGAGCGGTACCGATCGTCTTGCCGAAGTCGCGCGAACGCTGACGAATGATCTGATCGTGAACGTTCAGGGCGACGAGCCGCTGATCGCTCCGGAGATGATCGACGAAGCAGTCGCGCCGTTTGCCGCAGAGCCGGCGCTGCGCATGAGCACGCTGCGGCGCAGGCTCACCGATCCGGCCGATCTCCAGAACCCGAACGTCACGAAAGTCGTCGTCGATCTCGACGGCTACGCGCTCTATTTCTCGCGCGCGCCGATTCCCCACACGCGGCCCGGCAATCCGGCGGCGCCCGCATGGGTGCACGTCGGGCTCTACGTCTATCGCCGGGAGTGCCTGCTCACGCTGGCCGGCCTCCCGCCGACGGCGCTCGAGCAATCCGAGGCGCTCGAGCAGCTTCGCGCGCTCGACCACGGCATCAGGATCAAGGCCATCGAAACCCAGCACGCGTCGATCGGCGTCGACACGCCCGAGGATCTCGACCGCGTCCGAAGGATTTTTGATGCGGAGCGTCTGCGGCCCGAGCGAGGCACTAATCAAGGAGTCACATGGGCGACGTCAACGTGAAAGCGGAGTCTGGGCCGAGGCCCGTCAAGTTCATCTTCGTGACCGGCGGCGTGGTCTCGTCGCTCGGCAAAGGCCTCGCCGCCGCCTCGATCGGCGCACTGCTCGAAGGCCACGGTTATCGAGTCGCCCTGCAGAAGTTCGATCCCTACATCAACGTCGATCCCGGCACCATGAGCCCGTACCAGCACGGCGAGGTATACGTCACCGACGACGGCGCGGAGACGGACCTCGATCTCGGGCACTACGAGCGCTTCACGAATCAGACGACGACGCGCAACAACAACTGGACGACCGGCAAGATCTATTTGTCCGTGATTCAGAAGGAACGCCGCGGCGATTATCTCGGCCGCACCGTGCAGGTCATCCCGCACATCACCAACGAGATCAAGGACAGCGTTCGCGCCGTGGCGACGACGGACGTCGACATCGTGCTCGTCGAGATCGGCGGCACGGTCGGCGACATCGAGAGCCAGCCGTTCCTCGAGGCGATCCGTCAGCTCCGTCAGGACGTCGGCCGCGAGAACACGCTGTACATCCATTTGACGCTCGTGCCGTTCATCGGCGCCGCGGGCGAGCTCAAGACGAAGCCGACGCAGCACAGCGTGCGCGATCTTCGCGCGATCGGCATTCAGCCGGACATCCTCCTCTGCCGCACCGATCGGTTTCTCGATCAGGACATCAAGCGGAAGATCGCGCTCTTCTGCGACGTGGACGAAGAGGCGGTCATCACGGCAAAGGACGTGTCCAGCATTTATGAAGTGCCGCTCGTCCTCGCCGCCGAGGGGCTGGACCGCATCCTGATCGATCGCCTCCATCTGCCGCGCACCGAAGCGCGGATGGACGCGTGGGTCGATCTCGTCGATCGCATCAAGCATCCCGTCGACGAAATCACCATTCACGTCGTCGGCAAATACGTCGGCTACGAGGATTCCTACAAGAGCTTGAACGAAGCGCTCTATCACGGCGGCTTCAAGCACCGGCTGCGCGTGAACATCCGGTGGATCGAGGCCGAGGCGCTCGAGCAGCCCGGCGGCGAACAACTGCTCGACGGCGCGCACGGCATTCTCGTGCCCGGCGGATTCGGCGATCGAGGGACTCGCGGCATGATGCGCGCCGCGGAGATCGCGCGCGAGCGCAAGATCCCGTACTTCGGGATCTGCTACGGCTTCCAATGGGCGGCGGTCGAATACGCGCGCCACGTCTGCGGCCTCACCGAGGCGGACTCCACCGAGTGCAGCCCCGATACGCCGATCAAGATCATCTACAAGCTGCGCGACCTCCTCGGCGTCGACGATCTCGGCGGGACGATGCGGCTCGGAAGCTACGCGTGCGAGCTGAAGGCTGGATCGAAGTCGCGCGAGCTGTACGGCGAGCCCGTGATCAACGAGCGTCACCGTCATCGCTACGAGTTCAACTGCCTCTACGAGAAGACGCTGACCGAAAAGGGCCTCGACATCGTCGGCCGATCGACCGACGGCAAGTTCGTCGAGATCGTCGAGCTGCCGTCGCACCCGTGGTACGTGGCGGTACAGTTCCATCCGGAGTTCAAGTCGAAGCCGCTGAAGCCTCATCCGCTGTTCGCCGGTTTCGTCGAGGCGGCCGCGCGGCACATGCACGCCGCCGCGTCGCAACCCGCGGCGACCGTGGTAGGTTAGGGTCGCGTGCAACCGATCCAGTTTGGCGGGCTGTCCTTGGGTGGCGGCGGACCGCTGCTGCTCATCGCAGGCCCGTGCGTCATCGAAAGCGAGTCGCATGCCGTCGACGTGGCGATAGCGGTCCGCGACATCGCGCGCCGCGCCGGTGTGCCGTACGTCTTCAAGGCGTCCTACGACAAGGCGAATCGGACGTCCGGGCGCTCGTTTCGCGGTCCGGGGCTCGGCGATGGCCTGCGCGTCCTCGCCCGGGTGCGCGAGCGCGCCGGCGTGCCAATCCTCACGGATATCCACGAGCCGTCTCACGCGGCCCCGGCCGCCGAGGTTGCCGACGTCCTTCAGATTCCCGCTTTTCTGTCACGCCAGACCGATCTGATCGAGGCCGCCGCGCGCACCGGGAAGGCCGTCAATTTGAAGAAGGGCCAATTCCTCGCGCCGGCGGACGTACAGCACGCGATCGCGAAGGTCACCGCCACGGGCAACAAGAACGTCTTCGTCACCGAGCGCGGCTTCACGTTCGGCTACAACAACCTCGTCGTCGACATGCGCGCGTTTCCGATCATGCGCGAGTTCTGTCCGGTCGTGTTCGATGTCACGCACAGCCTGCAGCTTCCTGGCGGAGGCGAAGGTGTGACCGCCGGCGAAGCGAAGTTCATCGCGCCGCTCGCGTGCGCGGGCGTCGCCGCCGGCGTCGACGGCGTGTTTGTCGAGGTGCACGAGAATCCGTCGCAAGCGAAGAGCGACGCGCAAAACGCGCTTCGCCTCGATCTTCTCGAGCCGCTCCTCGCGCGTCTGGTCGCGATCCATGCGATCTGTAGCGTCCGGCTTCAGCCGGAGCCCGTGCAATGAGCACCGACACCGCATCCGCGCTCGATCTCGCCCGCCAGGTGCTGCGCACCGAGGCGGCCGCGATTCTCGGGCTCGTCCCCCGCATCAACGCCGAGTTCGAGCGCGCCGTTCAGATTCTCTTCGCCTGCCGCGGCCGCGTCATCGTCACGGGCATGGGCAAGTCCGGCATCATCTGCCGCAAGATCGCCGCGACGCTCTCGAGCACCGGCACATCGGCATGGTTCCTTCACCCCGCCGAAGCGACCCACGGCGATCTCGGCGCGATTCGCGAGGACGACGTCGTCATCGCGTTGTCCCACAGCGGCGAGACGGAGGAATTGATCCGGCTGCTCGAATCGATTCGACGGCTCGGTGCGAAGCTGATCGCGCTCACGGGCGATCCCGCGTCGACGCTCGCCAAGGCGGCCGACGTCACGCTCGACTGCTCCATCGCCAAGGAAGCGTGTCCGATGAACCTCGTGCCGACGGCGAGCACGACCGCCGCGCTCGCGATGGGCGACGCTCTCGCGATGACGCTGCTGGTCCGCAAGGGCTTCGGCATCGATCAGTTCGCGTCGCTCCACCCCGCGGGCAAGCTCGGACGCCGACTGGCGCGCGTCGAGAACGTGATGGTCAGCGGCGACGCGACGCCGATGGTGCAGGCCGGGACGAAGCTCATGCCCGATGTCTTCCGTGAGATGTCGACCAAGCGGCTCGGCATGACGACGGTCGTCGACGCGAACGGCGTGCTGGTCGGCGTCTTCACCGACGGCGATCTGCGGCGCCTCATCCAGCGCGGCGCCAACGTCCTCGAGCTGACGGCCGGCGAGGTCATGACGCCGCGGCCGATCACGATCGAGCGCGTGCTGCTCGCGGTCGAGGCGCTGAGAGTGATGGAAACGCACAAGATCACATCGGTCGTCGTCGCGGACGCCGCCGGGACGGTCGAGGGCGTCGTGCACCTGCACGATCTGTGGCGCCTGCAGATGTTCTAATCGCGGCGATGACCCTCCAGTCAAAAGCGTCCAAGATCCGGCTGCTGCTGTTCGACGTCGACGGCGTCCTCACCGACGGCGGCGTCGTGATGCACGGCGACGGCTCTGAATCGAAGGCCTTTCACATCCGCGACGGCGCGGCCATCGTGTGGGCGCAGCGCGCGGGGCTCACCGTTGGGTTCCTGTCCGCGCGATCGTCCGGCGCCACCGCTCATCGCGCGGCGCAGCTCGCGATTCGGATCGTCGCGCAGGGCGTTCCGAGCAAGCTGTCCGCGTACGAGAAGATCGTCCGCGACGCAAAGGTGGACGACTCCGCGGTCGCCTACATGGGCGACGATCTGCTCGATCTCCCCGTACTCGCGAAAGTGGGGCTGTCCGCGGCGCCGGCCGACGCGGCCGCCGAAGTCCGCGAGCGCGTCGATTTCGTGAGCGCCGTTCCCGGCGGACGCGGCGCGGCGCGCGAGCTGATTGAAATCGTCCTGCGCGCGCAACACCGGTGGGAGGACGTGCTCCGCCAGTACACGCCTCGAGACTGATGGGAAATTACGGCGTCCTGGTCGCGCTCGTGGCTCTGCTCGCCGGTCTCGCGATCGGGAAAGCGTGGGAGCGGTACAAGCTCCAGGACGGCAAGTGGATCGATCGGCGCCGCGCGCGCGAGTCGCCGCACTACATGCTCGGCCTGAACTTCCTCGTCGCGAATCAGACCGAGCCGGCGATCGACGAGTTGACGCGCGCGGCGGCGGTCGCCGGCGATCCGCTCGAGATCCATCTCATTCTCGGCAATCTCTATCGCGAGAAGGGTCAGGTCGGCCGCGCGATTCAGGAGCATCAGAAACTCCTCCAGCGACCCGATCTGCGAAAGCTCGAGCACGCGAACGTGCTACTCTGCCTCGGCCTCGACTACAAACGCGGCGGCTTCGTCGATCGCGCGCTCGAGGCCTTCACCGAAGTGCTTCGGCTCGATCACGACAATCAGTACGCGCTCGCGAATCTCGAGAAGCTCTACGAAGAGCAGCACCAGTGGAGCGAGGCATACGCCACGCGGCTGAAGTTGGCCCGGCGCGATCCGGACACGTCGCAGGCGCGCCACAACGAGATCCTCGCGTTTCTCGACACCGAGCTCGGACTCGATGCGCTGAAGCGCATGGACTACGAGGAAGCCTCGAGGCGGTTCCACGCCGCGATCGAGCTCGACGAGCGCAACGTCCCCGCGTATCTCAATCTCGGAGACGTTCGCTTCTATCAAGGGGACGCCGCCGGCGCCATCACGGCATGGGAACGCCTGATCGAGCGCTCACCGGATCGCGCGTATCTCGCGTTCGCGCGGCTCGAGGGCGCGTATCCAAAGGTCAACGACGACGCGCGGTTTCCGGCGCTGTGCCGCCGGCTGATCGCGGAGAATTCGCAGGATTGGCGCGCCCGCCTCGCCCTTGCGCGGCATCTGTCGCGGCGCGGCGCGGCAAGGGAGGCGTTGGAGCTTCTCTTCGAAGCGCTCGTGCACAACCCGCACGCGCTCGCGCTGCACCAGGCGATCTGGCAGACGCTCTCGCAGCTCGAGCTCCCGCCGACGCTCGTCGCGCAGTACGTCGACCTCACGCGCGACGCGGTCTTTTATCTCGATCCTCACATCTGCATCCGCTGCCGGTATCGAAGCACCGAGCTCCTGTGGCAATGTCCGCAATGCCACGAATGGAATACGTTCATCGAGGAGCGGATCGCCCCCGCGAAGGACACGGAAGCGACGCTCACGAGTTGAATCGGGCTCGGGGCTCGAGACACTAAACCTCTCGAAGCAGCGCTTCATAGGCGCGCGCCACTTCGAGATCGGTTTCCGCAAAGGTGCCGTCGGTGCGAATGACGAAATGCGCGCGGGCGACCTTGGCCTCGATCGGCCATTGCGCGTCGAGCCGAGCGCGCGCCGCCTCGGGCGTGAGACCGTCGCGTACGACGAGCCGGCGAAACTGTTCGGCGGAATCGCACGCGGCAACGATCACGCGATCGAAGTCGTGCTGGTGGCCCGTCTCGAACAGGAGCGGGATGTCGGCGATCGCCACGCGAGTGCCGGACGGCAGGTTCGCGAACCACCCGGCGATGCGGCGGTAGACCTCCGGGTGGATGATGGCTTCGAGATCGGCGCGCGCGGTCCGGTCGGCGAACACGATGCGTCCGAGGCCCGCGCGATCGAGCGTGCCGTCAGGCTGAATCAGGCCGCGACCGAACCGCTCCGCGACGCGCGCGAGCGCCGGCGTGCCTGGCTGAACGACCTCGCGCGCGAGGCGATCGGCGTCGATCGTGGCGGCGCCGAGGCGCGCGAAATGCGCGAGGCAGTAGGATTTTCCAGTCGCGATGCCGCCGGTCAGCGCGGCGCGAAGCATTACGCTCCGGGGGACTCCGTCCCCCGGACCCCCTTACACGCTCGCGCGCGGGGGCCCCATGGCCCCGCTCCGCTCGCGTGGCTCGGTCGCTGCGCTCCCTCGCAGGCTGTCATCGGGACGCCGCGCGGGTCATCGCCGCTTTGACGGTGTTCTTCAACAGCATCGCGATCGTCAGCGGGCCCACGCCGCCGGGGACGGGCGTCAGCGCGCCGGCCACTTCGGCAACCTGCGGGTGAACGTCGCCGACGACGACCGCGCCGCGCTTCGCGAAATCCGCCAGCCGCGTCGAGTTCGGAGGAAACAGGCTTCGCACCATGGCTTCGTCGGTGACGCGGTTGATCCCGACGTCGACGACCGTCGCGCCGGGCTTGACGAACGCGGGCGTCACGAATCCCGCGCGGCCGATCGCGGCGACGAGGATGTCGGCCTCCGCCGCAACCGACGGCAGGTTCGGCGTCTTGGAGTGGCACATCGTTACCGTGGCGTCGCGCTGCAGCAGGAGCATCGACATCGGCTTGCCGACGATCTCGCTCCGTCCGATCACGACCGCGCGCGCGCCGCCGATCGGCACGCCGTAGTGATCGAGCATCTCGATCACGCCTGCCGGCGTGCAGGGAACCAGATGCGGACGCCCTTGAACGAGCCGGCCCACGTTCGTGGGATGAAACCCGTCCACGTCCTTCGCGGGATCGATCGCGTCGAAGACGTGCTGCGTCGCGCGCTTTCCCATCGCGTCCGGCAGCGGCGCCTGCACGAGGATCCCGTCGTGCGTCTCGCTCGCGTTGAGTCGCGCGACGAGCGCGAGCAGATCCTCGAGGCTGGCGGTCGCGGGAAGCCGTTCGAGATCGACGCGTAGGCCCGACTCCCCTCCGGCCTTCACTTTGTTGCGAACGTAGATCTCCGAGGAAGGATTGTCGCCGACGAGCACGATCCCCAGGCCGGGCGGACGGCCGGCGGATGCGGTGAACGCGCGAACCTGCGGCAGCACCGATTCGCGGATGGCCGAAGCCACCGTTGGGCCATCCAGGAGACGCGCGCTCACCTGACGCCTACTTCTTGCCGGACGAGCGCCCGAGCACGAACCCGATCACGGTCGCGATCACGCCGGCGGCGAGGATCTTGAGTCCGAACACGTCGGCGATCTCGGGGCTGATGCGCAGCCCGAAGTAGTAGTTCAGCCGCTCGTCGAGCTCGTGCCACCGCGCGAGCTCCGGCGTGAGCGCGCCGAGCTCCGTCAGGACGCCGAGCAGGGCGATGCAGAACCCGTTGAACACCAGCATGTAGCCGGCCATCTTCAGGAAATTCGCGAAGCTCTCCAGGCCGGACCGCGACGCGGCTTCAGCCTTGTTCACGAGTTGGCTGTGCGTCCGGCCGTAGAACCAGTAAATGATCATGCCCGCGTCGAGCCACACGAGAAAGCGCGCCCACGTCAGGACGGTCAGGTACAACATCAGGTAGACGCAGAACACGACGCCGAGAATCGGAAACAGATATCCGAACGGCACCTTGAACGCGCGATGCGCATCCGGCCGCTTGACGCGAAGAATGATGACGGCGACGCACACGACCACGAACGCGAACAGCGTTCCAATGCTCGTCATCTCTCCCAGCACGTTGATCGGCGTGAGGCCGGCGACGATGGCAACCACGACGCCAGTGATGATCGTCGTGATGTAGGGCGTGCGGTATTTCGGATGGACCTTGCTGACGCCCGCGGGAAGCAGGTTGTCGCGGCTCATCGCGAAGAAGATGCGCGGCTGGCTCATGAGCATCACGAGCAGAACGCTCGTGATACCGGCCACGGCGCCCAGGGAGACGAGCCCCGCGGCCCAGTCCTTGTTGATCACCGCGAGCGCATAGCCGACCGGCGCGTTCAGGAACTGCGCATCGGCCTTGTACTGGACCACGGGAATGATCCCGCTGAGGATGCCCGCGACGAGCAAGTACAGCAGCGTGCAAACGGCCAGCGAGGCGATGATGCCGACCGGCAGATCGCGGCTCGGATTCTTCGCTTCCTCCGCGGTGGTCGACACGGCGTCGAAGCCTATGTAGGCGAAAAACACCACCGCGGCCGCGGCCGTGACGCCTTGGAACCCGTACGGCATGAACGGCGACCAGTTCTCGGGCTTGACGTAGAACACGCCGACGACGATGAAGAACAGAATCGCGACGAGCTTGACGGCCACGATGACCGCGTTGAAGCGCGCGCTCTCCCGCACGCCAATCACGAGCAGCGCCGAGATGATCAGCACGATGATGATCGCGGGAAGGTTGACGATCGCGCCCTCGACGCCGGCGTTCGGCGCGGCGGACATCCAGACGGGGAGATGTACGTTGAACCCCGCGAGGATCCGTTGAAAGTATCCGCTCCACCCGACGGCAACGGTCATCGATCCGACTGCGTACTCGAGAATCAGGTCCCATCCGATCATCCACGCGAAGATCTCGCCGAGCGTGGCGTAGGCGTAGGTATACGCGCTGCCGGAGATCGGAATCATCGCCGCGAATTCGGCGTAGCACAGCGCGGCGAACGCGCACGCGAGCCCCGCGAGCACGTACGACAGCACGATGGCGGGCCCCGCTTGATTCGCCGCCGCGGTGCCCGTCAGGACGAAGATTCCGGTCCCGATGATCGCGCCGATGCCGAGCAACGTCAGGTCCGTCGCCGACAGCGTGCGCTTCAGCGCCTTCGCTCCGCCTTCCGCGTCCCCGACCAATTGCTCGATCGACTTGGTCTTCAGGAGATTCGAATCCATTCATCCTCCAGAACGGCAGGCCTCAGCCTCGCCCGATCGCGCGGCATCAAACAGGCGATCGCAGGCACGCACATCGGCTGAAAAGCGCGGGCGATTATACATTGAACGGCTGAACCGGCAGGCGCTGGACGAAGGCGCGTACGCGCGCTTCAGGGTCGCCGCCGGTCAGGATGTCGGTGATCACCGCGACCGCCGACGCGCCGGCGGCGCACACGTCCGGCGCGCGCTCGAGCGTGATCCCCCCAATCGCCACGACGGGCTTCCCGCGATTCGCCGCATAGGCGACGAGCTCGAGGCCGCGCGGCCCGTAGCCGGTGTCCTTCGTGTCGGTGGAAAAGATCGGTCCGACGGCGATGTAGGTCGCGGCCGACGCGAGCGCGCGGTCGATCTGCGCGCGATCGTGCGTCGAGAGGCCCACGATCGCGGACGGACCCACAATCGCGCGGACGGCATCGACCGGCAGATCGGTCTGGCCGACGTGAACGCCGTCGGCGCCCGTGATGCGCGCGATGTCCGCGCGATCGTTGACGATCACTTTCGCGCGCACCGATCCCGCGGCGCGCAGTACGCCCTCCACGACCGCGATCGCATCCGCGGTCGGCTCCTCTTTCGCGCGGATCTGAACGAGGCGAGCGCCGCCCGCGAGCGCCGCCCGCGCGAGATCGATCGGATCGATGCCGCGCGCGCGGCAGATCGTCGTGTCGATGATGGGGTAGATGATGGGATGTCCTCGGGATCCGGGATCAGGGATCCGGGATCAGGGATCCGGGATCAGGGATCCGGGATCAGGGATCCCGCCCTCAGCCCGCTTGCGCGAGCCGATCGCCCGAGGCCTTCTTCTCGGTCAGGAACCGCTCCATGAACGAGGTGTTCAGTCGGCCGGCGATGAAGTCCGGATCGCTCAGGATCCTGAGGTGCAGCGGAATCGAGGTCTTGATGCCGTCGATCACCGTCATCTCGAGCGTGCGGCGCATGCGCGCGATGGCTTCCTGGCGATCGCGGCCGTGCGCGATGATCTTCGCAATCAGCGAATCGTAGTACGGCGGAATCGTGCAGTCGGAGTGCACGAACGTGTCGACGCGCACGCCCGGCCCGCCGGGCACGCTGAACGCCTGAATGGTCCCGGGCGACGGCGCGAACGTCACGGGATCCTCGGCGTTGACGCGGCACTCGATCGCGTGGCCCGTGAACGTCACGTCCCCCTGCTTGAACGAGAGGCGCTCGCCGGCGGCGATGCGGATCTGTTCCTTCACGATGTCGATGCCGGTGATGAACTCGGTGACGGGGTGCTCGACCTGAATGCGCGTGTTGACTTCGAGGAAGTAGAAGTTCCCCTTCTCGTCCAGCAGGAACTCGAACGTGCCCGCGTTGGTGTATTGCACCGCGCGCGCCGCGTCGACGACCGTCGCACCGAGCTTCCGCCGCATCTTCTCTGTGACGGCAACCGACGGACCTTCCTCGAGCAGCTTTTGATGACGACGCTGGATCGAGCACTCGCGCTCGCCCAGGTGCACGACGGCGCCGTGATGGTCGCCGAGCACCTGGAACTCGATGTGCCGCGGACGCTCGACGTACTTTTCGATGTACACGTCGCCGACGCCGAACGCGGCTTCCGCCTCGCGCTGCGCCGTCTTCAGCGCTTTGCTCAGTTCGCCCTGCTCGCGGATGACGCGCATCCCGCGGCCGCCGCCGCCGGCGACCGCCTTGATGATCACGGGGTACCCGAGATCTCTGGCAATCTTCGCGGCTTTCTCTTCACCGTCGACCGGCCCATCGCTGCCGGGGAGAATCGGGACGCCCGCTTTCTTCATCGCCCGGCGCGCGCGCGCCTTGTCGCCGAGGAGACGGATCGCATTGGGCGCGGGCCCGATGAACCTGATGTGGCACGCCTCGCAGACTTCCGCGAGATACGCGCTCTCCGAGAGGAATCCGTAGCCCGGATGGATTGCGTCTGCGCCGGTGATCTCGGCCGCGCTCAGCACGGCGGGCACGTTCAGATAGCTGTCGGCGCTCCGCGCGGGGCCGATGCACACGTCCTCGTCCGCGAATCGGACGTGGAGCGAGTTCTCGTCGGCCTCCGAGTACACCGCGACGGTCTTGATGCCGAGCTCGCGGCAGGCGCAGATCACGCGGAGCGCGATCTCGCCGCGGTTAGCGACCAGGATTTTCTTGAACATGAATCGACACCGACTCCATCAAGCGGTTTTGATCGCAAACAACCGTTCGCCGTATTGCACCGGCTTCCCGTTCTCGACGTAGACCGACGTGAGCTCCCCCTCGTATTCGGAGGTGATCTCGTTCATCAGCTTCATCGCTTCGATGATGCAGAGGACCTGATCTTTCTTGACGCGCTCGCCCACTTCCACGAAGGACGCGGCGCCCGGCTCGGGCGAGCGGTAAAACGTCCCGACGATCGGCGACTTCACGACGGCGAGCTCGACGCTGTTCTCGTCCGCGTCGGCGGCCGCAGGCTCCGGCGCCGCGGCGGACGCGGGCGCTGGAGGTAGCGGCGCGGGCATCGCCGCCGGCAGGCTCGGCACGTGAACGGGCGCAGGCATGACCGAAAACCCTGCGTTCGTTTTGCGGACCCGGACTTTCAACCCTTCCCGCTCCAGCTCGAACTCCGCGAGATCGTGGTGCCGCATCAATTCCAGAATCCGCTCGATGTCGTCGAAGTCCAATCACCCTCCCCGCCAAGGTTCGTTCACGCGGACCGCGGCGCGGTCAGCACTTCGCATCCATCCTTCGTCACGAGCACGTCGTCTTCAATCCTGACGCCGCCCACGCCGTCGACGTAGGCGCCCGGCTCGACGGTCATCACCATCCCCGGTTCGAGCAGCATGTCGGGCTGACCGGCCGACGGCTTGCCGACGCGCGGCTCCTCGTGCACTTCCAGGCCGAGGCCGTGACCCGTGCCGTGGCCGAACGCCTCTTCCAGACCGTATCGGCGCAAGACGTCTCGAGCTGCGGCGTCGACTGCGCTCCCCGGAATTCCCGGACGGACGGCCCGAATCGCGGCCCGTTGCGCTTCTTCCACGGCGGCGAACAATCGGCGAAACTCCGACCCCGCGTCGCCGAGCTGAACCGTCCGCGTCAGATCCACGCAGTATCCGTCGTAGACGCCGCCAAAGTCCAGCACCACCCCGTCGCCCGGCTGCAGCACGCGGCGTCCGGGACGCGCGTGCGGCAGCGCGCTATTCGGGCCCGACGCGACGATCGTCTCGAACGCGGGCCGCTCGAAGCCCATCCGGCGCAGCGTCGCGTCGACGTCGGCCGCCACGTCGAGCTCCGATCGGCCCGGCGCCGCGAGCTTCATCACTTCCCCGCTCGCATTCGCAATCAACCGGCCCGCCGCGCGGTACGTCGCGATCTCGCGCTCGTCTTTCACGGCGCGCGCGACTTCGATCGCGCGATCCGTCGCGACCAGGGCGGGACACGCGTCGGGACTTCGAAGGGGCGTGGGCGCGGCGGCCGCGAGCGCCGACGACAGCTTGTTGAACCGGCTCACCGGCATGTGCGCCGCTTCGATGCCGATGCGGCGGGCGCCGCTCTCCCGCAGCACGACGGCCAGCGTCTCGTCGTAGCTCTGCTCGGGGACGATGAGCGCGATGTCCGACGCGAGATCCTGCGCGGCGAGATGCGCGCGCGCGGCGGATCGATATCGGAAATCCACGATGAACGTGCACTCCGTCGCGGTCAGCACGAGCAGGCCGGCTGTGCCCGAGAAGCCCGTGAGGTAGCGGATGTTCGGGAGATGGGACACGACGAGCGCATCGATGCCGAACGTTCGCAGGGATTCGCGGGCGCGAATGAGACGCGCGATCGCGAACGACGAGAGACGCCCGGTCATGACGGCCCCGTTAGCGGGCGGCGGTGGAGAGGGCGTCGCGCCGGCCCGACGATTCGTTGCGGCGGCGCTCTATGGCCGCAAGAAACGACTCGAGCGCGGCGACAGCGGGCAGATCCGGATGCGTGACCACAGCTGAAGACTGTACCGCAACGGGCTGAGGCGTCAACGGCGGCGGCGCGGGAGGCTCGGGCTCCGCGTACGCGGCGTAGGTCTCGATCGCTTCCGGCATCTCGGCGCGGCGGCGATGGATGTCCGCGAGCGCGCGAATCGCCGCGAGGTTTTCGGGCGCGGCGCGCAGCACGCACTCGAGCTCCCACGTCGCTTGATCGTACTCGGCGATCTCGGCGAGCGCGCGGCCGAGCGTCACGCGCGCCGACAGATACGACGGATGCCGCAGCAGCCCGGCACGGCACGTCTCGATCGCCTCGGTGAACCGGCCCAGGCGTCGATACTCCTCGGCGAGCGCCGAGAAGGCGATCGACGCCGGGTCGCGATCGACCCGGCGCTTCAATTCCTCGAGACGCGTGCTTTCGTGCGCTACGGCACTGTCGCGCATGGTGCTATGGGGCCACCTGAAGCGTCAGGCTGACCGATGCTGTTCTGCCAAAGTTGTCCGTCACGATGAGCGTGACGGTGAACGTTGCCGACCGTGTGAACGTATGCGCGACGAGCACGTCGCCGGTCGTGACGCGATCCGAGCCGTCGCCCCACTCCCACGTGTAGCTGACGATCCGCGCTCCGGCCGGCGGTCGGGACGCCGACGCGTTGAACGTCATCTGCTGCCCGACGCGCGGGTTCGTCGGCGAGAAGTTGAACGCCGCCGTCGGATTCTGGCCCGGCGTGACGGTTATCGCTTGCGCGGTCGACGCCGAGCGGCCGATCGCATCGACCACGGTCAGCGTGACGACATACGTGCCGGCCGTCGGGAACGCGTGCTGCGTCAGGACGCCTGACGCACGGCCGCCGTCTCCGAACGTCCACTGATAGTCGACGATGTTGCTGCCCTGCGTGGTCGAGGCATCGAACAGCACCGTCTGATTCTCCTGAGGCCCGGACGGCGTCACCGTGAAGGCGGGCTGCAGCGACGCAGGCGGGAACACAACGCCAGATGGAACGAGGCGGATCGACGCACGGCGCGTCGACGTGTTGTTGAAGTCGGAGCCGATGGGCGTCACGACGATCTCGACGAACGTGCCGTCATCGCCCGCCAGCGGCGCGCCGCGCGGCGCGGTGTAGACGACCGTCGCCACACCCTCGCCATTCGTGACGATGCTGCGCGCGGAGAGCGAGCCGAAATCGACCGGCACTCCGTCGACGCGCGTTTCGACGCGAAGCGTCAGATTCCTGATCGGCTGCGCCGCGCCGTCCTTTGCGGTCACGGTGATGAGGCTCTGAGAGGCGCCATCCAGTGACAAGACGTCGGGCGACACGGCGACCGTGATCGACTTATCGAGCTCCGAGGGTCCGGCAAACGGCGGCGGCTCGTCGCTCTTCATCGTGCAAGCACTGCTGAGCGCGAGCGCTACGATGGCAGTGCCGAGGAAACGCGTCGATGTTCGAGTCATATGGTCCTGAAAAGGGAGCTAGCTCGGATCGCCGAAGTCGCCGAAGTTGATCAGGATTCGCGCCATCACCGACACTTCGCGGCCCGTCTGATCGCGTCCGTAGAACGTGATCTCGGCGTTCGTCGAGATGATCACGGCGAAGTTCCGCGCGAGCGCGCGCAGCGGCGCCTGCTCCTTCGCGATGTGGCGAACCAGCTCGAAGCTCACTTCCGGCGACGACGAGCTCACCGTCGCCGTGAACGAACCGTCGAAGCCCGACGGCACGTCGACGCCCGGCGTGTTGCGGCCGTCGGCGCGGATGTAGCGCACGTTGTAGCGGTTCACCGTGATGAAATTCGCCGAGGTCGGCGTCGTCGGCAGCTCCGCGCCGCCGGGATCCTTCATGGCGAGCGCCAGCCGCACTTTGCCGATATCGTTGAACACGCTCGGGACGCCGTCGACGAAGGTCAGCACGTCCGAGTTCAGCGTGCCGCCGAACTCGTTGGGCTCCGCGCCCGACGCCGCTTCCAGCGACTGGACGATCAAGTACGACGAACCGGTGCCCTGGCGCACGAGGTCGCCGCAGCCGGCCAATCCGAGGACCGGCAGCGCCACGAGCACGCGCAGCGCGGTGCCCCACACCGCTTTGCGCAAGTTGGTTTCGTGCGACGTCGAGATATCCATATGCGCTAACCCTTCAAGATGCGTGGTGTGATGAAGATCAACAGCTCGCGGCTCTCGTCCTCGAGCCGATCCTGCTTGAACAGCCAGCCAAGGATGGGAATGCGATGCAGCATCGGCACCTTGTCGTTGGTCGACTGTTCCTGGCTGACGAAAATTCCGCCGATGACCGTCGTCGCGCCGTCGTCGATCTGGACCTGCGTGAGCGCGCGCTGGGTGTCGACGGGCGGGATGCCGTTGACCTGACGGCTGAAGTCCGCGGTCGCGTTCTCGATCTCGACCTTCATGATGACGGTCGCGGCCGCGGTGATCTGCGGCGTGACGCGCAGCACGAGCACAGCGTCCTTGAACGTCACGGTGACCGTGTTATTGCTCACGGTCTGAATCGGGATCTGCACGCCCTGCGCGACTTCCGCCTGAATGTTGTTCTGCGTCGTCAGCCGCGGCGTGGAGAGCACGCGGCCCTTGCCGGTGCGCTCGAGCGCGGACAACGCGACGTCGAGGTTGAACGCGCCGTTCACGGCGCCGAGCGCGAGGCCGATCGCGGAGGTCGCGTCGGGAACGCCAAGGCGCACGCCCGTTCCGGCCCGCTCCAGCTCGGTCGCGCGCGGATCCACCGGCCCCTGCGATCCGAGGCGGCCGCCTACGGTTCCGCGGTTCGGGAACGCGAGGCCCGTCGTGTTGCCGAGGTCAGGCATCACGCGGCCGTTCAATCCCCACTGCACGCCGAGCGCCTTCGCGAAGTCCCTCGTCGTCTGGACGATGCGCGCTTCGACCTCGACCTGCGGCTCGGCGCGATCGAGCGTGCGAAGCAGATCGCGGATCGCGGGGAACTGATCCGGCAGGTCCGCGATGATGAGCGTGTTCGTCCGGACGTCGGTCTGCACCTGGCCGTACCGCGAGAGCCGCAGCGATCCCTTGAGCAGCGGCGCGAGCTCCGCCGCCTTCGCATAGCTCAGAGGAAATGTCTCGAAGCTCAAGCCGCCGGCCTGCGCGGCGCGCTCGGCCGCGGCCTGCGCCGCCGCTTGCCGCATCTTGTTCTCGTCCTCGAGCGTTTTGATCTTCGAGATGCGCACGATCGTCCCGTCGACCGTGTAATCGAGCTGATTGCCGCGCAAGATGACGTCGAGCGCCTGATCCCAGGGAACGTCGGTCAGCTTGATGTCGACCGTGCCGTTCACGTCGGGATCGATGACCATGTTCAATCCGCTGACGTCCGCGAACGTTCGCAGCACCGCGCGCAGATCCACGCCCTCGAAATCCAAACTGATCGGATGACCCGTGAACTGACGCTGCTCGCCCGACCGCTGCGGCGTGGGCGACGGCGTCGTCTGCGCGGGCGCCGTCTGCGGCGCGGGCGGCTTCGACTGCGCAGGCGGCGTTTGCCGGGCCTGCGTGGTCTGCGCGGACTGTGCCGGCGTCGACGGCGTTGGCGCCGACGACGGGGGTGCGGGCGTTGCGGCCTGCGGCGTCAGACGCGCTGCGACGTTCGGCGCCGGAGTATTCGCCGGTGCGCTTGCTGGTCCGCTTGCTGGTCCGCTTGCTGGTGCGCTTGCTGGTGCGTTCGTTGGTCCGGCTGACGGCGCAGCTGCAGGCGCACTCGTCTTCAACGCCGACATCGCATCGATCTGCGGAGCGGTCGATCCAACTGGTTCCTTCGGCGTGATCGACGCAACGTTCGCTATCGCCTGCGTCAGCGTGAGCGGCGGCTCGGGCTCGGCCTTCGGCGCCGCTGGATCCGCCGGCGCAATTCTCACGGTATCCACGACGGGCTTCGTGGCCTCGAACACGACGTCGAGATCGCGTCCGCTTTCACCGCTGCGCGCGACGCGGTACTTCGCGCTCGACGAAATCTCCATCACGACGCGGGTCACGAGAGGCTGACTGCTGTTCAGCCCGATCCTGACCTTCGACACGAGCGGGCTGTCGATCGCCGTCTGCGTCGGGGCCTTCGACGTGACGTTCGGAAAATCGAGCACGAGCCGGCGAGGCTTGTCCTTGCTCTCGATCACGCCTGTCGGCGCGAGGCGGCCGTTGCCGCTGAGCGTCACCGTCGTCGCCGACGCGGACTTGCTCGACTGAATGCGCTCGAGGATCGTCGCGGGCGTCGTTTCGTTCTCGACGACGATCATCTGCGCGCCGCCCGCCTGCTGACGGACCTGCGCGGGCGCAGCGTGCGGTGCGGACGTGACAGGCGCGGACGAGACAGGCGCCGGCGCGGCGGGCGCGGACGTGACGGGCGCGGACGTGCGCACGACCGGCGGTTTTGCCGCCGGCGCAGCCGTCGGCGTCAGCTCGACGCGAATCGTATTGCGCGCGCTGCGCACGACGTGCTCGGCTGGGCGCGAGAGCGCAAGGTGGATCCGCGCGACGGCCTTGCCGTCGACGGAGGTCGCCTGCTCGAGTCGAACGCCCGATATCGTTCCCTGCTTCGCGACGTTGCTGCGCGCGTCCGCGACGCTCACGTTGCGCATGTCGACGATGAGCGTCACCGGATCGGGCCGGCTCACCGAGTACGGCGCCGGCTCGGACGATTCGATCAGCACGGCGTCGCCTTGCGACATCACTTCGACGAGGCGCACGGGTGCGGCCGTCGCGTCGAGAATGATCCCCGCGGTCGCGACGACGGCGAGCGCTGCTCCCAGCCTGCCCGCCGTTTGTGCGATCGCCCGCAGTCGGGGTTCCCGCGTTGTGCCTTCGCTGTTCGCGATCATCGTGTCGGCTCTTTCGAAAACATTACCCACGCCCTTCGGCCTGCCGGACAGGCTTCGGCACCTCCCGCTGCTTCACGAGCGACAGCGGATCGTTGACGTCTTGCGAAAAAACCACTTTGTCCTGGTTGATCGACTTCACGCTGCCGTCCATGAGCTTGTCGCCGACGCGGACGTTGTAGGTCTTGTTGTCCGGCGCCTGCAGCATCGCGATGAAGCCCGTCTTGTCGCGCAGCACACCCTTGACCGTGACCTCGCCAATCAGGAGACCGGCGAGTCCAGGCGCGCGCTGCCCCGCCGGACGCGTCTCGTCCCCGCGCCCGAGCAGGCTGACGAACGGATCGCGCCGGCCCGCTGGGTCGTACACGTAGCCCGGCTCGATCTTCGGCAATGACTCCGGCTTCGGCGTCGGTGGTGGCGCGGGCTGCGCGGCCGCCGGCTTTGCGGGCGGCTTCTGCTGTGCGTCGACGCGCACGACGCCACCCGCGATGGCGGCGACGAGAACGGCGCAGGAGAGAAGTCTCGACGTCATGTCTACTTCCCTCCCGACGGCTGCTTCGGAATGATCTTCGCGCCCTTCTTGCCGGTCGCGCCCGCTTCCTGCAGCACGAACGTCGTCGCGATGCACTCCGCGATGATCGTCGCGTTCGCATCGCCCTTCGGCTTCGATCGGATCTCGATCTGGCTGATGTTGATGATTCGCGGAAACTTGCTCACGCGATCGAAGAAGAAGCCGAGATTGTGGTACGTGCCCTCCGCCTCGAGGCGATACGGGATCTCCGCGTAGAGCGCCTGCTGCACCGTAGGCGCGGGCTGGAACCGCTGAATCGAAAGATTCGATTGCGTAGCGAGGCCTTGAATGCGCCGCAAGATGTCGGCGACGTCCTTCTCTTCCGGCAGCACCGCCTTCAAGTTCTCGAGGCGCTGCTCCAACTGGACGACCTGCTGCTCGAACTCCGGAAGGCGTCGCGCGGTGGCCACGCCGCGCGCGATGTCCGCGCGCAGCGCCGTGAGACGCGTTTGACGCAGCTTGACGTCAGCCGCCATCTCCGAGACGTAGAAATGCCAGAAGCCGTAGGCCGCGCCGCCGCACACCACGACGAAGGCGCCGATTTGGGCCCACCACGGAAGTTTGCTGAGCGACAGATCCATGGAACTTGTTTCGCCTATTCAGCGCTTCACGGCCGCGCCGCGTCCCGCCGGCGCGGGAGCAGGCGCGGGCGGAGGCGCTTCCGGATCGTTCAGCGCACCCTTGATCGAAAACTTCACGATGTCCCCGGACTTCGGGTCCGTCGTCACCTGACTGTCGAGAATCTCGACCGGCTTCTTGAACCACTTGGTCGCCTCGAGATTCGCGACGAAGTCGGAGACGGAGGGCAGCGACGCCGCGTATCCATTGAGCGTGAAGTCGCTCCCGACTTGCTTCAGCTCGGTGAGCCACAACCGATCGGGCAGGCTGCGGCTGATCTCGTCGAGGACGTGCACCGGCGCGGACTGCCCGCGCCGCAGCTGCTCGATGAGCGTCACGCGCTGCGTGAGCTGCGCCTTGCGCGCCTCGAACTTCTGTACCTGCGCCAGCACGGAGCGGAGCTGCACGGCTTCCTGCTCCGCGCGCGCGATGTCGCGATCGAGCTGCGCCGACTGCTGCCGCAGCGAGAGGAACCACCATCCGATGCCGAGCACGGTGGCGATGAGAATCAGGCTCGCGCCGATCGTGACGCGGTGCGCGGGCGAGATCTGAAACGAGCGCGCGGGCTTCTTGGCTTTCGAGCGCTCGACGGCGAGAAGGTTGATGCGGATCATCGATCGCCTGCCCGCCGGAGCGCGAGGCCAACCGCGACGGCGGCGGTTGGTCCGATCTCGGCTGAATCGAGGCCGAAGCGGCCCGTGTCGAACGAGACTTTCTTGAACGGATCGAACATCTCCACCGGCGCCTGGAAGCGCTCCGTCAACATTTCGGTGAAGCCCTCCGCTCGCGACGCGCCACCGCTCACGACGATTCGCGTGATGCGATCGGAGGCGGCCGATGCCTTGTAGAAGTCGAACGTCTTCTGCACCTCGAGCATCAGGTTCTCCGTCACGGCGCGCAGCACCGGCTTCGCGTCGTCGAAGTTGACGCCGTCGACGGTGAGGCCGCGCTTGAGCTGATCCGCCTGATCGAACGGCAGATTGAGCTCCTTCTGCAGCGCCTCCGTGTAGGCGTTGCCGCCGGTCGAGATGTCGCGCGTGAAAACGGACTGATCGCCTTCGAGGATGTTGATGTTGGTCGCGCTGGCGCCGGCGTTCAGCAGCACGACGACCGCGCCGGGCTCGCTGCCGTAGTTGACTTCGTACGCGTTCTGCAGCGCGAACGCGTCGACGTCGATCACGACCGCGACGCGGCCGGCCTGGCCGATGACGCCCGTGTAGTCCGCGATCTTCTCTTTCTTCGCCGCGACGAGCAGCACGTCCATCGTGCTCTTCCCGCCGGTATCGCCGCGATTGAGAATCTGGTAGTCGAGATTGACGTCCTGAATGTCGAACGGGATGTACTGCTCCGCCTCCCAGTAGATCGATTCGGCGAGTTCCGCCTCCGTCATCGACGGCAGCGCGATCTTCTTGACGATGACCGCATTGCCCGACAACGACGCGGCGACCTCTTTCGTCTTGATGTTCCGCGTCTCGAAGACACGGCGGATCGCTTCGACGACAGCGGTACCGTCGATGATCGCGCCGTCGACGATGCTGTCCGGGGGGACGGCTTCGCTGCCGAAGGCCGCGACCTTGTAGCCCTTGCCCGCAGGCTTCAGCTCGATGGCTTTGACCGCGCTCGAGCCGATGTCCAAGCCGACCAGGGATTTCGATCTACCAAACACCGCGTTGTCCTATCTGTAAGTTGACCCACGGACACACCCGGAACGGCGCCGTAAAGGGTTATCGGCTCAGCCGAGGGGCAAGTTGGGTACCACGGGGGGCTCTTCTACTAAAACCGGCACTTTTGCGCAGTTTTGATGGGGCAGCTATGCTCGAGCCGGCGTCGGGATTGACGAAATTGCAATGCGCTAACGATTGTGTAATTGCAGCTTTTGCGAGGTGATCGGTGGCCTCTTCCACACGCCATGGAACGCGACTCCGCGTTTCATTCGCGTTACCTTGACATCACCCTCAATCGCCGGTATCCTCTTGGTTTGCCGTCCTTTGAACGGGACTGACCGCCAGGGCACTGCTTCGGCGAGTCGCCTGTAGCTTCTAACGAAGGCCGAAAGGGAGTTCATGGGTTCGTTTGTCCCCACCGCCGGTACCGCGGTCCGGCAGTGGCACATCATCGACGCCGAGGGTCAGGTCCTCGGGCGCATCGCGACCGAAGCGGCGCGCCTGCTGCAGGGGAAGCACAAGCCGACCTACACGGCGCACATCGACATGGGCGATCACGTGGTGATCGTTAACGCGGCGCGCGTCCGTTTCACGGGCCGCAAGGAAGAGCAGAAGATCTATCGCGCGCATAGCGGGTACGAAGGCGGGCTGCGCGAGGAGCGCGCGAAGGACGTCCGGCAGCGGAACCCGGTGCGGATCGTCGAAGAAGCGGTCCGCGGCATGCTTCCGAAGACGACGCTCGGCGAAGCGATGTGGAGGAAGTTGAAGGTGTACGCGGACGACAAGCATCCGCACCAGGCGCAAAAGCCGGTGGCGGTGAGCACCCACAAGAAATCGCGAGAGGTCGCTTAACGTGGCAGCAGGGATTCAGTACTACGGCACGGGCCGCCGCAAGACATCGACCGCCCGCGTGTTCCTTCGCCCCGGCACCGGGGGCATCACCATCAACCGCAAACCGATCGAGAAGGCCTTCCCCACCGAGGCGCTGCGCACGCAGATCAAGCAGCCGTTGGCGGTGACGGAAATGACCGATAAGTTCGATGTGCTCGCGACGATCGCGGGCGGCGGCACCGCGGGCCAGGCTGGCGCGCTGCGCTTGGGCATCGCGCGCGCGCTCGTGGAATACAACGCCGAGCTCCGGCAGCGGCTGAAGAAGGCTGGATTCCTGACGCGCGATGCGCGCATCAAGGAGCGAAAGAAGTACGGACAGAAGGGAGCGCGTAAGCGCTTCCAGTTCAGCAAGCGTTAAAACCTTATTGGAGGAAGCTTGACCGGCATCGCGTTGAAGGACCTGCTCGAAGCGGGTGTCCATTTCGGCCACCAGACGAAGCGCTGGAACCCGAAGATGAAGACGTACATCTTCGGCGAGCGGAACGGGATCTACATCATCGACCTCGCCAAGACAGCCAAGCTCTTTCGTGAGGCGGAGCAGTTCACGACGAACCTGGCGGCCGAGGGCCGGACGATCCTCTTCGTTGGCACCAAGCGGCAGGCTCAAGACGCGGTGGCGGAAGAAGCACAGCGCTGCGGGATGTTCTTCGTCAATCAGCGCTGGCTGGGCGGCCTCCTGACGAACTTCGCGACGATTCAGCGCAGCCTCGCACGGCTGCGGGATCTCGAGGCGATGGAAACCGACGGGCGCTACGAGACGCTCTCGAAGAAAGAGATCGCGCAGATCGAAAAGGAGAAGCGCAAGCTCCAGAAGAACCTCGAGGGCATCCGGAACATGTCCAGGCTGCCGGACGCGCTCTTCGTCGTCGACACGCGCAAGGAAAAGATCGCCGTGGACGAGGCGCGCAAGCTCAAGATCCCGGTCATTGGCGTCGTCGACACGAATTGCGATCCGGACGAAGTCGACTACGTGATTCCCGGCAACGACGACGCGCTCCGCGCGATTCGATTGTTCTCGTCGCGCATCGCCGAAGCGGTGATCGGCGGCCGAGGGATTCGCGAATCGGCGCAGGCCGACGAGGGAGACAACGACTCGGACGACCGCGGTCGCCGGGGCCGCCAGGCTCGACAGGCGAGGCCCGAGCAGGCTACGTCGACAGCCTCCGTCTAGCACGGAACAGGCTCTCGATTTTTTCGCGCCGGCCGGGCTCACCGGGCCGGCGTTGTTATGTACGCGCGGACGGCGGACAGCGGACAGCGGAAGGATGCTATGTCAGGAGTATCGATGGAAATCACAGCAGCCATGGTGAAGAAGCTCCGTGAGCTCACGGGCGCGGGCATGATGGAGTGCAAGGCCGCGCTGACCGAGGCGAACGGCAACATCGAGGAAGCCACGACGATTCTGCGCAAGCGCGGCCTCGCGCAGGCGACGAAGAAGGCCGGCCGTACGACCAACGAGGGCTTGATCGGCAGCTACATTCACATGGGCGGCAAGATCGGCGTGCTGGTCGAGGTCAATTGCGAGTCCGACTTCGTGGCGCGGACCGAGGATTTCCAGAGCCTCGCGCGCGAGATCGCGATGCACATCGCCGCCGCCAGCCCGCAGTACGTCCGCCGCGAGGACGTGCCGGGCGACGTGCTGGACCGCGAGCGCGACATCTATCGCGCGCAGATGAAGGATCAGAACAAGCCGCCGCAGGTCGTCGACAAGATCGTCGAGGGCAAGTTGAACAGCTTCTTCGAGCAGGTCTGCCTGCTCGATCAACCGTCGGTGCGCGATCCGAAGGTCACGATCGGCCAGCTCGTTCAGGCCGCGATCGCCAAGCTCGGTGAGAACATCGCGATCCCGCGATTCGTTCGGTTCAAGCTCGGCGAAACGGCCGGCTAACGGTCACACGTTCGCCGGGTTCACAGGTTCACCGGGTTCACAGATTCACCGGGTTCACAGGTTCACCGGGTTCACAGGTTCACGGGTTCACAGGTTCACGGGTTCACGAGATTCGTCGCCTGCGAACCCGGGAACCTTGGAACGCGGGAACCCTGGAACCACAGCGAAGCTATAATTCCCCTCCATGTCGGATCCCGTCTACCGCCGCGTCCTCCTCAAACTCTCAGGCGAAGCGCTCATGGGCGAGCAACAGTTCGGGATCGACCCGGCTGTTGCGAACCGGATCGCGGCGGACATCGGCGAAATCCAGCAGCTCGGCGTGCAGACGGCGGTCGTGATCGGCGGAGGCAACCTGTTCCGCGGCCTTGCGGCGAGCGCGAAAGGCATGGATCGCGCGACGGCCGACTACATGGGCATGCTCGCGACGGTGATCAACGCGCTCGCGCTGCAGGACGCGCTCGAGAAGCACAACGTGATGACGCGAGTGGCGACGGCGATCGAGATGCGCGCCGTCGCGGAGCCGTTCATCCGCCGGCGCGCCGTCCGCCACCTCGAGAAAGGCCGCGTCGTCGTGTTCGCCGCGGGGACGGGCAATCCGTATTTCACGACCGACACGGCCGCCGCGCTTCGCGCGATGGAGATGAAGGCGGACGTGATCCTCAAAGGCACCAAGGTCGACGGGATCTACACGGCCGATCCCATGGTCGACAAGACGGCGACGAAGTATCTGGAGATCTCCTACCTGAAGGTCCTCGAGCAGGGACTCAAGGTGATGGACGCGACGGCGATCTCGCTCTGCATGGACAACCGCCTGCCGATCGTCGTCTTCAATCTGCGGACGGCCGGCAATCTGAAGCGCGTGATCATGGGCGAGCCAATCGGCACAACTGTCAGAGTCTGACGAGCGGTGGAGACGCTATGGACGCAACCGACATAAAAGGCCTGCTGGCGGAACTGAAGAAGAAGATGGACGCGCACATCGAGCACGTCCGGCGCGAGCTCGGCGGCGTGCGCACGGGCCGTGCCTCGGTGACGATTCTCGATTCGGTGCACGTCGAGGCGTACGGATCGCAGATGCCGCTCAACCAGGTGGCATCGTTGTCGATCCCGGAACCAACGATGATCATCGCGCAGCCGTTCGATCCGTCGCTCACGGGCGCGATCGAGAAAGCGATTCGCAGCGCGAATCTCGGCTTGAATCCCGCGACGGATGGCAAGGCGATTCGAATTCCGATCCCCACGCTCACGGAGGAGCGCCGCAAAGAGCTTTCGAAGCTGGTTCACAAGTACGCCGAAGAAGGACGAAACGGCGTGCGCCAGTCGCGCCGCGACGCCAACGATCGGCTGAAGAAGCTGCTCAAGGATCACAAGATCTCCGAAGACGACGAGCGGCGCGCCCTGGAGGACGTGCAGAAGGCGACCGATCAACATGTCGCCACGATCGACGAGCTCCAGAAGAAGAAAGACACAGAGCTCCTCGGCAAGTAGCGCGTGGCGTTGTTCTCTCATCTCGCGTGCTCGGTGCCGTGCGGCGCCGCGCCGTACGATCCGCGCGTCGAGCAGCATCTCTGCACGTGCGGCGCTCCCCTGCTCGCACGCTACGATCTCGACGGCGCGCGCGGATGGCCGCGCGACTCGCTCTCGTCGCGCGCCGCGAACATGTGGCGCTACCGCGAGCTGATGCCGCTCTTCGACGGCGAGTCGCCAATCACGCTCGGCGAAGGCTGGACGCCGCTCATCCATGCGAAACGGCTCGGCGCCGATCTCGGCATGGATCGCCTCTTCGTCAAAGACGAATCGTTGAACCCCACGAACTCGTTCAAGGCCCGCGGACTCTCCGCCGCGGTCACGCGCGCGGCGCATCTCGGCGCGAGCGCTCTGGCGGTCCCTTCGGCTGGCAACGCGGCAAACGCGATGGCGGCGTACGCCGCTGCCGCGGGCATTCCCGCGCACGTGTTCATGCCGAAGGATGTGAAGGTGCCGTTCATCCGCGAGTGCGAGCTGTACGGCGCCGAGGTGAATCTCGTCGATGGTTTGATCACCGATGCCGGGCGCATCGCGGCGGAGCGCGGGCGGCCGCTCGGCTGGTACGACATGTCCACCCTCAAAGAGCCGTACCGCATCGAGGGCAAGAAGACGATGGCGTACGAGATCGGCGAGCAGCTCGAATGGAGCTTTCCCGATTGGATCATCTATCCGACGGGCGGCGGCACCGGAATGGTCGGCATGTGGAAAGCGTTCGAGGAAATGGAGCGCATCGGCTGGAAGGCGCCGGGCCGCCGGCCGAAGATGGTCTCGGTGCAGGCGGAGAACTGCGCGCCGATCGTCCGCGCGTTCGACCAGGGCCACGAGCGATCGGACCTCTGGCTGAACGCGCGCACGATCGCGGACGGCCTCCGCGTGCCGAAGGCGATCGGAGACTTCCTCGTGCTGCGCGCGATTCGCGAGAGCGGCGGGACGGCGATCGCGGCGTCCGACGCCGAGATGGTGACGGGCATGCGCGAGCTTGGGAGCCGCGAAGGGATCAGCGCCGCGCCGGAAGGCGGCGCCGCCCTGCAGGCGCTCAAGGTCCTCCTCGCGGACGGGCGCGTGGCGCCATCGGACACCGTCGTGCTCTTCAACACGGGCGGAGCGCTGAAGTACCTCGATGTGCTAAACTCATGATTTGCGCGTGCACGCCGCGTCGCCGCTGTGAGCGCGCGTGCAGTTCAGACGTGGGCGGCTAGCTCAGCTGGGAGAGCGCCGCGTTCGCAACGCGGAGGTCGGGAGTTCGAGCCTCCTGCCGTCCACCAACTTTTCCCAACAATTCCCGCAGATTTTTCAGCTCGTCATCCGCGGCCGCCGATTGTCACGCGGTTGTGCCGCGCGCGATCGAGAGGGTGCCGAGCGCGTCGATTTTCCGCGCTTCCGTCGGGTGCGTGTTGAGCCCAAAAACATACACGGTCCCGGTGACGCGACCGGCCGCGCCGCAGGCGCGAGCAAGGGTGCAGGAGATCAAGCATCAGAGCGACCGCAGAACTCGAGCGTCCCTCTGATGCTTGGTCTCCTGCACCCTTCCCAGGCTGGCCACGCCAGCCTGCCGGTCGCTCGACGACCACCATCCGGACGTTCCGCACCTCAGGCATCCGCGCGATCCGTCTAATCCGCGCGATCCGCGTCTCCCCAGACTGCCACGTCCCGCTAGCCCCTGAATTAATGGCAAAGCTCCTACCGTTTCCGGCGGCGGCTGAACACGACGTACAGCGCTAGCACGATCACGACCGGCACGAGCGAGACGAAATCGACGTCAATGCCAAACGCGCTGGAGAAAAACTGGTACGCAACCAAGACGCAGGCGCCCAACACGAACGCGGAGAACACCGCGGCAAACAAAGTGATCCACTCGTTGTCCGTGAAAGGGAACGTCCAGGGTTTGCGTTCCGTGCTCATTTCTCTCTCAACACCTCTGCCGGATCGATCCGCGACGCACGCCATGCGGGCAGGGCGCCCGCTGCAATCGCCACGACCATCAACGTCAACGCCGCGAGCGCGAGCGTGAGCGGGTCGCGCGCGTCGAGGTCGTAGAGCAAGGCTCGAACGAACCCCGCGGCCCATCCGCTGACGAGAAGGCCGAGTGCGACGCCGAGCGCCGCGCGCCATACGAGCCGCAGCAGCACGAGCCGAATCACGGCGCGCCGTTGCGCGCCGAGCGCCATGCGCACGCCAATCTCGCTGCGCCGGACGCTGACCGAATACGCTGCCACACCGTACAAGCCGGCCGCGGCGAGCAGCAGCGCAAGCCCGCCGAAGAACCCGGAGAGAATCGCGAGCAGCCGCTCGCGAATGTAGAACACGCTGAGCGTCTCGGCGACCGTTTGAAACGACACGGCGAGATTGCGATCGACCTGCGCGATCGCCGCCGCCGTGCCCTCGGTCAATCGTTCCGGAGAGAGACCAGACCGCGCGCGTATGCTCAGGCTGATCGACGACATGGACGTCAACAGGTCCTCATGGAGGCGCTGCGCGAGCGGCGTGTAGATCGTCGGCTCGACGGCGTCGCGCACTGTCGTGAACGCGGCGTCCGCAACGACGCCCACGACTTCGAGCGGCCGCCGCTTCCCCTCTTCCTCCACGACCGTCAACGTCTGCCCGATCGGCGCCGCGCCCGCGAGATACACGCGCGTGAACGCTTGGTTGACGATGGCGACGTCGCGCGCGCCGTGGCGATCGCGCTCGTCGAAGTCACGTCCCGCAACCAACCGTGTGCCGAAGGTCCGGAACCAGTTCGGGCTCACGGGGTTCGTGAGGATTCTCACCGCCCGTCCTCCGAACGCGGGATTGTCCGGCATCGCGATATCGGGCGTCACGCGGACGCCAACGCTCGCCAGCGGAGTCGCGAGCGACGTCGCGGCGCTCTCGACGCCCGGAACAGTGGCCACCTTCTCGCGCACGCGCTCGAACAGGGCGGGCCGAATGGCCGCCGGCACCGTCGTTCGTCCCGCGTCGACCGCGGCGACGATCACCCGGCCGCGATCGAATCCGAGATCGCGATACGCGAGCGCGACGAACGATCGAAGGAAGAGTCCCGAGCCTGCGACGAGCACGAGCGACAACGCGATCTGGACGATCACGAGCCGCTCGCCGAAGCCGAGCGTCGCGCGGCCGGCGATGCCGCGCGCCTGCTGCTTCAACGCATCGACCGGCAGCACGTGCGCCGCCTTGAACGCGGGCATCGTGCCGAAGAGCAGCGCCGTCGCGATTGTTGCGATCGCCGCGGCGCCGAGAACGCGCCAATCGATCGACAAGTCGAGAAACGCGGTCGAGGCCCACGTCGACAGTTGCGCGACGAGCAATCGGCTGCCCCAGCTCGCGAACAGGAGCCCGAGCGAGGCGCCGATCGCGGAGAGGACGATGCTCTCGACGAGCAACTGCCGAATCAAACGCCCGCGCGGCGCGCCGAGCGCCAATCGCACGCTCATCTCGTAGCGCCGCGTCGCGGACTTCCCCAGCATCAGCGTCGCGATGTTCACGCACGCGACCAGCAGGACGATCACGACGATCGCTTGCACTGCGACGAGCGCATCCCCGTACTGCCGGCGAAATCGCGAGATGCCTTCCGGCGCGTCCTTCACGACCCACGCGGTGCTCAGATATTCCTCGCGATCGTCCGCGTGCGTGAAGCTCGGCATCGTTGCCGCGCGAACCGCCGGCTGCGCGCTCGCGAGCGATCGCGACAGCTCTTCGGCGGTCTGACCCGGTAGCCGCCGTACCATGACCTGCAACCAGGTCCACATCGGTGCATCGAGCCGCTTCTGATTTCCCGTCTCGATCGGCAGCATCACGTCGAACGCCGCGCCGACGTTCAGCCCGAAGAACCCCGGCGGCAGCACGCCGACGATCGTGAACGGCACGCGATCGATCGAGAGCACTTGGCCGATCGCGTCGGGGCGTGCGCCGTAGCGCTGCCGCCAGAAGTCATGGCTGATGACGGCCACTGCTCCGTCGCGACCGCCGCCGGCACGATCGTCGTCGGCCGTGAAGGTCCGTCCGAGGATTGCGGGAACACCAAGAACGTCGAAGGTATTTCCCGACGCCCAAATCGCGCGCGCGAACGTGATCTCGCCGGTCTGCCCGAGGGCCGCGCGATCCGTGCCCCATGTGAAGGCGCGATCGAACACGCGCCGATCGCGAATCTCTTTCCACACGGGATAGCTGACGCCGTACCAACGCTCGGGGGTGACCGACGTCACGACCGCAAGCTCGGAGGGATTGAGCACCGGCAACGGCCGGAGGAGCAGGCTATTGACGATGGAGAAGATCGCAGTGTTCGCGCCGATGCCGAGCGTCAACGAGAGGATCGCGACCGCCGTGACGACTGGCGTCGCGCGGAGGCTGCGAAACGCGAGGCGAACATCGTGCATGCAGGTTCCGCCGGGAAGTATTCATCACATTCGTGACCCGAGTGCACAAAACGTCAGTCGATTGAATCGGCAGACGCCTGCGCCCCGAGGCGAACGACGTGAATGTATTCGGATTACAGGATTCGGATCGCTGCGTTGCTTCTGGCCACCCACGTGAAATAACCCGGGACCGCTGGCATCGGGAAATGGGCGGAACGTGCTGGTGTTCAGCGAATTGCCCGGCCCTCCCCGTCCACCCGACATCTGGTGTGCGGGTTGCAGCGTTGGGCGGGTCTCTGCAATGTCGGCACCAGTGTCGGACCTTTCTTTCTCGTCGGTCTCCTCGTCGGGCCACGTGGACGGCCTTGGGCGGCGGTCTCTCTCCTTCGATCGCGAGACCGGCGCGATGCTCGAGCGGGTGCACGTCCGCCCCGAGCTGGCCGTGTTCGAACAGATACTCCGTCATCGCGTCTCCCACTTGTCGGCGATCGGCGAAGAGCGATTCGCGAGACCGTCGGCCGTCGAACGCGACGCGTCCACCGGCGAGCTCGTCGTCGTTGCGGAATTCGTGACGGGCACGAGGCTGTCGGAGCTGCTCGAGGTCTGCTCGGACACGGCCGACGTGCCTGGCGTCGACGTCGCGCTCGGATATCTCCTCGAAAGCCTTCCCGCGCTCGCGACGCTTCACACGGCGAATCGTGCCGTTCATGGCTTGATCGATCCGTCGCGGACGATCATCACCGCAGAGGGTCAAGTCGTTTTTCTCGACCTCGCGTTCGGCCCCGCGGTCGAGCTGCTCAATCCCGCACCGCATCGTCTGTGGAAGGACTTCGGCGTCACGACGGCATCGAACGGCGGCCACGTCCGGTTCCAGCCGTCGGACGATGTGGCGCAGGTTGCGTTGTGCGCGGTGATGCTCGTGCTCGGACGGAATCTCCGGCCCGAGGACTATCCGAACGCGCTGCCGTCGCTCTTGAGCGAGGTGATCGAGGTCGCGCACATCCGCGGCACGACCGCATTTGCCGGCGGCCTGCAGCGTATCCTCGAGGGATCGCTGCCGCTGCCCGGCCGCTCGTACGAGAGCGCGGACGAGATGCTCGTCGACGTCCGACAGCTCGTGCGAAAAGAGATCGGCCTGGACGTCTGCCGTCAGGCGGTCATCGATTTCGTCGCGCAGATGGACGCCGCGTTCGCCAGCGCGCCACCTTCGGTAGAGCGGAGTTCGTCCGTACCATCCCGCAGCGCGGCGTCGCTCGATCCGCATGTTCCCGAACTGGATCACTTCCTCGATACGTTCGAGGTCGCCGGCGAGCAGGAAGAGGAGCAATCCCAATTCGCCGCCGCTGACAGCGACGAGCGCGCCGAACTAGAACTCGAAGAAGAACTGGAAGACGAGGACGAGACCGAGCTGTCGCTCGATCAGATGGAACCTGTTGCCGCCGGCCGGCCGCGGACCGCGCCGGCCGAAGAGATCTACGATCTCGCGGCGCTCGACGATCTCTCGCTCGCGGATCCCGCGGCGCTCTCGTCCGAGCTGGCGTCGTACGACGAGCGTCCGATTCAATCGAAGCCCACGCGTTCGGTTCCGCCGCCGCCCGCTGTCGAAGACGAACCACCGGCGTTCGTCGAAGAACCGGCGCATGCGTCCGTTGAAGAACCGGTGCAGGACGCGTCGGAATTCGACCAGGTCGCGGCGGAGATCGCGGCTGCCCCGGCAGAGCCTCCGGCGATCGAAGAAGTGGCGTCGAGCGAGTCGGAGCGCGAGCAGGAAGCGGAGCCCGAGCATCAAGGCGGATCGTCCCGGCGGCGCAAGCGTCAGCAGATGAAATCGGCGCGCGCGAGGAAAGACAAGCTTCGATCGACGAACGCCGATCAGAAGGCGCCCGCGGCTCCGCCGCCTCCGCCGCCGCAAGCGAAACCGGCAAGTCCGACCGGGTGGCACGTCTCGCCGCATCGCGTGTCCGTTCCGGAGCCGCACGTTCCCGAGCCCGTGGCGATCCCGCAGCCCACGCGTCCCGCGCACGTGCCCGCGGTGTCGTTCACGCCGTCACCGGTCGGACCGCTTCCGCAGCCGACATACGCGAGTCCGTCGACGCCCTCGGGCATCTACGGATCGCCGACGGTCGTGAAGCCGCAGCCGGTGGCGCCCCCGCCGCCGGTACAACCGCCGCTGTCGGCGCCATTGAAGATCAAGGCCGATCCGCCGGCGGGGTTCACCGCCACTCGACGCTCGTATTCCGAGACGCCGGAGCCGCCGCCGCTCGATCGCTTCGGCACGCTGTCGCTCGGCGGAAACGTCGACGAGAAAGAGGCGCCGCGCGCGTTTCCGTGGAAGCTCGCTGCGGTTGCCGTCGGCGTGGCGGTGGTCGCGATTCTCCTGGGACGCACGTATCTGCCGGGACGGACCGCCGTAACCGGCGAGCCGGGAGCGCCAACCGAGAATGCGTCGCCGGCGCCGTCGCCGCAGGCCGCACCCGAGCCGAAGAACGATTCGCCGATCCCCGCCGGGAAGGGCCGGCTGACGATCCAGACGCAGCCTCCGGGCATCAAAGTGCAGCTCGATCGGAAGCCGATCGGCGAGACGCCCGTGCAGATCGACACGACCCCCGGACGGCACGTCCTGACGTTCCTCACGTCGGGCGGCGAAGTACTGCACAGCGTGCGCGTTCCCGCGGGCAAAACCACGATGCTCGACCTGCCGGTCTTCTCCGGTTGGCTGTCCGTGTTCGCGCCGATTCTGCTCGACATCGCCGAGGGCGGCCGCAGCATCGGCACGACCGAGCAGAGCCGCCTGATGATGCCGCCGGGCCGTCACGACCTGACGTTCACCAATAAGGAGTTCGGCTTCACGGAAACGCGCGCGGTCGATATCGAGCCGGGCGGCGTGCGGAACGTGACCATCGAAGCGCGCGGATCCGCGAGCATCAACGCGAACCCCTGGGCCGAAGTGTTTCTGGATGGCACCAAGCTGGGAGATACGCCATTGGCTGCGACGCCCGTCCCGCTCGGCACGCGCGAGTTCGTCTTCAAGCACCCGCAGCACGGCGAGCGCAAAGTCACCGCGACGATTCGCGCGAACGTGGCGGCGCAGATCACCGTCGATTTCACCAAGTAATCGCGTCGATCGTGCGTGCGCCATCGCGCGGCCGATTTCACATTCGTAATGCGAGATCGAATTCGGGCCAGCGCCCGAGCACGGCGCGAACCTCCGCCGTCTCAAAGATTTGAGCTTTACGGCCTATTCATTGCAAAAGCGCAGAGCACAGCACTGCTGTTCCGATCTGGCACCTCGCTTGCCAAGCGTGAACTCAACAACGCTTTCATCGAGCAAGGTGCACCATGTGGAACTGGATCAGCTGCTACGTAACCGGCCATGACTACAGCGTCTCCTGCGAGGGCGGATCGATCTTCCTCCGCTGCCTCATATGCGGCCGACGGTCTCAGGGCTGGGTGGTGTGCGCGAAGACTCACTCTCACGGCCCCCGCGTCTAGGCGCCGGCCGATAGCGGCGAGCCCTCCCGAATGGCGAGCACTCGCATTGGCGAAGTGACCGCCACAAGCCCCCTCACGTTAGGCCGCGCCTGGGACCTGTCGGACCGACTCCTCGCGTCGATCGCCCTTGCCTGCCCCGATCTTCACATCGTCGAACCCGCTGGCGACATGCGGCGCGCCGAACCGCTCGTCGGCGCGATCGTGCTCGTCGGCTGCACGGCCAATCCCGCGGCCGCGATCGACGCGCTCGAGGCACAGCTCGATCTCCTGACGATCAACTCGCGATCCGCGAACAGCCTCAGCGGCACGTATCAGCACTCGGTCGTCGAGATCCTGATCGCGCAGCCGCACGAATTCGGCAGCATGATGCTCGAGGCGACGGGACCCGATGCGCACGTGCGCGAGCTCTTTCGACGGGGCCTGTCGCACGAGCCGTTCGCTACCGAGCGCGATCTCTACACGAGCATCAGCCTGCCCTTCATCGCACCGGAGCTGCGCAAGGGCACGGAAGAGATCGACGCAGCGGCAGCGGATCGTCTGCCGCACCTTCTCGAACAAGATGCGATTCGCGGCGATCTGCACATGCACACCGTCTACAGCGATGGACGCGATTCAGTGGCAACGATGATCGAAGAGTGCGCCGTCCTCGGCTACGAGTACATGGCGATCACCGATCACTCGGCCGGCGCCAGCGCGTCCCGCACGCTCGCGATCGACGAGATCGCGCGGCAGCGTGACGAGATCGAGTCGATGCGCGAGCGGTTTCCGCGGATGACGATCCTCCACGGCGCGGAGGTCGATGTCCTGCCGGACGGGCGGCTCGATTTCGCGGACGACATCCTCGAGCAGTTCGACATCGTGCTCGCGTCGATGCACGAGCGCGATCGCCAGAGCCCGCGTCAGCTCACGAAGCGTACGCTCGAGGCCCTTGCGCATCCGCTCGTGAACATCCTCTGCCATCCCGCGAATCGGCTCGTCGGGCGGTCCGCGGGCTACGCGCTCGACTTCGACGCGATCTATGCGGCCGCCGCGGAGAGCGGAACCGCGCTCGAGGTCGACGGCGCGCCGAGCCACATCGATCTCGACGGCGACCGCGCGAGAGCGGCCGCCGCGGCCGGCGCGACGCTCGTCGTCGACAGCGATTGCCATCGCGTCGAAGCGCTGCGGCGCCAGATGGGCTTCGGCGTCGGGACGGCGCGCCGCGGGTGGATCGAGCCCAATCGCGTCCTCAACACGCGGTCGATCGAGGAGGTTCTCGTATTCATCGCCGCCAAGCGAGCGCGATGAGCGCGGGCTCGGCCGAGTGATACCATGGGGTTCCCAGGCCCTGCCGTTTGCGATCGCCCGAGCCATGTCATTGCTGAGTCCCTGTGTGTTCGCCGCCCTCGTCACGCTCGGCGCGGCAGCCGGCCAGACCGCGCCGGAGCCGTCGGCCGAAGAGGTCGCCAGCCAGCTTCAGAAGAAGTACGACGCGATTCGCGACTTCTCCGCCGACTTCGTGCAGCAGCACGAATCGATGTTGAAGCGAAAGCGTGAAGAACGCGGCACACTGCTCGTGAAGAAGCCAGGCAAGATGCGCTGGCAATACAAGGGCGCGGACGAGAAGGTCTTCGTCTCGAACGGCACGCGGATGATTCAATATCTGCCGCAGGAGAACCGCGCGATCGAAGGGCCCGCGCCCGACGGCGACGAGGTCGCCGTGTTCTTCCTCGCGGGCCGCGGCCACATCACGCGCGACTTCAACGTCAGCTTCGCGAAGGGAGGATCCGCCGACGCCTGGGTCCTCCGGCTCGAGCCGAAACAGCCGCAGCGCGAATACGACTGGCTCGAGGTGACGGCCGACCGCAAAACGCTGCGCCTGCTCGGCTTCACCGTCGGCGAGAAGCAAGGATCGCGGTCCACGTTCACCCTGTCGAACTTCAAGGAAAACCCCGGACTGGCCGATAAGGCCTTCGAGTTCTCCATTCCTCGTGAGGCGGAGATTATCCATGTCGGACCAGTCAAGCGCTGAGCGCCGTCGTTGGACGCTCACAGTGGGCCTCTGCCTGGCCGCAGCTCTCGGATCGGGCTGCGCCACGACCGCCGCGCTGCGCGCCGGCGAGCGCGCGGAACAGTCCCAGGACTACGACCGCGCGGTCGTCGAGTACACGAACGCGCTGCGCGCCAACCCCGGCGATCTCAGCACGCGCCTGGCGCTGGATCGCGCGAAGGTGCGCGCCGCGCAGGAGCATGCCGCCCGCGCGCGCCGTTTCGCGGCATCCGATCGATTCGAGGAGGCGCTCGTCGAATATCAGCTCGCCGCGGAGCTGAATCCGACCGACGCGCAAGTCGATTCCGCGATTCGCGACGTCCGCCAACGGATCCGCGCGAAGGATGTCGCCTCGCGCGGCGGCAAGACCGATTTGCAGATGATCATCGAGCGCGCGCGTACCGCGGCGATGCCGGGGCTCGAGCTTCCGGCCGCAAAGCTGCCCGACACGCTCACGTTTCGATCCGCGTCGAGCCGCGCCGTCTTTCGCGCCATCGCGCAGTTCGGCGGGCTGAACATTCTCTTCGATCCCGCGTTTCGTGAAGAAACGATCGACGCGGATCTTCGGAACATGGCACTGGAGGACGCGCTCACGTCGATCACCTCGGTGACGCGCACGTTCTATCGCGTCTCGTCGCAGAAAACGCTCACGGTCATCCCCGACACGCCCGCGAAGCGCCGCGAGTACGAAGACTCGGTCGTCCAGACGCTGTATCTCAGCAACGCCGATCTGAAGGAGGTCATGGATCTCCTCCGCATCGTCGTCGACGTGCGCCAGATCTCCCCCGTGATGGGGCTCAATGCGATTGCGCTGCAGGACACGCCGGAGCATCTCGCCGCTGCGGCCCGGCTCATCGCCGCGATCGATAAGGCCAGGCCGGAAGTCGTCATCGACGTCGAGCTGCTCGAGGTCGATCGATCGCGGCTCCGCGAATTCGGATTGGGAATCGCGTCGCCGGGATCGGATGGGATCGCGGGCACCGCAGATGTGAATCGCGACAACCTCACGCTGCAGGATTTGTCGAGGCTCTCGCGCGCGGACGTCTTCGTCACGGGCGTGCCCGGGATCTATTACCGCCTGCTCAAGAACGACAACAACACGCGCATTCTCGCGAACCCTCAACTGAGGACCGCGGAAGGCGTCGCGGCGCAGGCGAGATTCGGCGAGGAGATTCCGGTTCCGAGCACGACGTTCGCGCCGATTGCGGCCGGCGGCGTCAATCAGCAGCCGATCACGTCATTCACGTACCGCAACATCGGCGTCAACATCGACATCACGCCGCGGACGCATCATGACGACGAGGTGTCGCTTGCGCTCAGGATCGAGTTGAGCAGCGTCTCGGGCACCGGCGTGGGCGTGACGGCCGGCCTCCCGACGTTCGCCTCGCGTCAGATCACGTCGACGATCCGCTTGAGGGATGGCCAGACCAACATGCTCGCGGGATTGATCCGCGACGAGGAGCGGACGACGCTCGCCGGCGTTCCCGGCCTCAGCGATATTCCGCTCATCGGCCGCCTGTTCGCGCGCAACAAGAAGGAATCGACGCAGACCGACATCATCCTGACGCTGACGCCGCACATCGTCCGCACGCTGCAGGTGTCGGATGCGGATTTGCGGCCGTTCCGTCTCGGGCGGAGCGGCGCACCCGCGCCGCGCGTCGAGATCCCCGCCGTTCCGCAGATCCCGCGCGATCTGCCGCCCGGGGGACTCACGCCGGAGCCATTGCCGCAGACGCAGCCCGTGGTCCCGGGCATCACTGGGCCGGCCGGAACGATCGTGCCGGTCACGCCGCCGAAGAAGCCCGGCGGCGGATAGACGCGGATAGACGCGGATCACGCGGATAGCGCGGATCACGCGGATCTGACTGATCACGCGTGGCTTCCGCTTTAGAGAGAGGCGGAAGCTCTTTCAAGTGACACGTTCGACTTGCCCGCCGAGCGACGTGAGGCGCTCGACGAGCGCCGCATAACCTCGCTCGACGGTCTCGAGCGGACCGACCTCGCTCTGTCCTTCCGCCGCAAGCGCCGCGGCAATCAGCGCCATCCCCGATCGAATATCGCGGCTGTCGAGATGCCGGCCTCGCAGCTTGGTCGGACCGCTGACGATGATGCGGTGCGGATCGCAGAGGAACAGATCGGCGCGCATCGCGCTGAGCTGCTCGAGCGCGAACAACCGCAGCTCGTACATCCAATCGTGCACGAGCGTCTCGCCTTCCGCCTGCGTCGCGAGCACCGTGACGAGGCTGACCATGTCGCTCGGAAACCCTGGCCACAATCCCGTCGTGATCCGCCGAATCGCCGTCAGCTTCGAGGGTTGAACCTCGAAGCACTCGTCGTCCCACGAGCACTCGAGGCCCATCTTCTTGAGCGGCGCCGCGACGACCTCGACGTCGGTCCACCGCGCGCCAGTCACGCGGGCGCTGCCGCCGGTGATCGCGGCGACGACGCCCCAGCTCCCCGCTTCGATGTAGTCGCCATCGAGCTTGTGCGCCGCGCCGCGCAGCCGCGTCGTGCCCTCGACGCGGATCGTCGACGTGCCCTCTCCCTCGATGTGCGCGCCCATCGCGCGTAGGAAGCGGCACAGCTCCACGACGTGCGGTTCCATCGCCGCATGACGGATCTCGGTCCGCCCTTTCGCGGCCGCCGCCGCGAGCAGCGCCGTTTCCGTTCCCGTCACTGACGCCTCGTCGAGATAGAACGACGCGCCGATCAAGCCCTTCGGCGCCTCGATGACGTTTCCGCGTTCGGGATGCGCGATCGCGCCCATCGCCGCGAGCGCCTGGAGGTGCGTCGCGATCGTGCGCCGCGTGGGAAAGTCGCCGCCGGGCTGCGCGAGACGCGCGGACCCTTTTCGCGCGAGGAGCGGACCGAGGAGCAGCACCGATCCGCGAAGCTTTCCGACGAGCGAGGGATTCGGCGTGTCGCTCGTCACCTGCGCGCACCGGATCTTCAACGTCGACGTGCCGACGCCGGAGACGGCCGCGCCGAGGCCGGCCAGCAGCTCGATCAGCACCTCGACGTCGCGAATGCGCGGCACGTTCGTCAGCACGCATTCTTCGTCGGTCAGGAGACACGCGGCGAGCAGCGGAAGCGCCGAGTTCTTGTTGCCTTCGACGGCCACGGTGCCCGACAGCCGCCGTCCGCCGTCAATCCTCAGAATGGCCATTCGGCTCCTCGCTGCCCCCGCGCTCGAAACCCAAATACACGATCTCTTCCCTCAGCGCGACGCCGAACCGCGTTCGGACGTCCTGTTTGCATCGCTCGATCAAATCGCGCACGTCGGACGCTGACGCGTCTCCCTCGTTGACGATGAAGTTCGCGTGCGTGGCCGAGACCCGCGCGCGGCCCGCGCGGGCGTCCTTCAGCCCCGCGCGATCGACGAGCGCGCCCGCCGACGGCGGAATTCCATCCGGCACCGTGTCGCGCGACGGATCCGGATTCTGAAAGATACATCCGGCGCTGGCCGATTCGAGCGGCTGGGTGCGCTTGCGGAACGCCAGCGACTCGCGCGCGATCCGCCGGAGCTCTTCCGGCGCCCCCGGCGATACCTTGAACGAGGCGGACACGACGATCTCGCGCGTGCGGTGCAGCCGGCTGTAATCGTAGCCAAACTCCATGTCCGCCGCGGGCACGTCGGCGAGCGTCCCATCGGGCGTCGCGAGCGTCACGCGATCGATCAGCTCGCTGATCAGCCGTCCGCGGAAATGCGCATTGCCATGGATCGCTCCCCCTACCGTCCCCGGCGTGCCGGCCCACGCTTCGAGCCCCGCGAGGCCGTGGCCGATCGTCCACCTGACCAGGCCGTTGATCGTCACGCCGCCATCCGCCGCGACCCTGTCCGGAGCGATCTGCCTGACGTCGCCGCCATGAACGCGCAGCACGATTCCTGGCAGTCCTCGATCGGCGACGAGCACGTTCGATCCGCCGCCCAACACCGTCACCGGGATCTTCGCGTCGCGCGCGATGATGAGGACCTCGCGGATCTGATCGGCGCTGCGCGCGTCGACGAGAAAGTCTGCGGGGCCTCCCACCTTGAACGTCGTCAACGGCGCGAGCGGCGCGCCGCGCCGGACGCGATCCGCGCCGACGGCATCGATCAATTGCCGCTCGATCGTCGTGCTCACGAACGGCGCGGCTCCAACGGACGAAACCGAAGGCGCCTCGCGCCGGCCGCCATATCGCGGGTGCATTCGCGAAATTCGATCCAGTCGCCGGGCGCGAGCTGGCCCGCGACGGGCAGGTCCGCGCTGATCACCGTCGCGATCTTCGGATATCCCCCTGTCGTCTGACGATCCGCCATCAACAGAATCGGCTGGCCCGAGGCTGGCACTTGAATCGAGCCGATCGGCGTCGCGTCCGACAGGATGTCCGCGCGGTCGACGTGCGCCACGCGCGGACCTTCGAGGCGGTATCCCATGCGATTCGAGCTCGGCGTGATCGTAAAGCGCGATGTGAACAACGTCGCGTACGCCGCCGACGTGAACATGCGATCGTGCGGCCCGCGGATTACGCGCAACTGCGCGCCTCCGGTCGGCATGTGCAGTGCGGCGACCGAGCCGACCGCATGCGGATGCCGGACGGCTGCCATCGAGTCGCTCTCGCCGATCGGTAAGACGTCGCCCGCACGAAGCGGCCGTCCATCGAATGGACCCATGCGGCTGATGAGACTCGTCGCCCGGCTGCCGAGGACGGGCTCCACGTCAATGCCACCGGCGAACGCCACGCTGGCGCGCGCGCCCGACGCCCGCGCGCCGAACCGCAGATGCTCTCCTGCGTGCAGGACGAACGGCTGGTGCATCGGCGCCCGCCGGTCGCCTGCCGTGATCGCGAACGATGCGCCGGCGACCGCGCACGTGACGTCCATATCGCTGCGAAGCTCCGGACCCATCAACGTGATCTCGAGCGCGCCCGCGCCGGGATCGTTTCCGACGAGCCGATTCGCCAACACGTGCGAATACTCGTCCATCGGCCCTGCGACGGGGACACCCGTCGCTTGGAATCCCCATCGCCCCAGATCCTGGATCGTGGTCAGCATGCCGGGCCGGATGACGGTGATCGCCCTCACCATGACTGGAAGTCCGCTTCACCGATGCGATGAAACCTGACGCGATCGCCCGGCCTGAAGAGAAACGGCTCCGGCCGCCGCGGGTCGTAAGGCGCGAGCGGTGTCCGGCCGATGACGTTCCAGCCGCCCGGCGTCACCGCGGGATAGATCCCCGTCTGCCCGCCCGCGATTGCGACCGAGCCGGCGGGAACCGCAGCGCGCGGCGTCGCGCGGCGCGGCGCGGCGATCGCCGGATCGACTTCCGCCATATAGGCAAATCCAGGGATGAAGCCGACGAGATACACGCGGTACTCTCGCCCGGCGTGGAGCGCGACGACGTCCTCTTCCGATCGGCCCGCGAAGCGCGCGACGTCCGTCAGGTCCGGACCCAGCTCGCCGCCGTAGCAGACCGGCACCTCGACGATCGCGCCGTGCGTCGCGTCGGGCGCGTCGATCGATTCCGCGATCGCGCAGATCTCTTCCTCGAGCCACGCGGAGTCGATGATCTGCGGATTGAAGTACACCGTGACGGAACAATAGCCGATCGCGGTATCGCGCAGCGACGGGCCCAACTCGGTCCGCACGCGCTCGGAGAGCGCCACGCACCACGCGTTCAGCGCGGGATCGATTCGCTCGTCGAGCTGCACGACGAGCGCGGCGTCCCCCGCCGCGAGAATGGTGAAGTCGATCACTATCGGCGCTCGAGGGCGGTCAGCAGCTTCCGGTGAATGTCGTCGAAACCGCCGTTGGACATGACGATCACGATGTCCCCTTTGCGGCTGTCCCTCGCGACGGCGTCGACAATGTCGCCGGTCTCTGGAATGAACCGCGCGTCGACGCCGGCCGTCTGGAGCTCGCCGATGATCTGCTCGGGCGACAAACGCTCGTCTTCCGGCAGCGTGGATCGAAACACCGCGGGCAGCACGACCTTGTCCGCTGCCGACAGGGCTCGAACGAAGTCCGATTGAAAGACGCGCCGGCACGACGTCGCCGATCGCGGCTCGAAGATCGCCCAGAGCCGCCGCGTCGGATGAGCTGAACGGACGCCCGCCAGCGTTTCGGCAATCGCCGTCGGATGATGCGCGAAATCGTCGTAGACCGCGACGCCGCGGACCGTCCCGCGATGCTGAAGCCTGCGTCTGACGCCCTTGAAGCGCCGCAGCGACGCGGCCATCTCGTCGATGTTCAGCCCGACGGCGGCGCCGACCGCGATCGCGGCGAGCGCATTGCGGACGTTGTACGCGCCGAGCAGCGGCACCTCGAACGTACCGGCCGGTACGCCCCGCCGCCGCACGTCGAACGTGGTCGACGTCTCGGCGACGCGGAGATCGTGGGCCTGCCAGTCCGCGCCGTCGGCGAGGCCGAACGTCTCGACGCGGCAATGCGCGCGCGCGCGAAGCGCCGCGGCGTCGGCGTTGTCGGCGCCGAGCAGCAGCAGGCCGCGCCGCGGAATCAAGTTGACGAACCGCTGAAACGTCAGCCGGATCGCGTCGAGGTCCGCGTAGATATCCGCGTGGTCGTATTCGATGTTTCCGACGACGGCGATGTCCGGAAGGTATTTGAGGAACTTGGCCGTCTTGTCGAAGAACGCGCTGTCGTACTCGTCTCCTTCGATCACGAACTCGCGCCCGCCGCCGATGCGGAAGCTGCCGTCGAAGTTCTCCGCGATGCCGCCGATGAGCACGCTTGGATCCGCGCCGCCGTCGGTCAGCATCCACCCGGTCAACGCGGTCGTCGTCGTCTTGCCGTGCGTGCCCGTTATCACGACGGAGCGCGCTCCCCAGAGGAAATGATCGCGGATCGCCTCGGGCAGCGAGCAGTAGCGAATCTTGCGATCGAGCACTTCCTCGAGCTCGGGGTTGCCGCGCGAGATCGCGTTGCCGACCACGACGAGATCGAGATCGGCGCTGATGTGTTCCGGCTTGTAGCCTTGGAGCAGCGTGATGCCCTGCTCCACCAGAAAGTCGCTCATCGGCGGATAGACGTTCTGATCCGATCCGCGAACGTCAAAGCCTCTCGCCTTGAGCATGGCGGCCAGCGTCGCCATTGCCGTTCCGCAGACGCCAATCAGATGGATGCGTGTCTGTGACATTCAGGGCAACGCGTCAAGAGACGGCCGATTCTTCGATCACGAGCCGCGGGTTGGACGTCGCGGCGACGCGCGCGCGGACGCCGAAGGGGATCGTCAGCGTCGCCCCGGACGAGTGGCCCGATGGCAGGCCGAACAGTACCGGTCCCGGGAAGTCGCGCGTGAACGCGGACACGACGGCTCTCGCCGCCACGTCGCCGCCCGGCTCGTCGCACTTCGGAAGCTCGCCGAACACGATCGCCGACGCGCGCGACAATCGTCCGCTGAGCTGAAGCTGCGTGAGCATGCGGTCGATGCGATACGGACGCTCGCCCACTTCTTCGAGGAAAAGGATGCATCCGTCCGGAGGATCGAATGCGTACGGCGTTCCCAGCGACGCCGTGAGCTGCGTCAGCGTGCCGCCGGTCAACATGCCCACCGCCTCGCCGGGTCTCAGGACGTCGAGCTGCGGATGCGAGATCTCGCCGATCGCTTCCGCGCGGCAGAGACATCGAGCGAACGTGTCGCGATCGTATCCGGCTTCGCCCTTCGCGAGCCTCCCTTCGATCATCGGACCGTGGAACGACACGATACCGTGCGTGAGCGTCAGCCACGTCAGGATCGACGTGTTGTCGCTATACCCGATGAAGGCCTTGGCGTGGCGGCCGATCGCGGCGGGATCGAGCAGCGGCAGGATCTGCACGCTCCCGTAGCCGCCGCGCGCCGCGATGACGCCTTTGATCGACGGATCTTCCCACGCGCTCGTGAACGCGCGCGCGCGCGTCTCGGGAGTGCCCGCCACGTAGCCCTGTCGATCGAAGACGCTGTCGTCGTAAACGGGCTCGAAGCCGAGCGATCGAAGCTCCGCGACGCCCGCATCGAACTCGGCGCGCGCGAACGGACTGGCGGGAGCGACGACGGCGATGCGATCGCCGCGCCGGAGAGCACTCGGCTTGCGCATGCGCTACGCGAACCTCGCCATTTCGGCGGCGACGGCGCGATGCTCGTCGCGGCCGAGGGCCGCGCGAAGCGCGGATCCCGCCAGCGGACGCGGCTGGGCCGGCGCGAGGAATCGCTCTTTGACGCGCCGATGACGCTTGAGCGCATCCTCCACGCGCTCGAGCGCCAGCGTCCCGCTCTCGACCGCGTGGATGAGCGCCTCGAGCGCGGCGGCCTGCGGCTCCTGCGAGGTCCCACACATCAGGACGACGTCGCATCCTGCCGCGATCGCGGCGGTCGTCGCCTCCGGCACGCCGTAGCGCGCGCTGATCGCGCTCATGCCGAGATCGTCGCTCACCACGAGACCGTCATAACGAAGGCGCGATTTCAAAAGTCCACCGACGATCGCCTGAGACAGCGTCGCGGGATGCTCCTCGTCGTACGCGGGCACGAGAATGTGCGCCGTCATGATCGCCGCGACCTGCGCCTCGATGGCCGCGCGGAACGGCACGAGCTCGATCGCGTCCAGGCGATCCGGCGCATGCTCGACGAGCGGCAGCTCGTGATGCGAGTCCGTGCTCGTGTCGCCGTGGCCGGGGAAGTGTTTGCCGCACGCCGCGATGCCCGCCTGTTGCAGCGTCGTGATGATCGTTCGTCCGAGCCGCGCGACATCCTCGGCGCGATCGGCCAGCGCCCGATCGCCGATCACGGGATTCTTCGGATTCGTGTGAATGTCGAGCACCGGCGTGTAGTCGAGCGAGATCCCGACGGCCTTCAGCTCGGCGGCCAACGCCGCCGCGAATCGGCCGGCCAGCCGCTCGTCGCCGCTGCGTCCGAGCGTCATCATCGGCGGCCACTCGGTGAACGGCGCCTTCAACCGCGCGACGCGGCCGCCCTCTTGATCGACGCTGACCCACAGCGGCAGCGCGTGAGCGAGCGACTGCGCCTCGCGCGCGATCTCCGCGACCTGGTCGGGCTCCACGACGTTTCGCGCGAACAGAATGATGCCGCCGAGATCGAACTCGCGCGCCAGCGCGCGAAGTTCGGGCGGGATCGTCTCACCGGCAAATCCCGCAATCGCGAGTTGACCGACGTGACGTCTGAGATCGCGCATGCGCATGCTCCAAATGATTATAACGAGTGTAGAACCGATATACTTTCGGGGTGTTCGTAGACTCCTCGGCCCCGACGCGGATCGATCTGGCGGGCGGCACGCTCGATATCTGGCCCCTCTATCTGTTCCACGATCGGGCGCAGACGATCAATGCGGCCATCAGCCTGCGCGCGCGGTGCTCGATTCAACCGCGCCAGACGAGCGGACTGACGATCATCTCGGGCGATACCGGCCTGCGCGTCGACGTCGCGCACTGGAGCGAGCTCCGCGACAACCACGAGCTGCGGCTGCTGGGACGGCTGCTCCACTACTTTCAAGCCGACGCGCTGGAACTGCAGACGCGATCCGAGTCGCCGGTCGGCGCCGGCATCGCGGGATCGTCGGCGCTCAACATCGCGGTCTGCGGCGCGCTCATGGCGTGGAGCGGGCTGCCGCGATCCGACGAGAAGCTGATGGAGATCGCGATGAACGTCGAGGCGCAGGCGATCGACGTGCCCACCGGCGTGCAAGACTACAGGCCCGCGCTCTACGGCGGCATCTCCGCCGTCGAGCTCAGAGTCGACGGCGTCAAGCGCATCGCGCTTCCCGTCGCAGCCGAGGAGCTCGCGCGGCGCCTCGTCCTGGCGTACACGGGCGCGACGCGCAATTCGGGCATCAACAACTGGGACGTCATGAAGCGCCACATCGACGGCGATCCCAACGTGCAGCAGCGGTTCGCGCGCATCCGCGACATTGCCGGCTCGATGCGCGAGGCGCTCGAGCGCGGCGATTGGGCCGACGTCGGCCGCCAGGTGGCGGAGGAATGGGAGAACCGGAAGGGTCTCGCGCCGGGCGTGACGACACCGCGCATCGACGCGATGTTGAGCGCCGCGCGCGCGGCCGGCGCGTATGGCGGCAAGGTCTGCGGCGCCGGCGGCGGAGGCTGCCTGTTTTGCGTGAGCGAGCCCGAACGCGTGCCTGCCGTGCGCGAGGCGATTGCGGCGGCCGGCGGAGAACTGCTCGATTGCCGGATCGAATCGGACGGGCTCCGGGTCGAGACGCGCGTCACGGCCTGAGCCAGCCGTGGAGAATCTGGCGCTCGCACGGATCTTCGCCGAGATCGGCGATCTCCTCGAGATCAAGGGCGAGAACCCGTTCAAGATCCGCGCGTACCGCAACGCCGCGGAAACCATCACGCACACCGCCGAACGCATCGCCGATCTCTCGGCGGAGCAGCGGCTCGCGATTCCGGGCATCGGCAAGGATCTCAACGCGAAGATCGGCGAGCTTCTTCAGACGGGCGCGATCGCGTATCACCAGAGCCTGCTCGAGGAATTCCCCCCCACGATCCTCGATTTGCTGAACCTGCAGGGCGTCGGTCCGAAAACCGTCGCGCTCCTCTATCGCGACGCCGATATCCGCACGCTCGAGGATCTCGAGCGCGCCGCACGCGAGGGCCGGCTGCGCGCGCTGAAGGGCATGGGCGCCAAGAAAGAAGCCTGGATTCTCAAGGCGCTCGAGGAACGGTCGCGCGTGGCGGGACGGCGCCTGCTCGCGGAAGCGTACGACACCGCGGCGTCGCTCGTCGCCGCGCTGCGCGCGCACGCGCCCGACGCCGAGATCGCGATCGTCGGAAGCCTGCGGCGCGGGTGCGAGACCTGCGGCGACCTCGACATCCTGGCGGCCGGCGCGCCGCCGTCGCTCATGGACGCCTTCGCTTCGTACCGTCTCGTCGAGCGCGTGCTGGCGCACGGCGAGACCAAGTCGAGCGTGCTGCTTCACGGAGGATTCCAGGCCGATCTGCGCCTCGTCGCGCGCGAGAGCCTCGGCGCGGCGCTGCAGTACTTCACGGGGTCGAAGCCGCACAACATCGCGCTCCGCGACCGGGCGATCCGCCGCGGCATGAAGCTGAACGAGTACGGCCTCTTCAAGACCGACGACGGGACCGTCGTTGCGAACGCGTCGGAAGAAGCGATCTACGAGGCGCTCGGCCTCGCGTTCGTGCCGCCCGAGCTGCGCGAGAATCGCGGCGAGATCGACGCCGCCGAACGCGGCGAGCTGCCGCGGCTCGTCACCCACGCGGACCTGCGCGGCGACGTGCACATGCACACGACCGCGACCGACGGGCGCGCCGACGCCGAGACCATGGCGCGCGCCGCCCGCGACGCGGGCTTGTCGTACGTCGCGATCACCGACCACAGCCAATCGCTCGCGATGGCGAACGGCCTCGACGAGCGGCGCGCGCTCGAGCACGCGCGCCACATCCGCGCGCTGAACGAGAAGATCGACGGCATCACGCTGCTGGCGGGGATAGAATGCGACATCCGCCCGGACGGCCGCATGGATCTCGCCGACGAGTGCCTCGCCGAGCTCGACATCGTCATCGCGTCGGTGCATTCGGCGTTCACGCAGGATGAAGCCCACATGACCGATCGAATCCTGCGCGCGATTGCGTGCCCGTGGGTCGACGTGCTCGGCCATCCCACCGGCCGATTGATCATGCGCCGCGACGGCTATCGCTTCGACTTCGAGCGCGTGGTGGATGCCGCCGCCCGCGCCGGCGTCGCGCTCGAGATCAACAGCCAGGTCGATCGGCTCGATCTCGACGAGCACCGCGCGCGTCTGGCGCGCGATCGCGGCGTCAAGCTGACCATCGATTCCGATGCGCATTCGCCGGCCGCGCTCGGCGTCACGCGATGGGGCGCCACCGTCGCCCGCCGCGCGTGGCTCTCGGCCGATGACGTCCTCAACACACGTCCCGTCGGCGAGTTCAGGCAGGCGCTGCGCCGCGAGAGAACGAAGGCCGCCCGATGACGCGAGACGGCGATCGCGAGAAGCTCGCCGAGATCCGGCGGCTCTATTTCGAGGCGACGCCCTCGACGATCCTCGACGCGTTCGATCGCGCTATCGATCTCGTCAAGGCGATGACGAGCGAAGCGGAGCGCGAGCGCGCGACCGTTTACATGCAGGGACTCGCCGAGATGCGAAAGGAATTCGGCGCGCGTGCGAAGCCGGCAGCCGCGCGGCAGCGGCCCAAACGATGAGCGCTATTTCTTCGACTTGACGATCATGCGCCGCGCCGCCAGGCGCAGCGCCTCGGGCACGTTGCGATCGACGGTCAGCATCTTCACGTCCTTCTCGGTGAGACGATTCATCATCTGCATCGAGAGCGCGGGCGGCGTCTTCGGATTGCGGGTGAGGCCGAGCACGATCGCGTAGTTCTTCGTCCACGTGCGGTTCGTCGCGATGATCCGCAGGACGTCCTCCGACACGTTGCCCATCTTGCAGAACGCTTCCACTTCCGCTTCCGTCAGCTTCGGACTGCTCAGGACGGCGGTGGCGATGATCTTGTTCGCGTCGCGAATGAGCTGCGCGCGCTGCTCGCGCGTGCCTTTCATCGCGAGCTTGAGGCGCCTGCCGATCGAGAGATTGGCGAGGACTCTCGGATCCGCATCTTCGGTCTCGGGCTCGTCGTCGTCCGCCTCGCCTTGGGCCGGTGGATCGTCGGGCGATGGCGTACCCGCCTGCGCGCGCTCGGCCGCGCGCTTCGCGAAGAACTCGCGAATGGAGGCGGGCACGTTTTTCCGCGCGAGGAACGCCGACAGCGCGTCGGCCGGGAGCTTCGATAGCGTCCGGTTCGCTTCGGCCGCAATCTCGGGGTCGGCGGAATCCGACAGCAGCACGAGGAGCGCGATCTGCTCGTGCGCGCTCGGCGCGAGCAGGCCGCGGGCCGCGAGCAGGCACGCGTCGCGCGCGGCTTCGCCGCGCTTGAACAGATCGATTAGCGGTGAGCTGTACCCTGGGTCCATGGAGTGGTCAACATCCTATATCGATCCAAACGCCGCGTGAACGTCCCGCACGAGCTCGTCGAGCGCGTCGCCGCGGCTGTCGGCGAACATGCCGATGGCCGCAACCCCCGCGGCGCCCGCCGCCGCAACCTCGGCGACACGCCCGCGCGTGACGCCGCCGATCGCGAGCACCGGCAGCGCGACCCTCGCGCACACGCGCGCCAGCGCCGCGACGCCGGCGACCGGATGACCGGCCGGCTTGCTCGCCGATTCGAATACCGATCCAAACAGCAGATAGTCGGAGCCGCCTTCGGTTTGTGCCGCGACAGCTTCCGCCTCGGTATGCACCGAGCGTCCGATCAGAAAGTCGTCCGGCGCGATGCTGCGCGCGGCGGCGCTCGACATCCCGCGCGCCGGCAAGTGCACGCCGTGAGCGCCGGCCGCGAGCGCCACGTCGAGCCGATCGTTGACGAGCGTTCGCGCGCCGGTCGGCGCGGTCTCGCGAATGATCAGCTCGGTCAGCGCCAGCAGATCGCAGTCCTCGAGCCCTCGCTCGCGAACCTGAATCAGGCCGACGCCCGCGAGCGCCGCGGCGATCGCGTCCGCGGCGACGCGCTCGATCGGCGCGCGCCCGGCGCCCGGTCCGGAGCGCCCTCGATCCGTGACGATCATCAATACCGGCGGGTGCAGCGCTCTTCCGGTGGCGGCCAACGCGGTTTCCTTCAGGGCTCGGCGCGCGAGGCGTCCTGCTTCGGTCGCTGGCGATACGCGACGACGCCGGCGAGCTCCGCGAGGCCGGCGATGACGGTGATCCCGCCGATGCCCGACACCGCGCCGCGCGCGAAGGGGCTCGCGAACACCTGATCGAGCGCGGGAAACGCCCCGATGAAGAGATTGCGATCCCAGAAGCCCGACCAAGGCGCGACGACGAGGATCAAACCGGCTTCGAGGAAGTACGCCGCGAACAGGATTCGCGTCAGGAAGGAGATGTCAACCTCCGGTCTGCACGCGGGCCAGGCGATCGATGCGGGACGGCGCGTCCCGATAGTCGCCCGCGTCCGCCTGAAGCTCGAGGAAGACCGCGAGCGCCCGGGAATTCTCGCCCGTGCCTTCGAGCAGTACGCCGAGATCGTAGAGGACGCTGCGCCCTTCGTCGAGCGTCGGCGCCGGCGAGCCCGCGGCACGCTCCAGCCATTCGATCGCCTTCACGCTGTCGCCGCGGCGCTCGTGCAGCCGGCCCAGCGCGGCCGACGCCTCGAATCGCAGCCGCGGCGATCGAACCGCGATCTCGAGGGACGAGAGCGCCTCGTCCAGCATGCCGATCTCCATGTAGGTTCGCGCGAGGGTCATGTGCTGCGCCGAGAAATCCGGATCCGCCGTGGCCTCCTGACGAATGGCGGTGAACACTTGATCGAGATTCTTCGCCGGCTCCCGCTCCGCCGCAGCTGCGGACGACGCTTCGAGGCCGCCAAGCTCGCCCGTCAGATCGATTTCCTCACCCGACGATCGCGGCGCCGGAGAGGAAGGCGGCTTGATCGGGATCGTTCGAATCTGCTCCGGATCGACTTGACTCTCCTGGGCCGCATCCGACGCGGTGGCGGCCGCGGCGGCTTGATATGGCGACGGCGCTTCCAGCGCCGGTTCGGCTGACGCCTCGACCGGCGGCGGTTCGGCCAGCGATTCCACGGGCGCCGGCTCTGGCTCCGGCGGAGGCACGGGCTCGGGCGGCGGCGTGAAGAACGGATCGTGCGCCATGAACGGCGCCTGTCCGCTGAGGCGTTCCGCGATCAACGTGTCCGGATCGGAGATGCGCAGTAGTACGAGCGCGCGCCGGAACCGATCGATGTGCGCCGGTTCCCACGGCTCGCGCGCGACGAGGTCCTCCGCGATCGCGCGCGCTTCCGCGCCCTGATTGAGCGCAAGATACGCATCGGTGAGCTTCTCTTGCGCCTCGTACATCGCTGCTTCGAGGCCGCCGTCGACGCACACCTCCACGAGCTTCAACAGCGCAGGGATCTGACCGGGGACGCGCTCGAGGAATTCCTGCAGACGAGCCGCGGCCTCTTGATACTCGGATGCCGCTATGGCCGAATCGACGACAGACTCCACACACACGAGCGTCGCCTGTGGATTCGAGTCGACGTACGACCAGCTCATGTCGATCACGGACGCGCGGCGCGTCGGATCGCTCTCGAGCAGCCGCTTGATGAACTCCTGCGCGCGGCCGACGTCGCCCGATCGGAGCTCGATGTCGACGAGCGGCAGCAGCAGCGACGGATCCGATCCCGCGCTCGTTTCGTCGAGGTACTCGCGCGCGCTGGCGATGTCTCCCCGTTCGAGCGCGGCCCGCGCGAGCGTCGCGCGCGCACCCGCCTCCAGCGGATTCAAGCGCACGAACTCTTTCAGCATCGCCAGCGAGTCCGCGGTGCGCCCCTTCTCGAGGAAGTCGTCGGAGAGCGACTTGAAGCGCTCGCTCGCCTGCCCGTCCTCGCCCATCTCTTCGAGCGTGCGCGCGGCGGCGATGCGGGCGTCGAAATCGGCTGGGTCGATCGACCCGAGCTTGATGACGATCTCGGCAGTACCGCGCCGGTCGCCCTTCGCTTTTCGGCGCGCGGCGATCGCGTTCAGGTGGCTCTTCGCGTCGGCGAGCAATCCCTGCTTCGCGGAAACGTCGGCGAGCTGGATTTGGACATCCTCGTCCTGCGGGCTGATCTTGAGGATCTTCCGGTAGAGCGCCGCGGCCTTGGGATAGAAGCCGTCGCTGACGAAGTGATCCGCGACCCGTTTGTACTGTCCGACCGCCTGTTCGGTCTTCCCCGCTTTCGCGTAGAGCTCGCCGAGCGTGTTCGCGGTGCTCCAGTCGCTCGGGTTCTCGTCGACGACGCGGACGTACTCCGCGACGGCTTGATCGACCTTGCCCGCCTTGAGCAGCTTTTCCGCTTTTTTCAGCGCGCCGTCACGGTCGAAAGCCAACGGGATTCTCCAGGGTCGCGGCGTAGCGGAGCCTGACGGTCACTCCATCCGATCGAACAGCGTCGGTGGACGAAACGACCGCCGGTGTACGTCCGAGTAACCAAAACGCGACACGGCGTCGAGATGTTCCCGCGTCGCATACCCTTTGTGTCGGTCAAAGCCATATCTGGGATCACGCGCGTGCAGCTCGAGCATCATCCGATCCCGGGTCACCTTTGCCACGATCGACGCGGCCGCGATCGCGGTGCACCGCGCGTCGCCGTGCTCGACGGCGCGCTGCGCCATCAGGAGATCCGGAATGCGGAACGCATCGACGAGCACGAAGTCCGGGAACGGGACGAGGCCGAGCACGGCCCGCTGCATGGCCCTCAGCGACGCCTGATGGATGTTGATCCGATCGATTTCCTCGCGATCGGCGGCCGCGACGCACCAGCTGACGGCCGTCCGCGTAATCTTCTCGTAGAGCCGCGCGCGCTCCAGCGCGGTCACCGTCTTCGAGTCGCCGATTCTCGGGATATATCGATCCGGATTGAGCACCACTGCAGCGGCCACGACCGGTCCGGCGAGACACCCGCGTCCCACCTCGTCGACGCCCGCGACGCCGTTGAACCCCACCCGGCGGATGGCGTTCTCCAGCGTGCGAAACGCGCGGACCTTGACCATGGCGCCCGTCGTCAGACCTTCTTCTGTTCCTTCATCCTCGCGGCCTTGCCCTTCAGGTCGCGCAGGAAATACAGCTTGGCGCGCCGCACGCGCGCCGATCGCAGCACCTCGATGCGATCGATGATCGGCGAGTGCAGCGGGAAGATCCGCTCGACCCCCTGGCCGAACGACACCTTCCGGACCGTGAACGTCGCACGGATGCCGCCCCGATGCATGCCAATCACCATGCCCTCGAACACCTGGATGCGCTCCTTGTCCCCTTCGCGCACCTTCACGTGCACCTTCACGGTGTCCCCGGGCTTCATCGCCGGGCGCTTGGTCAACTGCGCGCGCTCGACGGTCTCTACCGCACTCATCACATCGCTCCTTTTTTTCTCATCGATCCCGCGTTCGAAGCTCTGCGAGGATCGCGCGATCCTCCGCATCGAGCGACGCGCTCTCCAGCAAATCCGGCCGCCGATCGAGCGTGCGCGCCAGCGCTTCGCGGCGCCGCCACCGATCGATCGCCTTGTGGTGCCCGGACAGCAGCACCGCCGGCACCTCGACGCCCTGAAAGCTCGCGGGCCGAGTGTACTGCGGATAGTCGAGCAAGCCGCCCGCGAACGTATCGCGCGCGACCGATTCTTCATCGCCGACCACGCCCGGAACCAGCCGCGCGATCGCATCGACCATGACCAGCGCCGGAAGCTCCCCTCCCGACAGCACGTAATCGCCGATGGACAGCTCTTCCGTCGCGAGATGGCGGCGCACGCGATCGTCTACGCCCTCGTAGCGCCCGCAGAGGAACACCACGTGCCCCGACCCGCTCAATCTCGCCGCGTCATGGTGCGTGAACCGCGCCCCATCGGGCGTCGTCAGCACGATCGACGACGGCGCTCCGCGATCGCGCCGAATCGCGTCCACGGCGGCAAAAAACGGCTCGGGCTTCATCACCATCCCCGGGCCACCGCCGAACGGCTCGTCGTCGACGACGCGATGACGATCGGCCGTGAAATCCCGCAGGTCGTGCACGGCCACGTCGACCAGGCCGCGCGCGATCGCCCTCGACACGATCCCTTCGGAGAGCGACGCGCTCACCATCGCCGGAAAAATGCTGACGATGTCGATCTTCAGCGCCATCGTCATCTCATTCCACGCGGTCGCCTGCGGCGCCGCTTCGCTCGTTTGCGTCGAGCAGCCCCTCGGGCGCCCGCACGACGATGACGCGCGCCGCCGGATCGACTCTCACGCAGATTTCCGCGGCGAGCGGAATCAGCACCTCTCCCCGGCGGCCCTGCACGATCAGGTGGCTTCTCTCGATCGGCCCGTCGACCGCTGTCACGCGGCCGATAACGCCCGCCGCCTCGTCCCTGACCTCGCAGCCCACGAGATCGTGCCGGTAATACGTTCCGTCGGGCAGCGGCGCCAGCGTCGATGCGTCGACCCACAATTCCGCGCCCGCGAGCCCTTCCGCGTCATCCATCGTCGCGATGCCCTCGAGCGCAACGATGGGACGTCCCTGGTGAAATCTCACGCCGTCGATCCGCCTGGGGCTCCGGCCCTCGGCGCCGCCGACGATCAACGTCTGTCCGACCTTGAACCGATCCTCCGGGAAATCGGTCTCGAGGTTCACGATGACCTCTCCGCGATTGCCGTGCGCGCGCGCGACGCGGCCCACGAGAAGAAGATCGGGCACTACTACTGATCTCGGAACTCGAGCGTCGCTTTCAACCCTTCGAGCTCGGCAGTCGCGCTCACCAGCGTCCGCATCGCCTGCGCGGTGCGTCCCTGGCGGCCGATCACGCGGCCCAAATCGCCGGGCGCCATGAACAACTCGACGAGCGTCTGCCCGCGATGCTCACGCTCGGTCACGCGCACGGCGTCGGGATGATCCGCCAGCGTCCGCGCGATGACTTCGACGACGTCGCGCGCGCGGCTCACGATGCCGGCTGCTCGGCCGCCACCACCGCGGCCGGCGGCAGGCGTTTGACGAGCGTGCGAATCGAATCCGACGGCAACGCTCCGACCTTGACCCAGTGGTCCAGGCGCTCGCGATTGATCTCGAGCTTCTCGGGCTTCGCGCGCGGGTCGTAGTGCCCGAGCACTTCCACGAAGCTGCTGTCCCGAGCCGTACGCGAGTCGGTCACCACCACTCGAAAGTATGGCCGCTTCTTCGATCCCATCCGCCGCAGACGAATCACCAACATGCGCTTCCTTTCGGCTCTCAGCTCTCAGCTCTCAGCTCTCAGCTCTCAGCATTTTTAGCTGACAGCTGACGGCTGAAAGCTGACAGCTATCTCATTAACGATTTCATCATTCCCAGCCGGCCGCCCTTCTTGCCGAGACCGGCCATCCCGCCGAGCTGCTTCAACATCTTCTTCATCTGCACGAACTGCTTCAGCAGCCGGTTGATCTCTTCGACGGAGGTCCCGCTGCCCTTGGCAATCCGCTTCCGGCGGCTGCCGTTGATCACCTGATGGTTGCGGCGCTCCTGCGGCGTCATCGAGTTGATCATCGCCTCGATCCGTCCGAGCTGCTTGTCGTCGACCGCGTCGCGATTCGCCGTCAGCTGCTTCAAGTTCCCCATGCCCGGCAGCATCCCGAGGATCTGCTCGAGCGGCCCCATCTTCTTGATCGTGCGCAGCTGATCGCGAAAATCCTCGAGCGTGAAATCGTTCTTGCGGATCTTCTCCTCGAGATTCGCGGCGTCTTCGATCGAGACGGCTTCTTCCGCCTTCTCGATGAGGGACAGCACGTCGCCCATGCCGAGGACGCGCGAGACGACGCGATCGGGATGGAAGGGCTCGAGATCCTGAAGACGCTCGCCGCTGCCGGCGAACGCGATCGGCACGCCCACGACCCCGACGACCGACAGCGCGGCGCCGCCGCGCGCGTCGCCATCCATCTTCGTGAGGACGACGCCGGTGACGCCGATCCGGCGATTGAATTCGCCGGCGCTCTTGATCGCGTCCTGGCCCGTCATCGCGTCTGCGACGTACAACAGATCCGCCGGCTGCGTCGCCTCTTTGATCGCCTGCAGCTCGACCATCAACTCGTCGTCGATGTGCAATCGCCCGGCGGTGTCGACGATGACGACGTCGAAGCCCGCGTTGCGCGCTTCCGCCAGCGCGCCCTTTGCGCGGCGGACCGGATCCGTGTCGCCCGCCGGATCGTGCACGCGCACGCCCGCTTGCTTGCCGACGACCGACAACTGCTGAATCGCGGCCGGGCGGCGGACGTCCGTCGAGACGAGCAGCGGGTGCTTTCCTTGTTTGGCGAGCCATCGACCGAGCTTCGCCGACGTCGTGGTCTTTCCCGAACCCTGAAGGCCGAGGAGGAGGATGACGCGCGGTTTCGCTTGCGAAGGTGGGAGGCCGCCTTCGGTCTCGCCGAAGAGCGCGAGCATCTCGTCGCGCACGATGCGCACGACGTGCTGCGCCGGCGTCAGGCTGCGAAGCACTTCTTGATCGACCGCTTTGTCGCGGACGCGATCGATGAAGGCCTTCACGACCTTGAAGTTCACGTCCGCCTCGAGCAGCGCCATGCGGATCTCGCGCAGCGCGATCTCGACGGTCTCCTCGGTGAGGCGGACCTCGCCGCGCAGCGACCGGAAGACGTCCTGCAGACGTGTACTCAGTGAATCGAACATTTTTTCGAACCAGGCTCGAACGTGACTTTGACGCGTTCCGGGATCCGCGCGTTTCGAGGCTCGGGAAGCCTCTGAGCGAGGTGTAACCGGTTCAGGCGCAAACGTTTATCGTAACAGAAGGGGCCGCGCCTGACAACCGGCCGGTGCCTAAGGCCTAGACACCGTTCAGCTTGTGGCCGAGCTTCATCTTCTTCGTCCTCAGGTACCCGCGTGAGTGATCCGACGCGGGGATCTCGAGGGGAAGCCACTCGGCCACCGACAGGTTGTACCCTTCGATGCCCACGAGCTTTCTCGGGTTGTTCGACAGGAGCCGCATCGAGCGGACTCCGAGATCCTTCAGAATCTGGACGCCGATGCCGTAGTCGCGCTGGTCCGGCTTGAAGCCGAGCCGCTCGTTTGCTTCCACGGTGTCGAACCCCTGATCCTGCAGCTCGTACGCGCGAATCTTGTTCGATAGCCCGATCCCGCGGCCTTCCTGATTCAAATACAGAAGAATCCCGCGGCCCTCCGCGGAAATCCGATCGAGCGCGGCCTCGAGCTGCAAACCGCAGTCGCATCGGGCCGAATGGAACACGTCGCCGGTCAGGCATCGCGAGTGCACGCGCACGAGGACCTCTTCCCCATCGCCGATGTCCCCTTTCACCAGCGCGACGTGCGTCTCGCGATCGATCGTGCTTTCGTACGCAATCACCCGGAACGGCCCGTGATCCGTTGGAAGGTTCGCTGCCGCGACGCGCTTGACGAGCGCCTCGGTGCGCATCCGGTACTGAATGAGATCCGAGATCGTGATCAGCAGCAGCTTGTGGCGCTTCGCGAACCTGGTCAGCTCCGGCACGCGCGACATCGTGCCGTCCTTGTTCGCGATCTCGCAGATCACGCCGGCCGGATAGAGTCCCGCGATGCGGGCCAAATCGACGGCCGCTTCGGTCTGCCCGGCGCGAACGAGCACGCCGCCGGTGCGTGCCTTCAACGGAAACATGTGGCCGGGCCGCGCGAGATCGGACGGCTTGGTCGCGGGATCGATCGCCGTCAACACGGTCGCCGCGCGATCGCCTGCGGAGATGCCCGTGCTCGTCACGGCCTTTGCTTCAATCGACACGGTGAACGCGGTCCCGAAGCTCGACGTGTTCTGCGGAACCATCTGCGGCAGATCGAGCTCCGCGAGCCGCTCCTCCGTCATGGGGAGGCAGATCAGCCCTCGACCGTGGGTCATCATGAAGTTGATCGCTTCCGGCGTGATCTTCTCCGCCGCGATCGTCAAATCCCCTTCGTTCTCGCGATCCTCGTCGTCGACGACGATGATCATCCGGCCGTCGCGGATGGCATCGACCGCTTCGTCGATCGGCGCAAAGGGCGAGCGGCGACTCTTCGATTTGGATTTCGAGCTCATGGTGACGATTCGAGGGACTCACACGCCGCGCTGCTCCACTGCGCGCGCGACGTACTTCCCCAGGATATCGCACTCGAGGTTGACGCGATCGCCGATCCGGGCGTGCTGAAGATTGGTGTGTCCCCACGTGAACGGGATGATTTGCACGTCGAACCGATTCCCGGAGGCGTCAATCGACGCGATTGTCAGGCTGATTCCGTCCACGGCAATCGAGCCCTTGACGACCAGGTAACGGCTCAGTTCCGGCGGAAACGCGACGGTGACGCGCCACGCGTCTCCCTCCTGCCGCAGCGCGTCGATCGTTCCGGTGCCGTCCACGTGGCCCTGCACGAAATGGCCGCCAATCCGCGCATCCGCGCGCATGGAGCGCTCGAGATTGATCACGGTGCCGGCGCGCAGGCCGCCGAGCGTCGTCACGCGCGCGGTTTCTGGTGAGATGTCAGCTTCGACACCGCCGCGGTCCGCGATCACGGTGAGGCATACGCCGTTGACGGCCAGGCTCTCGCCGTTCGACAGCTCCGGCGCGAGATCGGTCGCAACCGCGAGGCGCAGGCCCGCGCCCCGCGGGCTAATACTTGCGACGGTCCCCGTGGCCTCAATCAATCCGGTGAACATGTCCCTCGATCACCACGTCGTCTCCTGCCGGCCGGATTGTCAGATCGTGCAATCCCGCGAGCGTTCCGGGCGGAATGTCGATCCATTCGACGCCGGAGCGTCCCAGCGCCCGCGAGGAAACGAACAGCTCGACGCGATCGACGAGCGACGCGCGCCAGAGTGCCGCATGCAGCGTCGCCCCTCCTTCGACCACGATTGACGTCACACCGCGCTGCAGGAGCCTTTCGAGCGCCGATCGCAGGAACGACTCGCCGTCGATCTCTTCGATCGATGCGCCCGCCGCGCAGAGCGCCTCCGCTGTTCTCCGGCGCTCATCGGTCGCCAGCGGCGTCGTGAGAATCACGACCGGGCCGGCGTCCAACGTCGACAGAAGCTTCGCCTGCGGCGGCGTGCGAAGCCGCCGGTCGAACACGACGCGAACGAGCGGACGATGGCGGTACGCAACGCGCGCGGTGAGCAGCGGATCGTCGACGACGAGCGTTCCGGATCCGATCGCGAGCGCATCGACCTCGGCGCGCTCCCGATGAATCAACGTCGACGCGGCCGCGCCCGTGATGGCGGTCCGCGTTCCTTCGGCCGACGCGATCTTCGCGTCGAGGCTGAGCGCCGCCTTCATCGTCACGTGCGGCCGCCCGAGCCGCATCGAAGTGAAGAATGCGCGATTGAGGCGCTCTGCTTCGCCGCGCTCGATACCGACGCACACTTCGATGCCGCGCGTGCGCAAGTACGAGAGGCCTCGGCCGCTGACTCTTGGATTTGGATCCTCGACGGCGACAACGGCTCTGCGAATGCCGGCGTCCGCGACGAGCGGCGCGCACGGACCCGTCCGACCGGTGTGGCAGCACGGCTCGAGCGTGCAGTACAGCGTCGCGCCGCGCGCGCGATCGCGCGCATCCCTGAGCGCGTGCACTTCGGCGTGCGGTCCGCCAGCGGCTTCGTGCCATCCTCGTCCGACGACCACGCCCTCGTCGTCGACGAGGAGCGCGCCGACCATGGGATTGGGACTGGTGCGCCCGCGCCCGCGCTCGGCAAGCGTCAATGCACGGGACATGAAGGCGGCGTCGGCGCGGCTATCCATGCGCGTCGACGCTCACCACTTCTCTTCGAACAGCGCGTCGACGTACTCCTGAGGCGCGAACGGAATCAGATCGTCGATGCCTTCGCCGACGCCGACATAGCGAATCGGCAGCTTCAGGTCGTGCGCAATCGACACGGCGACGCCGCCCATCGCGGTGCCATCGA
>DATBJJ010000068.1:0-1988 GCA_036556425.1 Vicinamibacterales bacterium
CCGCGGATCGCGCGAGCGATCGTGCAGCTTCACGAGGACGTTCCAGGGACGATCGAGCAGCCCCTTCAGCAGGTCCATGCCCATGATGTTCAGGGAAGACGAGGCGGACCACGTCGGCGCGTAGAGGATCGTCGGCCGCGAGGGATCCAGCCGCAGCTTGCTCAGCACCTCGGCGCGATCGATCGAGCCGTCGACGAGGCAGTCGACCTTCGGCATCCCGACGAGCCGCGGCGCGTCGCTCGTGGCATCGATCGCGTTCGACTTGATGAAGTTCTGCATCCGCCGCCGATTGACGAAGAAGAAGCGGTGCCAGCGGCGCATGGAGGACTGCGGCGTGTCGTAGTCGTGGCTGAACTTGCCGGCGACGCCGTGAAACATCTGGATTCGCTTGGTGCCCCTCGGGAGACGCGCCCATAACAGATCCGCCGTGAGGTACGCGTCGAAGCGCATCAGCGATGCGCTGCGCGGAGAGATCACGGTCGTTCGCGGAAGCGGACGCCGGTAAACATCCTGGAGAGGCGCCGCCGTGTCGCTCGACGTGGCGAAGAAGCGCACGCGCGGATCGGTGGACAGCGCGGCCTGCACCGGCGCCGCCATCACGTAGTTCATGGCCGTCCGGCAGTCGATGAGCACCGTGCGCCGATCCTCGCGCCGCGTGATCGCGCGATCCAGCGCGCGCACGCGGTCGACGATCTTCCACGTCTCGTTCCGGAGGATCATGCCGTGAGCCGCTCCTTCCACGCCGGACGGACCGGCGGCTGGGTGGCTTTGTGCGCCGCCACGATGCGATCCTGCGTCAGCTCCCGCCCCGCGACGATCAGCGCGAGCAGGTAGTAGAACGTCCAGTAATAGCCGACGGATCCGAACTGCGCGCACACGACCCACCCCACGAGGCTCGCGGACATCGCGACCGTGTGCATGCGCATCCAGTCGCGTTCCTCGGGACGGAAGGCTTCGACGACGGGGACGGTGCCCGGCGCGGCGGTCGGAGGCCGCGATCGCGCATTGCCGATGGCGAACATCTTCCGCGTCCAGAGCAGCCCGACGACCGCCTGGCCGATCAACGCGATGAACGCGATCAACCCGAAGATCCCGAGCTCCGCGGCGATCTGGAGCGTCACGTTGTGCGTCTCGCGGAACGGCTCATCGCGATCGGGCGGGTTGTAGTTCTTGAACTGTCCGGCACCGACGCCGGTGATCGGGTGCGTGACGAATGCTTCCCAGCCCTCGCGCATCAGAATCTTGCGCGCTTCCCGCGATCCCGATTCATCCTGCTCGGAGTCGGTGATGCTGACGAGCCGGCTCCAGAACCACGACGGCATCAACGGAACCGCCACGAGCGTGCAGACGACCGCCATCACCCCCAGCCCGCGGCGAAGCCTCCGCCCTTCGATCACGATGACGACGAAGACCGCGGCGAGTCCAAGCAGCGCGCCTCTCGACTTCGTGAAGACGATCGTCGCGATCATCAGCGTCGCGATCACCGCGGCAACGGCTCGCGGCACGGGCCGGCCGCGCGTGATCGCGATCATCGCGGCGAGCGGCAGGAACGTGACCATGTTCATCGCGAGATCGTTCGGGTTGCCCATCAATCCCGAGATCGATCCGTGGAGGCGCTCGCCTTTCACGAGGTGGTTGCCGGTCGCGAAGTCGACGACGCCGCGCGCGGCGACGTAGCCCATGGCGCTGAGGATCAGCCAGTTGAACCATTTCAGCGCCTTGATGCCTTTGATGCTGTTCACCATCAGGATGAAGATCAGCACCACCTTGAAGTAGACGTTGGTGAACGTGCCGAGCGCGCCGCCGGGCCAGACCGAGAACGGCACCGTCGCGAGCATGATGGCCGCCAGCGCGCCGACGCCGATGATCTCTGGAGACAGCTTGACGAGCGGCAATCCGCGGTTGATGCGATGGCCGATCATCGCGCCGAGCGCGGCGATCGCGACGAGCTCGGGCAGGTGCAGCGGCGACAGCGCGCGGACGGTGTC
>DATBJJ010000069.1:0-63446 GCA_036556425.1 Vicinamibacterales bacterium
CACAACGACATCGTAATCGGAACGTATGGGCATTTAAGGTTCAAGGGTTCAAGGGTTCAAGGGTTCAAGGGTTCAAGGGTTCAAGGGTTCAAGGGTTCAAGGGTTCAAGGGTTCAGGGTTCAGGGGTTCAAGGGTTCAGGGTTCAGGGTTCTATGTGTAGCGAATCCCAGAATGTTGAGGAAGGAAGAATCGCCTGAGCAGCACGTCGACGCGCATCAGGCCGTCGCGGGTGATCGCGATGCGATCGTCGCGCGCGGACTCGAGGTAGCCAGCGGCGTCGAGCGACGCGAGCTGATCGCGGAAGCGATCGAGCACGTCGACGCCATACTTGTTCGCGAAGTAGGACGGCGCGACCGATCCGCGTTTGAGCTGCAGCACGAACTCGCGAATCATCCGCTCCTCGGCGGTCGGACGGTACGCGCGGCCGAGCGGAATCCGCCCGTCGGCGATCGCCTGGCTGTACGCTTCCCATGTGTCGACGTTCTGCACGTGCACGCCGTTGATGTGGCCGAACGACGCGACGCCGAGACCGACCATGTCGGCCCCCTGCCAGAGCCGATCGCGATACATGAACGTCGTCTTCGACGGATCCTTGACGGCGGTGTAGGCGCTCCCGACGTGATAGCCGGCGCGCTCCAGCGCGTCGAACGCCTCCTTCACCCATCGCCGCTTCGTCGCCCAGCTCTCGACCGGATCGAATTGGCCGCCGTGCTTGAGCAAATCCTTGCTGATCGTCGTGTTGTACGGCAGCTCCATCTGGTAGATCGTGACGCTGTCGGGTGCGAGCGCGAGCGTCCGCTCGATGCACGCGCGCCAGTTCGCGTCGGTCTCGCCCAGCATGCCAGCGATCAGATCGATGTTGATTTGAGGAAAACCGAGCGCGCGCGCTTCGTGATACACGCGCGCGATCTCCGGCGAGCGATGCGCCCGTCCGTTGATCTCCAGGATCCGATCGTCGAAGTTCTCGACGCCGAGGCTGAGGCGCGTCACGCCGATGCGCCGGATCGCCGCGAGCTTGGATTTCGTGATCGTGCCCGGCTCGCATTCGAACGTGATCTCTTCCGCGGAATCCCACGGACGGCTCGCCGTCACGCGGCTCACCAGCGTCTCGAGCTGCCGCGTCGACAGGAACGACGGCGTTCCGCCCCCGAAGTACACGAAGTTGAACGGTCGTCCCGCGAGCGCCGCGGTGTTCGCGTAGAGTTCCCACTCGCGTCCGAGCAAATCGAGGTACTCCTCGACCTCTCGCGCGTTCTTGTCCGTATACACACGGAAGTAGCAGAAATGGCACCGCTTCCGGCAGAACGGGATGTGCAGGTACAGTCCGAGAGGAACGCCTGGGACGGGCGGCGACGCGAGCGCCACGTGCGCATCGCGTTCGACAGCTTCGGGAGTCCAGACGGAAAAAGGCGGATAATTCGCGACAAAATAGCTGCCGACCTCGGTTTGCTCGAGGTCGGCCACCGGGGACGGATCGGGCATATCCCTACTATACCGAGCGGACGGAACTAACGCTTACTTCGGGGTTCCAGGGTTCCAGGTCGCAGGGTTCCCAGGTTCTGGTTCGGCACGAATGACAACCACTCGCCCGCGTCTTTGGCCTGCAATCGCGATCGTTTCCGCGGCGGCGCTCGCGCTTGGATGGGTGTGGCTCTCGGGCGGCGAGCAGACCGGACAGGATCGGACCATGCGGACGGTGCCGATCGTGTTCGGCGCGATCGTGCTGCTGATCGTCTGGTTCACGCTGCTCTCGCGTCTGCCGCGCGCGATCCGCATCCGCGCCGCCATCGTGGGCGCTGCACTGCTGACGCTCGCGGCCGGCGCGGTCCGGATTCGCGGCGTGACGGGCGACCTCGTGCCGATCCTCGAATGGCGATGGGCGGATCGACCTGTGCCCTCGCTCGAGAATCTTCCACCGCCGGCAGAGCCGGCGCCGGCAAAAGAAACAGCGAGCTCAACGCCTGCAATGGAGACCGCGACCGCGCCGAAGCCGGCGGTCGATCCTGCCGCCTCATTCGCCGGCGTCGAGTATCCGCAATACCTCGGCGTCAACCGCGATGCGGTGGTGCCCGGCGCGCGGGTCGCGCGCGACTGGTCGGCGCATCCACCGCGGCTCGTGTGGCGCAGGCGCGTAGGCGCGGGCTGGTCCGGCTTCGCCGTGAAGGATGCCATCGCCGTCACGCAGGAGCAGCGCGGCGAGAAAGAGATGATCGTCGCGTACAACCTCGCGGACGGATCCCCGAAGTGGGCGCACGGGGACGCCGCCCACTACGACACGACCGTCGCCGGCGAAGGCCCGCGCGCGACGCCGACGATCTCGCGCGGACGCGTCTTCACGCTTGGATCCACCGGCATTCTCAATGCGCTCGATCTCGCCACGGGCCGTTCGTTGTGGCGGCGAACGATCGGACCGGACAACGATGCCCCCGAGCCGGATTGGGGACGAAGCAGCTCGCCGCTCGCCGTCGACGATCTGATCGTCGTCAGCGCCGGCGGCTCGAACGGCCGATCGCTCGTGGCGTATCAGCGCGACACCGGCGAGCCCGTGTGGCGCGCGGGCGACGACGCGGCGAGCTACAGCTCTCCGCACCTCGCGACGCTCGCGGGCGTGCGGCAGATTCTGATTCTCAATCAGTCGACCGTATTCAGCCACGATCCATCGACAGGTCGCGTGCTCTGGCAGCACGCGTGGCCGAGGATGCAGCCCTCGGTTGCGCAGCCGCTCCTGCTGCCCAACGATCGCGTGCTGTTCTCGGCGGGATACGGGATCGGCAGCCGCATGCTTCAGATCGCGCGCGACGATCGCGGCGAATTACAGGCGACGATGCTGTGGGAATCGACGCGGCTGAAAGCAAAGTTCACGAACCTCGTCGTGCACGGCGGATTCGTGTACGGACTCGATGACGGAGTGCTGGTGTGTCTCGATCCCGCGACCGGCGAACGGCGCTGGAAGGGCGGACGGTACGGACACGGTCAAGTGATTCTGGCCGGCGATCGTCTTCTCGTGCAGAGCGAAGAAGGAGAGCTCGTGCTCGTCGAGCCCAACCCTCAAGAGCACCGCGAGCTCGCACGGGTCACGATGTTCACGCAGAAGACCTGGAACCCGCCCGCGCTCGCCGGCCGGTATCTGCTCGTGCGCAACGACGTCGAGGCCGCCTTGTTCGAGCTGGCCGTCGAACGTGAGCCCTGAGCCCTGAGCCAGCTTTGCAGGTCGATGAGAACGCGGATCTCGCGGATGCCGCGGATCTCGCGGATCCGAGAACCTCGTTGCCCACATGTTGAGCCCAAAAACGTGCACGGGTGAGATGGTCCCGCCGACGCGACCGGCCGCGCCGCAGGCGCGGGCAAGCTCGACGACCACCGTTCGGACGTTCCGCACTTCAGGCATCCGCGCGATCCGTGCAATCCGCGCGATCCGCGTCTCCCGAGACTGCCACGTCCCGCTAGCCGTTGAATTAATGGGCAAAGCGCCCTGAGCCCTATTCAATTCTCAGCGAGACCATTGGATTGACCTGCGCGGCGCGGCGTGCGGGGATGTAGCACGCCGCGAACGCAACCGACATCAGCGCGGCGGTCATCGTCAGGAACGTTGCGGGATCGGTCGCGCGGACGCCGAACAGCAGTGCCCCCATGAAGCGCGTGAGCACGAGCGCGCCCGCGACGCCGAGCGCCAAGCCGGCGAGCGCGACGAGCATTCCCTGGCGAACGACCATCACCAGCAGATCGCGCGGCGCGGCGCCCAACGCGAGCCGGATACCCAGCTCGCGCGTGCCCTGGCTCACGAGGCACGCCATCACGCCATACGTCCCGATCGCCGCGAGGCCGAGCGCCAGCGCCGCGAACAGCGCCAGCAGCAGCATCGAGAACCGGCGTTCGGCGAGCGACTCGCTCACGCGATCGTTCATCGATCGCATTTTGTAGATGGGTAGATTGGGATCGAGCGCGTGGATCTCGCGCGTGACGGTCTGGGCCAATGCCGCCGGATCGCGTGCCGTGCGCACAACGACGTTCATCGCGCGCGACGGCGTCTGGCCTTGGAACCGGTAATACGCCATCCGCGAATCCGCGTCGAGCGCATCTTGCTTCACGCGCCCGACGACGCCGACGACGGTCATCCACGGCGTATCCGGCGTCACGTCGAAGCCGCCGGTGCGGATCCGTTTTCCGATCGGATCCTCGCCCGGCCACAACTGAGTCGCCATCTGCTCGTCGACGACAACGACGCGCATCGTTGTCTTCGTGTCCTGCTCGGAAAACACGCGTCCTTTGAGCAGAGGAATCTGCATCGCTCGGAAGTACTCGCCGCCGACGATGCGAATGTCCGCGTTGAGGAACTTCTCGCCTTCGGCAGCGGCACGCCCTTCGACGGTGATCGGTCCCCACGCCATCATCCGGCTCAAAGGCAGCGCGGTGACGCCGCCGGCGGCGGTGACGCCGGGCAGCGCCGACAGCCGCTCCCACATCGCCTTGTACGTTTGAAGAATCGCGTCGGCGTCGTTGTATTTCCGCCCCGTCATCGTCAACTCGAGTGTCAGGACGTTCGACGGGTCGAATCCCGGCGGGACGTCCTGCAGCTTGGAGAAGCTTCGTATCAGCAGTCCCGCGGCGACGAGCAGCATGATCGAGAGCGCGAGCTCCGCGACGACGAGCGAACGCCGCATGTAGTGGCTGCGTCCTCGAAGATCGAGCCGCGACAATCGCAGCGCGGGCGCGAGGCCGAAGAGCACTCCCGACGAGAGCGACGCGACGAACGTGAAGAGAAGGACGCCGCGATCGATCGCGATCTCGTGAAGCCGTGGAACGGACGCCGATCCAAGCGCCCTGATGCCCGCGAGGCAGATCACGGAGAACACCAAACCAAGCGCGCCGCCGACGATGGCCAGCAGCACGCTCTCGGTGAGGAGCTGTTGGAGGATGCGCGAGCGGCTCGCGCCGAGCGCTGCGCGCACGGCAACTTCTTTCTGCCGCGCCATCGCGCGGGAGAGAAGCAGGCTCGCGACGTTCGCGCACGCGATGAGGAGGACGAAGCCGACCGATGCCGTGAGCACGAGCAGCGCGAGGCGCAAGCTCCCCACGACCTGCTCCTTCAGCGGCAGCACGCGGAACGTCAATCCGCCGTTCGGGGGATAGAAATCCGGATGCTCGCCTCGAAGGCGCGCGGTCAGCGCATCGAGCTCGGCGCGCGTCTGCGCAATCGTCGCGCCGGGCGCGAGCGTCGCGACGATGTTGTAGTCCTCGCGATTCCTGATGTGCGCCGCGTTCGCCGGCAGCGGAAGCGGAAGAAGAATCTCCGCGTCTTCGACGACGCCGAGCGTCGGCATCACTTCGCGAGGGAGCGAGAACGACGGCGGCATCACGCCGGTGACTTCGTACGGCTGGCCGTTGATCTGCAGCGTGCGTCCGACGACCTTGGCGTCGCCGCCGTAGCGCCGCATCCACGTTCCGAATGCCAGCAGCGCCTTGCCTCCGCGCCCCGGCACATCGTCTTGGGCGGTGAACGCGTCGCCAATCATCGGCCGCGCGCCGAGCATCGAGAGCAGATTCGACGAGACGCGGATCGTGCCGACGCGCTCCGGCTCGCCGTCTCCGGTGAGATTGGCGTTCGCGCCGATCGCGATCGCGACCTCCTCGAAGCTGCGCACGCCGTTCTTGATGTCGAAGTACTGCGCCGTCGAGAACCAGTCTTCCGTGATGCCGAGCCCCGGCGACGTGTTCCACAGAATGACCTGACGATCCGCGTTCTCGTAAGGCAGCGGACGCAGCAGCAGCGCGCTGACGACGCTGAAGATCGCGGTGTTCGCGCCGATGCCGAGCGCGAGCGACAGAATCGCCACGGCGGCAAACCCGGGATTCGCGGCGAGCCCGCGCAGCGCGTATTTCAGGTCCTGTATGACTGCCGCGGGTGCGCTCATAACGCAAAGCTTACCGCACGCTCAGGACTCGGCGGATGCGAACCCCTACGCTGAATGGATGCTCGATCGACAAGATGTCACGGAAATCCTGATCTGCCTCGGAACGGCATTCCTCGTGCTGGCGCTCGTCAACGGCCTGTCGCAGCTCGTCCCGTTGAAGAGGCTCGCGCCGCCCGATTACGTGATGAATGTGCGGAGGCCGTGATCCGCAATATACTGGCGCGTCATGCCGTCCCTTCAATCCGGATCCATGGTTCTCGCGGCGATCGCGTGCGCCGCGGCGCTTCAGAACACGACGTTCCCGAATCCATACACGACGACCGAACGGTGGGGTCAACTCCCTGAAGGACGGGCGTGGGGCTCGACGAGCGCGATCGACGTGGCGCCGAATGGGCACATCTGGGTGGCCGAGCGGTGCGGCGCGAACAGCTGCGCGGGATCCAATCTGCCGCCGATTCTGGAATTCGATCCGTCCGGCAAGCTGCTCAAGAGCTTCGGCGCGGGGATGTTCATCTTCCCCCACGGATTCCACGTCGATCGCGACGGCAACGTGTGGGTCACCGATGCGCAGGGCCGCGACGGCAAAGGGCATCAGGTTTTCAAGTTCAGCCCGGAGGGAAAACTTCTGTTGACGCTCGGCAAAGCGGGCGTCGCCGGATCGGGGAACGACGAATTCAATCAGCCGTCGGACGTCGTCGTCGCGCCAAACGGCGACATCTTCGTCGCCGACGGACACGACACCGGCTCGAACATGCGCATCGTGAAGTTCACGAAAGATGGGAAGTTCATCAAGACGTGGGGGAAGCCTGGGTCGGGCCCCGGCGAGTTCAACGTCCCGCACGGGATCGCGTTCGATTCGATCGGCCGTCTCTTCGTCGCCGATCGCGCGAACAACCGGATCCAGATTTTCGATCAGGAGGGGAACTTCGGCTACGAATGGAAGCAGTTCAGCCGGCTGAGCGGGATCTACATCGACAAGAACGACGTGCTGTATGGATCCGACTCGGAATCGAACACGAAGCGGAATCCCGGATGGAAGCGCGGCATCTGGGTCGGCAGCGCGCGCGACGGCAAGGTTCGAGCGTTCATCCCGGATCCGATTACGAACCCCGACGAGTCGGCGACGAGCGGCGCGGAAGGCGTCACGGCTGACGCGTACGGCAACATCTACGGCGCGGAAGTCGGTCCGAAAATGGTGAAGAAGTACGTCCCCAAGAAATAGTGCCCGCCGCACGGAGGCGCGCGACGGCCGCGCCACCGCGCGCGAGCTCGGCATCCTGAAGGACATCGCGGAAGCACTGAACGGTGCGGCGGACGTCGACCGCGCGCTGCGCGAGGCGCTCGCGCTCGTCGTCGATCTGCTGGGTCTACGGACCGGATGGGTCTGGCTGATCGATCCCGAGACCGATCGCTTCTACAGCGCCGCTGCGCAGAACCTCCCGCCGTTCCTGCGTGATCCCGTGCGCATGACCGGGCGCCAGTGCTGGTGCATCGACGCGTTTCGTTCGGGTGGGCTGACGGCGGAGAACATCGACATCATCGAGTGCAGCCGGCTGCGTGCGGCGCTCGGCCGCCCGAGCGAAACGCGCGGGCTCCGGTATCACGCGAGCATTCCGTTGACGTTCGGCAATCGTCGGCTCGGCATCATGAACGTGGCGACGGCCGCCTGGCGCAAGCTGACGAGGCGCGAGCTCGATCTGCTGTCGACGATCGCGTCGCAAGTCAGCGTCGCGATCGAGCGCGCGCGGCTCGCGGAGGCGAGCGTCGGCGCCGCGCGGACGGAAGAACGCGCGCGGCTCGCGCGCGATCTCCACGACACGCTGACGCAAGGGTTGACGGCGATCGGCCTGCACATCGAGGCCGCCATGACGACCATGGAGCCGCACGACGCCGCGCGCGGCGAGCTCGATCGCGCGCTGTCGGTGACGCGTGCGAACCTCGCGCAAGCGAGGCGCTCGCTCCACGAGCTGCGCGGATCCGCGCTCGGCGGACGTCCGCTTGCCGAGGCGCTCGCGGCGCTCTGCCGTCAGGTGACCGCCGACAGCGGTGTGCGGGTGCGATTCGACTCGACGCCGGCGCGGACGCTCTCGCAGGAGATCGAAGAGGCGCTGTTCCGGATCGCCGGCGAAGCGCTCGCCAACGTTCGGCGGCACGCGCAGGCCAGAGACGTTCGCGTCTCGTTGACGAGCGCGCGGAACCGCGTCAGGTTGACGATTGCCGACGACGGGCGAGGATTCTCGGTGCGTCGCGTACGCAGCGGATTCGGCATCGACGGGATGCGCGAGCGTGCGCGCCTTCTTGGCGGAACGCTTGCTGTTCGTTCGAACCCCGGAAGAGGCACGACGATCGACGTCGCGGTACCGGTCAGCGGGCCGCGGCCAGCGAAAAGCGGTCAATGATCCGGCTCTTCATCATCGACGATCACCCGATCGTTCACGACGGCGTGGCGGCCATCTTGCGGTCCGAGCCGGACATCGAAATCGCCGGCGCGGCCTCGACCATCGGCGGCGGAATCACACGAATCGGCAGTACCACGCCAGACGTCGTGCTCCTCGACGTACGGCTCCCCGACGAAGACGGCCTCGACGGCATCACCACGATCCTCGCGGCGCATCCGCGCGTGCGCGTCATCATGTTCACCGCGTACGACGCGGACGAGTACGTCTTCGCCGCGATCAAAGCGGGCGCGAAGGGCTACGTCGTGAAAGGGTCGCCGGGCCAGGAGCTCGTTCGCGCGATCCGCCAGGTGCACGCCGGCGATTCGTACCTCTCGCCCGCCATCGGCGCGAAGCTCGCACGGCAGGTCGCGAGCCCACGGCGCGGCGGCGGTCTGCTCTCACCGCGCGAGCTCGCCGTCCTTCGCCTCGTCGCCGCCGGGCAATCGAATCAGCAGATCGCGGAATCGCTCGGCATCACCGAACGCACGATCAAGTTCCACGTCACCGCGATCTTCAACAAGCTCGGCGCCGACAATCGCGCACAAGCCGTCGCGGTCGCTGCAAAACGCGGATTGTTGGGATAGGTTCAGGGGTTCAAGGGTTCACGGGTTCAACGGTTCACGGGTTCAACCCCTGAACCCTTGAAGAATACTGTCCAAAAGGACAGGTGGCCGCTGTCTGCACGAGCGAGGGCGTGGACCGCCGTCAGGCGTCACGATGAACGCTATGAAACGTATAGCGCTCGTCACCGGTGCCAGCCGCGGGCTTGGCGCAACCCTCGCGACGCTGCTCGCGTCGCGCAACTTCGATCTCATCCTCTCGGCGCGAAGGAGCCACGATCTCGATCGCCTCGCGGACGAGGTGCGCGCGGAGGGCGCGACGGTGCTCGCGCGGCACGGCGATCTGGCGGATCCGTTCACGCGCGACACGCTCGCCGACGCCGCTCGCTACTTCGGCGGGCTGGATCTCCTCGTCAACAACGCCTCGGAGCTCGGAGGCCTCGCACCGCTCGCGAACGTGGCGACGGCGAGCCTCGAACGCGTGCTTCAGGTCAATCTGATCGCACCCATCGCTCTGACGCAGGCGGTTCTTCCCTTCCTCGTCGACAGACGAGGGCTCGTCGTCAACGTCTCGAGCGACGCGGCGACCGGCGCGTATCCCGGATGGGGCGCGTATGGGTCGAGCAAGGCGGCGCTGGAGCTCGCGTCGCGGACGCTGGCAGCCGAGCTCGCGCCAATGGGCGTCGCCGTCGTTGCGGTCGATCCAGGCGACATGCGCACGCGCATGCACCAGGAAGCATTTCCGAACGAAGACATCTCGGATCGGCCGCTGCCGGAGGCGACCGTTCCGTTCTGGGAGTGGCTGCTCGATCAGAATCCGCTGACGCTGAGCGGAAAGCGCTTCGGCGCGCAATCGGAGCGTGCGCAGTGGGCGGTCGCGCTGTCATGACGTTCGACGTGCCGGTCGCGCGGCAGGCGTCCGAGCCGCCGGAGGCTCGCGGCTTGCGCCGCGACGAAGTGCGATTGATGGTTTCGCACATCGGTCACGATCGCGGCCGCGGACGCGAGATCGAGCATTTGCGCTTTCATCAGCTCCCGAGCGTGCTCGCGCCAGGCGATCTGCTCGTCGCGAACGCGAGCGGAACGATCAACGCGTCGATCGACGGAGAGCGAGCGATCGGCATCCCGATCGAGCTGCACCTCTCGACGGCGCTGCCAGGCGGTCTGTGGTCGGTCGAAGTTCGCGAACGTCATCCGGAAGGATCGAAGCCGCTGCGCGTGGCAATGACCGGCGAAGTGCTGGGGCTCGCCGGCAACGGACGCGCGTCGCTCCTCGCGCCGTATCCGTACGGCGGCGATCCGTTCGCGCCATCGCGGCTCTGGACCGCCGCGCTCGAACTGCCGCTGCCGCTCTCCGAGTATCTCGACCGCTACGGCGATCCGATCCGCTACGGCTACGTTCCTCACGCGTGGCCATCGTCGTACTACCAGACGATCTTCGCCGCGGAACCCGGCAGCGCGGAGATGCCGTCCGCCGGCCGGCCCTTCACGGCGGAGCTCGTACGCGCGCTCGAGGCCAACGGCATCGGCGTCGCGCCGATCGTCCTCCACACCGGCGTGTCGAGCCTGGAGGATCACGAGCCGCCCTACGAAGAACGCTACGATGTCCCCGGCCGGACCGCGGAATTGGTGAACGCCACCCACGACACCGGCGGACGCGTGATTGCCGTCGGCACGACCGTCGTCCGCGCGCTCGAAACCGTGACAGACGAGCGCGGCATCGCGCATCCAGGTCGAGGCTGGACCGATCTCGTGATCGCGGCAAACCGTCCGATGCGAGCGGTCGACGGGATCCTCACGGGGCTGCACGAGCCGCGCGCGACGCACCTCGCGATCCTGGCCGCCATCGCCGCACGCGGCGGCGAGGGCAGGGCCCGGCTGCTCGATCGCGCCTACGATGAGGCCCTCGCTCGCGGCTATCTCTGGCACGAGTTCGGCGATTCCCATCTGTTGCTGCCTGTCGCTGAGAGTAGGCTGCGACCTGAAGCTTGACGAGCGGCATCCGCCTTGCTGTCCTCGGCCGCATGGCGCCGTCGACATCAAAAACCATTCGCTACGCGGTGGTTGGCCTCGGCCACATCGCGCAGAATGCCGTCCTGCCCGCCTTCGCGCATGCCCGTCGCAATTCGCGGCTCGCCGCGCTCGTGAGCAACGATCCGCGCAAGCTCAAGGCTGTCGCAAAGAAGTACAAGGTACGTGAGACGTTCGCGTACGACGAGTACGAGGAGTGCCTCAAGGACGTCGACGCCGTCTACATCGCGCTTCCCAACTCGATGCACGCCGAGTACGCCGTTCGCGCCGCGAACGCGGGCGTACACGTGCTCTGTGAGAAGCCGATGGCGGTGACCGTCCAGGAATGCGAGCGGATGATCGAGGCGTGCCGCGAGGCGAACGTGAAGCTGATGATTGCCTATCGGCTCCATTTCGAGGAGATCAACTTGAGCGCGATCGAGCTCGTCCGCAAGGGCAAGCTCGGTGACCTGAAGTTCTTCAACTCCTCCTTCTCGATGCGCGTGAAACCGGGCGATATCCGCACGAAGCGCGAAACCGGCGGGGGCACGCTCTACGACATCGGCGTGTACTGCATTAACGCGGCGCGGTATCTCTTCCGCGCGGAGCCGAAGGAAGTGACGGCGATTTCGGTCAACGGCGTCCCCGACAAGCTGCCCGACATCGACGAGTCGACGGGCGCGCTGATGCGATTCGACGGCGAGCGCCTCGCGGCGTTCGTGACGAGCTTCAACTCCGCCGACGAGGCGTGGTACGAGATCGTCGGCACGAAGGGCTCCCTCTGCGTCGATCCCGCGTACGAGTACTCCGAGCGCCTCGGCTACGAGCTCACCATCGGGGGAAAGACGCAACGAAAACAGATCGGCAAGCGCGATCAGTTCGCGCCGGAGCTGCTCTACTTCTCGGACTGCATTCTGAAGAACCGAACGCCCGAGCCGTCGGGAGAGGAAGGGCTTCAGGATGTACGCATCGTGCAGGCGTTGTACGAATCCGCCGACACAGGACGCACTGTCCAAATACCACCATTCCACGCGCGAAAGCGTCCGGACAAAGGACAGCTCATCACGCGCCCCGCTGGCCGCGAGCCCGAGCTCATCGGCGTCGGCGCCCCGCACGAGTGACTGTTGGTGCGGGCACGCTTCCTGCCTTCCATCAAGGCAGGAGGGTCCGTATGCGATCTCACATGATTGCAACGGCCGTGCTCGTAGCTCTGCCGGCCGTTGCGGGTGCTCAATCGATTCAGCGGGCGGCGGAGATCCGCTTTCAATCGATGGATCGGAATGGCGATCGGGTGATCACGCATCAGGAATGGCAAGGCAGCGACCGCTCGTTCCGCGTACACGATTGGAACGGTGACGGTGTGCTGTCCGGCGACGAAGTGCGCGTCGGCGCGCGCCGGCAGAATCAGGATGTGCCCGACTACGACGAAGGGGAATTCTACGATTGGACGGCGCGGGGCTTCTCGCGGCTCGATCGAAACCAGGACGGCCGCGTCACGCGCACCGAATGGCCCTTCAATCGTGAAGGGTTCTTCCGCGCGGATAACAACAACGACGGCGTCCTGACGCGAGCCGAATTCCTCGGCGAGTCGATCGAGGACGACCGCGACGATCGCTTCGCGTATCTGGATGCGGACAACAACGGCCGCATCGAGCTCGACGAATGGCACGCGAGCCGTGCCGAGTTCCGGCGACTCGATCGGAACGGCGACAACCGCTTGACGCGAGCCGAGCTCGGGAGCACGGACGCAGCGTCCACCCGTACGAACGCGTTCAACAACCTCGACCTCAATCGGAACGGAACGATCGCGTTCAACGAATGGTACTGGTCGCGCTCGAGCTTCGACGCGCGCGATGCGAACGGCGACGGCGTCTTGAGCCGGAGCGAGTTCGCGAATTCCGACGCGGTCGGCACGTCGGGCGTAGGGGGCCGAGCGGTCCGCGTGCCCGCGACCGAGCGCTGGACCGACAGCGGCATCGCCGTCCGCCGCGGTCAGACGATCGAGATCGACGCGTCCGGAACCGTCACGATGAGCGGTCCCTCGGATTCCGCGACGCCGGCCGGTTCGACGACCGGACGCCGCGCGCCGAGCGCGCCGCTGCCGAATCAACCGGCGGGCGCGTTGCTGATCAAAGTCGGCGACTCGGAGCCGATCTTCCTCGGCTCCAACTCCGGATCGTTCGAGGCGCCGGCGAGCGGACGAATCTTCTTCGGCGTCAACGACGATCACCTCCCGGACAACGCGGGTGAGTTCAGGGTGGTGGTGCGCCTGCGATAGACCGGGATCAGGGGATCCGGGATCAGCGGATCCGGGATCAGGGATCCGGGATCAGGGATCCGGAAGAGCATTCAGATCATCGTCGCTCGATTGTGAACTGGATGTTCTTCGAATCCCGGATCCCGGATCCCGGATCCCGAAGGCATTAGTCACTTTCAACGGCGACTATAGACACCGCGTCGAACCGCCGCCTCGCGAAATGCGAAGGGAATCGAGAGGTTTTCGGGCGAGTTTCGTGGCGGCGTTCTTGCGAGGCCGATCGATCGCATGCCCTGGGACGTGATCATCGGGCGCGGACTCGCGTTCTGCCTGCACCCGCAGGCGGCGTGGCGCGTCGCCTCGCGGGCAGGCCGCCTCTTCGTCGTCTGCGCGTACGCCGGGGCCGGCTACGTCGCGACCATGGCCGTTCTGCTTCTGAAGTAGCCCTACTCGTTCGTCCTTCGCACGGAATCGAGAAGCGGGCCTGTCATGACCGTCGTGACGAGCGCCATCACCACGAGCATCGTGAAAATCTGCGGTGAGAGAATGCCGAGATCGTAGCCGACGTTCAGCGCCACGAGCTCCATCAACCCTCGCGTGTTCATCAGCGCGCCGAGCGTGAACGCGTCGCGCCAGGTTGCGCCGGTCCACCTGGCGGCAAGCATGCTGCCCACGAGCTTTCCGGCGATTGCCGCGACGATGATGCCGATGCACACCATCCACGACATGAGATCGTTGAGCAATCCGATCTGCGTCCGTAGACCGGTGAACGCGAAGAACAGCGGAAGTAGGAACACCGAGCTGAGGGTCTCCAGCCGCTCGCGCAGCTGACGGCGCAGCACCTCGGACTGCGGCACGATCACGCCGGCGAGGAAGCTGCCGAACAGCGCGTGGATGCCAATCAGCTCGGTGACGAGCGCAGATCCGAGGAGCATCAACAGCACGGCCGCAATCCGGCCTCGCGTCAGAGCAATGCTCGCATCGCCACGCAGGAGCAGCCGGGTCATCAACGGCCGCACGCCCCACAACATCAGCACGACGAACAGCACCAGCGCGCCTGCCATCACGGCCAACGTGCCCCCGACGCCACCGGCCGTCACGAGCGTCACCACCATCGCCAGCAGCGACCACGCCGTCACATCGTCGACCGCCGCGCACGCGATCGCCGTGGCGCCGAGCGGTGTCCGCGCGAGTCCGCGCTCCTCGAGCACGCGCGCGAGCACTGGAAACGCGGTGATGCTGAGCGCTGTTCCCATGAACAGCGCGAACGCATGAAAGGGGATCCCGATCGGCGCGTAGCGCATGTACAGCGCGAGCGCCGCGATCACGCCCAGCAAGTACGGCACGACGATGCTGAAGTGGCTGACCGCGATCGCGGTGGGCGCTTGATGCCGAAGATGCTTCGGATCCAAGTCGAGCCCCACGGTGAACATGAAGAGAATCACGCCGACCTGACTGAGAAGCCGCAGCGTCTCGAGCGATTCAGATGGAAAGATCTGCTGGTATCCGTGCGGCCAGATATGGCCGAGGAGCGACGGCCCGAGCAGGAGTCCGGCGGCGATTTCGCCGATCACGAACGGCTGTCGGAAGAGCGTGGCGAGGCTGCCAACCGCCTGAGTCGCGAGCACGACGACGAGCAGTTGGGTGATGAGAACGACGAGCGATGCGTGGCCCGCGGCCGCGCGAGTCGTTCGCGCAATGGGAACCGACGCGACGCCTTCGACCGCGAACCAGCTCTCGCCGAGTCTCACGAGCGCGGCAATCGCCGCGACCGAGACGGCAATCACCACCGCATACACAGCGGCGCGCGGCCGGACCCTCAAGCCAGTAGTCCCTGTACCGCGAGAATCTCTTCGGCGTTGACCGTGTGCCCCATGCCGCGATAGATGCGCTTGTCGACGTCGGCACCCATGTGTCGAAAGACGTCGGCCGATTCATGCACTCGCTCCAGCGGAATGTGCTGATCGACGTCGCTGCAGCCGAGAAACACCGGCGTCGACGCAAACGCTCCCTCGTAGTATCTCGGCGTGCCGGGCGGGCCGATGAGCCCTCCGCTGAGCCCCACGATCGCCGCGTACCGGCGCGCGTGGCGCGCGGCGAACTCGAGCGTCAGGCACGCGCCCTGCGAGAAGCCAAGCATCGCCACACGCTCGGCGGGAATGCCCTGCGTCTCGAGCGCCGCGATCAGCCCCTCGATGACGCCGAGCGCGGACGTGAGCCAGGGCTCGTTGCGATCGAGCGGCGCGAGAAACGACAGCGGGTACCACGTATTGGCAGCAGCCTGCGGCGCGAGGTACGCGACATCGGTCGTGCGCAGCTCGCGCGCGAGCGAGAGCATGTCGTCGCCCGATGCGCCTCGTCCGTGCAACAGAATCACCGAGAGGCGGGCGTCGGCCGGTTGCGGACCCATGCGAAGGACGGGCTGGCCGGCATGTGGATTCGACGGAGGCATGCGCAGCAAGGATACAATGCGGCGCATGGCGATGATGACGATGAAGAGAACCGCGGCGGCGATCGCGATCTGTGTTGGTCTGGTGACGGCCGGCGTGCGCGCGGCGGATTGGCCGCATTGGCGCGGACCGGCCGCGACGGGTGTCGCCCCGGATGCCGCGCTGCCCATTCGATGGACCGCCACCGAGAACGTCGCCTGGAAGGCAGCGCTCGGCGGCGCGGGCGTCTCGACGCCCATCGTCAGCGGCGATCGTTTGTTCGTGACGTCGCAGATCGGCGCGGGCGTCAGGCGCGAGGGCAATCATCCGCGGCTCGTGCAAGGATCGGACGCCGCCGCTCAGGGCGAGCGTGCGCTCGCGTCGGATCTTCCGTCCGGCGCGGACGCGGCGCAGACGAATTTCCTCGTCGAATCGTTCAACCGCGCGGACGGCAAACGGGTCTGGGCGCGCCGCATCGAGGCGGCCGGCGCGCTGACGCCGGTCCACGACAAACACAATCTCGCGACGCCGAGCCCCGTCACCGACGGCACGCTCGTCTTCACGTTGTTCGGTACGGGGCAGCTCGTCGCGATCGATCGCGGCGGCGCGGTCGTCTGGCAGCGGCACCTCGCCAAGGACTACGGCCCGTTCGATATCCAGTGGGGACACGGCAGCTCGCCGGTCCTCTACCACGATCTCTTGATTCTGCTTTGCGATCAGCCCGCGCGCTCGTACGTCGTCGCGCTCGACAAAGCGACCGGCAAGGAGCGATGGAGGGCGGATCGCGGTCAGGGCCGCGCGTCGTACAGCACGCCGCTCGTCGTCGACGGATCGTTCGGCACCGAGGTGATCGTGAACTCGACGGAGCGCATCGACGCATACGACGCGAAGACCGGCGCGTTTCTATGGCACGCCGGACAAGAGAGCCGCTTCGCCGTGCCGACGCCGGTCTTTCACGACGGCGTGATCTACGCGAGCCGCGGATATCGAAGCGGGCCGTACATGGCGCTCAAGCCCGGGGGCCGCGGCGACGCAAACGGACAAGCGATCTGGCGCGTCGCGACGGGCGCGCCGTACGTGTCCTCGCTGCTCTACTACGATCGCGTCGTCTACATGGCGAACGACGTCGGCGTCTTGACAGCGGTCGATGCGGCGTCCGGCGATCGCATCTGGCAGGAGCGCGTGGACGGCGTCTTCTCGGCGTCACCGGCCGCGGGCGGCGGCCACGTGTACTTCGTCAGCGAAGGGGGCGACACGATCGTCGTCAAGGCAGGCCGTCCGCCGCAGGTCGTCGCGCGCAACGCGCTCGGCGAGCGCGCGGTGGCGTCGCCCGCCATCTCGAACGGGCAGATCTTCATCCGTACCGACAAGCACGTGTTCGCGGTGGGAACCAAGAAGTAAGAACGAAGAACGAAGGTCTAGGAAGCGGCCGTTCGGCGCTCGGAGATGCTCGAGCCGACGATGGCGGCGAGGTCGCGCGCGAATCGGTTCGGCTCCTCGGCTTCGATCGCCGCCGCAATGCGATCGTCCAGCAGCCCCGCGGCCGCCGGCCCTTCGAGCGCCGCGCGTTGCGCGTAAAGCTGCCGCGCGCACTCGACGGTATCCTGCAAGCGCGACCGGCGCTCTTCGTCGGATCGGTCGGTCTGCATGTCCGCGTTGTACATCTCTTCGGCTTCCTGCAGAAGCATTGCCGCGTAGTCGCGGAGCTCGGTGAGCGTCTTGAGCTCCTGCGAGAGGCGCAGGAGCAGGACGGTCGTCGTTCTGACCATCAGCTTCGCGAATCCCGCCGCCGCATCGTACGACTGATCCTCGCGCTCTTCGTGATCGGAGTCCGCGTAGACCACCGCAAACGTCTCGTTCTGGAAGGCGACGGGCAGCGCAAGGGCCATCGCGGGCTTTCCGGCGAACGGCGCGCGGCTGCTGTCGTCGAGGTCGCTGCCTTTCAGCTGCTCGACGATGCCGGAGCTCGCGGCGCGCGTGATGAGCGAGTCCATGTTGAGCGGGAGCACGAGCTTCGTGACGTCGGTCGTTTGGTCGAGGCCGATCTGATACTCGCCTTCGAGGCGGTTGCCCTTCACGCGGAACACCGCGACGCGCGCGAACTCGACCGACAGTTGGCGCACGAGCGACGCGAGGAGATCCGAGATGGTGGTCGCCGAGGCCAGCTCGTCGAGTGAATGAATGGACGCGTCCATCAGCGAGCCGAGGCGATCGACGTCGGAACGCAGCGCGGCGATGTCCGCCTGCGATTTCGCGAGGTCGACGTCGCTGCCGACCGCGAGCTCGCGAGCGCTGGCTTCGGCCTGCAGCGCGTCGTTCAGCCCGGACTCGAGCCGGCGCATGTTCTCTTCCTGCGCGTGCTGGTTCCGTTCGAGCGTTTGAATCCGGGCCCGGCTCGCCTCGAGCTGCGCGGCGACGGCTTCGCGCTGCGTGCGCGCGGCGTCCAGCTCTTTCTGCGCGGCGCTCAGGTCGGCGGCGAGCGTCCGGTTCTCGGCAACGTTCGCGTCGAGCTGCATCGCGGCGCGGGCGGCCTGTCCGACGGAGGCGTCGAGCAGCCCGCGGACCTCGGCGAGGTCCTTCTCCAACGCGGTCTTGGCCTGCGCGTGCTGGCGCGCCAGGTTCTCCGCTTCCAGGCGCGCGGCGTCGACGGCGGCGTGCGCTTCGATCGCGGCGTCGAGATCGCGATCGGACGCGTCGGCGCGCTCGGCCTCTCTCGCGACATCGGCGCGCAGCGATTCGATCGTGGCTTGCACGTCGTTGAGATCGGCGCGCAGCATTTCCGCCTGTGCCTGCGCTTCCGCGAGCATCGTCGTCATCTGCTCGTTCTGGTCGCGCTCGCTGTCGAGTGCGCGCTTCGCGGCATCGAGCGCCGCAAGGGCGTCGCGCTGCGCCTGCTCCGCTTCGGCCCGCGCGGTGGCGATCGTCGCGCCCATCGAGGCGTTCTCGGCGCGCGCGGCTTCGAGCTCCTTCGTCAGCTTGGCTGCCTCGGCGGCCGATCGATCGAGCGCGCTCCGAGCGTCGGCAAGATCCTTTTCTGCGGTGTGGCGGGCTTGCGTCTGTTGCTTGACGGCCGCCTCGGCTTCGACGCGCGCGGCGTCGACCTGCGCGTGGGCTTCAATCGCGGCATCGAGGTCGCGATCGGCCGCGTCGGCGCGCTCGCTCTGGCGCTGCGTTTCGGCGCGCTCGTTCTTCAGCTCCTCGTTGAGGCCGTCGATGATTGTTTGAGATTCTTTCTGGACTTTCTGGGTGGCAACGCGAACGGCGGTGCCGGCGGCGGTGTTGAGGCGGCGGATCAGTTCCTGGATCTCCTGATCGGCCTGCGTTGACGAGGTGTCCGCCTCGATCCCCTTTATGGCGGCGTCGAGCGCCTCGCGGAGCGTGCGAATGTGCTGGAGCGACACGTCCGCCTGGCTGGTGAGCAGCCGGCTGAAGAGTCCAGACGTTTCTTTGGCGGCGTAGTCGCGGAACTCCATCGGTCCGGATGTGGAGAAGTGCAGGAGCGTTGCAACTCCGGGACCGCTCCACGTCCGGTAAAAAGCAGGGCAATCTTGCGAAACGCGGCCTCCGCGGCCAACAATTCAGTTAGCGTCTCACCATTCTGTAATGTCCCACACCCACGACACGCGAACGGGGGCCTCGTCTGCCCGCGCTGAGCCCAGTCGAAGCGCCCTGCCGGCCGAACATCATGGCCTGTGGGCGACTCTGCGCGACGCCGTGCGCGGGACGCCCATCGACTACACGACCGCGCCCGTCGGGCGCGCCGTGATCATGCTCGCTGTACCGATGGTGATGGAGATGGCGATGGAATCGATCTTCGCCATCGTCGACGTCTTCTGGGTCGCACATCTCGGCGCGGACGCGGTCGCGACCGTCGGCCTCACCGAATCGATGCTGACGATGATCTACACGGCGGCGATGGGACTGTCGATCGGCGCGACCGCGCTCGTGGCGCGGCGCACCGGCGAACAGGATCACGCGGGCGCGGCGCGCGCGGCAGGACAATCGATCCTGCTCGGCGTGATCGTCGCCGCGCTCATTGCCGCGATTGCGGCGCCGCTCGCTCCAACGCTGCTCGGCGCGATGGGCGCATCGGACGATGTGATCCGCACCGGCAGCGGATTCACGAGGACGATGCTGGGCGGGAACGCGACGATCGTCCTGCTGTTCCTGCTGAACGCGGTCTTTCGCGGATCGGGCGATGCGGCGATCGCGATGCGCGTGCTCGTCCTCGGCAACGCGCTCAACATCATGCTCGGTCCGTGCTTCATCTTCGGGCTCGGACCGTTTCCGGAGCTCGGCGTCACGGGCGCCGCCGTGGCGACCAACATCGGCCGCGGGACGGCGGTGATCTATCAGATCGTGACGATGGCGCGCGGCCGCGGGCGCGTGAAGATCTCGCTGTCCGATCTTCGTCTCGATTTATCGATCATGACGAGCGTGCTGCGATTGTCCGGCTCGGGAACGATCCAGATCCTGATCGGCACGGCCAGCTACGTCGGGCTCGTGCGAATTCTGTCGATCTTCGGCAGCGCCGCGCTGGCGGGATACACGATCGGCATCCGGATCATTGTGTTCGCACTGCTGCCGGCGTTCGGCATCAGCAACGCGGCGGCGACGATGGTCGGCCAGAATCTCGGCGCCGGCCGTCCGGATCGCGCGGAGCAGGCCGTGTGGACGGCGGCGCGCTACAACATGCTGTTCCTCGGGATCGTCGGGATCGTCTTTCTCGTCGGCGCCGGCGCGATCACGGCGCTCTTCACGGAGGATCCCGCGGTGCGGCCGTTCGCGATCTCCTGTCTGCGAACCGTGAGCCTCGGCTTCGTGTTCTACGCGGCTGGCATGGTCCTCACCCAGTCGTTCAACGGCGCGGGCGATACGTGGACGCCGACGGTGATCAATCTCTTCGTCTTCTGGCTGTTGGAAATCCCGATGGCGTGGTGGCTGTCCGTGCACGCGAATCTCGGCCCGCGCGGCGTCTTCATCGCCCTCACGATTGCGTACTCGATGCTCGCCGTCGTCAGCGGGATTCTGTTCAAGCGGGGAGATTGGAAACAGAAACGCGTGTGAGATTCACCGATGCTCACAGCCAGCGATCGTGATTGGCTCATCGCGGAGGCCGCCGAGGGCATGAGGGACGCCGAGGCCGATCTCGGTCGGCGAATTCAGACGAGCGGCAGCCTGGCCATCGGCCAGGCTGGTAGCCCGCGCCGGCGGCGCGGCCGCTCGTTCTAAAACGTATCGTTTGAGATCGCCTCCGCGCATCTCGTGCACTCCGCGTGCTCCGCGATGAGACGTTAAGCGACCGTCGCCACGAAACGAAGTCCAAACGTTCTATTACCCGGTTGTCTTCGCGGCCATCGTGCTCTTCGCGATGTTCTTCGTGACAGCGAACCAAGCACGCTACCGATTCGCCGCCAATCTCACGCGCGCGACGACGGGGAAGTGATCGGACGGATATCGATTGTTCCGGCTCGTGCGAAGAATTGCGGCGCTGAGGACTTCGGTGCCCGGCTGCACGAGGACGTAGTCGATCTTGTCGCCGTTCACGTTCCCGAACTTGAAGCCGCTGAACGTGCCGACGACGGTCTCGCTCGGATGAACGACGCGATACGTGTCGGCGAAGGGCGCTGATGCGCCGGAGACGAGCGTCGCCAGCGCCGGGTTCTTCTCCCCGACGTTGAAGTCGCCGGTCACGATCGCCGGCTCGCGCGGAAACGCGCGCGCGTCGATGCGCTGGCGGAGCAGCTCCGTGCTCTTCTCGCGCGACGGCTGCGATTCGTGATCGAGGTGCAGATTGAAGTGATAGAACGCCCGGCCGCTGCGATCGACGAAGCGCGCCCACGTGCAGATGCGCGTGATGTTGTTCCCCCACGTCTTCGAGCCAGGCACGGCCGGCGTGTCCGAGAACCAGAACGTTCCGCTGTCCGCCACGCGGAACCGATCCGTCTTGAACAGAATCGCCGAGAACTCCCCCGCCCCGAGCGCATCGTCGCGCCCCACGCCGACGACGGCGTAGACGGGAGCGGCGGCGACGATCTCGTCTATTTGAAACGCCAGCGCTTCCTGCAGGCCGACGAGATCGGGACTCTCGGTCCGTACGACGTCGAAGAGCATCTCGCGCCGTTCGTTCCAATGGTTCTCGCCGTCCTTCGCGGTGCCGTACCGGATATTGAACGTCATCACCGAGAGCGGTTGAGTCCAGACGGCGCTCTGCGCCGCCGGATACGCGAGCGTGGCGGCGAGGATGAAGAGGAGGACCGTCAACGGCTGCCGAAAGATGGAGCGGTGCGTCATGCGGACATTATAGAGATGATGCTAGACTGCGCCGTCATGCCGAAGGCCCCCGACGTGATCGCGGCCGTCGCGGCGCAGGATCTGACGGCGCTGCGCCGCGCATGACGCCAGCGGAGGGCTCGCCGTCGTGCTCGATTGGGTCGAGACCTGGCTCGAGACGTGAAGTGAGCGTACAATTCAGCGTCCCTCTGACATGCCCAACTCAGTCGATTCCCCACAGGTCGTGAACATCGCGGATCTCCGGCGCCTGGCAGAGCGCCGCCTGCCGCGCGTCGTCTTCGACTACATCGACGGCGGCGCCGACGGCGAGGTCACGCTGCGCGAGAACTGCCGCATCTTCGACGACGTGCTGTTCCGGCCGCGCGGCGCGGTCGCGATTCCAACGTGCGACTTGAGGACGACCGTGCTCGGCGGCGAGATCGCGCTGCCGTTCATCCTCGCGCCCGTCGGCAGCAGCCGCATGTTCTATCCGCGCGGCGAAGTCGTGGCCGCGCGCGCGGCCGGCGAGGCCGGCACGATCTACACGCTCTCGACGCTGTCCGGCTGCCGCGTCGATGACGTCAAAGCGGGCACGAAGGGACCGGTCTGGTATCAGGTGTACCTCGTCGGCGGACGCGAGATCGCTACCGCCGGCATCGAGCGCGCGAAAGGCTGCAATTGCTCGGCGCTCGTCGTCACCGTCGACACCGCCGTCGCGGGACTTCGCGAGCGCGATTTCCGCAACGGCACGAAGGAGCTCCTCACCCGCAGCCCGTGGACGATGCTGCCGTTCGTGCACCAGTTCCTCGCGAGACCGGCCTGGCTCGCCGCGTTCATCAAGGACGGCGGCCTGATGAATTTTCCAAACGTCGTGCTGCCGGACGGACCGATGGGATACGCGGACGTCGGCGCCGCGCTCGAGAAGTCCACGGTGTGCTGGGACGATCTCCGCTGGATTCGCGATCTGTGGAAAGGGCCGCTCGTCATCAAAGGCGTGATGATCGGCGACGATGCGCGGCGCGCCGTCGACGAGGGCGCGGACGCCGTCGTCGTCTCGAATCATGGGGGCCGTCAGCTCGATACGGTTTATCCGACGCTGCGCGCGCTGCCCGAAGTCGTCGCGGCGGTGAAAGGACAGGCGGAGGTGTTTCTCGACGGCGGCATTCGCCGCGGATCGGATGTCGTGAAGGCGGTGTGCCTCGGCGCGCGCGCGGTGCTCATCGGCCGCGCCTATGCCTACGGACTGGGCGCCGGCGGCGGCGCGGGCGTCGCACGCGCGATCGGCATCCTCCGCAATGATGTAATACGCACGATGAAGCTGCTTGGATGTTCGTCGGTCTCGCAGCTCGATAAGTCCTACGTAACGTATCCAAGCGATTGGGAGAGGTCCGGCTAACCGGACGCTCACCAATATATTGTCCCCCCCGAGGAACCTCCCTCGTTTCCGCCGCGTCGTTAAGGGTGTGAGACAAAGGAGTCCGGTTATGACACGACATATGTGGGCCGCGATGATGACGCTGGCGCTGGTGCCGGCGCCCGCGCTCGCGCAAGATAGAGCGCCAACGGTGCAGGAGATTCGATCGTCGACCGGCGCGATGGATCGCGCGCTGGCCGAAAAGATCGCGGAGAAGGTTCGGCGGTACGCACGCTACTCGATCTTCGACGACGTCGCGGTCGGCGTGGACGAAGGAGTGGTCACGTTGTCCGGTCGCGTGACACAGCCCTACAAGGCGAAAGATCTCGGCCGCATCGCGTCGCGGGTCGAGGGCGTGCGCGAAGTGAAGAACGATCTCGCTACGCTGCCCGTCTCGATCTACGACGATCGGCTGCGGTCGACCTTGGCGCGGGAGATCTATCGCGATCCCGTTTTCTCGCGCTACGCGATTCACGTGAACCCGCCGATTCACATCGTCGTCGAGCGCGGCAATGTGACGCTGACGGGCGCCGTGAACTCGACGCTCGAACGGCAGAAGGCGGAGATGATCGCGCGTTCGACGTTCGGCGTGTTCAACGTGGAGAACAAGCTGAGGATCGACTCGTAGGCCGTCCCCCCGGAGGCCGGGCGCCGTAGAGTCGAGCGCGTCTACCGTTCTGCTCTGCGGCGCTCGCGGGTCTGCAATTCTGGGCCGCGCGCAGCTCATCCATCTTCGCGACGCGCCGTAGGCGTAGTATGTAATGGCAGTGCCTGCGCCGCGGGCATGCGGAATGCTGGAGCGTTCGTGTGGCCACTCACGACATCATCGTCGTAGGCGCATCGGCCGGCGGCGTCGAGGCACTCAGCGCCGTCGTCGCCGATTTGCCGACCGATCTGCCGGCGGCGATTCTCGTCGTCCTGCACGTCTCCCGCGGTCGAAGCGTGCTCCCCGAGATCCTCACGCGCGCCGGCCCGCTGCCGGCGCGCCATCCCGTGGACCTCGAGCGCCTGCTCTACGGCCGCATCTACGTCGCGCCGCCCGATCAGCACATGACGCTCGAGGAGGATCGCATCCGTCTGCAGCACGGCCCCACGGAGAACGGCGTGCGGCCGGCGATCGATCCGCTCTTCCGCGCGGCGGCGCGATCGTTTGGATCGCGGACCGTCGGCGTCGTGCTGACCGGGTCGCTCGACGATGGCACGGCGGGTCTGGCGGCGATCAAAGAGGCCGGCGGCGTCACGATCGTACAGGATCCCCGCGAGGCGTTCGCCTCGAGCATGCCGCAGAGCGCGATCGACTTCGTCGAAATCGATCACGTCGTGCCGGTGCGGCAGATCCCGGTGCTGCTGAGCGCGCTGACGAAGGAGAAGGCCGCCACTCGAGGCGGCGACGGACCGCACGTGCCCTCGCTCCAGGCCGATCTCGGACCGCCGAGGGCCGCCGTCGATCAGGGCGCACAACCGGGCGCGGCGTCGGTCTTCGCTTGCCCCGAGTGCCACGGAACGCTGTGGGAGACCGATGAAGGCGGCCTCCTTCGATTCCGGTGCCGCGTCGGCCACGTGTATTCGCCCGACAGCATGCTGGCGGCGCACACCGACTCGGTCGACCGCGCGCTCTGGGCGGCACTGCGATCGCTCGAGGAGCGCGCGGCCCTCACGCGGCGGATGGCGGATCGCGCGAGCCAGCGGCAACATCATTGGATCGCGCGAGCGTTCGAGGAGCGCGCGCGCAACGCTGCCGAGCACGCGAGCGTCGTGCGTCACCTGCTCCACAACCGTACGAGCACTCAGGTGCCCGATCACGGCGACGCGCCCGAGATCGCCGATCCGCGGCAGCTGAAGTCAGTTGACTCGAAGGACTAACGCGTCAGTCGCAAGACGTCACGACACTTCCGAAAACACCCAGCACCATCGCGCCTGATTCGCGAGCGCGGTGACGCCGATGCTGACGGTCCGCGGTTTGCGATCTCTCGGCCGAAGCGTCGCGCGATCCGTGGTGCTGCCGTCCACCCGGATGCGCTCGAGCATGCGGAAATACTGATCGCGTTCCGGCATGAAGAGCAGCAGCGGCTTGCCGGTCAAATACGGCCGCGCGACATTCAACAGCGCGGCCGCGTGCCCGTTCGCTTCGTCGACGCACGCTTCGGGATCCGTCAGGATGCACGGGACCGGCAGGCCCTCGTGCAGCTCGCGGTATCGCTCGGCGTGCGCGACCGCGTCGCGACGCGCCGCCATCAAATCGTCCGAGGCGGCGTGCAGCTGTTCGGTCGCAACCCGCAGCGCGTCGAGGACCTCGCCGAGCTCGCGAAGCGCGGCCTTCATCATCTCGGCGGATGGCTTCGATCCGACGTCTACTCTCCCCTCGAGGAGCGCCAGCCGCTTTTGCGCGGCGGCTGCGCGCGCCACCAGCGAATGCGCTAGTGTGTTGTTCATGGTCCGTCCTGCACTTCCTCCATCGACAGGATCACGCCCGCGATCGTCCGATCCAAGTGACGCAAGGGGGTGATGCCGACACGGCACTGAATGGTTTTCCCACGGCGGTTCACGGCCGGCAACGTTTTTTCCAGATGGTCTTCGGCGCCGGACAGGACGTCACGAACGCCCGATTTGAGATCGACCAGGGGCAGCCCGATGTCGAGGCCGAGGAAATTGGATTGTACCGCTTCGTCGCCGCGCACGCCCCAGAGCTGCTCCGCCCCGCGGTTCCAGACCTGCACGCGATAGTCGTGATCGAGCACGATCACCGCCGACTGCAGGCTCGCGAAGACGGATTCGAGAAACGCGTTCACCGAGTTCAGACCGGTCGTACGGTTCCGCAACTCGTCGTTGAGCGTCTGCAGCTCTTCGTTCGTCGACTGCAGCTCCTCGTTCATCGTCTCGAGCTCTTCGTTCGTCGATTGGAGCTCCTCGTTCGTCGTTTCGAGCTCCTCGACCGTGGACTGCAGCTCTTCGTTGGTGGTCTCGAGCTCTTCGTTGGTGGACTGCAGCTCCTCGTACGCCGTCTCCAGCTCCTGCTTGGACTGCTGCAGCTCCGCCTGCAGGGCATGATACTTGGTCACGTCGAGGAACGCGACGCGCGTACCGAGCGGCGTACGATCGCTGTCGAAGAGCGGTGACACCGTGACGTCGAACAAGGTCACCTCTCCGTTCGCGACCAATCGTACGGCCTTCAGCGTCACCTCAGCGGCTTCGGCGTGGACTCTGTCGAGCGCTGCACGAAGCTCCGCCGGACGATAGGAGATGTCGAGCTCCTGAATCGGACGACCGACGCCGTCCTCCGGGATGCCGAAGCGCGTGCGCGCGGGCGCGTTGACGGCGACGACGCAGTTCGCCGGATCGAGCACGATTTGAGGAACCGTATCCGATTCGAACGCCGCCTCGCGCACCCGGAAGTGGTTCTGTCCGTGACTCGCCATGGCGTCCCGTCCCGTCTGCGTCAGAATCAACAGTCGATCGCGTTGAGTCGGTCTTGGTACGATCTTGAACACCCGCCGCTTCAGGTCCACGGGCGCAAACATCGACGCGTGACTGAACAGCATCTCCGCGCGGCCGAGCATCAAGTAGCCGTTCGGGTTCAGCGAGAAATAGAACCGCGTCAGAATACGACTCTGGGCGTCCGCGTTGAAGTACATCAACGTGTTTCTGCAGAGCAGCAGATCCACGCGGGAAATCGGCGCGTCCTGGACGAGATCGTGACGGCCGAAGATGACCGCGCGCCGCAGATCCCGATTGAACGCGACCTGGTTTCCCGATCGCTCGAAGTACTTCTCGATCATCGCGGGCGGCACGTCCTCGAGCTCGCGATCGAAGTACACCGCCTGGCGTGCTTCCGCCAGCGCCTCGGCGTCGACATCGGTCGCGTAGATCTTGACGCGCTCGCGCACCGCATCCACGCCGATCTGCTCCGCGAGGACCATCGCCGCCGTGTACGCTTCCTGGCCCGAGGCGCAGCCGGCGCTCCAGATGCGAATCGCCTCGCCGTCCCCCCGCTCCGCGATGATATTCGGAAGCAGCTCGCTCGCGAAATATCTCCAGGGCTCTTCATCCCGGAAGAACGACGTGACGTTGATCAGGATCGTGTTGAAGAGCGGCCCGAACTCTTCTTGATGGACTTGAACGTAATCCAAGTACTGCTCGAAGGTCGTCGCGCCGACCTGCTGCATCCGCTTCATCAGCCGCCGCATCAGGCTGGATCGCTTGTAGGCGGTGAAGTCGAATCCGCGCGACTGCCTGAGATGATCGAGGATTTGATCGAAGTAGGCCGAGTCGGCGCGGGCCATCAGCGAAGACTGTACCATGGCTGACCGTCACCTCAGGGGGAGGAAGACGGTAAACGCGGATCCCTTGTCGCGCCCGCCGCTGGCGACTGTGACGGTTCCCCCGTGGAGCTCGACGAGGCCTTTGACGAGCGCCAGGCCGATGCCGAACCCCTCAGGGCTTCTCGAGCCGCCGCGCGCGAAAGGCTCGAAAATGTTCTCCATCTCGCGCTTCTCGATGCCGACGCCTGTGTCCGTGACGCACACCGCCGCAGAGCCGTTCTCGCGCGCGAGCGACACGACGATCGATCCGCCCTCCGGCGTGTAGCGAACGGCGTTCGAGAGCAGATTGCCGAAGACCTGCTGCAGGCGACAGGCATCGGCCTCGACGAAGAGCGGCTCCGGCGTCCACCCGACGTCGAGTCGAAGGCGGCGCTCGGCGACCCGCGCCGCAATCGTCTCGAGCGACGCTTCGAGGATCGGCTGCAGATCCTGGCGGGCGACGTCGAGCTTCAGGGTCCGCACGGACAAACGCGACATGTCGAGCAGGTCGTCGAGCAGCCGGACCATCTGCCGGAGCTGGCGGTCCATGACGCGCCGCGCGCGCTCCTGCACGGCCGGAATGATCGCCTCGTCCAGCAGCGTGAACGCGCCGAGAATCGCGTTGAGCGGCTGGCGCAGTTCGTGTGACACGACCGCGATGAATCGCTCTTTTTCACGGCTCGCCCGCTCGCTCTCTTCGATGACGAGCTGTATCTTCCCCCGCTCGCGACCGTTCGTCCGGATCTTCCGCAGCGTCGCGCTCGAACCGCGGATCTCCCGCGCCCGCCGCGCGGCCTCTTCTGCCCGGACGTGTGCGCGACGTACGGCCTCGGCGGAGAGCCGAAGCGCTTCCTGCAGCTGCTGCGCCCTCGACTGTCGAATATCCCGTCTTGACATCGGAGACCCGAGGAATGCGGAGCGTACCTCGCCCGAAAGCGAATTACAACGGGAGGCGACGTTATCGGCCGGGCGGGAGGAGCGCTTTCATTCGGGAGCGAAGCGCGCTCAGCCGGTCACGGTTTTCCCTGACGGTTTGGCGCAGCGCCAGAGTCTCGCGACGGAGCGTGTCGACCGACGCCATCAGGGCATCATGCGTCGCCGCAATGCGCTCGACCCGCTCGGCCTCGACGACCAGCAGACTGGCTTCCTCGACGTGTTCCTCTAGTGAGCTATGAAGCTCATCCAGAGTCGCCGTCAATGCATCGAGCCCCTTATCAGCCATTGACCCACGGGATATTACCAAGGGCGCCACCCGTTCGCTATGGCAGCCGGAAGTGCTACGGTGATCGCCGGAAGGCTCGCCGTTTTCTGAATCGATCGCACGCGGCGGCAAAGCTCCAGGCCTGCGCGGCGAAGGGCGGCGGCGTACATCTCGTTCTCGCGGCGATCGTCCTCGACGAGGAGAATGTCGGCCTCAGCCGGACGAGTGGCGCAGAATCGACTCAACTCGAGTGTCGACATGCACCCCCAATAAGCACGAGGCAGGCCAGGGCATGACACGGCGCAACTCCCGCAGATCGCACGAGCAGCATTCCTAGCCCGACTTCAAATCATACGGCGCCGGAATGCGCCGCATACGTCGCTCATCCGCTGCGCTCTGCTCCCCACGCCGAGTGGCACACGCGGTGCTTCTGAACGCCGCATGCGAACACACACACTTGACGCGCCAGGCTCCGTCCGTCATCGCACGACAAACGTCGGCTCGCTCGAGCGGTGGGGATCGGTGGCCGTCGGCTCAGCTCTCCTCGCGTACGGATTGACGCACCGATCGCGATCCGGCGTCAGCATGGCCGCCGCCGGCAGCGGTCTCCTCTATCGCGGCGCGACCGGCCATTGCCCGGTGTACTCCGGACTTGGCGTCAACACGGCCGCCCGCAACGCGGACACGCGCGCGGCGCTCGCGGGATCGCGCGGCTTTCACGTGCTCGAATCCATTCGTCTCGAGAAACCGCTCGAAGAGGTCTATCGCTTCTGGCGGACCCTCGAGAACCTTCCGCGGTTCATGACGCACCTGGAGCGCGTCGTCGATCTCGGCAACGGCCGCTCGCGGTGGACCGCGAAAGCCCCGGCGGGAACGACCGTCGAATGGACGGCGGAAATCATCAACGAAGTGGAAAACAAGGTGATCGGATGGCGGTCCCTTCCCGACTCCGACGTCGTCACCGCCGGCTCGGTGAACTTCGATCGGGCGCGCGGCGGACGCAGCACGCAGGTCACTGTCCACCTTCAATACGCGCCTCCCGGCGGGAGGATTGGAAAAGTTGTCGCGGAGCTCTTCGGCGACGAACCGGCCCAAGCGATTCGCGAAGATCTGCGCCGCCTGAAGTGGCTGCTCGAGGCAGGAGAGATTCCGCGCGCGACGGAAGAACATCAGCCCGGAGGGTGGAGGATATGAAAGCGGTTCGTTACTACGGCAAGGAAGACGTCCGGGTCGAGACGGTGCCCGACCCGAAGATCCTCAATCCTCGCGACGCCATCGTGAAGATCACGTCGACGGCGATCTGCGGATCCGATCTACATCTCTACGGCGGGTTCATCCCGACGATGCAGAAGGGAGACGTGCTCGGGCACGAGTTCATGGGAGAAGTCGTCGAGGTCGGCAAGGAGAACACGCGTCTCGCGCCCGGCGATCGCGTAGTCGTTCCATTCACGATCGCGTGCGGCCGCTGCTTCTATTGCAAGGCGGATCTCTGGTCGCTGTGCGACAACTCCAATCCGAACGCCTGGGTCGCCGAGAAAATGTATGGCTACTCGGGTTCGGGACTGTTCGGTTATTCGCACATGTACGGCGGGTATGCCGGCGGCCAAGCCGAGTACGCCCGCGTGCCGTTCGCGGATGTCGGACCGATCAAGGTTCCCGAGTCGCTCTCCGACGATCAGGTGCTCTTCCTCTCGGACATCTTTCCGACCGGCTACATGGCCGCAGAGAACTGCGGCATCAAGCCGGGCGACACGGTTGCGGTCTGGGGCTGCGGGCCGGTGGGGCAGTTCGCGATCAAGAGCGCGTACTTGCTCGGCGCCGAGCGCGTCATCGCGATCGATCGCTTCCCCGACCGGCTCGAGCTGGCCGCGTCTGAGGGAAAGGCGGAGACGTTGAACTACGCCGAAACCGACGTCCTCGACGAGCTTCGCGCGGAGACGGGCGGCCAGGGGCCTGATGCCTGCATCGACGCGGTCGGCCTCGAGTCGCACGGCAGGACGCTCGACGCGTGGTACGACCTTGCGAAGACGTCGCTCTACATGGCAACCGATCGGCCGCACGCGCTTCGCCAGGCCATCAACGCCTGCCGCAAGGGCGGAACGGTCTCGATCCCCGGCGTGTACGGCGGATTCCTGGACAAGTTCCCGCTCGGCGCGGCCTTCGCCAAGGGCCTCACGCTGAAGCTCGGACAGACGCACGTGCACAAGTACATGCCGCGGCTGCTGGAACACATCGAGCGCATGGAGATCGATCCATCGTTCGTCATCACGCATCGCGCGCCGCTGGAGGATGCGCCGCGGATGTACGAGACGTTCCGCGACAAGCGGGACAACTGCATCAAGGTCGTGCTCAAGCCGGGTCGCTGAGTCGGCAGCCAGGTGCGGCTAACCTTCCGGCTAAAGCCGGAAGCGTTACGCCGACTTGCGTTGAGACTCCCTGCGAAGCCGCCGCTGCAGCAGCGCGAGCACGGCGCTCTCAGTACCGCTCAAGCCGGACGAACGCGCCGTCCGCCTTCCGGCCAGCGCCTGCGCGAGAGTTCGATCCATGTAGGCGTCGAGGATCGACGGGTGGACGTAGCACTTGCGGCACACCGATCGCGTGTTCCCGAGCACGCCGGCAACAGCGTCGATCGCCTTCAGGATGTTCCGCTTTGCGTGCGAGTCCGACGTGAAGTCCGGCATCTCCCTCAGCGCGTGCGCCGCGAGCACGGTGCCGTTCCACGTGCGAAAGTCCTTCGCCGTGAAGTCGCGGCCGGTCACTTCCTTCACATAGTCGTTGACGTCGGCCGACCCGATGTCCTGCGGCTTGCCGTCCTCGTCGAGGTACGCGAAGAGCTCGCGTCCGGGGAGCTCCTGGCACTTCTTCACGATCCGCGCGATCCGCGCGTCGCTCAACGCGACATCGTGAGACTTTCCGGACTTTCCTTTGAACCGGAAGCGAATCGTCGACCCGGAGATCCGCGCGTGCGCGTTGCGCAGCGTCGTCAGGCCGAACGAATGGTTGTCGCGCGCGTACTCATCGTTGCCGACGCGTATCAGGGTCTTCTCGAGCAGCTGAACAACGGCGGCGACGACCTTGCGGCGCGTCAATCCCGGCGCCGCGATGTCCGCTTCGACCCGCCGCCTCAGTACCGGGAGCGCCGCGGCGAACTCGAGAATACGGCCGTACTTCGCTTCGTCGCGCACCTGCCGCCATCGCGGGTGATAGCGATGTTGTTTCCGTCCGCGCGCGTCGCGGCCCGTGGCTTGAAGATGGCCGAACAGGTTCGAGCAGATCCATACGTCCCGCCACGCGGGCGGAATGACCAGGGCGCGGATGCGCCGCAGCTCCTGCTTATCGCGCAGCGTCGAACCTTGAGGTGTGACGTACCGAAATCCATTGCCCACTCGCACACGCCGGATACCTGGCGTGCGATCCGTGACGTATCGCAGACCTGCGGACGCGGCGGACTCGCGCGGCTCGGGCGCCGTCGCACCCGCCGTTGCCGCGCCTTTCGCGCGGTGCTGAAGCAGTCGAGCTGTCTTTGCGCCCACGGCTCAGGAGCGGTGCAACTTCCAAGCCCGCGATCGCGCACGGGCATGCGCTCTGCATTGGTTCGAGCGAAAGCACCGAGATTCACGGGCTCCATTCAGCGACCAAAGGAGATTCACGATGGCTGAGGCTTTAACACTTCACGATGCATGGCTCGAGGAGCTTCGCGACCTCTACAACGCGGAGAAGCAGATCAGCAAGGCTCTGCCCAAGATGATCAAGGCGGCCACCGCGGCGCCGCTCGCGGACGCATTCCAGTCACACCTGCGCGAAACGATGACGCAGATCCAGCGGCTCGAGCAGGTCTTCGAGAGCGTGGGCGAGACCGCGCGCAGCAAGACGTGCGACGGCATGGCCGGCATCCTCGAAGAGGGCAAGGACATCATGGCCGAGGACTTCGACGAGGCGACCATGGACGCGTGCCTCATCGCCGCGGCGCAGAAGGTCGAGCATTACGAGATCGCGAGCTACGGGACGGTCGTCGCGTGGGCGGAGGCGATGGGTCACGACAAGGCGGCGCGGCTGCTGAAGATGACGCTCGGCGAAGAAGAATCCGCCGACGAGAAGCTGTCCTCGATTGCGACCGCCGGAATCAATCAGCAGGCGGCCTCCGGCGCGCACGACGAAGAAGAGGAAGAACGATCGCCCTCCCCCACCCGCAGCAGGAGATGACGAAGACGAATCGAGGCTCAGGGCTCCGAGCCCTGAGCCTGATTCCCGCTCACGCGTGAACGCGCGCGTCGATCTTTTCGAGCGGAGACTCGGCGGGACCCGACAGCACGTCGCCGTTCGAAAGGAAGCGCGAACCATGGCACGGGCAGTCCCATGTCCGCTCCGCCTTGTTCCAGGCGACGGTGCATCCCATGTGCGTGCAAACCGGCGACAGCAGCGTGACCCGGCCGGCTTCGTCGCGCGACGCCGCGACCTTCTGCCCGTCGAGCGAGAGAATCATCCCATCGCCGCGCCGGAGCGCTTGAAGCGATGTGCCATCCGCGCCGACCACCCGTTGTTTGATCAAGTCTTTGATCATGTAGTACGGGTAGTCGACGTTCTCCTTGACGTAGTCCCACGCGCCACCCTTGATCTTTGTTCGACCGACGTCGAACAGCTCGCTCCACGGATTCTTCAGGCCGAGGACGGAATCGCGCGCCATCATCGCGGCCAGCGTGCCGAACGTCGTGCCGTTGCCGGCGAATCCCGTCGCCGCGAACTGCCTGTCGGATGTCTCGCCGATGAACGGCACGCCGTCGTTCGTCTCGACGACTTGGCCGGACCATCGATGCGTGAGCTCGAGTCCCGGGAAGATCGACGTCGCTCTCGCCGCGAGCGCTCGAAAGCATTCCTCGGTATTCGGTGCCTGCCCCGTCTTGTGATCCTCGCCGCCGAAGATGATGCGGTCGTGATCCTTCATGCGATCGACGCGAATGTAGTTGTACGGATCCCCAGTGTCCCAGAACAGCGCCTCGGGAAGGGATCCGCTCGGCAGCCTGCCCGCCACGACGTACGACGTGTAGAGGTAGAGCTTGGTCTGAAGGAGCGTCGCACTCGCGAGATTCGCCTTGCCCGTCAGCGGCGTATGCGTCGCGATCACGACGTTCCGGCAGCGCAGCGAGAAGGTTCCCTGCTTCGACGCGGCCTTCACCACGATCGGATCGGCCGTGACCTCTTCGGATGTCGTCTGCTCGAAGACGAACGAGCCGTCGCCGTGAATCACCCTTGCGAGGTGAGCAAGGTATTTCCCGGGGTGGAGCTTCGCTTGCCCGGCGTAAGCAATACCTGGACGCGCGAGACCGGGAACGGCATCGATGAACCGCGCATCGAATCCGAGATCCGACGCGAGCGCCGCTTCCTCCTTCAACTTGTCGCTGTCGTCCCTATCGTGCGCGGAGTGCCTGAACCCGTCGACCCACGTCCACTCGCACGCGATGCCCTCGTCGCGGACGATGCTGTCGATCTCGTCGCGCGCCGCGAGCCCCGCGTCCCATACCGCCTGCGCGTGATCCCGTCCGAAGCTCTTGGCGAGCGTCGTCAAATCCACGTCGGTGACGCACGTGACGTGCGCGGTGGTCGCCATCGTATCGACTCCGCCGACGCGCCCGCGTTCGATCACCGCGACGCGCCGCCCCGCGCGCTTCAAGAGGTAAGCTGACGTGAGCCCCGTGATGCCCGCGCCTATGACGACGACGTCGACGTCGAGATCGCGATCGAGCGCCGGATAACTGGAGACGCGTGCTGAATCCTTCCAACATGAGCCGGTGTGCAACTCGGTCACGTGCCCTCCTTCAGGCACTCGGAAAGCAATCGTTTCGCCAGAGCCGGAAAAGAATGGTCGAGTCATGAAACGGCTGCGGATGGGCACACCCGTCTGGCTCGTCCGCCGCGGCGCGGCGGCGCTGCCTCTGCCGGCGTTTCGCGGGCATACCACCGCTGACGTGGCGATCGTGGGCGGCGGCTGAGACGCTCGCGGAAACGCTCGGCGAGATCTATCCGGCTCTTGGGCAGGTGCGGCCCGAGTACATGTGGGAGGGCCTGTTCGCGACGACGCCGGATGGCTTGCCGTACGTCGGCCCGCACCGGCGGTACCCCAAGCATCTCTTCGCGCTCGGCTATGGCGGCAATGGGATGACCTTGGGTTTCCTGGCGGCGCAGATTCTGCATCGAATGGTCGAAGATCGAGCCAACAGCGCTGACGAGTTGTTTTCCTTCGGTCGAATCAAATGAGCGCTACGAAAGACGAAGAAGTCAGGACGACGCCGCTTCCGACGGGCCGCAACATTCCGGTGCTCGGTCAGGGCACGTGGGGCATGGGCGAGAACGCGGCGCGGCGCGCGCGCGAAGTGTCCGCGCTGCGGGCGGGCCTCGATGCGGGGCTGATGCTGATCGACACCGCGGAAATGTACGGCGAGGGAGGAGCGGAGGAAGTCGTCGGCGAAGCGATCGAAGGCCGGCGCCGCGAGGTCTTCCTCGTGAGCAAGGTGTACCCGCACAACGCGACGGGCGACGGCGCGATTCGCGCGTGCGAGCGCAGCCTGCGGCGCCTCAAGACCGATTATCTCGATCTCTATCTGCTCCACTGGCGTGAATCGGAGCCGCTCGAGGAGGCGTTCAGCGCGTTTCGGACGCTGGCGCAGACGGGAAAGATTCGAGACTACGGCGTCAGCAACTTCGACGTCGACGACATGGAGGAGGCGGACGCGCTCCCCGGCGGCGACGCGATCGCGACGAATCAGGTGCTCTACAATCCCCGCCGCCGCGGCATCGAGTTCGATCTCCTCCCGTATTGCCGCGCGCGCGGGATTCCGATCATGGCCTACTCGCCGCTCGAAGGCGCCGGCCGCGAGCGGCGCGATTTGCTCGAGACGCGCGCGATCGCGAGGATCGCGAGCCGCCACGACGCAACCGCCGCACAGATCGTGCTCGCGTGGCTGCTGCGGCATCGCGGCGTCGTCGTGATTCCGAAAGCCGGGTCGGTCGAGCACGTCCTCGAGAATCGAGGCGCGCTCGATGTCGCGCTATCGAACGAAGACATGGACGAGATCGATCGAGCGTTCCTGGCCCCGAACGCCAAGGTGCCACTGGAAATGCGCTGAACCCTGGAACCCGTGAACCCGGGAACCCGTGAACCCTGGAACCCGTGAACCCTATTCAGCGCGGAGCGCGATGATCGGATCGATCCGGCTCGCGCGCCGTGCGGGCAGCCATACGGCGATGAGCGCGACGAACGCGAGGAGCAAGGGCACGCCGATGAAGACCAGCTTGTCGTGCTGCTGGACGCCATACAGCGACGTCGCGATGAAGCGCGCGAGATAGTACGCGAGCCCGAGGCCGACGATCACGCCGACGATGGCGAGCGTCATGCCCTGGACGACCACCATGTTCTTGACCTTGTGCGCCGGCGCGCCGAGCGCGAGCCGGATGCCGATCTCCTGCGTTCGCTGTTGGACGGCGTACGCCATCAAGCCGTAGATCCCGATCGCCGCGAGCAGCAGCGCGCACGCGCCGAACGCGGTCATCAGCCACATGTTGAATTGCTGCCGCGACGTCGACAGCGAGACGACTTCGCTCATCGTGCGAACCTGCGACACCGGGAGTCCGCTCGCCTGCCGGAGCTGCTCCTGCACGGCCTGGCTCACCGAGAACGGCTCGACCTGCGTGCGCACGACCCACGCGATCGGCGTGAGGCCGACGTTGAGCGCGTTGGCGGCGTCCGGCAGCTGTGCCTGCGGCACGTACATCATCGGACCGGGCTCGCTGTCGAGGCTGCCGTTGCGGACGTCGCCGACGATGCCGACGATCTGCCGCTCGGGCTCGGTCGAGAATTCGCGCATCACGCTTCGTCCGATCACGAGTCGATCGTTCAGCGGATCGCCGTTCTGCCAGAACTGCCGCGCCATCGCCTCGTTGATGATGACGACGCCGGGCGAGTTCTGCGTGTCGCGCTCGTTGAAGTCGCGTCCGCGTTTGATCGGGATCTTGAAGACGTCGAAATATCCAGGCGAGAGCGTGACCCAGCTGCCGCCGCCGTGCGCCGGACCGTCGAGCGGGCGACCGACAATGACGAACGGGAGGCCGTAGCCGCCTTGCAGCGGCACGCAGCACGTCGCGCTGGCGGCGACGACACCCGGCACGGCGCGCAGGCGCTCGACGCCGTCGCGCACCATCGACTCCACGCCTTGCGACGTCTGGAACCGCGGTCCCGTCAGCGACATCCGCATCGTCAGCACGCGGCTCGCGTCGAAGCCGGGATTCACGCGGCCGAGCGCGGCCGCGGTCCTGATCAAGAGCGCCGAGCCGACGAGCAGAATGAGCGCGAGCGCGACCTCGACGACCACGAGCACCGAGCGGACTTTGTTCTGCTTGAATCCCGTGCCGGATCGACCGCCGGTCTCCTTCAACGTCGCGCTCAGATCCGTGCGCGATCCCTGCAGCGCCGGAATCAATCCGAAGATCACGCCGGTGCCAAGGGACACCAGCAGCGTGAAGAGCAGCACGCGCCAATCGACACCGACCAGTGCGCCATCCTGACCGATCCGTGGGAGATTGGCGGTGTTCACCGCGAGCAGGAGTCGAATGCCGATGATCCCGAGGATCGATCCCAAGATGCCCCCGGCAATCGACAGCACGACGCTCTCGGTCAGGAGTTGACGGACGATGCGGCTGCGGTTCGCGCCGATCGCCGCGCGCACCGCAAGCTCGCGCCGCCGTCCGGTCGCACGCACGAGCAGCAGGTTCGCGACGTTCGCGCAGGCAATCAAGAGGACGAAGCTGACCGCGCCGACGAGCACGAAGAGCGACGTCCGGACGTTCGCCACGAGCGCTTCGCCGAGCAGGGTCGCGCCGAAGCTGTTGTTCTTGTTGAACGCCGGAAACTTCTGCCGGAACGCCTCGCCGGACAACTGCAGCTTCGCCTTCGCTTGATCGATCGTGACGCCGGGCGCGAGCCGTCCCGCGACCCTGAAGTAGTGCCCTTGATCTTTCGTATTGGGATCGAGCTGGAACGGAATCCACACGTCGGGATTCTGGAACAGCTCCTGGAAGTCCGCGCTCTTGTCGAGGACGCCGACGACGACGTGCGGAACGCCGCTGAGCGAAATCACTTTGCCGAGAACGTTGGGATCGCTGTCGAAGCGCCGCGTCCACGTTTGATGGCTGAGCACGACCGCCTTCTCGCCATCGGGCCGATCCTCGTTCTCGTTGAACGTGCGTCCCATGAGCACGCGCGTGCCGAACAGCGAAAAGAAATCGCGCGACACGCGGCCCGATCGGAGCTGTTCCGGAACCTCCCCGCCCGTGTAGTTCACGACGCCTTGATTGAACGCCGAGACCTCGCGGACGACGTCCGACTGCTCGCGCAAATGCTGGAACTTCGCCGGCGATCCAGCGCCTCCAGCCGGTCCCTGATTGGAGGTCGTCTGCAGGATGACGAGGCGATCGGCGTCGGGATAGGTCATCGGCCGCAGCAGCACGGCGTTGACGACGGAAAAGATCGCCGTGTTGGCGCCGATGCCCAGCGCGAGCGCGGAGACGGCGGCCGCGGTGAACGCGCGGCTCTGCCAGAACATCCGCAGGGATTGCTTCAGATCGTTGAGGAAGGCATCCATAGAGTAACCAGTGATTGGACGAGCGAAGCCGGGGATTTGTTGTGCCTAGCGGGGCCTTACAGATGAGACGCCCTTCAAATCGAAGCGGCCGACGTCGGGAACGCTCTCCGAAACGGTGATGCAGCGGTCGCTCCAGCGCGTTCCATCACACAGCTCCCACCGCCCGCCCATGACGCGGACGCTGCGGACCCGCGAGCCGAACGAGCCGAGGCTGCTCATCGGACCGTCGAGCGATCGCGAGCTGCCGCGGAACCCGACGCGATCGTAGAGCACGATCTGCCGTTCGCTCGACGGAGGACGGACGCCCGTGCGGCCGCCGCCGGCGCGCACGCGCCGGATCGAAGAGATCTCGTCGTTCCAGCCGCTCCGCCTGTGGAGATCCGGCTCGCTGCCGGTGAACACCTGGCACCGTCCGCCGTACTCGACGTGCAGGCAGACTTCCCACATCTCGCCGCGCGCCACGCGGAAGCTGCTGATGCGATCGTTGAGATTGAACGTTCGGAGATCCGGAACGTCGTCGCGGAACGTCGCGCTCTTGCCGCGGAACCCCGTGTCCTCGAACACGGTAATGCCGACGCTGCCGACGCGACGATCCTGCGCCGCCGGGGGATCGTCGAGGCTCATCGCGACGTAGACGGCCAGCGCAACGAGCGTGACGAGCGCGGTCTTCATCTGAACCCGCGCTGCAGCTTCTCCAACTCGGCGCTGCCGGGGCACAGCTGCTCGTACGGCACTTTCGTCAGCGGCATCTCGACGGTCTGGTTCTGCTCGTGCACGTCGCTCGAATCGGGCGAAATGTAGAGCAGCCCGGTGACGACCTCGCCTTCCTTGTGCCGCTCCCGGATGAAGGTGTACGAGCGATCGGGATCGGTGGGATCGTAATCGTCGTCGACCTTGCGGAGGCGGACCGTGCTTCCATCGTGCAGCACGACGGAGTGCACGCTGCCCGGATCGTACGCGGTCGTGATCGCGGCCGTCGGGAGCACGAAGTCGGCCGCCACGACCTCGACGTTCTTCTCGCGCGTGTAGGCGTAGCTCTTCGTCGATCCCTCGTGATCGTTGAACGTGACGCACGGAGAGATGACGTCGACGAACGCAAACCCGTTGTGCGCGAGGCCGGCTTTCAGGATCGGCACGAGCTGGCCCTTGTCGCCGGAGAAGCTGCGCGCCACGAAGGTCGCGCCGAGGGTCAACGCGAGCAGGCAGCCGTCGATCGCCTCCATCGTGTTGGCTTCCCCCTTCTTGCTGAGCGATCCGGGATCGGCGGACGCGGAGAACTGTCCTTTCGTCAAACCGTAGACGCCGTTGTTCTCCAGCACGTAGAGGACGTTCACGTTGCGGCGGATCGCGTGGCACAAGTGTCCGAGGCCGATCGACAGCGAATCGCCGTCGCCGGAGATGCCGATGTAGATCACGTCGCGGTTCGCGGCGTTCGCGCCCGTCACGAGCGCCGGCATGCGTCCGTGGACACCGTTGAAGCCGTGCGCCTCGCGAAGAAAATACGCGGGCGTCTTCGACGAGCAGCCGATGCCCGACAGCTTCGCCACTTTGTGCGGCGCGATCGACAGCTCCCAGAACGCCTGAATGATCGCGGCGGTGATCGAGTCGTGGCCGCACCCGGCGCAGAGCGTCGTGATCGCGCCCTCGTAATCGCGCCGCGTCAACCCGAGCTCGTTCTTTCGCAGCGCCGGATGGTGGACGGTGGGCTTCGAGATGTAGGTCATGCCGCCCTCTCCAGCTTCGCCTTCACGCCGGCGACGACGTGGTGCGCGCTCATCGGAAAGCCGGCGTAGTACCGCACCGACTCGAGCTTGTCGGCGTTCGTGTCCGTCTCGAGCATCAGCAGGCTGCGCAGCTGCGCATCGCGATTCTGCTCGACGACGAAGACGAGCTCGTGCGACGCGAGGAACCTGGCGACGTCGTCGCCGAACGGAAATCCGCGGACGCGCATGTAGTCGATCGCGAGCCCTTCGCGGGCGAGTTGATCGAGCGCTTCGACGCAGGCGGCATGACATCCGCCGACCGTGAGGAGGCCGATCGTCGCGCCGGGCGCCGTGCGGACGATCGGCGGCGGCACCGCGCGCGCGGCGCGCTGGATCTTGCGATCGATGCGATCGAGGACGTCCGCGTACTCGTCGCCATCCTCGGTGTAGCCGCCGTAGCGATTGTGTCCCGACCCGCGCGTGAAGTACGCACCCTTGGGGTGCTCGCCCGGCAGCGTGCGATACGGAATGCCGTCACCGTCGCTGTCGAGATACCGATGGAACGTCCTCGCGGTCTCGAGCTCTTCCGGCGACAAGACCTTGCCACGGTCGGGGCGATACGCGTCATTCCACGTGAGCTTCGGGATCATCCAGTCGTTCATCCCGATGTCGAGATCGCTCAGGACGAAGACCGGCGTCTGAAAGCGCTCCGCGAGATCGAAGGCGGCGACGGCGATCTCGAACGCCTCGCGCGGGTCGGCGGGATACAAACAGATGTGGCGCGTGTCGCCGTGCGACGCGTACGCGCAGAGCATGAGATCGCCTTGCTGCGTCCGCGTCGGCATGCCGGTCGACGGCCCGGCGCGCTGGACGTCGAAGATCACCGCGGGCACTTCACCGTAGTACGCGAGCCCGATGAACTCGTTCATCAACGAGATGCCCGGTCCCGCGGTCGACGTGAACGCCCGCGCGCCCGCCCATCCCGCGCCGATGACCATGCCGACGGCCGCGATCTCGTCCTCCGCCTGAAGAATCGCGAACCGGTTCCGCTTCGTCTCGGGATCGCGCCGGAACTTCTGGCAGAAGCTCTTGAAGGCCTCCATCAGCGACGTGGCCGGCGTGATCGGATACCACGCGCCGACCGTCGCGCCGGCATAGAGGCATCCGAGCGCCGACGCGGTGTTGCCGTCGATCAGAATCGAGTCCGTCGTCTTGTCCATCGCCTCGAGATGGATCGGCAGCGGACACGGAAAGTGCTTGCGCGCGTACTCGAAGCCGAGATCGACCGCCTGTTGATTCGAATCCTTCAGCGCGGGCTTCCGCGAGTACTTCTCCGTCAGCAGCGCGCGGATGATCGACGTGTCCATCCCGAGCAGCGCGGCCAGCGCGCCGGCGTACGCGATGTTCTTCATCAGAATGCGCTCGCGCGATCCCGAGAAGCGCGCGTTGCACATGTCGGCGAGCGGGATGCCGAGATACGCCACGTCCGGGCGCGTGAGGCGCGCATCGAGCGGCCACGTCGAGTCGTACATCAGCCAGCCGCCGGACCGCACTTCCTGCACGTCTTTCTGATACGTCGCGGGATTGAGCGCGACCATCAGATCGAACGTCGGCGTGCGCGCCGTGTAGCCGTGCTTGTCGACGCGGATCTCGTACCACGTCGGCAGCCCCTGGATGTTCGACGGAAAGACGTTCTTCCCCGTGACGGGAATCCCCATCCGGAAGATCGCCTGCATGATCAGGCTGTTCGCGGAGGCCGAGCCGGTGCCGTTGGCCGTCGCGATTTTGAAGGCGAATTGGTTGACGCGATCCATCTATACCGCCGCCAATGGGATGACGCGCGCGCCGGCATACGGAATCTGGAGCATGAACTTCCGCATGTCCCACGCATACGTCGGGCAGCGCTCGGCGCACAGGCCGCAGTGCAGGCAGATGTTCTCGTCCTTGAGCATGACGCGCCCGGTTTGTTTGAGCGGCCCCGACACGAACAGCGATTGATCGAGGTTCGCGGCCGGCGCCACGAAGCGCTCGCGCAGGTCGGGCTCGTCCGCGTTGGGCGTGATCGTGAGGCAGTCCACGGGGCAGATGTCGATGCACGCGTCGCACTCGATGCAGAGCGCGTCGATGAAGTGCGTCTCCATGTCGCAGTTGAGACACCGCTCCACTTCCGCCTGCGTCTGCTCGGCCGTGAATCCCTTCTCGACCTCGGTCGCCATGCTCGCGAACCGCACGGGCAGATCGACGTGCCGCATTCTCTGGCGCTGGGCGTCGTTGTAGTTGTTGCTGTAGGCCCACTCGTGCAGGCCCATCTTCGTGCTCGTGAGCGACATCCCCTGACCCGGACGGTCGGTGAGCGGCACGCCCTGGCAGTAGTTGTGGATCGAGATCGAGGCCTGATGCCCGTGCTCGACGGCCCAGATGATGTTCGCGGGGCCGAACGCCGCGTCGCCGCCGAAGAACACGCCCGGCTTCGTCGACATGAACGTCGTCTTGTCGACGACCGGCATGTCCCACTTGCCGAACTCGAGTCCCATGTCGCGCTCGATGAACGGAAACGCGTTGTCCTGGCCGATGGCGAGGACCACGGAATCGCACGGGAGGATCTCGCGTCCGACGACTTCCTGCTTCAATCCCTTGTCCGTCTCGGTCGAGACGAACTTGTCGAACTCCATCCCGGTCAGCACGCCGTTCTCGATGATGAAGCGGACGGGCTGAAGGTTCTCGACGATCTCGACGCCTTCTTCTTCGGCGTCCTCGAGCTCCCACGGGGACGCCTTGAAGTACTTCCGCGTCTTGCGCGCGATGACCTTCACGTCGGTCGCGCCGAGCCGCTTCGACGAGCGGCAGCAGTCCATTGCCGTGTTGCCGACGCCGATGATGAGCACGCGCTTGCCGACCGAGCCGACGTGGCCGAAGTGAATCGACTCCAGCCACTCGATGCCGATGAAGATCTGATCCGTGTCGTGGCGGCCGGGGATCTCGAGCTCCTTCCCCTTCGGCGCGCCGGTTCCGACGAAGACGGCGTCGAACTCACCGCTGTCGACGAGCGCTTTCAAGCTCGTGACCGGCGAGTTGTAGCGCACCTCGACGCCCATGTCGACGATGTACGCGATCTCTTCGTCGAGGACCTGCTCGGGAAGACGGAACGCGGGAATGTTGATTCGCATCAAGCCGCCGGGCCGCGGCAGCTTCTCGAGGATCGTCACCTCGTACCCGAGAGGCATGAGATCGTTCGCGACCGTCAGCGACGCGGGGCCCGCGCCGATGCAGCCGATCTTCTTGCCGTTCTTCTTCGTCGGGATCTGCGGCAGCAGATGCTTCACCTCGCCGCGGCGATCCGCGGCAACGCGCTTCAAACGGCAGATCGCGACCGGCTTGCCGTCCACGCGCGTGCGGCGGCACGCGGGCTCGCACGGCCGATCGCACGTGCGCCCCAGAATGCCCGGAAACACGTTCGACTCGCGGTTGAGGATGTAGGCGTCCGTGAACCGCTCCTGCGCGATGAGCCGGATGTACTCCGGCACGTTCGTGTGCGCCGGGCAGGCCCATTGGCAGTCGACGACCTTGTGGTAATAGTCCGGCCTGCTCGTGTCGGTGGGTTGCATCCGTTGGCCATTATAGGGCATCGGGCGGAACACACGGCCATGAGACCGGTTAGACCGACGCCGCCGCCGTCACGCGTCACGCGCCGACGTCGTCAGCAGATCAGCCTTCCGGCTCGGTCGCTTCGATGCTCGGATGCGGCTAGCGCCGCGCGTACTCGTATGTGGTGCCGTCCGACTTGATGGCGAGGATTGAATAGGATCGCGGGTTGGGTCCTTCCATCCCCGGCGATCCCATCGGCATGTTCGGTACGGTGAGGCCGACGATGTTCGGTTTTTCCTTCAACATCTGCCGGACGACATCGGCCGGCACGTGGCCTTCGACGACGTATTGACCGATGACGGCCGTGTGGCAGGAGCGCACCTGCACCGGCACCTTCTTGCGCGCCGGCACCGATTCGAGATCCGTCGTAACCTCGCGCGTGATCTTGAAGTTCGCCGCCGTCATGTGGTCGGCCCACTTCGAGCAGCAGCCGCACGTCGGCGTCAGGTAGACCGCCGCCTCGACGGCGGCCGGTGCGGCGGGCGCGGGCTTCGGCTGCGCCTTTCTCTGCGGATGCGCGAGCAGCGCGACGGTTGCGATCACGCCGACCACGATCGTCGCCGGTGTGATGAATTGTCGAGGACGGATCATCCTTCGATCATACTCCGAACGGCCCAGCAGCTATCGCTTGTTCGCGGCCGCGTACTCGATCGCCCACTTTCGCGCGTCCTGGTTCGTCTGTCCCAGCGCCGCGGCTTCCGCCACCGCGCGATCGGTGTCCCAATGATCGACGGCCAGCCGCTTGATGAGCCACATCGTCGCGGCGCGGTTGCCGCCGCCGCAGTGGATGAACGCGGGCTCGGCGCCCTTCGTCGTGATCGCGTCGAGAAACGCGGCGGCCGCTTTCGGATCCGGCTTGCCGTCGTACGGGATGTGGAAATACCGCAGGCCGATCGCCTTTGCCGCCGCTTCTTCCTTTTCGACGTCGGCGCCCTCTTCCGTCGCGCGGCGCAGATTGATCACGGACACGAATCCCATCTTCTTGATCGCCGGCAGCGCCTCGGCGCTCGTCGCGCCCGCGCATGCGACGGTCGTCTCGAGCCGCGCGAAGTTGCGCACGCCCGCAACGTCGGGCTTCGTGACTTCCTGTGTCGTCATCTCAGCCGCCCGCGCATTCGGCGTCACCATGATCGCGCTCGAACAGGCCCAGACGATCGATAGTGCGCTCACCAGCATGCGAAGTCGCATTTTGTTGACTCCTGTCGTGGTTCGGGGCTCGGGGGCTCGGGGCTCTGGGCTCGGAAGACATCGCGATCACTGACGCGCGACTGCGATCTGGATGTTCTTCCGAGTCCCGGATCCCGAGTCCCGAACCCCGACTGAATTCAGACTAGAACTGGAAGCGCAGGCTCAGCTGAATGTCGCGAATCGAATTGTCCTTCCCCGTGATACGGCCGAACGTTCCGCCCGTCGGATTCGAATCGGCGCCGTTCCAGTTCGCGTGGTTGATGAAGTTGAAGATCTCCGCGCGGAACTGCGCCGTCTTCGATCCGCCGACGTTGACGTTCTTGAATATCGCGATGTCCCACTGATACTGCCCGGGGTTGTAGATGTTGTTCCGCGGACCGTTGCCGAAGGTTCCGGCCGTTGGCCGCGAGAACGCCGCCGGATTGAACCAGAAGTTCTGGTCAGCCGAGACGCCAGCTGAGAACTGCTCGTTCGCGCCGTCCTTCGGGTTACCGCTGACGTTCCACGGGTTGCCGAACGTGTCGCCCGTGCCGGCGATGTCCGCGCCCTCGGTCACCCACAGCGGCGTGCCCGAACGCATGAACGTCGAACCGGTGATCTGCCAACCGCCGAGGACCTTGCCGACGGTGCCGGCCTGATCTTTATAGAACGGCAGGTCGTAGATGTAATAGAAGTTGAACACGTGGCGCCGGTCGAAGCCCGAGTTCCCCCAGAAGCCCGTGTCGTCGTAGTTGTTGAACAGCACGTCGCGCTTGCCGCTCGCGTTGTCCTGTGAGTGGCCAAGCGTGTACGCCGCGCCGAACTTGAAGCCGTTCGCATAGCGACGCTCCGCGCTGATCTGCAGGCTGTGGTACTTCGAGTTGCCCGCGTTCTCGGCGAGTCGAATCACGCCGTAGCCTTTGTACGGCCTGAGCGCCGCGATGTTCACGCCCGGATTCGCCTGCACCGTGCCGGGCCGCGCCTGATTGATGTCGCGCTCGCGCTGCAGATACAGTCCGCGCCGTCCGACGTAGGTCACGTCGATGATGAAGTTCATCGGCACCTGCCGCTGCACGCCCGCCGACCACATGTAGCCGGTCGGGTGCTTGAACTCGCGATCGATCGCCGTCATGCCGAGCGGCAGCGTGCCAGCGCCGCCGACGCCGCCGGGGTTGTCCGCGATCCCGTTGCTGACGCCGACCTGCGGCTGGAACGGCGGGTTGCCGCCGAGGAACATCGAGTCGCTCACCGTCACGCGATTGTGGAAGACGCCCGTGCTCAACTTCACGATCGTCTTGTCGTTGACCGAATACGCCGCGCCGAGGCGCGGCTCGAACACGTTGGCGTGCGTCTTCGCAAAGCCGCGATCGGCGCCCACGAAGAGGGCGAGCACCGCGGGATCGCTCGCGACCGCGAGATCGTTGCCGTCGCCCTTGAAGCCGTCACCCGGCAGCACGACGCCGTTGTAGCGCGGCCCCGAGACGATGCGGCCGTTCGCCGGATTGATCACCGCCTGGTTGCTCGTGCTGTACGCCGCCGGATCGAACGTCGCGATGTTGTTCGTCAGCGAGTACCACGGCGGCCAGTACGACCAGCGCACGCCGCCTTCGAGCGTCAGATTGCTCGTCGGACGCCACGAATCCTGGAAGAAGATGTCCGTGCTCAGCGAGCGGTACTTCGTCAGCGCGCGCTGCCCGATTTCCGCGTAGCTGTTGAACATCCCGAGCGCGGCGTTCGCGATGCCCGTGCCCGTGCTGTTCGCGCCCGCGGTGTCGTTCAAGAACTGGAAGCGCCCGTTCTGGTTGTTCGTGCTGCCCGCGATCGGCTGCACGTTGATCTGGTCGAAGTCGTCCTGGCCCGAGTACTCCACGATCGCCCCGGCCTTGAACGTGTGGCGGCCGCGCAGGAACGTCACCGCGTCGTTGAACGTGTAGATCGGTCCGCGCGAGGACGAGGGGTACGGACCGCCGTCGATCTCGGTGAAGTTGGCAATCGTGATCGTCGGGATCTTGTCGGGGATCTCTTTGTTCTCCGGGAAGATGTACGGGTAGTTGATGCCGTACTTGCTCCGCTGGAAGAGATCGGTGCCGCGCCAGACGTTGATGAAGACCTCGTCCAGCGAGTGCGTGAAGCTGAACTCGTTGATCAACCGGCTCGAGAACGCGCGCGTCCAGCTCGCCGTCTGCGTCACGTTCGGCCGATCCCAATCGGTCCGCGCGTACGGGAACGTACCGCGGAACGCGTCGACCGCCACCCAGTTGTACTTGCCGTAGCGATAGCTGAACTGGTTCTTCTCGTTCAGCCGATAGTCGAACCGGATGTTGTCCTTCCGCTGATCCTGCGGGTTGTCGCTCGAGATGCTCAGGTTGTTCGCGCCCTGGCGGAATCCCGGCGTCGGCATCGGATACGCGTTCAGCATCGCCATGCCGTTCGGGCTGAGGCGCTGCGTCGGAATGATGTTGTTCGGGAACGCCTGTCCGGTCTGCGGATCGATGATCGTGCGCGCGCCCGTGAAGAATCCGTTGTTCGGATCGAGCAGCTCGCTGAAGTCGCCGACGCGCATCCGCGCCGTCGGCACGACCGCCTGATTCGTCTGGATCCTGAAGAAATTGACCCACTCCTGCGCCGCGAAGAAGAACAGCTTGTCCTTCAACTGGCCGACCGGAATCGGGCCGCCGAGCGAGTACGCATACTGCTTGTAGTCGAAGGGCGCGGGGCCGCTGTTCTCGAGCGGGTTGGTGCTGCGATTCCTCGCCCACGTGTTCGCCTGCAACTTGTCGTCGCGCATGAAGTACGAGCCGCTGCCGCTGAAGCGGTTGCTGCCGCTCTTGGTGACGATGCGGATCTGCCCGCCGCTGACGCGGCCGTACTCGGGCATGTAGTCGCCCGTCAGGACCTGGACCTCCTGAATCGCGTCGACGTTCTGGATGCCGATGATCGCGCCGTTCGATCGCGTGCGGATCGCCGTCGCGCCGTCGACCGTGATGTTGTTCTCGTCGGTGCGGCTCCCGTTGATGCTGAAGCCGCCGTTGCCGAGATCGGAGAAGCTGTAGTTGTTGAAGCTGCCGCCGACGACGCCCGCCTTCAGGCCGGCGACGCCGATCGGATTGCGGCCCGAGAACGAGAGCTGCTCGATGTCCTTCGACTCGATCGTCTTCCGCAGCGCGGAGTCGCTCTGGAGCAGCGTCTGCTCGGCCGTGACGGTGACCTCCTCGGTCAACGCGCCGGTCGAGAGCGCGAAGTCGATCGTGAGCGCGCCGGCGGCGTCGAGCTGCACGCCTTCGCGCACCGACTTCTTGAATCCCTGCAGCTCGGCGGTGATGTCGTATTTTCCCGACGGGAGGTTCGCGAACGTATAGAAGCCGCTCGCATCGGTGACGGTGACGCGCGGCGTTTGCGATTGAGCCTGCGACGCGGTCACGGTCGCGCCGGGGACGACGCCGCCCGACGAGTCTTTGATAACGCCAGAGATTTGCCCGCGATCGAATTGCGCGAACGCGGGAGCTGCCGTGAGACACAAGACGATCAGGCCGGCGAGCCCCAGGCTCCACCGCCTTGCCGCGACGCGGCGCTGCACAGTCATCGTTCCTCCCAAATCTGTCTTATGGCGGGATAAACCGCCCGGACCGACATGGGAGGGTATTTTTGTAACGCGTTACATTCAAGCTCGGCATCGAGCTGGATCGTGGTTTTTACGGCCGTCAACCGGGCGTCACGCCCGGTTGACGTTACTCGCGCGCCCCCGACGACTTGAGAAACGCGGTCACGACGTCGCGCCGGGCCCGTACCGCCATACCGAGCGGCGTGCGCCATTCGCCGCGCTGGTCCCGGCTCTCCTCGACCCAGACCCGGAAGTTGACGTCCGCCCCCTTCGCGACGAGGAAGCGCACCACCTCGAGCTCGCCCGCGGCGCTGGCCTGAATCAGTGCGTTCTCGTCGCCGTCGACGACCTGATCGACGAGCGCGCCGCGCGCGATCAGCAACTCGACCACCGGCAGGTGCCCTTTCGCGGCGGCGGCGATCAGCGGACTCCCGTCGCCGTCGACGCCGAGGTTCACATCGGCGCCGCGCTCGATCAGCAGCCGCACGGCGTCGAGCCGTCCCGCGCGCGCCGCGCCGATGAGCGGGCTGCCGTCGCCGTCGATTTTGGCGTTGACGTCCGCGCCTTCGGCGATGAGCTCCGCCATGCGGCGAACGTCGCCGCGCTCCGACGCGCGGTAGAGCGCGCGGTCGCCGCGAGCCGTGCGCGGCTTCGCGGTTTTCAGCGACCAGGTCGTCTGCTCCTCGCCGGGCGACGCTGGCGCGGCACCAACGGCGCGCAGCGGTCCAATCGCGGCAACGGTCGCGATCGCCATCACGGCCGTCGCGATCGTGGCGGCGGCGCCTGCCGGACCTCGGTGCTGCCGGGCGTCGAGCAGCGACGCGACGCGCGCGGATAGATCGCTCCGGCTCGCCATCGCCAGCACCGCCGGTGTCGACGCATCCTTCAAGCGTCGCGCGAGCGAGACCAGCTGTTCCGCGTACTCCGTCTGATCTTCAGCGCCGCCGTTCACGCGCAGCACGGCGTCGTCGCAGGTGCGCTCGGCCTCGAGCCGCAGCGTGCGCAGCGCTTTCCACGCGAGCGGATGGAACCAATAGATCGCGCACGCGATCCGGCCGAGGATCTGAACGATCCAATCCGCGCGCTTCACGTGCTCGACCTCGTGGAGGACCGCGCGGCGAATCTCCGCAGCGCTCCAATCGCGCGCGTCGGGCGGAAAGATGATCGCCGGACGGACGAAGCCGCACGTCAACGGCGCGGCGACGTCCTCGTGGACGAGCACGTCGATCGATCTCGCGCCGGCCGCGTCGGTCAGCGGCGACATCATGGCGCTCGGCGCGTCGATCCACGGAACAGCGGTGCGGCGAAGTCGACCCAGGCGGCGCATCGACACCGCGAGCGCCGCGATCGCGAGCACCGTGCCGGCGCCCCAGACGATCCGCACCACCGCCTCGATCGACGGCATCGCCATTCCGCGAGGCGCCTGCACGTCGACGCCTCCGCCATCACGCGCGGCGGCCGGAGACGCCGCGGCGCCGGAGGCTGACGCGATCGCCGGCGCGCGTTCGACCGTCGTCGAGACGGGAACGACGATCGCGAGCGACGGCGCGAGCGCCGACGCGACGGGCAGCGCGAGCAGCGCGCCGAGGGTCGAGGCCATCGCGAGGTGGCGCACTGAAGAGCGGGCGCGCGCGGCGGCCGCCGAGATCGCCAGGCCGGCGGCGAGCACGATCGTGGCCTTGACGGCGAGTGAAAGCTCCGCCGAGCTGCTGAAGGCCGCCGCGACGTCTGCGAAGAATCTGGCGCTCATCGCTTCTTCTCCTTGCGAACTCTGTCGATTTCCGATCGCAGCGCGTCGAGCTCTTCCTCCGTCCACGATTCCTGCTTGAGAAGGGCGGCTGCCGTTTCCTTCGGCGAGCCGTCGAAGAACACGCGTACGAGCTGATGGAGGGCGGAGCGGCCCGCGGCGCTGCGCGACGTGACCGCCGAATAGATGTAGCGGAGCCCTTCCTCGCGATGGCGCACGTGGCCTTTCGCCTCGAGCCGCGCGAGCATGGCGCGCACCGCCGAGTAGCTCGGCGGATCGGTCAAGCGCTCGCGGATCGCGTCGGCCGACGCGCGATCGCCGAGCGCGAAGATCGCGTCCATGATTTCCCGCTCGCGGCGGGTCAGCATTTCGGGTCGTGGTGCGGGCATCTCGATCGGCTCCGGCTACGTGCTACAGGCGTAGCATATGTGCTACGCCTGTAGCATGTCAAGCGGGGCCAACGGCGTGGCCCGCCGCTTGCTCCGTTCGAGCCGCGGAACGCGCCGGCCTGCGTCGATCGCACGCGTTCGTCCATGCCGGCATTTCAGATTCGTCAGACGCCTGACGCTCTTGTGAGCTTGCGCATGGATCATCACCCAGGGGAAATACCGAGAAAGCGAATGCCGTTCGGCAGGATTCTGCTGTTGACGACCGTCCTCATGGCGATCCTCGGCGGCGCCGCCGGCGCCGTCCGCGCGCTCACACGCAATCCCGAATACGACTGGTTCAAGAACACTTACGGACCGGCGAGGAACTCCGAGCATGCCGAGGAGTGGCTCGTCCGCGATTTCTTCCGCGACAAGCGCGACGGCGTCTTCGTCGACGTCGGCTCGTACCACTATCAGCACTTCAGCAACACGTATCATCTCGAGCACGCGCTCGGCTGGTCCGGCGTGGCCATCGACGCGCAGGAAGAATTCGCGGCCGACTACGCGCGCCACCGCCCGCGCACGAAGTTCTACTCGTTCTTCGTCAGCGACAAATCGGACGAGCTCGAATCGCTGTTCGTGCCCGAGGGCAACAAGCTCGTCGCCTCGTCGAACAAGAACTTCTCCGATCGCTACGACAGGTCCGGCAGGGAACGGAAGGTGCGCACCATCACGCTCGACGATCTCCTCGATCGCGCCGGCGTGGCGAAGATTGACTTCCTGACGATGGACATCGAGCTCGCCGAGCCGAAGGCGCTCGCCGGCTTCGATATCGCGAGGTTCCGGCCGGGTCTGGTCTGCGTGGAAGCGCACCCCGACATCCGGCAGCAGCTGCTCGACTACTTCTCCGATCGACATTACCGCGTCGTCGCGCGGTACCTGCGAGCCGATCGATTCAACCTCTGGTTCGCGCCCGCGGACGGGGTGTTCCCGAAGGGCGTGGAGATAGAGGACGCTCACTGATCGTTTCGACTCGGAGGTGGTGCCGTGACAACCCTCCTCGCTGTGCTCGTCATCGGCGGTTACGCGATCTACGTCATGAAGCCGGAGGAGCGGCTCAAGCTCCTTCGCGCGCTCGAAGACAAGTTCTGGCTGGCGAAGGACACTGCCACCGCGGTGCGCGCGCAGGATGAGCCGTTCCGCGTCGCGCTCAGTCAGCGCACGCCGTGGCCGATCGTCACGCCGGCGATCGTCGCCCTGAACGTCTTCGTGTTCCTCGGCATGGCGTTCGGCAGCGGCGCGATGAGCGATCCGACCACGATCGTCGCGTGGGGCGGGAATTTCGGCCCGCGGACGACCAACGGCGAATGGTGGCGGCTGCTCGCGTCGCTCTTCGTGCACGCGGGCTTCATTCAACTCGTCGCGAACATCGCGGGCGTCGTCCAGATCGGCATCACGCTCGAGCGGATGCTCGGGCACTTCACCGTGCTGACCGTTTACCTCGCGGCCGGTCTCTTCGCGGGACTGGAGAGCCTGTCGTCGCATCCGATCGGCATCAGCGCGGGCGCGTCAGGGGCGATCTTCGGCCTTTACGGTTTGCTGCTCGCGACGCTGCTGTGGGGAAGACTGCAGCGATCGCCCGTCGCCGCCGCGGATGCGTCGGAATCACAGGAAGGGCTCGGCCTTCGCGATCTCTTGCGCCCCGCAGACGCTCCGACGGTTGTGGATGCGGCCGAGTCGGCCGACGGTGCGGACGGGACCGCGCCGGTCTCGATTCCGCTCAAGACGCTCGCGCGGATCGCGCCGTTCGCGGGCCTGTTCATCCTCTACAACGTCGGGAGTGATGGCCTGACGACGGCGGAGCTCTCGGGATTGATCTCGGGCTTCACGTGCGGACTCGTGCTCGCGCGGCGGGCGCGCGAGCGGAAGGCGCCGCTGGTTCAGGTGGCGGCGGCGATGGCCATCACTCTGGTGATCGTCGCGGTGTCGGCCGTGCTCCTGCGCGGCGTCGCCGATGTGCGGCCCGAGATCGCGCGCGTGCTCGCGCTCGAGGAGCGCACCGCAGGCGCGTACGAGAAGGCAGTCGGCCAGTTCAAGAACGGCGCGATGTCCGCTCAAGCGCTCGCGAAGATGATCAACCAGTCGATCGTGCCGGAGCTGCAGAACGAGCGCGCGCGGCTGAAGGCGATGACCGGCGTCCCGCGCGAACATCAGCCGCTCGTCGACGGCGCCGAGGAATACTTCCGGCTTCGCGACGAGAGCTGGCGCCTGCGATCCGATGCGCTGAACAGATCCAACATGCTCGCGCTGCGCGCCGCCGATCGTTCGGAGCGCGCGTCGCTCGAAGCGCTGGAACGGATCCGGATCGTCGAGACGATCAAGTAGAGGGTTTCACCCTCAGCACACCCTTCATCGTCGGATGGTAGGTGCAGACGTAGGAGAAGTCTCCCGTCTGCGCCGCCTTGAACGTCCACGACGTCTCCACCGCGATGTCCTTGGAATCGAAGACGTCCTTCGAGGTCGCCGTGTGTGGGAACGGATCCTTGTTGACCCATACGACGGTGTCGCCAACGCGGATCGTCAAGTCGTCCGGCTTGAACGCCACGGCCTCCATCGTCACGGTGTGCGTGACCGGGGCGGGAGCGTTGGCTGCGGCGTCCGGTCCGCTGCCGCAGGACAGCAGACCGAGCGCCGCACCCATCACCAGCACGATCGCAGGGTGCGTGGTCGTCACTTGAGCGACGACTGAACTTTCTTCGCCTGCTCGAGGTGCGCGACGAACGCGGGACGGACCTGCACGATGAGCGCCTTCAGCTCGGCGTTCTGGGCGCTGGGAACGAGGGTCTTGTCGACGGCGTCGAGCACGGCCTGGTGATAGGCGACCTCGTTGTCGATGTACGCCTTGTCGAACTCCGCGCCTTTGAGCGTCTTCAGGTGCGCGACGTTCTTCTCGCCGCCGGCCTTGAGGCTCTTGCTCGTGCCGTTGTCTTCCGGCGTGACCTTGAGCTTCGTCGCGAGCGCGACGGCCTGCTTGTTCACTCCGGCGTGATCCCTCGCCATCATCTCGCCGTACGCCTTCACCTCCGCGTTGGTCGCGCGCGCCGCGGCGATCTTGCCGGCGTCGATGTCGACCTGGTTCGCGGTCACGACGATGTGCGCGATCTGCGCGTCGGAGGGCGCCTGGGCCCACGCGGTCGCCGCCGCGCTCAACACTACTGCGATTGTCAAAGCTGACACTTTCATTGAAGTCTCCTGGAGGAAGTAGTCAACCGTCACCTAACCCTACGCATGGTTCCAGTCATTGGATGTCGGGGGGTGGTTGGGCGTTCCCGAGGGGGGGCGACTCAGACTCGACTCAGACTCGACTCAGACTCGAGTCGGAGTCGACTCAGACTCGACTCAGGACTCGACTCAGGACTCGACTCAGGGCTCGACTCAGGACTCGACTCAGACTCGAGTCGAAGTCGGGTCTGAGTCGAGTCTGAGTCCGGCCAACACGGCCGCCACGATCCGATCGCAGCGGTCGCCCGCGAAGGCGAACAGATCCACGGTGGCGTGATCGAGATCGCGGGCCAGCGCCTCGCGAAGCAGCGTCCGCGCGCGGAACAGCCGCGTCCGCACCGTCGCTTCGGGAATCGACAAGCATTCGGCGGTTTCCTGGACGCTCATCTCTTCCACTTCGCGCATGACGAAAACCGCGCGGAACGCGACCGGCAGCTCGTCGATCCGACGCTCGAGGATCCGCCTGATCTCGGCGCGAAGCGTGGCGACCGGAGGCGACTCACTCCGCTCGTCGGCGAGCGCGGCCTCGGGCGCTTCGCTCGCGTCGCCGCCGCCGTCGCGCACGTTGAACGGCACGACGACGCGCGCCCGCTTCTGCTGGCGAAGCCGCATCAGCGACTGATTGATCACGATGCGCGTGAGCCACGTGGACAGCTTCGCGCGGCCGCGGAAATCGCCGATGTGCCGATACGCCTCGAGATACGACTCCTGCAGCGCATCCTCCGCCTCGGCATCGTCCCGCAGGATCGACCGCGCGACGCGGAACAACCGGCCGTTGTGACGGCGCATCAGCGTCTCGAACGCGGCCGCATCCTTGCGGCTGACGCGCTCCGCCAGCTCGACGTCGTTCTCCTGTTTCTGCGCCGTTGACTGCGATTGGGCCATGCGTCCTGTTGATAGGATGCCGTGGCGGTCGAAAACGTTCCCGGGACGTTTTTTTGCTTGAGTCCGCTTTGTTGGATAATCTTGGAGCGCCTGCGTCATTCCCTGGAGTCTGTGTGATCCGTTCTCGCCTGTTCCGGACAGCTTTTACCCTCGTCGCGCTCGCAGCCGCTGCCGCGCTTGCCTCGGCCTGCGACGATGGGCCGACCGGCCCGTCCAATTTCGCGCCGTTCAGCCAGGTCGATCTCCGCGTGGGGACCGGCGCCGACGCGGTCGCCGGACGGCAGCTGACGGTGAATTACACGGGGTGGTTCTACAGCGAAAACGCGACCGATAAGAAGGGCCCGGTGTTCGATACCTCCACCGGAACCGGACCGTTCGCGTTCGTGCTCGGCGCCGGCGGCGTGATCGAGGGCTGGGAGCGCGGCACCGCGGGTATGCGAGTGGGCGGCCTGCGCCGGCTGGTTGTTCCGCCGTCGCTCGCGTACGGCGGCATTCGCAACTTCAGCATCCCGCCGAACGCGACGCTCGTCTTCGAGATCGAACTGCTCGAGGTGACGGATCCGGCGGCGACGCAGTAGTGATGGTCTCTAGCTATCCGCCCACGCGGAGGCGGATCCCGAACAGCACCGTCGTCATCCGATCGTCGATGACGCCTTCGGCCGTCTCGCTCTCACGCGACGGTCCCTTCAACGAAGCGCGTCCGAGCTCGCCGTAGACCGCGAACGTCGGCGAGAACCACACCTCTCCTCCACCGCCGAAGATCCACGCCCACCCCGCCGTTCTCAGATTGAAGTTCGCCGTTCCACCCTGAATCGTCTGCTCGACGCCGTCGACGGTGACGGTCCGCGCCTCGACGATCTGCGTGGTGTTCGTCGTCGCGCGATGATACGCGCCGCCGACCTTCCCGAAGAGCCGGACCGGCCCGAGCGGGATCCCGATCTTGCCCGACGCCGTGATGATCTCCGACTTGAACGATCCGGTGAATCGAAAGCCCTCTCCGCTTCCACCCGATGTCACTTCAGCCGGCTTGATGTACGCGCCCTCGGCGCCGAGGAAGGGCCTGATCCAGAACGTGGCACCGGCGGTGAACGAGAAGCCCGAGCTCTTCCCGTCGCACGGCGCGACGTTGCCGCACGAAATTGATCTGGCGACGCTGCCGGTCGTGAACGCGCCGCCGCCGAACAGCACGAGCCCCGTCGGCGCTTCGGCCCACACGCGCGGCGGATCGAGGCTGACCGATCCCTGGCGCAGCAGCAGCGTTGGAGTCGGGTTGGCGAAATCGATCACGAGCGTGCTGATGCGCTTCACCAGGAACAATCCACCCATGTCCCGGCGGATGCAGCCGACGTCCGCGGACGCCGGCAGCACCGCGCGCTCGACGATCACGACGCGCCGGACGTCGCCGCACACGTCGACGAAGATCTGCGCGTCGATCTCGGTTCTCGCGGAATCCTCGGACAGCTTGCCCGCCACGGTTGCGATGCCCGACGCGCCGACCTTCGTCGATCCGACGGCGGTTGAGTTCAGCATGACTTCAATCGTCGAGTCCGGCGGCGCGTTCCTCACCAGCACGGTCTGCGCCGAAGCGACGCCGGCACACAGGGTCAAAGAGATCGCGGCCGCAAGGGTCAGCAGCCGCCGAGTTTCCGTCATGCGCTCCTCGTTCTGGTGAATCATCCCGAGTGGATGGAGACAGGCTTAGTGATTATGGTTCAGAACGGCGCGAATTTAGAAGATCAGCGGGTCGCTGGCGGTGCGGGCTGGCAGTCGGTCGCGGCGGGATTGTTGGGCGCGTCGAGCGGATGCGGGAGGCGCGCGAGCGAGCCATCGGTCTCCGCGATGCGCTTGTTGACGAAGAGCACCTCGTAGGCCCACGCGGGAAATGGATCGAGGCCGGGGACGCAGCTGTAGTTGTTGATGTGGAGGTGCGCGACGTGAAAGGTGCCCTTCAGCTTCGCAATCACCTTCACGAAGGAAGCCTTCTGGACACCGTGGAATTCGACGGCCATTTGATCGATGCGATCGAGCACGGAGGGCGGCGTCTGCAGGAACGATTCCCACTCGGCGCCTTCGACGTCGATCTTGAGGACGAGGGATTTGACGGCGTCGCCGTTCGCGAGAATCTGCCGCGCGATCGTGTCGAACGGACGCCCCTCGATCGTCGCCGTCGCGGCGCCGACGCACTCGGCGTGAAAGATCGTGTTTCCCCCAGCGCAATCGGGCTTGCGCGTATCGAAGCAGTCGTATTCGTGCACTGGAACGCGCAGCCGGCGCGAGACCTCGCAGCCCCAGCCGTCATATCCTGAAATCCCGTACGAGTACCCCGATCGAACGGCGCCCAGGAGATTTCCACAGAGCAAATATCCGCCGTCGTTGCGCTCGCCGAAGCGCTCCAGCTCGCAGTTCGTGATCGTCACGGGCCGGAGCAGCGCGAACAATCGATCGCGCACGCGCGCGTCCGGCGAGACCGTGGCCTGCTGGCCGCGCACGAGACCCAGAGACGGAGCGGCGCTCGCAACGTAGGTGACGAGCCCCGCCACGGCCGCCAGCAGCGCGAGCGTGAGAGTGAGGATGGCGGGGCGTCGCATGCGTTACGGATTGACCTTCAGATCCTGAACGATGAAGCGCAGCGCGGCTTCGATCAGCGCCGCGCGCGGATAGTGATTCTTGTCGGCGCGCCTTCTGAGCCGCTCGTTCTTCGAGAGCTCGACCGGCGACGCGACCGCCCAATGATCGCCGTTCGCCTGCGCGAGCAACGCCGCGCCCGGCACGACCGCGTCGTCCGCGATCACGTGCGTATCCTGATCGATCGAGAACCGCGACTGATAATCCCACAGTCCCTGGAGGATGCGCGACGTGTCCGCGCGCGACGCGACCGCCGAGATGCTGTACGAGCGCAGCGCGTTGACCTCCGCGAGATGATCGCGAAAGAACACCTGGCGCGTCGGCCGCTCGAGGCTTCGATAACCGAGGCCGTCGCCGAGCTCGCACGTGCGGATGCGCGGGAATCGCTCCGACAGATCTTTCAGGCGCGTGGACACGCCGTCGACGAGCCGCGATCCGGCGACCGGTGACGCCACGGTGACGAGCGCCTTGACTCTCGGCCGCAGCGCGGGATGCCGGACGAGCGCTTCCATCAGATCGACGCCGCCCTTGCTGTGTCCGATCACGATGTAGGGCGTCGCCGTCTTGTCGCCGAGGATGCGATCGCGGATCAGCTCCGCGTTCATCGCGCTGCTCGCGTTGCCGAGCACCGGGAAATGATCGACGACCGCGCCGTGCGCGCCGACCAGATGATCCTTCGCGTCCTGAAACGCTTCGACATCGAGGCATCGCGCGAAGATTCCGCCGACGAGCAGCACGCGATAGCCCTCGAGGAACTTGTCGTTCGCGCCGGCGGCCGCCGCCGACGGCTTGTCCGACAAATGCAAGTAGCGCTCGCAGGAATCCCACGCGCCTGTCGAGGCCGACGGGTTCGGCACGTGCGGGAGCACGCCGCAGAACAGATCCGCGAACGGCTTGCGAGCGTCGGTGATTGCCTTCGACGCGATTGGCAGCGCCGCGAGCTGTGGAAGTTGATAGAGGACCGGCCTCGCCCTTCCGCACGCGCCAAGGCCAATCGATGCCGCGACGACGAGTGCCGTTATCGCCTTGTGCATAGGATGCGTATCATAATCGCCGAGCGAACCTATGCCGCAACTCTCTCAAATCAAACACATCGTCGTTCTCATGCTGGAGAACAGATCCTTCGACCACATGCTGGGCTATCTCAAGCTCGAGAACGTGCTGCCGGTCAACGGCCTGACCGGCACCGAATCGAACGTGCACAGCGGTGTGACGTATCAGCCCACGCACCTCGCCGAGACGATCTTCGACACCGATCCCCTCCACGCGTGGGACGACGTGCACGATCAGGTGGCGGGAGGGAACGCGGGATTCGTGACGAATTTCGCGAAAGTCGCGCGCGCCAATCTCGGCCGGATCATGGGATACCACAACGCGACCGAAGTGCCTATTTACAATCTGCTCGCCAAGCAATACTGCGTCTGCGACCACTGGCACGCCGCGGTCGCGGGCCCGACGCAGCCCAACCGCTTCTATGCGATTGCGGGAACGTCGGAAGGCCGCAAGGCAAACGCGACGCCGCCGACGCTGACCGCGCGGACCGTCTTCCACGAGCTCACCGATCGCAGCATCAGTTGGAAATACTACTCACACGACCTGGCGTTCCTGAGAGCGCACACGGACTATCGCTTCACGACCGGACCGATCGACAAGGTGAACGCGTTCTTTCAAGCGGCGCGTCAGGGCACGCTCCCGTCGGTGTCGTGGATCGATCCGCATTTCGGCATCGGTGTTTATCCGGGCCGGAAGAACGACGATCATCCGCCGCACGACGTGTGGGAGGGCCAGCGGCTCGCGGGGCGCGTCTACAACGCGCTCCTCGACGGCGCCGGCGGCGCGCTCTTCAACGAAGTGCTGTTCGTCATCACGTACGACGAGCACGGCGGGTTCTACGACCACGTGCCGATCGGGCCGGCGGAAGACGACTATCCCGACTTCCGGCAGTACGGCGTGCGCGTGCCGGCGCTGGTGATTTCACCGCTCACCGATCCGGGCCGCGTCTGCTCGCAGCACTTCGATCACACCAGCATCATCCGGACGATCCTCGAGCGGTTCTGCGCGCTGCCCGGCGGCGGCATACCGAACATGGGCAAGCGCGTGAACGCCGCGTCGAGCTTGCTGCCCGCGCTCAATCGCGACGTGCCGCGCACGGATCGTCCGATCGCGCCGCCGCTCCTCCTGAACCTCGAGGTCGTCCGCCGCGAGGAGACGGCCGAGCTCGTCCGAGAGCCGACGGATCTCGAGAAAGAGCTCGAGGTGCTCCGGCAGGAATGCCTGTCGAGAGGCTTGACCGACGAAGAGCTTTGAACGCGGATCACGCGGATCTGCGCGGATCACGCGGATCGGCGCGGATCGCGCGGATCGACGCGGATTACGCGGATCGGAGTGGATTGGCGCGGATCACGCGGATCGGCGCGGATTACGCGGATCGGAGCGGATCGACGCGGATTACGCGGATCAGCGGGGCGGGTTCATGTCCTGCCCCTGCTTCAGTTTCGCAACGGCATCCGTGAGGCTCTTGCGGTTCAGATCGTCGGGTGCCTGCGTCAGCGCGATCTCGGCGTGCTTCAGCGCGGTCTTGTAGTCGCCGGCCGCGGAAAACCCGCGCGCGAGCCCCACGTGCACGGGCCACGTGTCGCCGAACCGCTTCGCGTTCTTCTGAAAGACGGCGAGCGCCTCCTTGGTCTTTCCCTGCGTGAGCAGTTGGCGGCCGTATTGATGAATCTCGATCGGCTGCGCGCCCGGCAGATCGATCGCCGTGGCCATCACCGCGGCGGCCTCGGCGCCGCGCGACAGCTTGTCGAGAATCTGCGCTTTCGTCGACAACGTGCTGAAGTTCGCCTGACCGATGCCCGGCATCGAGATGGCGTTCTCCGCCCACGTCAGCGCCTCCGGCAGGTTGCGCTCCTGCTGCAGGCAATACTGCGCGGCGTTGCGCCATTCCATCCATCGGAATCCTGGAAAGTTGCGCAGCTCGCGCCTCATGTTGTCGATGTAGAGCGTCGCCATGTCCGGCACGGTGATCGTGAACGGCACGCGCAGCTCTTCCCAGTGGAGCGCCACCGTCGCGCGATCGGTCTTGCGATCGATGAAGTCGTACGCGAGCCATTCGCGGTACGGCGCCTTCTCGGGCTTGACCGCCACGCGCAGCGCGTCCTCGGCGGCGTCGTACGAGAAGCTGCCCCACGACGTCGAGTTCTTCGAGAAGATCACCGTCCATTCCTTCTCGCCGGCGAGCATGTGAAGCCCGTAGCGTCCGGCGGGAAGCGGCTTGCCTTCGATCTGGACGTCGTGCGACACGCTGAAGACGGTGTTCTCGTTCGCGCCCGCGCGCCACGGGCCCTTGCGATTGTTGAAGCCGAGATCGTGAATGCCCCACGGCACGAGGCCGCCCCAGATCTTTCCGCGCCGATCGTCGCCGTTCGGCGCGTGGACGTCGGGGCTGTGATATTCGACCGACACGCGCACGAGCCCGATCTGCTGAATCACCTCGGCGCCCTGGTTGTCGCCGCTCGGCGGCAGCGTGATGGATTGCGCGAAGCACGTGAGACTCGCGGCAACGACGAACGCCGGCGTGAACACGATCGTGCGTAGCATGACGGCACCTCCCTGGCGCGGCACACTAGCACCCGATTCGACGGCGTGGCACGAAGAGAGTGACGAACGTCTCTGTAAGGGCTGCGAACGCCCTCAGCGAGGTTTGGGCTCCGTCATTCCGCGTCGCCCTTCGACGACCGTGCGTCGTCGTCGTTTGCGTCTTTGTCGAAGTAGAGCGGCCGTGACAGCTCGCACGAGACGACGAAGTCGTGCGCGAGCACGCGCTCGATCGCGTCGACCGGCACGTCGGCCGAGATGATGTCGCCCGCATGCGTTCGGACCCGCGCGCCATCGTCCGCCAGCGTCTTCAATTCGGCGGGCGAGAACGCGTCGCGGCCGCGAAGGAGCATCGAGACGCTCGTCGTGGGCGGAGACTGCGCCTCGCGCAGCCGCTCGAGAAGCTCCCGCCCCGCCGCGCCGATCTTTCGCGTGCTCATGATCGACCTCTACGGAATGACAACCGCGCACGCCGCCTGCGCATCGAGCTTACCCGCGCCCCACTCGTTGCCCGGCGCACCGCCGGTGAACGTGTCGCGGCGCGCGGTCTGCTCGAGGCACGCGCGAATCGCCGCGGCGGTCGCGTTCGGATGCTGCTGCAGAATCAGCGCGACAGTGCCCGCAACCATCGGCGACGCCATCGAGGTGCCCGCGAGCAAACCGAAACTGCCCGGCGGCGATGGCGGCAGCGTCGCCATCAGCTCTTCGCCCGGCGCGGCAAGCGTCGGCGCCTGCCGTCCATCGCGCGTGGGACCGCGGCTCGAGAAGTCCGAGAGGCGGCCGACCGGCGTTCCGCCGCGCGTCAGATACGATCCCACCGTGATCACCGCGGGGCTCGTTCCCGGGATCGAGATCGTCGACGATGCGTTGACGAATGGCGCGAGGAACCGCGAGCCAGAGTTGCGCTGGATCCACGCGTGCCATCGGCCGTCGGCGACGGCGGTCGGCGTGAGGCGCAGCGTCCACGTGCCGGCCGCCACGGCTGTTTGCGATCCGCGCGACAGCCTGACGAACGTCCGATTGTCGTGATTGCCCGGATCGTCGAGATCGGCGTCGACGAATGCGGCGTTGCCATTCGACAGGTTGATCGTGGTCGTCGTTGGAGGAGCCACGGCCGCAGCGGACGTCCCGTTCGGCGGAACGATCGCACACTCGATGCGATCCGCACCCGGGTACCAGAGATCGATCACCACTTCCCGGGTGCCGCCGGGGACGGTGAACCTTACCGCTTGCGCCGTATTCAGCACCGCCGTTCCTTGCGCGTGGCGCGCCCGCGCGCCTTCGTTGCCCGCCGACTTCACGAGCACGCGTCCGGCGCCGGCGATCAGATTCGCGATGCCGCGCTCGAGCAGGCTCGTCCCGTCGTGCGCGCCGACGTTGTCGCCCTGACTCTGATTGATCACGACCGGCCGTCCTTGCGCCGCCGCGATCGAGAGAATGTACTGCACGGCGTCGAGCGTATCGGCCGAGTCTCCAAGACCGCGCTCGCCTTCCGCGCGCCCTCGGTTGTTCGCGACCACGACGATGTCGGCTTCGGGCGCGACGCCGACGAAGGCGGGCTGAAGCTGTCCTGCTTGCGCCGGCCGTCCGTTCCCCGCGGAGATTCCCGACACGTGCGTCCCGTGAAACGCTTGCGCGGCGTCGTCCTGGTGCCGCACGCGTGCGAACGGAACGGCCGACGCCAACGCGAGATTGATGTCTTGCATCCGATACTCGACGCCGTACGTGAATGGCGCGGGCGATTGCTCGCCGGGTTGCGGCACGAGTGCCTGATCCCAGATCGCGAGGATGCGCGACTGACCGAGCGCGTCGCGAAACGCTGGATGCTGATAGTCGATGCCTGAATCGATCATCGCGACGATCACGCCGGCGCCGCGCCGTCCGGGGGGACCGGCGTGGACGCTCGTGACGCGCGCTTCCGGCAGCGCGAGATCCAGCTCGTAGCCGAGCACGCGCGACACTTCCGCGCGCGTGAGGCCGTCGACGTTCTCGAGGTTGCCGATCCTGTCGACGTCGATGTCGCCGCTCACGATGTTTCCCGCCCTCGTGCGGATGCGAAAGCCTGCCGCTTCGAGCGCCGCGGCATCGCCGGTGAACTGCGCGAGCACGTTCGCGCGCGCCGGCTGCGCCGGCTCCACCTCCAGCGAGAACATCGAATCGTTCGCGAACGCCGTCATCTCGTCGGGCGCGGACGTCATGAGCAGCTTCAAACCGGGATCGAGTTTGCTCATCCGCTACTCCTTGCCATTGTCGCAGCGCTCTTCACGATCACGATCTCATCGCTGAGATCGCAGAAGGGCAGAGGGACGCCGAGGCAGATCCAAATCGAATTCGTAGCGAGCGGCCGCGCCCGCAGGCGCGGGTAGGGGTGCAGGAGAGCACGAATCAGAGCGACCCCACCTTCA
>DATBJJ010000070.1:0-28037 GCA_036556425.1 Vicinamibacterales bacterium
GGGGCCGCCGGTCGCGTGTCTTGTCGGCGCTACTGCAGCAGGGCGAGACCGCGGAGATGCTGCGGCGACGTCGCATAGCCGGCGACGCGGCGCCAGCTTTTTCCACAGTCGTTCGAACGGTGCACGCCGCGCTCATCGGCGGCCCACATCTCTCCAGGTTTTGCGCCGGCGCAGAGTAGCGGCGCGATTGTGCTGGGGGGCTCCGGCCAACCGTCGCGGACGCGCTCCCAGCGCTCGGGAGTGACACGGCGATACAACCGGCCATCAGAACGGCCAGCCACGTACGCGGTGTACGGTCCGGACGACGCCGATACCACGACGCCGTCCGGTTCTCCCGGATCTATCGCCACGCTGCGCAAGTAGCCGACATCGAGGCCCGTGCTCGGCGAGCGCCACGTCGCGCCGGCGTCGTTGCTCTCGAAGTAGCCGTCGCCCGCAGACACGCGCAGCGTATCGTGAGCATTTCGGTGAACGGCGAGCTCGTGGGTGTCCCACGGTCCGCCAGCAACGCGATCGCGCCAGGTGCGGCCGCCATCGATCGTGGACACGAGGGCGCCAGCCTCGATCGCAACCCAGAGTCGTTCAGGTTCGAGCGGGTGGCACGCGATCCAGCGAACGTGATGAGTGTCCGGTCTCGGTGGAAACGACCATTCCGATGACGACGGCAATGTCTCCAATCGGCTCGTCGGCTCCCAGGTCGTCCCCGCATTGGTCGAGCGCCACACTTCGCTCGGTTCGGTGCCCGCCCAGACGACATCCCGCTCGACGGGGCTCGCCGTGATGGTCATGATCAGCCGGCCAGAAAGGCCGACAGATCGCCAGGACCGTCCGCCATCGTCGCTCCTGAACACGCCGTCCTTGTGAGTCCCACACCATGCCCGTCCGTGGACGAGCGCGTCCGCGGCGAGGCAAGTAGGACGGTCGCTGATTCCTTGTACCGACGCGGAGGTGCCTTTCTCAACGTCAATGACGGCGACCTCGCGGTCGGTGGCGACCAGTATCGGCATGATGACGACCTTCTGAACGATTGTCGCCCGCTGGGAACGAGGGAACGAGCTCAACCGCTCATTCGCGGACAACATCTTTCGCCTTCTTGTCCTCACACAGTGGCAGCCATCACTCAATGAAGAGCGTCACGATCCTATACTCACTGGATGGCGGAACAACGCCCGCCCACTGTGAACGTGGAATGCTATGCAGGCCATCGCGGCGAGCAGACGCCGCGCACGCTGATTCTCGGTGACCGTCGCATCGCCGTCGCGGAGGTCCTCGACGCATGGCTGGCGCCCGATTACAGGTACTTCAAACTGCGAGGCGCAGATGGTGACACGTATATCGTCCGCCACGATGAGCGATCGGACACGTGGGAGTTGACGATGTTCCGCGCCGAACGCGTGAGCGGATGATGCGATGAGCACATCGTCAGTACCGACGCTGTTGCGGGAGCAGGTCGATCGCCGTGGAATAGAAGAACGTCGAACGGCAAATGCCGGCCTCCGACTTGCTTCGACAATCCTGCGCGCCCGGCTGATCGAACCCACGCGCAAGCGGAGCTGAGATGATTCGAAAGCTGAAGTCCGGCGAGTACCGCCTCTACTCGCGAAAGCGCGATCCAAGAACCGGCCGCCGGCGCAACCTCGGAACGTTTCGCAGCCGCGCCGCGGCGGAGAAGCACGAACGCGCCGTGCAATTCTTCAAACGCCGGCATTGAGACGTCGCACGTTCAGTGCGACGCCGCTCGAGGGGCCGCTATTTCGGCGGGCGCGGTGCGCTCACCGGCGCATCCCCCGCGATCAGCCATCGTCCGCTGAGCCGGACGAGCGTCTGGAGGTACCGGCCTCGAGTCGGCATGCCGGCGGGGGGCAGGCCGCCACTGATTTGGAACGTACCTTCCGACACGTAGACGTCTTGCGCGGCGCGGGCACTCTGGCCGACCGTCAGGATGATCTTCGTCCCGCGATACGGCCCGGCCAACGCCTCGGAGAACGCTTGTTGAATGGCGGCGCGCCCCACGGCGACCCTGCCGTCGGCGCCGATTCGGAGCGCTTCCGTCGTGTGGAGGCCGGCGAGCGCCTTCGCATCACCTTTCGCCCATGCCTGCGCGTACGCCTCCGTCAATCGCCGCAACTCCGCATCGGTCGGCGCTTGCCCGTGGATCACCGGCGCCATGGCCAGTGCAATCAAGAGTGCTGCGCCGCAGCCAATGGCAATTCCGGCTCTCATCGGATCAGTCCTTTCATTCGCTCGCGCGGCTACGAGAATCCAGCTCCACGACTGTGCAATCGACATGGTCGTCGCGCGGAGACCCAGAGGCGATAATAGGCGAAGTTGGGTGTCGGAACCTGCGGACCCACAAATGTGAGCAACTCGACAGACACATCGCTCGTCGGCCGCCGTCTGGGCGTGTATCAGGTGCTGGCGCTGCTTGGCGCCGGCGGCATGGGCGAGGTTTACCGCGCGCGTGACACTCGGCTCGGGCGAGACGTGGCGCTCAAGGTCCTCCCACGCGAGTTCTCCGATCATCCCGATCGCCTCGCCCGGTTCGAACGTGAAGCACGCGCGCTCGCGGCGCTCAATCATCCACACATCGCCACCATCCACGGCGTCGAAGACGTCGAGCTCTCCATCGGGACGGGGCCCTCTACGGCCGTGCACGCGCTGGTGCTGGAGCTCATCGAGGGCGACACGCTGGCGGCGCGAATCTACCAGTCAGGCGGACGGCAGGGCGTGGGAGGCCTCCCGATCGATGATGCGGTGACGATCGCCCGGCAGATTGCCGAGGCGCTCGAGGCGGCTCACGAGAAGGGCATCATCCATCGCGATCTCAAGCCGGCCAACGTCAAGATCACACCCGACGGCCTCGTCAAGGTGCTGGACTTCGGGATCGCCAAGCTCCCACCGGGAAACGCGCGCGACGCCGAGAGCCCGGATCAGTCGACCCTAACTGTGGCCGACACGCGTGAAGGACTCATCATCGGAACCGCCGCGTATATGAGTCCCGAGCAGGCGCGCGGCCAAACGATCGACAAGCGCACCGATGTCTGGGCATTCGGCTGCGTGATGTACGAGATGCTGTCCGGACGCGCCGCGTTCGCGCGCAAGACTTCTACCGACACGTTGGCCGCTATCCTCGAATCTGAACCCGACTGGAGAGCGTTGCCTGACACGACTCCGCCCGGGATGCGACGCCTGCTTCGCCGCTGCCTCGCGAAGGATCCCAAGTACCGACTGCGTGATATCGGCGACGCGCGACTCGAGCTGGCGGATGTCCTGACGACGGTCGACGCTGAGTCAATCGGGGTCCCCTCCGGAAGCGCGCAGGCCTCGCGCCGCTGGCGGCAGATCGTCGTCGGCGTGGGACTGGTTGCTCTCGGTGCAGCGAGTGCGCTGCTCTGGACGTTTTCACGACCCGCCGTTCAGCCGCCGTCTCCTGCTCTGACGCGGACGATGATTACGCTCCCATCAGATCAGGAGCTCGACACGAGAGGCGGTGCGCATCCGCTGGCAATCGCGCCGGATGGCCGCCGGATCGCGTATGTCGCGGATGCCGGCGGGCGTACGCAGCTCTACATTCGCAGCATGGATGCGTTCGAGCCGAAACCGATCGCGGAAACGGAGGGCGCCCAGTATCCCTTCTTCTCACCGGATGGCGAGTGGGTCGCGTTCTTTGCAGCAGGGAAGCTGAAACGCGTTGCCGTTCGCGGTGGCTCGCCGCTCACGATTTGCGACGCTCCCATCGTCGGCAATGGTGCCACCTGGTCGCCGGATGGAACGATCGTGTTCGATCCGGGCAACGCGGGACTGCTACGGGTCGCCGCGACAGGCGGGGCGCCGGAACCGCTGACGACTCGCGATCAGAACATCGACAACGGCAATCTCTCGTGGCCGCAGTTTCTGCCGAATGGCCGGGGACTCCTCGCGACCGTCCGTGTGGCCGGAGGAGCGACTTCAGTTCTCGCGGTGCTGTCGTTGGAGACCCGCGAGTGGCGACGTCTCGGCCCGGGCTCACAGGCCCAATATCTGCCGTCGGGCCATCTGCTGTATCACGCGGTGACGGTACGAGAGGGCGAGCTGCAGGTCGTGGCGTTCGATGCGGAGTCGATGACGATCCGCGGGACGCCCGTCGCCGCGCTCGATACGGTGTTCCGCGCGCAGAACGGAGGCGCCGCGTATTTTGCGGTGGCGCAGACCGGAACCCTCGTCTTCACCCCCGGTGGATACGCGCGCACGCTGGTACGCGTCAATCGCGATGGCCGTCGCACACCGATCACAGACGACCGTCGCGGCTTTCGGCACCCGGAGATCTCACCAGATGGGCGCCTTGTCGCCGTGACGGTCGACCCTCGTCCGTCACAGGTCTGGGTCTATGACATCGCGCGACGTTCCGGAATACCCCTTTCAACCACTGGCCACAGCCTGGGTCCGGTGTGGTCCCGAGATGGTCGGCGGGTCGCCTACAGTTCGGAAATGGACATGTTCTGGAGAGCCGCCGACGCAAGCGGGGCAGCGGAACGCCTGCTGACGCGTGAGGGCGCCCAGTACCCCACGTCCTGGTCCGCGGACGGAGATTTGCTGTTCGACGATTCAGCCGTACCGACCCAGGTTAGCTCCGACATCTGGGTACTGCCGCTGAAAGGGCCGCCGCGGCCGCTGATCGCCACAGCGCGTGAAGAGCGCGCCGGACGTTTGTCACCCAACGGGCGATGGGTGGCGTATCACTCCGACGAGTCGGGACGCCTCGAGGTCTATGTTCGGCCGTTCCCGAATGTCGACGATCGGAAATGGACGATCTCGACCGCCGGCGGGCGACGCGCCGTGTGGGCGTCCAGCGGACGCGAACTGTTCTATGCCGCGGGCTCCGCAATCATGCGAGTGCCTGTCACCACTCAGGGCACGACCTTCAGCGCCGGCACTCCCGAGGCGCTATTCAGCGGGCCCTTCGATTTGGCGACCACGGACTTCAGCATCACGCCCGACGGCAGCCACTTCATCATGGTCGAAGGCGATCCCAACGCTCGACCGACGCAGATCCACGTCGTCTCCGGCTGGAACGAGGAAGTCACGCACCTCGCGGCGCCGTCGCGACGCTAGTATGCCTCGATCGACGTGCAGCAAATCTGCGGGTGCACGACTGAAATGATCGAGAATTCTGTGCACCAGGGATACGCACGCCCTTTCACGTGCGATGATCGCGCGCATGACCGATTGGCGCGCGCTGGCGCAAGCGCTCAACAAAACGATGTCCGCTCACGCGCCGGAGTGGACCGACAGAAACGACGCCGACCCGGGCATCACGCTGCTCGAGCTGATGGCATTCCTCGCGGAGAGTCAGCTCTATCGAGGCGCAATCGACGGCGGCGGGCGAGCGGCAACGCGAACCATCCGCGCGCTGGACGTGTACACCGACCGAGACCCCATCGCGGTCAACGTGAACGGCGAACCGTGGCGGCGAGTCGAGAGACTGAGTGAAGCCGACCGGACTGCCAAAGTGTTCACCCTCGACGAATCAACGGGGACGATCCGATTCGGCGACGGCGTGCACGGCAGAATCCCCGAACCCGGCAGGACGATCTCCGCGCGCTATCGTGACGGAAACAGTGCGGAAGGAAACATCGCCGTGAAAGCGAAGTGGCCGCTGCCACAGCGCGACTATCGCATCGCGGTGCGCGAAGTCGGCACCATACGACTGGAGGCGTGCGTGATCCTTTCCGAATGCTGGTCAGGAAAGAAGCGGCCGAGATTCTTCGACGGGCGCATGCTGACGGCAGACGACCTTCAGCAAGACCAGCAGTACCACATCGGGAAACATCGTCATCATCTGCGCACCCTCCACGGCTCGGGCGTCGTCGACGGGTTGCAAGTGAGCGTTGCGACAGGCGGCACGACGATCTCGATCGAGCCTGGATCGGCGATCGATGGGGAAGGGCGCGAGATTTACGTCTGCGAGAGAGTCAACCTCGCGATCCCTCTGAACACGCAATCACCCGCGTGGATCGTCGTCGAGTACGTGGAGAGGTTGATCGATCCAGTGACGATCGCTCCGGAGGGAGCCGAAGCGAGCCGGATCGAAGAGGGCTGCAACATCGTGCTCGCGAGCGCGGAGTCACGCGATGCCGTCACCATCGCACGGCTCGTGCGCGAGCAGAACGCCTGGCGCGTCGACACGACGTTCGTGCCGAGGCGAGCACGTTAGAACGAGAACAGATAATCACGCGCGCAGCGCGACGAGATCGTTCTCCTGCTCCACACCCGCGGCGCGCATGTAGACGCCGCGCGCGGGCATCGTCGCAAACCCCTCCGCGACGAGCGCGAGGTTGCCGCGCCCGGCCTCGGGGCGATCGAGACCGGTGACGCGCGCGAGCTCGCCGGGAATCGTCATCCCGGCGCTCGAGAGAAAACAGCGCGCGATCTCGCGCACCGCGACATCGCGGCTGACGCGGCGGCGAAGTTCGTCGGGAAAGCGTCCTATGCCGAGCGTCCAGATGTACGTGAACTTCGGCAGGTAGTAGACCTCACTCGGAATGACGAGCATCGCGGCCTGGAGCTCGTCCATCGCGCGCGTGAACGCCGCGCGCTCCTTGATGCCGGCGTCCGTGCGGAGATCGGCGGTGCTCATCTCCCACTCGCGGCGCAGCACGCGCAGGATCGCCTGCGCGGGTTTGCTCAGGCGCTTGCGCTCGTCGGCGCGGCGCACGCCCCAGACGGCGTTGAAGAACGGAATCATCCGCGGCGCGACGAACATCGCCCGACCGCGCGCGAGCTTCGCGTAGTAGACCTTGCCGCGCCGCACGAGCTCGTCCTTCAACCGCCACGTGTGCGACGCCTCCTCGTCCTTCTGCACGTTCCGCGGCATCACCGCATCCCGTCGGCCGCACACCGCCACATAGAGTGACGGCCCCGGCCGGCGGCAATCGATGAGGCACGCGGAGAAGCCGACCTGCTCGATGAAGCGCTCCGCTTCGAACGCGGTCTCGACCTGGCGCGCCCCCTCGCGGCGCCAGCAGCCGTCGCGGAATTCTTCGATGTGCTCGGGGATGACGACCCGCATGGCTCTTCAGCGACGCGTCGTCCCGCGCATCCGCTCACGGTAGGCTTGCGGAGTAGCGCCCGTCCAGCGCCTGAACGCACGGTGAAAGGCGGCCGGCTCGGAGTAGCCGACCAGGTAGGCAATCTCGCCAATCGAGAGCGACGATCCTGCGATCGACCGCTCAGCAAGCTCGCGCCGCATGCGATCGAGAACCTGCTGGTACGAGAGACCGTGTTCGGAAAGGCGACGTTGCAGCGTGCGCGACGACATCCCAAGATCATGCGCGACGGCATCGATCTCGGTTTGTCCTCTCGCGAGCCGGGACGCCAGCACACGGCGCAGATCGGCCGCGGGAGTCTCCGTCCCCTCTACTTGCGTGGGAACAGCACGCGGGTCTCTCTCGAGCAAGCGCCGGAGAACCGGATCCCGCCGGCGCATCGGTACGTGCCACGCCTCCCTGGGCATCGTGATACCAGACCAGTCGGCGCCGACCCGCAGGGGACAACCGAGCACCTGTTCGATCTCCGGGACATCATCAGGCTGATGGCGGAAGCTGACGGACTCGAAGCTCACGCGATTGTCGGTCTCGATGCGTAGATTGCGGACAACGAGCGTCACGCTGTACTCGATCCCGAACGGCGGCGACCCGACCCACTCGATGCGAATGGGGTCCTCGTCGTTGTGGATGTCGATCCGAAGGGAGGGCGCGACCAGCACGATGTAGCGCGCGAATTGGCGAAGGCCGTCGCCGACGGTTTCCGACGTGACTATCAGATAGTCGAGAAGCTCGAACGTACCGATCGGCGTCTCGGCGGCGAGCTTGACGGAGAGGTTCTTCAGCGGGCGGCGTTGTGATGCCAGCGTGAACAAGGCGCCGCACACATCGCAGGAAATCAGCGCGTCAGGATCGTCCGCCTGGGCTCGAGGAAATCCAATCGCCTCGAGCAACGCGTCCACATCGTATCCAAGCCGCTCGAACGCGTCGACGTAGGCACGGAACTGGACAGCCGGCGTCGGCGGCCCGACAGGCGCCCGCTGGATGGCGGACGCGGTCAATGAATTGGCGTCTGCGGTCATCGCCCTTCGACGGCCTCCGGCTCGATCATTCTGACACGACGCCGCCGCTTTCAAGAACGAGCCCTTCGGGGGCATCGCCGTCCGGCGGCAAAGGAGGACAAATGCGAGTCGGAAGAACGGCAGTGATGATCGCGACGATTATCTCCTCAGGTCTGTACGCTCAAGCGCCACCGGCCGGTGCTGCGGCGAAACTCAATGATGAGATCGTGCAGGCCGTCGAGACGTACCGTCGCGCTGCGATGGCGGGCGACGCGCGCGCGGTGGCCGCCGTCTACACGGAAGATGCGGTGGAGTTGCCGGCCTGTGAACCGTTGGTGCGAGGGCGCGCGGCGATCGAGCAGCGTTATCGGAAGTTCTTCGAGGGGCCCGTGAAGAGAACGGCGTTCACCTTCTCGCACCTCGATACGAAAATCGAGGGAAGCGTAGCTTACGCCGTTGGAACCTACGACCAGCGTCTGTCGCTTCCTTCCGGACAGACGGTCAGCGATACGGGAAAATACCTCGTCATATTGATGCGCTCGAAGGGAGCGTGGAAGGCCACCTACGCGATTTGGAACAGCGACACGCCTACACCGTCGGCTCTGCCGCGCGTCGAATAAGGCGCAGAACGTGCATCTCCGCGATCCGAAAGGAGGCGATCCGCGCCACGGAACGAAGGACGATCCGCGCATGGTGCTGATCGGTGTGGACGTTCACGCCGCAGTGTTCCTCGAGGTGAGCAAGCCGCAACCAATCGTGCTGTTCGAGCTCGTGAAAGGATGGCTGACCGGCTCGACTCCGGAGCTCGGCGAGACGTACCATGTCGGGCCCAGAAGCGACTGATAATAGCTAGTATCGTCAATCCACTTTCGGCGGCGCAGATCGACGAGTTCGTCAACGGCGGTTTCGTCAAGATCGATCGTGGCTTCCCGGCGAGCGTCGCCGCCGAAGCGCGCGCGATCCTCTGGCGCGAGACCGGTTGCGACCCGAACGATCCGGCGACGTGGACGAAGCCCGTGATCAGGCTGGGTCCTCGCGCCGAGCCGCCCTTCGAGCAGGCGGCCAACACCGCGATACTTCAGGAAGCGTTCGATCAGCTCGTCGGGCGCGGCCGCTGGCTGCCGCGCACGAATCTCGGGACGTTCCCCGTTCGCTTTCCCTCCGCGGACGATCCGGGAGATGCCGGCTGGCACATCGATGTCAGCTTCCGCGCGGAGAGCGACGATCCGAACGACTTCCTCGCGTGGCGCGCGAATGTCGTCTCGAAGGGCCGCGCGCTGCTGATGTTGTTTCTCTTCTCGGACGTGGGCCACGACGACGCGCCAACCCGCATCCGCGTGGGGTCGCATCTCGACGTCGCGCGGATGCTCGCACCCGCGGGCGACCGCGGCGTGTCGCTACGAGAGCTGGCCGCGAACGAATTCGCCGAAACAGCAGGGCGCGCCGAAGTGCTTGCGACGGGCGACGCCGGAACGGTCTATCTCTGTCATCCGTTCCTGGTCCATGCCGCGCAGCCGCATCGCGGCACGCGTCCCCGCTTCCTCGCCCAACCACCGCTGCTTCCGGCCGTCCCGTTCGAGCTCGAGCGCCCGCAGGGGGATTACTCTCCGGTGGAGCTGGCGATCAAGAGAGGACTGTCTGGCGCCGCGGAAACGCGGCGGCCCTAGGCCGCCGCCTCCGACGAAATCGTCAACAGAAATCCGCTCGGATCGGTCACATGAAACGCGCGGCTCTTCCACTCCGTATCGTGCGGCTCGGCGTCCAGCTTGATTCCCGCGCTCTTGGCGCGCTTGGCAATCTCGTCGATGTTCTGCGTGGTCGAGATGAACACGCGCATGCCGATGCCCTTCTTCCGATCGCGTCCTTTTTTCCAATCGTCCTGGCTCAGGCCGATGTAGTGCTTTCCGGCGCGGAGCATCACGCCTTGGAGCATGCCGTTCTCTTCCCACCGTTCGTCGACGATGAACCCGAGCGCCTCGTAAAAGCTGACGCTCTTTTGCAGATCGTCAACGGTGAGGTTGGGCATGATGCCGCTGATTTGCAGTGCTTCCTGAGCTGTCGTCACGATGAACCTCCTCGATCGCGGCATCGTAGTCGCGTTGCTCGAGCGTCTGCAAGCACGACTACGTAAACGATTACATCGTCGATTCCTTGACGCGCCGTCAGGCCGGTGACGGCGCCCGCGCCGGCCTGCAGGGGATCGACACGGCGCGGAACGCGTCCCGCCTTGCGATCGGCGACGGCGTTGTGCTCCGCATAGAAACCGGCGGCCGGATCGTAGCTCCACACGCGATCGCCGATGCGGAAGCGACGCACGCGCGATCCTGTGGCGACGACGATGCCGGCGCCATCGGTGCCGAGGACGAGCGGAGACTTCGTCCGGCTCGACAGCTTCCACGATCCATCGCGAATGGACTCGTCCCAGATTCCGACGCCCGCAGACTGAACCGCGATGAGAACCTCGCGAGGGCCGGGCTTCGGCACCGGCAGCGTGTGAACCTTCAGCAGCGACGGAGGACCGAAGCGGCCGATCGCCGCCGCTTTCATCGTCTGCGGCAGAGTCTTTCCGGAAGAGCGTCTCGATTTGGCTGTAGGGATGACGCACTCGTGAATGCAGGCCGTTTGCCACGATGCGCGCTACCTCAGCGGTATCATTTCATGCTAGCGTAGCCGCTCCACCACCACCAGCAAACCGGAGTGCAGGTGCGCAGATACGCGGTCGTCGTCTTGTCGATGCTCGTGTGTGTGATCGGCCTCGTCCGATCTGCGTCGGCGCAGCTCGTCGCGAGCGGGCGATCGCTGACCGTTACGACTGCGAACGCGACGGCGTCGTTCATCGGACCGGACCTCGTCGGCTTCGTGAACGCGCTCACGAACGAAACCTACCTGACCAACCCGAGCATCGGGGAGCTCGCGAGGGTCAACGGGATCGCGTCGGCTGGTTCGCTGCAGTCGTCGAACTGGACGATCGGCGTCGAGCCAGGAACGGGCCATCCAATCGCAACGATCACGGGTCAGGAAGGCGCGCGCAATCTGACGCTGACCGTGAAGATCGATCCGGTCAGTCAAGAGGTCGTCCTGCGATTGAGCGGGTCGATCGCTCCTGCGGGTCTTCGCGACGCATCTTGGAGCATTGCCGGACTGAACATCGACGCGGGACGGCTGATCGTTCCTGCACATACGGGCGTCGTCTTCGACAAGAAGAAGCCGGGCGTCGGCTACTTCCTTCAATACCCGAACACGTGGCACGCGCAGATGGCGGTGTTCGAAGCCGCCGCCGGCAGCATGCTGGTGTACTCGACGGACACGCAGATGCAGTTCAAGCAGCTGCGCATCTCCACGCGAGGCAACACGACGATCGACGTCGCGCTCGCGACCGAAGCGGTCGCGCCGTACACGACGGCGACGACGGTGCCGGCCATCGAATGGCGACTGAGAGCGTTCAGCGGCGATTGGCGCAACGCCGCCGACGTCTACCGCACCTGGCTGATCACGAATCGTCCGCCGACGTCGATCGCGAACTACCCATGGGTCTCGAACATTCGAACGGTCGTGATACTGCCTGCCGACCAGTCGCTGCTCGCGCCGCTCGCGTCGATCCTCACGCCGTCGAAGACGCTGTTGTATCTCCCGGACTGGCGCCAATTCGGATACGACGTCAACTACCCGGACTACACGCCGCGCGCGGACACGGCGGCGTTCATCGCCGCGGCGCACGCGCTCGGCTTCAAGGTGATGCTGCACCTCGATCTGATCGGCGTGTCGCCCGGCAACCCGGACTATGCCGGCGTGCAGGCGTTTCACGTCAGGACTTCGGAGTCGTTGGAGCAGGTCGGTTGGAGGTGGGAGATGCCGCCGTCGACTCCCTACCGGTTCGCGTACATCAACCCGGCCGCGCCGGCGTTCCGATCGCTTTTCATCACCAGAGTGGCGGCAGGGCTGAACGGGCTCGGCGCGGACGCGATCCATCTCGACATTTCGGCGCCGATGATGAATGACGGCAACGGTCCGATCGGCGGCCTCAACTACGGTCAGGGCTCGGTGCTCCTGCACCAGGAGCTTGCGGCGGCGTTTCCCACGCTCGCGCTCGGCGGCGAAGGGCAGAACGACATTCTCTATCGCTTCCATTCGTTCGCGCAGTCATGGGCGCCCGAGGACGATCCACTCACGGGCCATCCGATCGCGAACTTCCTCTTCAATTCCCGCTCGCAGTTCTACGGCCATCTCGGACAGCCCATCGCGCGCGAGGGAATCTTCACGCGCGTCCTGTTGCAGCTCGAACGCCGCGGAATCACGCCGGCCCTGAAGCTGAACGACTTGACCGATCTCGACACGACGCTCCCGGAGAACGTGCGGCTGTTCACGCTTCTGCAAAGCTGGCAGACGCACATGTTCCAGCCATCGTGGTCAGGACCCTGGAACGGCGCGCTCGTTCGCCATCAAGGGCTCGCCGGCGCAACCGCCGCCGTGACGGACTCGGCCAACGTGACGACGCTCACGGCGGCGGGCGCGACGCTCGTTCAGCATGCGCACGATACGAGCGCGATCGCCGGAACGTCCTTCGTCAGGTACTGGCCAGCCTTCGACGCGGACAATGTCTACGGTCTCGATCCGGAATTGACGTACTTCGTCGATCCGATCGCGCGTCCGACATCGACGCACGTCACGTCGCTGCCTTCGGGCATCCGGGTCGGGTCGGGCTCGATCGTCGGCTCGGGATTCGCGCACGTGCAGCTGCTGCCGCCGAAGACATCGGCGTTCAACTTCGAGGAGAACGCCCTCGTCAGCCACTACGGCGTGAGATATCAAAACGTGGACGGCCCGTTGGCGTTCGGCGCAGTCGTGAATCCACAGTCGATCATCGCCGGCGGCGTCAATCGATCCGGCTTCTTCATTCATCCTCCATATCAGGGACAGATCGGCGGCGAAACGTTCGCAGAGTTTCAGGTGCCCATTCCCGCCGGGGCGATGCTGCAGTTCTCCGTCGCCGTTGCGGACAACGCGAACTGCACCGACGGAGTGACGTTCCACGTCGGCGCGGCTGGCACCGAGCTGTGGCGCCAGCACGTGCTGCGAACCGGTTGGCAAGACGTCACGCTGAATCTCGCCAACTACGCCGGCACGACGATCCCGATCCGGCTGACGAGTCATCCAGGACCGGCGAACAATCCGAGCTGCGACTGGGCGGTCTGGAGCGGCGCAAAGGTGATCGTTCCGGGCGTCGCGGCGATCGCGGTGCCTCTCGCGCTCGCGGCGGGATCCGTGGTGTCGGGATTCGACGGCTCGGGAACGTACTCGCCATCCGGTCCGCTCACGGGGACCGTGAACAACGTCGCCGTTCCGGGACACTTCACCCTGTTCACGCAGAACGGTGCGGCGGTGTCGAACGGCGCGAATCTCGTGAATTTGCCGTTTCAAACGTGGTTGTGGCCGTACGGTGAGCCGGCGCGGCCCGGGTCGATCTTCGGGAGCGGCGCGGTGCGGCCCGCAACATCCGGCGGCGTCACGAAGACACTAGGGTTGTGGGCGCATCCACCGAACAGCGGCGCGACGCGTTTGACGTGGCTGCTGCGGCTGCCCGACGCGCCGTTTCGATTTTCATGGAGCGCCGCGATTGCCGATGGTGGCGTGACCGACACCGGCGTCGAGTTCGTCGTCCGCATCAACGGCGTGCCGTACTGGCGAATGACGAAGCAGAGCCAGGGCTGGTCGTCCAGCAGCCTGGATCTGTCACCATGGCGGGGGCAGAACATTCTTCTCGAGCTCGTGACCGACGCTCTCGTCTCGTTCGGCTTCGACTGGGCGTACTGGGCAGACCTCACGCTGACCACGAGCCCGACGACGTGCACGTACAGTTTTCCATCGGGCGCGTCGATCGATCGCAACGGCGGCACGTTCTCGTTCGCCGTGACCGCGACGGCCACGTGTCCGTGGAACGCGATCAGCAGCGCGCCGTCGTGGTTGACGCCAATGAATGGATCGGGAATCTCGAACGGCACCGTCACCTACACGGTCGCGCCCAATCCTGGACCGCCGCGCACGGCGACGATTTCGCTCGGCGGTCAGACGTTCACCGTCAATCAATCGGCGGGGCTGCCGACGCTCGCGCTCGAGAAAACGACGCTGCGCTTCGCGGCAACGACGAACGGTGCGACGTTCATATCGCAGACGACAGGGCAGCTCGTTCGGTTGACACAGCTCGGCGCCGGTGCCGTCACCTGGACGGCTTCGTCCAATCAGCCGTGGCTGCAAGTGAACCCGCCGTCGGGAACGGGCACCGCGACGCTCTCCATCGATCTGGTGCCGATCGGTGGCCTTCCGATCGGCACGACTGTCAACGGGACGATCACGATCGCGATCGCCGGCGCGGCCAACGCGTTCGCGTCAATCGCAGTCAGCCTCGACGTGATCGCCAGCGGTACGTCGGCCAGTCCATTCGGATTCGTCGATACGCCGCTCGAGAACCGCACGGGCGTCACGGGTGCCGTGCCGTTCACGGGCTGGGCGCTCGACGACATCGAAGTGGCGCGCGTCACGGTCTGCCGCGCGGCGTTCGGATCGGAAGCGGCCGTGAGCGATCCGAATTGCGGCGGCGCCGCCGAGATCTTCCTCGGCACGGGGGTGTTCATCGACGGATCGCGTCCGGACGTGCAGGCTGCGTTCCCTGCCTATCCGCGCAGCAGCCGCGGTGGGTTCGGCCTGATGGTCCTCACCAACATGCTGCCGAATCAGGGGAACGGAACGTACGTGTTCTCGATCTATGCGTTCGATCGCGAGGGCCACGTCATCCGGCTCGGGACGCGGACGATGACGTGCGACAACGCGCACGCGACGAAGCCGTTCGGCGCGATCGATACGCCGGGACAAGGCGCATCGGCCTCGGGCGCCGGGTTCCTGAACTTCGGCTGGGCGCTCACGCAGGCAAACAAGAACATTCCAACCGACGGCTCGACGATTCAGGTCGTCATTGACGGCGTCAGCATCGGCTCGCCGAGCTACAACCACTTCCGCCCCGACATCGCGTCGTTGTTCCCCGGCCTCGCGAACACGAACGGCGCCGTCGGGTTCAAGACGCTCGACACGACGACGATGACGAATGGACTGCACACGATCGTGTGGGTCGTCACCGACAGCGGAGGCGCGACCGACGGCATCGGCAGCCGCTATTTCACGGTGTCGAACGGCGCGGGCGGATCGGTCGGAGCGCTCGAGATGACAGAGGGATCCAGCGCCGCTGCGAGCGCAACCCCGTCCACGGATGCGCCCGTGTTCGCGCGACGCGGATGGGACCCGAATGGATCGTGGACGCGACTCGCGACGAACCGCGCGGGCCGACTCGTCCTCAACGGCGAGGAAATCGATCGCTTCGAGCTGTGGCTCGGTCCGCACGACGGCGAGCGATACAGCGGCCACCTGCGCGTTGGCGATGAGCTCGCCGCGCTTCCGGTCGGCTCGCAGCTCGATTCGACGACCGGCTGGTTCACGTGGTCACCGGGCGCCGGATTCGTAGGCGGGTACGATCTCGTCTTCGTGCGATGGGCCGGCGACCGTCCCGTCGCACGGCACGAAGTGCGCATAGTTCTGCAACCAAAGAGCAGCAATACGACACGATAGGACCTGGAGAAAACGATGCGATCGATCCTGACGTGCGCAGTGCTCGTGCCCCTGGTTACAGGCTTTGCCGTGACGCAGCGCGCGAGACTCAAGCCGCGGCTCAGCAGCCCGCGACCCAGCCGTTCCAGGTGAAGGTGGTGAGCGACTTCGAATCGCCCTGGGCGATGACGTTCCTGCCTGACGGCCGAATGTTGATCACCGAGAAGTCCGGCATTCCGGCCGAGGAAGCCAACCCGCACCTTGGTGGACACTGGGCGGAATTCTTCACCACCACCGGAGCCTGGCGGCTCCCGCGGCATCATGAACGCACCACACTGGGCAGTCAGGGGTTCAGTCACCGCGCTCTTCACACTTAGCCTGATGAGGAGGGCGCCTCGTGCACAGCGCGCGGAATCCCATTCGCGCTTGTCACTTACAGCCGGAACGCTCAGTCGGTCAGCGCGGGCACCTGCTTTGCTGTCCCTTGACCCATGAGACGCGGACGCGTCGCGAAGCTCGTCGCGGTCGTCGCACTTGCTGCCGCGCCGGCGTGGGCACAGGAGCCCGAACCGAGGCCCCGTGCTCAGAACAGCGCTGCGGTCAAAGCAGAGGAGAGCGCCGAGCATCGTACGCGTGTGCGCCTCTTCCTCGACGACACCGTTTTCTCGCCAACGCTGACCCCGCGCCTCGCGTTCAGCGCCGCGCTCGATCATCGCAATAACGGGCCCTCCGCGTGGGGCACTGGTGGATCCGGGTACGGCAAACGCATGGCGGCGCGCGCAGGCCTCGTGCTGTCGCAGGCCGGCGTGCATCATGCCACCGCGGCGGCGCTCGACCTCGATCCGCGCGGCGACCAGACCCGCTGCGGCTGCACGAATCCGCTGCGGCGCGCCGGATACGCGCTCGGGCGGACGTTCGTGACGCGCGATCGCCGCGGCAGAGCCGTGCCGAACGTGCCGTTGGTGGCGGGCGCCGCGGGCGGCGCCTTGATCGCGCAAACCTGGTATCCGCGCAGCGACGGTCCGGGGCGTGATGCGGCGCAGTTGGCGACGGTCACCGTGATCGGCCAGGCCGGCGCCAATCTGTTTCGCGAGTTCGCTCCGGATTTGAAGCGCCTGATCCGCCGCAACTAGCTGCTCATCGTATGATTCCTCGTCGCCGACCAGCCTTCGCTCGCCCTTCGGCGAGCTACGGCCGGCAAGCCATTGCCAGCGGCGAACGAGGGAACACGGATGAATGCAGAGAGTTCTGCTCGAAGCGCGCGCGTCTCACGGCGCCAGATGCTGTACGCCCTCTCCATCGGTGCCGTGGGCACCGCGTTTGACGTGCACGTCCCGGTCTACGCGGCGCAGGCTGCATCTGAGGCAGGCACGTCCCCGCTCGCGACGTTGAACCGCTTTCCACGCATGGTTCAGGAGTTCTTCGTGGCGCGCGAGAACGCGCTGCACCAGCAGCGGCTGGAACGGCTCGCCACGCTGACGACGAAGGCCGACGCAGAAGCGTACGTGAGATTAGTCCGTGGAAAGATCCGTGAGTCGTTCGGGCCGTTCCCCGAGAAGACGCCGCTCAACGCACGCGTCACCAAAGTCGTCGAGCGGGATGCTTATAGGATCGAGAACGTCCTCTTCGAGAGCCGCCCGGGGTTCCTCGTATCGGCAAACCTTTATATCCCCAAAGGACGACGCTTCCCGCTCCCGGGCGTGGTCGGTTCGTGTGGGCATTCGGTGAACGGCAAGGCGATCGACACGTATCAGTCGTTCTGCCAGGGGCTCGCGCGTCTCGGCTACGTCACGCTGATCTTCGACCCGATCGGTCAGGGCGAGCGCATGCAGTACGTGGATGCCAACTGGAAGCCGATCCACGGGACCGGCACGGCCGAGCACAACTACGCGGGCATCCAGCAGGTTCTCGTGGACGAACGCTTCTGCACGTGGCGCGCGTGGGACGCCATCCGGGCGCTCGATTATCTGGTCACCCGTAAGGAAGTCGACACGCGCCATCTCGGGATCACCGGCAACTCGGGAGGCGGCACGATGACGACGTGGCTGTGCGGCCTGGACGACCGTTGGACGATGGCCGCGCCGAGCTGCTTCGTCACCGAGCTGCGGCGGAACATGGAGAACGAGCTGGGCGCCGATATCGAGCAGATACCGCCGCGCGCGCTCGCGCTCGGCCTCGATCACGAGGACTTTCTCGCGGCGCTCGCGCCGAAGCCGGTCATCATCCTCGCAAAGGAGAAGGACTACTTCGACGCGCGCGGGAACGAAGCCGCGTACGAGCGGCTGAAGCGCCTCTACCGGCTGCTCGGCGCGGAGGACAACGTTGCATACTTCATCGGGCCGACCTACCACGGCTACTCGCAGGAGAACCGCGAGGCGATGTACCGATGGTTCAATCGTTGCACGGGCATCTCCGACGCCAGGACGGAGCCGACGCTGGTGCTGGAGAAGGAAGAAACGCTGTGGTGCACACCGCACGGGCAGGTCGCGGAGCTGCGATCGAAGCCGATACATGACTTCACTCGCGAGGCGTCGAAGATGCTCGCATTGAAGCGAAGGCAGCGAGGCAGTCTCGACGCCGCGGCGCTCGGTCGGGCGGTCGCACGCACGCTCAGGCTTCCCGAGCGCGGCGGCGCGCCGGAGTTCCGCATCCTACGACCGCTGCCCGACCGCAAGTATCCGATGCGTTACGCGTTGCCGTACATGGTGGAGACCGATCGAGGCGTGCACGCGCTGGTCTACAGACTCAACAGTGAGCCGCTCCTCTCGAGGCCGCCGCGCGAGACAAGGAAGGCGATCCTGTATGTCTCCGATCAGTCAGCGGACTCTGAACTGCGAAGCGAACCGCTCGTACGACAACTCATAGAAGCCCATCCCGAAGCGGCGTTCCACACGTGCGACGTGCGTGGCATCGGCGAGTCGATCCCGCAGACTACGAGCTTGAACAACAGCGACGAGTACAACACCGACTACTTCTACGCGTCGCACGGGCTCCTGCTCGACTATCCCTACATCGGCCAGCGGACCTTCGACGTCCTCCGGGTCCTGGACTGGCTCGCGGCATGGAACTACGACCAGGTTCACCTTGCGGCGCGCGGTCAGGGCGCCGCGCCGGCTGCGTTCGCGGCGCTGCTCTCGCCTCACGTGGCGCAAGTGACGCTGAAGCACGCGCCGGCCTCCTACGCGGACATCGCCGAATCATCCGAGTACAACTGGCCGCTGTCGGCGCTGCCGCCGGGGGTGCTGGCCGACTTCGACCTGCCCGACTGCTACCGCGTGCTGAAAGCAAAGGACCTTAGGCTGCTCGAGCCGCGCGAAAACAGGATGTAGAACCCTGCCGCTACTTCTCGTCCCGCTGCTCCTCTTGCTCGTCCTCTTCATCGCGATCGCGCTGCTCCCGCTCAGCCTCGTGCAGCGCTATCGCGTCGGCTCGGCGCGGCGGCCGGCGCGCGGGTGGTTCATCGCGCTCAACCTCGGCGCGATCCTGATCTCGACCGCAATCTTTCTCGCCGGCGCGGCCATCACGAACGCGTGGGTGCCCAACGCGTTCGCGTACACGCTCGTCGGTGTGGCGATCGGATGCGTGCTCGGGATCGTCGCGCTTGCGCTCACGCGATGGGAACCAACCACACGCGCGCTGCACTACACGCCGAATCGCTGGCTCGTGCTGGCCGTCACGCTGCTCGTGACGGCGCGCGTCCTCTACGGCTTCTGGCGCAGCTGGCACGCGTGGAGTGCGGGACTCGATTCCTGGAGCGCGGCATTCGGCGTCGCGGGCTCGATGGGCGCGGGTGCCGTTGTGCTTGGTTATTACCTCGCGTATTGGATTGGTGTGCGGCGCCGGTTGAAGCGGCATCGCAGTTCGGTCTAGAGCAGTTTCACGATGTACGATGCAGCCATGATGAACGATGCGCTGATTGCAGAGCTCGATCGAGAGACGAAGACCACCCGGCGCGTGCTCGACCGCGTGCCCGAAGAAAAGCTGTCGTGGAAGCCGCATTGGAAATCGATGTCGCTCGGAACGCTCGCGCTGCACGTCGCGATGGTCCCCGGCGGCGTGTCGGAGTTCCTGTCCGACCCGGTCCGCGAAGCGCCGAACTTCGCAGCGCCCGAAGCGACGTCCAAGAAGCAAATCCTGGACGCGCTCGAGCAAGGCAATGCCGCCGCGCGAAGGCGGCTCGAAGGGTGGAGCGACGACTTCCTCCACTCCGAATGGAGAATGACGCGCGAAGGGCAGACGCTCTTCGCATTGCCGCGCATCGAGATGCTGCGATCGGTGATGCTCAATCACTGGTATCACCATCGCGGCGAGCTGCTCGTGTATCTCAGGCTGCTCGACGTGCCCGTGCCGTCGGTCTACGGTCCGAGCGCCGACGAGAATCCGTTCGCGGGCCCCGGGAATTAGCGCAGGTTCGTCCGTCTTGATAACTAGCGTTGACGGGCGCACCATGCTGACGTCTATCTTCAACGCTCGAGACGGAGGTCTATGCGCTTGCGGGATTGCTTCGGACACGCATCGTGCGTGCGGATTGCGGCCGCGTCAGGGGTAGCGCTTACCACGCTGCTCGCGCCCGCGGCGTCATTCGCGCAGGCAGCCGACGGCCGCAAGACCGGCGTGCTGTTCTACACCGAGAACGACGACTGGTGGCCCGACACGGGCACGGACAAGGACTACACGAACGGATTCCGCCTCACGATCGATCGGAACTCCGACTCGTTCCGGCTTCATCGCTGGAAGATCTTCGAGAAGTGGGTGCCGGCGTACGGCTCCTGCCACGTCGCGCAGCCCGCGCAGAAGAAGTGCATCAGCAGCGCGTTCCACTTCGGCCAGCAGTTCTACACGCCGGACGACATCAGCATTCGCGAGCTGATTCCGAATGATTGGCCGTACGCCGGATGGTTGTATGTCGGCGGATCGTGGAGAGCCGCGAGCATCAACCAGGCGGTGATCAGCGACGCCTATGTCGGATTCACCGGCAAGCCATCGCTCGGGAGGGAAGTGCAAACGCAGTGGCACAAGATCGTGTCAGCCACGAAACCGGAAGGCTGGGACAACCAGATCGGCACGCGGCTCGGCATCAACGTCGCGCACAGCCGGCATTGGGCCGTCAAAGATCTGATGCGCGACGGGCGCCGCTGGTTGGAAGTGACGCCGTTCGTCGGCGGCAATGCGGGCAACATCATGGTCGACGGTTATGCCGGCGGGCGAGTCAAGCTTGGCTACAACATCACGCGCGACTGGACGCACAGCGCGATAGGTCCCGCTGCGATCAGTCCGAGGGCATTGGAGCGCGAGGGCACGAAGCAGAGCAACTTCGAAGCGTTCATCAGCGTGGACGGGCGCGGCCGTGTCGTGCCCTACAACGTGTTCCTCGACGCCGCGGAGCATCACACGATCCATCGGCGCCACGCGATCGGCGAAATGGCCGTGGGCGTCGGGATTCGCGTCAGCCGCTTCATGTTCACGTATCGCGTGGCGAAGATCTCGAAGGAGTACGACGAAGCGCTGACGCACCACGAGTTCAAGGCGCTGAGATTCGCGGTCCTGGTTCGTTGACGCCGGCGCTTGCGGGACTGCTGAGTCGGACCCATAATGGCGTCCGATCTCCGTGGATTACGCGCGCGTCGTCGTCGACAACCTGCCGCTCGTCGATAGCGTCGTCCGTTTCATCGCGCGCCGGCATCGGTTGTCGGCGGACGAAACTGACGAGCTCGGCGCGCAAATCCGCCTCAAGCTCGTCGACAACGACTACGAAGTGCTTCGCCGTTTCCAAGAACGAAGCAGCCTCCGAACTTACTTGACGACGGTGGTGCATCGTCATTTTCTCGACGCGCGGATTGCGATGTGGGGGAAGTGGCGGCCTTCCGCTCAAGCGCGACGCCTCGGACCGGTCGCGATTCTCCTCGACCAATACGTCAATCGCGACGGCTTGTCGTTCGAAGAAGCCGTCCACGCCATCCAGAACAAACGCGGCGTCGACGTGACGCGGGCCGAGCTCGAGGAGCTGTTGCCGCAGCTTCCGCGGCGCGTTCAGCGCCGCCTTGCGGACGACGAAGCGCTGGCGGACGTTGCCGCGCCCGGCGGAGGCGAGAAGGCGGCGGTGGACGCGCTCGATCGAGCGCGCGACGGAGAGCGCATCGAGGCAGCGCTGAGCGCCGCGCTCGGCCGGCTCGGCTTTCAAGATCGCTTGATCTTGAAGCTACGATTCTGCGACGACGTGACCGTGGCGCGAATCTCGCTGATGATGAACCTTCAACAGAAACCCCTCTATCGCAGGATTGAAGGCGTGATGCGCGTGCTCCGCGAGGAGCTGGAAGCTCGAGGCGTGACGCAGGAGATGGTGTCGGCATTGATCGGCGAGTCGATGATGCCGCTTGGCAAAGGTGTCGGCGATCTTCTCGACGGAAAACCGCCCCAGCATCCGTCACTATCATGAGGCCTCACCGACGCCAATGACGGATACGCGAACCATGCGCGACGCGTCCTGCCTGGACGATCAGACCATAGCGGCGTACGCCGACGGCAAGATCGATCCGGCCAGACGCATGCAGGTCGAGGCGCATCTCGCGACCTGCGAGGACTGCTACGAGCTTCTCGCGGAAGTGCTGCGTCAGGAAGAGGCGGTCAATCCCGTGGCGGCGATCGACGAACCGCCGGTTCCCGCTCGCTCGTCGCTCTGGGGTCACCGCGGAATGATCGCCGCCGGCAGCATCGTCGCGATTGCCGCGGCGCTCGTGATGCTGGTCATCAACGCCCGATCGCCGATGGCGCCATTGGTGAACGCGGTCGGCGCGGAGCGCCTCACGGCCGCCAGGCCAACGGGTGGATTCGCGTACGGTCCGCTGCGCTCGCGCACGAGAGGATCTGAGCCATCCGATCGGAACGTCACCCTCCTTGCCGAGGCCGCACAGCTCCAACGGCGCGCCTCATCCTCGAACGCGCCCAAGGATCAGCACGCGTGGGGCGTCGCGCAGATGCTGTCGGGCGATCTGCCTGGCAGCATCGCGACGCTCGACGGCGCGCGGAAGGCCGCGCCAACGATCGCCGCGTACGAGGCAGACTACGGCGCCGCGCTCTTGACCCGTTTCCTCGAGGAACGCCGGGCCGACGACGGGGAGCGCGCGCTCGCGGCGCTCGATCGCGCGACGACGCTCGATCCGGGGATGAGGGAAGCGTGGTTCAACAAAGCGCTCCTGTTCGAGGCGCTCGGGAAAGTCAGCGAGGCGGCGAACGCGTGGAACACCTACCTCGGGATCGACGGCAGCTCCGAGTGGAGCAGTGAAGCTCGCCGCCGTCGCGACGCGCTGGGAAAGCAGTAGCCATCCCGGGAAAATGCCCAATCAGAACCGTCCAACGATCCGAACGGCCGGACGGCGTCTCGCCTTGACGGCGGTCGTCGTCGTCGCGGTTGGATGGGGTCTGCGAGCCGGACTCAGCCGCTATCGACAGTACGCCGACGCGCGCGCGATTCGGACGGACACCGAACGCCTCGTGTTGGAGATTCGCCGGCTTGGCGTGTCAGGACCGCGTATGGGCATTCACGATATCGACTCCGCGCCGCGCGAGCAATCAACGGATCGACGGCCGTTGTCCGTTGATGCGACGCTCGCGGTTCGGATTCTCGAGGGCCGTCCGGCGTCGGAGCTGCCCGACGATACCCGGAACGCGCTGGCGGCCGCCTACATCGAACAAGGACAACACGCGCGGGCGATCGCGCTCCTCGAAACGTCGCTTCGCGATCGACCGTCGTCCGCGCCGCTCGCCGCGACGCTCACGGCGGCGTTTTACAGCCGCGCCACGCCTGGCGATCGCGTCCGCGCGTTCGAACGCGCACAGACGGCGCTCGAATCGCATCCGACGAATCCGCTCGTTCTCTTCAACTCGGCATTGACCGCGGAATCCATCCTGCCGGGCGCGTACGTTCGGTCGGCGTGGCAGAGATACATCGAGGTCGAACGCGATCCGCAGTGGAGAAGTTACGCGACTGACCGGTTGAAGCGAGTATCCGATGCGGATCCGTCCGCGCCGAGATCGGCCGACGCGATCCGAGCCGACCTGCTCGACGCGCAGCTGCCGGCGTGGGCAGACGCGTGCATCGCGGCACACGCCGACGAAGGCATGCATCGCGCGCGCGTACGCGAGCGTGCGAACGACAACGTTCTGGGCGTTGATAGGTTCTTTCGTGATCTGTTGCCGTATCTCGTCGCTGACGGAACCGATCGATGCAACGCGCGTTCGGCGGCGCTCGTGCGCGAGCTCGCGAATGGCCGCGCGCTCTACGTCCGCGACGACGTGAGCCACGCAGGTCCAATCTTCCGGGCCCTGGCCTCGCGGTCGTCGTCGATCGCGCCGATCGCGCTGCTGGCGCGGCTGTCTGCCGCAACGACCGACTACTTGGGCACGGGCAAGCTTCGCGAGGCGGCGATACGGGAATTCGACGCCGTCGCGAGCGAGGCGGCGCGCCGCGGATACGTCGACCTTCTCGGACGCGCGCACTGGATGCGCGGGTACGTCCGCGAGGATCAATCCGAGTATGAAGGCGCGCTGCGCGCATACGAGGCGTCGCTGGACGCGTACAACAAAGCTGCGAGCACGAACGGCACCGCGTCCGGCCACAATCTGATCGCGGGCGTGCTCGATCGGCTCGGCCAGTACGACCGCGGCTGGCAGCATCGCGAAATGGCGCTCGAGGGTCTTCACCGCATGACGGATTCTCGCGCGAGAAGCACGATTCTCACGGTCTCCATCCATGCGGCATCGCGCGATGGGCTTCAGCGCACGGCCTTGCAGTTGATCGAGGCCAAGGTGGCGGAAGAGGGCGTGCGCCGCTCCGGTTTACGGCACGCGCAGGCACTGATCGAGCGCGGCGAACTGCAGGCGGCCGCGGGACGGAACGCGGACGCTCTTGAGACGTTCGCGCGCGCGCGGACGGCGATCGACGGCCTCGGCGCCGGCGCCGCGCGCAGCCGGCTCGAGGCGCAATTGTCGATTGCGCAGTCCGTCGGCGAATCTGACGCTGCGAAAGCCCGGGCGCTCCTGACGCGTGCGCTCGACTCCTATGAGGAGTCCGGCTCCGACGTGACGGGCGCCCGGCTCCTGCTCGCTCGCGCTCGCGCATCGCTTCGCGCCGGCGACGTCAAGGCGGCCGATGCCGACCTCCGCCAAGGCGTTGCCGTCGTCGAGCGCGCCCGCTCCGGTCTCGAGCGGAGCGACTTCCGCCTGACGTACTTCGACGGGGTGTGGGATCTGTTCGACGAGCTGCTCGATTTGAGCGTGGCGCGCGGCGATCTCGACGACGCGCTCCGCATCGCGGAGCGCGCGCGCGGGCGGCTGCTTCGAGAGGCGCACGCCGCGAGCGCGTCGGACGATGGTGCTCTTCGCCGGCCGGGGCCGGCGGACAGCGTGGTCGTGTACTATCTTGCGCTCCGAACGCGCCTGGTCGTGTGGATCTTCGGCGGCGGAGCGCCATCGACGATCGTGAAGGAGATCGCGCGCAGCGATCTGTCGTCGATGGTTCGCCGGTTCGCCGCGTGCGCGTCGAATCCGAAATCGGAAACGTGCGACTCGCGCGCGCTTGCGGAGCTGCTCATCGTCCCGGTCCTGCAGCGCGTTGGTCCGACGGCGATGCTCACGATCGTTCCGGATCCGGCGCTGGAGCCGCTTCCATTCGCGGCACTTCGCAATCCAACGACGAACCGGCTTCTCGTCGAAGAGGTCACGCTGGCGCTCTCGCCGTCTTTGCAGTGGCTCGGACGGCCGTCGCGTCGATCCAGCGGAGTGATGCAGGCGCTCGTCGTGGGTAATCCATCGCCAACGGAGTTGGGGGACCTGCCGAGCGCGGCCGAAGAAGCGCGCCGGATCGCCGCGCTCTACGATGGGCCGACGCTGCGCGCGGGCGCGAACGCCTCACGATCGGTCTTTCTCGACGATCTTCCGCGCGCCGACATCGTGCACTTCGCCGGCCACGCCGTCGCGGATCCAGAGCTTCCAGATTTCTCGCGGCTGTTGATGGCGCCAGGTCCTGAGGGGCGAGGCACTGTCTTCGCCCACGAGCTCGAGCGGATGCCGCTGCCGCGCGGCCCCGTCGTCGTGCTTGCCGCGTGCGAGACGGCGATCGGCCGGACGTCGCGGAGCGAAGGGATGATCAGCCTCGCGCGTGCGTTCATGTCCGCAGGCGCGCGCGACGTGATCGCGACGCTCTGGCGCATCGACGATGCGGCGTCGGCGCCGCTGTTCGTGCGTGTGCATCAGGCGCTGCGCCGCGGAGACAGCGCGGCGCGTGCGCTGCAGTCCGCGCAGTTGGAGATGTTGAAGAGCGCCGATCCGGCGCTGCGAACGCCCGCCGCATGGGCGTCGACCGTGGCGTGGGTGTCGGTGGGCCAGTGATTCACTTACGACGGGAGGGGCAATGAATCGACGTGACTTCGTGAAGTCAGGTGCAACCGTACTGGCCGGCGCGTCGCTCGGCGGTGCGACGAGCGAGAAGGTGGATGCGCGGGAGCAGAACCAGTCGCCCGGCATCGATTTCGATTTTTGCGGATTGTTCGGGTTCATGCTCACGCAGGACAAAGAGCTTCGCGTGCTGCTCGTGCACGCGAAGAACGCGAGCCTGAAAGATGATCACGCTCCGCTGCTGATGATGCCGTTCAAGGCATATGCCCCGGACGATATCTCGCCCAGCCAGCGCCACCATCCGCCGAATATCGTCCGAATTGGCAAAGATCCCGACCGTGCGATGGCGGTCTGGAGCCTGACGGCCAAGCGCCTATGGTTGCCCTCCGCTCATCCGGAGTTCGAGGATCCGGATCCGCAGGCGTCCTTGAAGTTCGACAAGTCGCCAATCGACGTCGCAAAGGGTCCCTGGCCGCGCAACGACGACGAGCAATGGAAATCCTATCTCTGGTTCGTGAAGCTCGAGGACCTCATCAAGACATCGAATCGAGGCGGACCCGGAAAGCTGAAGTGCAATGCCAAGACGATAACGTCCACGATACGACTCACGCGTGGAGATGCCGCGGGGCGCGCTCCGCTCACGCCCTGTGAGCAGGAACGCCGATACATCCTCGACGGCGACCGCGAGCGTGCACGGCACTTCGCGACGCAAATGCACGTCGTCTACGGGCACAGCGCTGGAACCGCGAAGCTGGCAATCTACGATGAGAAGAGCAAGGAGACGCGATTCATTGGCGTGAGCGTCTCGAACGGCCTCACACCCGTGACGATCTCCAATTCGCCGATGACGCACGACACGCCCGACCACTATCGGGCTTTTTACAAGATGGTGGGGAAGTCGGGAAAGGAAGTGGAGCACACTCCCCAGATGTGCTTCCAGGACGAGCACAAGATGCAAGCCAAGGACAGTATCAGGGCGGCTCCCTATCCCGACTGCATTCCGCCGTCGGTTCCGCCACCCGATCCGAATTAAAGGAGTGTTCTACCTACTTTGCGGCAACCTTCTCGAATCGCTGCGCGAGCACGTCCAGGTACGCAGCCTGATTCGAGTCAAGCTCTAGCCACGAAGATGATGTGCTTCGGTCCGCCCTTGGCGAGGCGCGCGCGAACGCGCTCGACGGCGACGGAGAACTGCTCGTAGCGGAGGCGCTGCTCGAACTTGCGATCCTCCCACGCGGACCAGACGGCGAGCGTTCCGCCAGGCTTCAGCGCCTTTCGAATCGCCGCGACGCCGCGTCCGTCGTAGAGCGCCGCGTTCGACGAGTCCGTGAACGGACGAGGACCGTTGTCGACGTCGAGCAGCACGGCGTCGAAGCGCTGCGCGCTCGCGCGGAGCGTGGCCGCGACGTCTCCGATCTCGATCGAGACGCGGCGATCCTTCAGCGGATGGTCCGCAAGATGTCCGAGCGGTCCGCGATTCCACTCGATCACCGCCGGAAGGAGCTCCGCGACGACGACTGACGCGCCGGCGGGAAGGAGATCGAGCGCGGCGCGAAGCGTGAACCCCATGCCGAGGCCGCCGATGAGGACCGACGGACTGACGAGCGCGCGTGCGCGATCGAGACCGAACCGAGCGAGCGCTTCCTCCGAGCCGTGCATGCGGCTCGACATCAGCGGCTTGCCATCCGCGAAGATGACGTACTCGCGATCCCTGAGCATCAATGTGAGGTCGGTGCCGCCGGCCGTCCGCGCGCGGCCGAGAAGATCCCAGGGCTTCACGATTCGCCTACGAGCTGCAGGACAGCATCGAACAGCCCGCGCGATGCCTCGCCCAATCGGGCCGCCGCCGATCGAACGCGTCGGCGCCGTCCTGATCGTCGTACGGATGACGCAGGACGTCGAGCAATTCGGCGATGCCCGCGTAATCACCGCGCTCGGCGCGATCGATCGCTTCCTGGGCGAGATAGTT
>DATBJJ010000071.1:0-61038 GCA_036556425.1 Vicinamibacterales bacterium
GGCGTGTTGTGCTACGGGCAGGATCGTGATGAAGCGGTAGCCGGTGTCCAGGCTCTTGCGCTCCGCGTTATTGCCGAACGTCTCGAGAACCGGGAAGCGCCCGCGGAGTTCCTCAACGTCACGTTCCAGGCGGCGTGAGCAGCTGGCCAGCCACCAAAGCACGGCGTGTTCTCGCGGCCTTGCAGCGAATCGGCTGAGTGGTCAAGCGCCAATCGGGCTCGCATCGCACGCTCTCTCGCCCTAATAGCGCCGATTTCGTTTTCGCGTTTCACGACGACGAGGAACTTGGTCCTCGCATCCTCGCCCGGATTTCGAAGCACACAGGCCTCACGCCCACTGACTTGTAGCAAGAGCGGCAACTGTGTCACCCTCGCGACCAGCTCGACCGGCCCTCACACCAGCTTCGTCTTGGAAATCGGCAGCTCGCGGATCCGCTTGCCGGTCGCGGCGAAGATCGCGTTCGTCAACGCAGGCACGATCGGCGGCAGCCCCGGTTCGCCGACTCCGCCGGGAGGCGCGTCGCTCTCGACGATGTGGACGTCCACTTGCGCTGGCGCGTCGGTGATCCTCGGTACCTGGAACGCATGAAAATTGGTCTGGATCACACGGCCGGCTTCGGCGGAGATCTCGCCGGTCATCGCCAGTCCGATACCCATGACCGCCGCCCCCTCGAACTGCGAGCGAACGCGATCCGGATTGACGACGGTTCCGGCATCGACGACTTGGATCACGCGCGGAATGCGCACGCGGCCCTGGGCATCGACCTGAACCTCGACGACCGAGGCGATGTAGCTCGTGAAGCTGCGCGCGGCGACGATGCCCATGCCACGCCCCTTCGCGCGGGAACGCTTCGCCCAGCCCGCGCGCTGCCCCGCGATCTCGAGGACGCGGCGAAGACGTCGCGTATCGAACGGATACTTGTCGGCCGGCACACCGTAGTTCCAGTAGTTCGCGACGCCGTCGGCCTTGAGGTCGAGCACGCCACCCGGACCAATCAAATCGAGTTGGTAGTCGAGAGGGTCGCGCCCAGCCGCATGCGCCAGTTCGTCGACGAAACTCGACGCCGCGAATACCTGATAGATGTTGGCGACGGATCGGAACCAGCCGATGCGCACGTGCGCCTCGGCCGGACAATTCTCCGCGCGATAGGCGGGCACATCGAACGGCAGATCGGTGAGCCCCATCCCGAGCTCGATGTCCATTCCGTAGCGTTCGCCCGCGGTGAACGTGGACGCGATGGGCGGAAACGCTGAGCGCGCGAGCCAAGCCGTTGGCCGGCCGCGGCCGTTGACCACGGCCTTGTGCGACACCGCGGCGACAGCATGGTAGTAGTCGAACTGCAGGTCGTCCTCGCGGCTCCACACCACCTTGACGGGCTTACCCACCCGCCGGGAGAGCAGCGCGGCCTCGGCGACGAAATCCGGCTTGGACTTCCGCCCGAAGCCACCGCCGAGCAGCGTGACGTGACAGACGACGTTCGTCTTGTCGATGCCCAACGCGGCGGCGACCGTGTCCTGGGCGGCCTGTGGGTTCTGCACCGGAGCCCACGCGGTCACCTTGCCGTCGCGGTACTCCGCCACCGCGACCGGCGGCTCCATCGTCGCGTGTGCGTGATGGGGAACGTAGTAGACCGCTTCGACGACCTTGCCGCCTTTGGCGAATTCCGCGTCGACATTGCCGCGGCTGCGCGCGACCTTCCCGGGCTGTTGCACGGCTGCGATTAGTTGCTTTTTGTACGACGCCGAGTCGTACGACGCGTGCGGGCCGAGGTCCCAGTCGATCTTCAGCTGCTTGCGTCCCTGAAATGCCGCCCACGTGTTGTCGGCGATGACCGCCACGCCCCCGAGCGGCTGGAATCCGATGGGAGGTTTCCAAGGATCCAACGTGACGACTTGTCGAACGCCACGCACCTTGAGCGCCGCCTTGTCGTCGACGGACTTGATCGTTGCGCCGAGAACGGGAGGATGCTCGATCGAAGCGTAGAGCATGCCGTCGACCTTGGCGTCCATGCCGAAAATCGCTTTACCGCTGACGATGTCGCCAAGGTCGTAGATCGGGCGGTCCTTGCCGATGTAGCGCCAAGCGCTGCGCGGCTTGAATCGCAGCGTGCCTGGTTTCGGCACCGGAAGTTTCGCGGCTGCGGGGACGAGCGAACCGTACGCGGCGCGCCGGCCGGAGGGTTTGTGCACGACTTCGTGCAGGCCGGTCTCGCACTCGGTGGCCGGCACTTGCCACTGGGCTGCCGCCGCCTGGATCAGCATTCCGCGAGCCGCTGCGCCGGCGTGCCGGAACGCATCGAAGAAGTCGCGAATGGATTTGGATCCGTCGGTGTTCTGATCGCCGTAGCGAACGTCGCCGATCCCTTGCACGATCTTGACGCGTGCCCAATCGGCGTCGAGCTCGTCGGCCGCAACCATCGGCAGGGAAGTACGGATGCCGGTACCCATCTCCGATCGATGTGTGACGATGTGCACCGTGCCGTCGGGATCGATGCCGAGATAGACGCTCGGATTCAGCGCCGCTGAATCTGCCGCCGACTTGACCGTCGCGACTTGCGCGAAGAGTACGTCAGGCACGAAGCGCGCCGCGACGACGAATGCGCTCGTGGACAGGAGACCGCCGAGGAAATGCCGCCGGCTGACGTTCGTCGTGACGATGGTGCGCGAGGGGGTCGGGGTCATGACCGGCCTCCTGATGCCGCGGCTTGCTTGATTGACGCGCGGATGCGCTGATACGTCCCGCAGCGGCAGATATTGCCGGCCATCGCCGCATCGATATCCGCATCCGTCGGGCGGGGTTTCTCGGCGAGCAACGCAGCGGCCTGCATGATCTGTCCGGCCTGGCAGTACCCGCACTGGGCCACATTGCCAGCCACCCACGCGCGCTGGACCGGATGGCTCTGGTCGGCGCTGAGTCCTTCGATCGTCACGATCGTACGGCCGCCGACCCCTGACATTGGAGTCTGGCACGCCCGCGCCGCCTTGCCGTCGAGGTGTACCGTGCACGACCCGCAGAATCCGCCGCCGCAGCCGAACTTCGTGCCGGTCAGGCCGAGCTCGTCTCGGAGATACCAGAGCAGCGGCATCTCAGGATCGCCGTCGAACGAACGAGCCGCGCCGTTGACTGTGAATGTAACCATGGCACGCTTCCTTGTGTGATGAATACGCTAAACGCCTGTTGCGTGCAACGCAAGAGCGATTTCACGGTCGCGTCCTCAATCATTCCGCTTGCTAACGGCAGGTATCCCAAAGATCATTCCTGGCAGCCCCGTCGCCAGATTCCCAGGAGGATTCACGTGCCGGAAAACCGTCCGGACTCCGGAGGTCACCCCACGGTGACGCACATTCCCGCGACCTCCGCTGGCGACAACCCGCAGCGCGTCGGCCCCTACCGCATCCTGCGCAAAGTCGGCGAGGGCGGGATGGGCATTGTGTATGAGGCGGAACAGGAAACACCAGTTCGCCGGAAGGTCGCGCTCAAGTTGATCAAGTGGGGCATGGACACGAAGGAAGTCCTCGCCCGCTTCGAGTCCGAGCGCCAGGCCCTCGCGCTGATGAATCATCCGAACATCGCGCGCGTCTTCGACGCGGGAGCAACCGTCGAGGGCAGGCCCTACTTCGCGATGGAGTACGTGCAGGGCATCCCCATCACTGACTACTGCGACAAGCAACGGCTGTCGATCCGCAATCGGCTCGAGCTCTTCATGAACGTCTGCGAGGGCGTGCAGCACGCCCACCAGAAGGGCATCATCCATCGGGACATCAAACCATCGAACATCCTCGTCTCGAGCCAGGACGACGCGCCAGTTCCGAAGATCATCGACTTCGGCGTCGCCAAAGCCACGTCGCAGCGGCTGACCGAGCGGACGGTTTTCACCGAGTTCGGCCAAGTGATCGGCACGCCCGAGTACATGAGTCCGGAGCAGGCCGAGATGACCAATCTCGACATCGATACGCGCACGGACGTGTACTCGCTCGGGATTCTGCTCTACGAGCTGCTCACCGGCCGGCAGCCGTTCGATGCCACCGAGTTGCGTCGCGCCGGCCTCGCCGAGATTCAGCGGCGGTTGCGCGAGGACGAGCCGGCCAGACCGAGCAGCCGCGTGACCGGCCACTCGAAGGACTCGACGATCTCGGCGACGAATCGAAGTGCGGACGTACGCGCGCTGGGCCGAGCGCTCTCGGGTGACCTCGATTGGATCACGATGAAGGCGATGGAGAAGGACCGCGTGCGGCGGTACGAAACCCCGCACGCGCTTGCCCTCGACGTCGGACGCCATCTCCACGACGAGCCGGTGATGGCGGGGCCGCCAAGCGGGCTGTATCGCGCACGGAAGTTGTTCCGCCGTCATCGCGTGCCGGTCCTCGCGGCCAGCGCGGTCGTCGTCGCATTGATTGCCGGCGTGATCGGCACGTCGTGGGCTTTGCTGCGGGCGGTGCAGGCCGAACGGCGGGCCGCCGCCGAGGCGGTGGAATCCCGGCGGCAGACGGCGATCGCCGAGGCGGTCAACGGGTTCCTCAACAACGATCTGCTCGCGGCAGTCGTCCCTTCGACGGCGCGAGGGCAGGGCAAGGACGTCACGATGCGGCAAGTGCTCGACGTCGCCGCCGAGCGGATCGAGAAGGCGTCACGAGACGGCGGACGGTTCGCGTCCGAGCCGCTCGTCGAGGCGTCGGTTCGGCTCACGCTGGGGCACACGTACCGAGAGCTTGGCGCCTATGCGGCGGCGGAGCCGCACTTGCGTCGCGCCGTGGAGCTGCGGCGCGGTGCGCTCGGCGCGGACCATCAGGACACCGCGCGCGTGCTGAATCAACTCGCGGTCCTCCACTGGCGGCAAGGCCGCTTCGATCAGGCCGAGCCGCTGTATCGCCAGGTCTACGAGATGAGCCGGCGCACCCTCGGCGATGACCATCTCGATACGATGGCGTACGAGATGAACCTGGCCAGCGTGTACCGCGCACGAGGGCGCTTTCAGGAAGCCGAGCCCCTCTACCAGCACAATCTCGAAACGCGGTTGCGAGTCCTCGGCGCCGAGCATCCGGCGACGCTCGACACCATGGGCAATCTCGCCAATCACTACCAGGAAACGGGGCGCTACGACAAGGCGGAGGCGCTCCACCGACAAGCGCTGGAAACCCGACGCCGCGTGCAGGGCATGAACGCGCCCGGGACCATTTCCGAGATGAACAACCTCGCCAACGATCTCGCGCTCCTTGCACGATATGACGAAGCCGGGCCGATGATGCGCGAAACGCTGGCGCTCAAAGAAAAGCTCTACGGCGCCGATCACCCGACAACGCTCAATACCGTCAGCTCGCTCGCCGATCTCAACGACGCGATGGGACATGATGTGGAGGCCGAGGCCCTGCATCGACAGGCGCTCGAGGGTCGCATGAAGGCACTGGGGCCCGAACACGTGCGGACCCTACAATCGATGGTGGGCCTGGCCGCGACGCTCGCGAACCTGCGCCGCTACGCGGATGCGGAACGCGTCGCGGCGACCGCCGCCACTCGAGCTGCGGCGACGCTTGGAGCGACACATCCCGACACGGTTGCCGCGCACGGTACTCGCGCGCGCGCGCTGACCGGGCTCGGCCGAGCCGTCGAAGCCGAGTCGCTCCTGCGAAATCAGCTGACGATCCTCGCGGACAAGAAAACCAAGGGACAGGACATCGGCGAAGGCGATGCCCTCACGCACGCGCTGCGCGTGCAGCTCGGGATGACGCTCGCGGCGCTTCGCCGCCTGCCGGAGGCCGAAGCCATGCTGCTCGAGTCAGTGCCGCAACTGCCGTCGCGGAGCGCGGAGTCGACGCGTGCCGTGCGGTTCCTCGTGGACTTCTACGAGCGGTGGAATCGGGCCCAGCCGGATCCAGCCCGTGCCGCGCGTGCTGCCGAATGGCGGAAGCGTCTCACGACGCCGGCGGCGGCTCCGCGCTAACGCCGAAGGGGCGCCGATGATGGCTGGGCGGGCCTATAATTCGCCAGCTCGGAACCACCGTGTCTATCAGTCCCGGGTCACGTTTCGCGAACTATGACGTGCTCGCTCCCCTTGGGAGCGGTGGCATGGGCGAGATCTGGCTCGCGCGCGATGTGACGCTCGACCGGATGATCGCGCTCAAGGTACTGCGCGCTGACGTCACGCAGGACCAAACCCGCCTGACGCGGTTCAAACAGGAGGCGCGGGCCGCCTCCGCACTCAATCATCCGAACGTCTGCACGATTCACGCGATCGGAGAGACGGCTGATGGTCAGCTGTTCATCGCGATGGAGCACATCGCCGGCGAAACCCTGCGCGAACGGCTCAATCGGGGTCGTCCCGCACCGGACGAAGCGCTCGGGATCATCGTGCAGGTCGCGTGGGCTCTGACTGCAGCGCACGCGGCGGGCATCGTCCACAGGGATCTCAAGCCCGAGAACGTGATGCTGCGGCCCGACGGGCTCGTCAAGGTCGTCGATTTTGGGCTGGCGAAGCTCCCTCTCTTGTCCGCCGCGGCAGCGGATGCCACCCGGTCGGTCGCGCACACCGACGCGGGCGCGTTCGTCGGAACCCTCGCCTATATGTCACCGGAGCAGGCGCGCGGAGAGCAGCTGGATGCGCGGACTGACATCTGGTCGTTGGGTGTGATGCTTCACGAAATGATCGCGGGCCGCAACCCCTTTGCCGCACCGAGCAACAGCGAAGTCCTGGCAGCCGTTCTGGATCGCGAGCCTGGACCGCTCGCGCGGTTCGAGCCGGACGTCGCGGCAGAACTCCAGCGGATCGTGACGAAGACGTTGCGCAAGGACCGCGAGCAGCGGTACCAGAGCATGAAGGAGCTGCTGCTCGATCTGCAGGCGCTGCGCAGCGGGGAGGCGAGACAACCCTCCGTCGCGAGTCGAGACGAGAATGCGGTCGCGATGCGTGCGAGGCACCACCGAGTCGCGGCGCTCGTGGCGTGCGCGCTCGCGGTGGTTGCCGGAACCGTTTGGTGGACGTCCCGGGGATCCTCGTCTGTCAGTGATCCGCCCTCGGTGGCTGTGTTGCCGTTCACGACTATTGGGACGGGAGATACATACTTCGCAGATGGCATTACAGAGGCCGTCACCACCGAGCTTGGAAGAGTCGGTGGTCTTCGCGTCATCGCATCGAACACAGCGTTCGGGTACAGAGGCAAGACCATTCGCGACGTCGCGCGCGAGCTTGGCGTTGCGCATGTCGTCACGGGTTCGGTCCAGCGCGCCAAGGACAACGTCCGCATCGACGTGAGCCTCGTCAACGCGCGCGACGAAGTGGCCTCCTGGACCGAGCACTACAACAGAGAGCTGACCGATGCCCTCTCACTGCAGGACGAGATCTCTGGACGAATTGCGGACACGATCTCGACGAGGTTTGGTCGGTCCAGGGCCAAGCCCTCGCTTGCAACCAGTAATCCGCAGGCGTACGACGCCTATCTCCGCGGCCTCTGGCATTTGAAAGGCCGGTCGGCTGCGGCCGACGGCATCACGTACCGACTGACCGCGGGCAGTGCCCGACGGCTGCTAGCCATCCAGGAGCTCGAGACAGCGGTGGAGCGCGATCCGAGTTTTGCGCTGGCAAACGCCGCGCTCGCCAGCGCGTACACCCAGCGATTCTTTTACGACGCGTCCGATCCTCTCATCGAACAGAACGCATTCGTCCATATCAAGCGTGCGCTGTCTATCAACCCTGATCTGGCAGAAGCGTACCTGGCGCGTGCGCAGCTCACGTGGAACCTGCGGCACGGATTTCCTCACGCGGATGCGATCAGCGACCTTCGACGAGCTCTCTCAATCAACCCGAATCTCGTCGAGGCGTACGTGGAATTGGGCAAGGTGTACTTTCACGTCGGGCTCACGGACAAAGCCGTAGAAGCCAACGATCGAGCCCAGTTGCTGGATCCCGCTGACCGAGCATCAAGCACGCGGCGCCTGCTCGCCCTCGTCGATGCAGGACGGCTCGACGCCATTCAGCACGAGCTCGATCGCAATCGCCAGCGGATGGGCGTGTACGCGCTTTGCGAGGTGCTGCTCGCTCTGGGCCGGGCCGAAGAGGCTGCGGCGGTTCTATCCGCTACAACGCCCGAGCAGAGTGAATTTGCCGGCTGGGATCGCGGTCCCCAGTTCGAGGCCTACCGTGCGGTGGTCTTTGCAGCGCTCGGCCGAGGCGAGGACGCCAAGCGGATGTTGGCGGATGCCATGCCGCGCGCAGAGAACACGGCCGGCCTGTCCCACGTCCATCACGCACAGTTTCACATCGGCGTCGCGCTTGGACTGCTGGGTCGCAAGGACGAGGCTGTGCGCTGGTTGACCAAGGCGGCAGACGAGGGATATCCGTCGTATCCGCGGTTCTCGACAGACCGCAACCTCGAGCCTCTCAGGGGTCAGCCGGGGTTTCAGTCATTGCTGGAACGGTTGCGACAGCGTCACGAGCTGTGGCTGAAAACTCTGTGATCAGCTCCTGATCACGGCCAGCACTTGGTCGCGCTTCTTTTCCATCTCCTTCTCGGTCGTCGCCTCGAGGTTGAGCCGCAGCATCGGCTCGGTGTTCGATCCGCGCACGTTGAAGTGCCAGTCCGGGAATTCCGCGGAGAACCCGTCCAGCGTGTAGGTGGACCCCTTGCTGTAGGCCGCCGCGAGCTCGTCGAGCTTCTTCTGCACGAGCGACATGTCGCCGACCTTGGTGTTGATCTCGCCCGAGATGAAGTACTTCTCGCGAAGCGGCTGCAGGAGCTGATGCAGCGTCTGTCCCTTCTTCGACATGAGCTCCAGCATCAGCAGCGCGGGGATGAAGCCGTTGTCCGCGAAGAAATTGTCGCGGAAGTAGTAGTGCCCCGTGACCTCGCCGCCGAAGATCGCCCCCTCCTCGCGCATGCGCCGCTTGAAGAACGCGTGGCCGACGCGGTTCATGAGCGCCGCGCCGCCGTACTTCGCGACGGTGTCCTTCACCGCGTAGCTGGCGCGGACGTCGTAGACGATCTTCGCACCCGGATGCCGGATGAGGAACGCTTCCGCGAGCAGCGCCGTGACGAAGTCGCCGGCGATGAACTCGCCGGTGCCGTCGATGAAGAAGCAGCGATCGGCGTCGCCGTCCCAGGCGATCCCGATGTCCGCTTTCTCCTTGATCACACGCTCGGTGATGTCGCGCCGGTTTTCCTCGATGAGCGGATTCGCTTCGTGATTGGGGAACGTGCCGTCGATGTCGAAGCAGAGCCGCGTCACGCGGCAGGGCAGCCGCTCGAACAGTTTCGGCGCGACCATGCCCGCCATGCCGCTGCCCGCATCGAGCACGACGTTGAACGGCTTGACGATCGCGGGATCGATGAACGACATCACGTGATCGACGTAGTCGTTCAGGACCTCCTTCGTCGAGATCGATCCCGGCGCGGCCGCCGGCGGCGGAAGCTTGCCGTTCGCGATCATGTCCCGGATATCGCCGATGCCCGCGTCGCCGCTCAAGGGAAAGGCCTCGCGGCGCACCATCTTGATGCCGTTGTACTGCTTCGGATTGTGCGACGCGGTGATCTGCGCGCCGCCGTCGTGCCCGTCGCGCGCGACCGCGTAGTACATCATGTCGGTCGCGAGCATGCCGTAGTCGACGACGTCCGCCCCTTGCTCGCGCGCGCCTTGGATGAACGCCGCGGCGACCGGCGGCGACGACAGCCGCATGTCGCGGCCGACCGCAATCCGCTTCGCCTGAAGATAACTGACGAATCCGCGGCCGATGAGCCGCGCCGCCTCTTCGTTGATCTCCGACGGGTAGAGACCGCGGACGTCGTATGCCTTGAAGATGCTCGTGTTGATACTCATAGCCTGCTGTAGTCGGTGATGACCGTCTTGTCGCCGAGGACGAGCGGTGATTCGAGGAGCGCGTTGCGGCCGACGTGGCAGTTGCGGCCGAGGATCGATCCGCGCACCGTGGCCTCGCGCCCGATCCAGCCATTCGGCCACACGATCGAGCCTTCGATCACCGCCGCCTCATCCACGTGCGTCTGACGCCCGATGACCGAGTAGGGCAGGATGCGCGTGCCCGCCTTCACGACCGCCCCTTCGTCCACGAAGCACGGTCCGTGCAGCTCGACGCCCTCCTCGATCCGCGCGCCAGGAGCGATCCAGGCCTTCTTCGGGGCGCCGTCGAACGGCGGCGCCGAATACAACCCGTCCATGATGTCCCGATGCACCTGCAAGTACTTCGCCGGTGTGCCGATGTCGATCCAGTAGCCGTCGTCGACGTAGGCCACGAACGTCTCGTGCCGCTCGATGAGCGACGGAAAATAGCTGCGCTCGATCGACCACGCCGTGTCTTTCGGGATCCGATCGAACGTATCCGGCTCGAGCACGTAGATGCCGGCGTTGATCGTGTTGCAGGTAATCTCGTCCTCGCCCGGCTTCTCGAGAAAGCGCGAGACGTTGCCGCGCGCGTCGGTTTCGACGAGGCCGTACGCCCGCGGATTCTCGACTGGCGTCAGCACGATCGTGGCCTTCGCCTTCCGCTCGCGATGCAGCGCGAGCACGGCGCGCAAATCCACCTGCGTGAGCACGTCGCCGTTGAAAACGACGACGGAATCGGTCAGCGAGTCGCCGGCGTAGCGAATCGCTCCGCCCGTGCCGAGCGGCATCGGCTCGACGACATAGCGGAGCTTGAGCCCGAGGCCGTCGCCGTCGCCGAAGATCTCCTCGATCCGGCGCGGCTGGTAGTTGAGGCTGAGGATCACCTCGTCGATCTCGGGAACCTGGCGCAATTGGTCGATCTGATAGTAGAGAAACGGCCGATTGAAGATCGGCACGATGGGTTTGGGCGTGTGGACCGTCAGGGGCCTCAGGCGCGAACCCTTCCCCCCGGCAAGCAAGATAGCCTTCATGACAATCGACGATCTTATACCGAGTTCAGGCTAGAATCCTCGATGGGTCATGAACCTGCCGAACGCGCTCACCCTCGCCCGGATATTCCTGGTGCCGCTGCTGGTGGTGGTTCTGCTGACGAAGTTCGAGGGGCATCTGGTTCTGGGCATCAGGAAGGAGCTCGTCGGCGCCGCGATCTTCGGGCTCGCGTCGCTCACCGACTGGCTCGACGGCTATCTCGCGCGGCGGCGCAAGCAAGTGACGCCGCTCGGGCAGCTGATGGATCCGCTCGCCGACAAGCTTCTCATCACGGCGGCGCTGCTGTCGCTCGTGCAGATGGATCTCGCGCCCGCGTGGATGGTGCTGGTGATCCTCGGCCGCGAGTTCGCGGTGACCGTGCTTCGCGCGGTCGCGTACTCGCGCGGATTCATCATCCCCGCGTCGCCGCTCGGCAAGTTCAAGATGGCCTCGCAGGTCGTGGCCATCCTGCTCCTCATCCTCGGCCACGACTATCTGCCGCAGTTCGCGATCCTCGGCCGTGTCGCGCTGTGGGTCGCCGTCATCACCGCGCTCGGATCGGCACTCGATTACTACCGGCGATTCAGCGTTGTCGTGGGCGTGAAGGCGCCGGACATGCCGGTGCCGTCGGTGCAGCCGCTGCCGCCGGTGCAGAAGGTCCGGCGCGCTACTGAGTCTTCTTCGCCATCTCGCTCTTGATCAGCTCGACGCGCTTCTGCGCCTCGGCGAGATGCTGGCTCTGCTCGAATTCCTTGATGACGCGATCGAAGTACGGCAGCGCCTCCGCCGGACGCCCCGCCTTCAGGTAGCACTCGCCGAGATAGAAGTACACCGAGTCCCGCCGCGAGAACTCGGGGTCGCGCTTGAGGAGCGACTCGAAGCGATCGACCGCGCCGGGGAGCCATCGCGAGCGGTAATAGTGATACCCGACGTTGTAATCGTACTGGCCGAGCCGATCGCGCGCCTCGCGGAGCTTTTGCTTCCCTTCGGCGAGCAGCTCGCTGTTCGGGAACCGCTGGACGAACGTGGTGAATTCCTTGATCGCTTCCTTCGTCTCGGTCTGATCGCGGTCTGCGCTGTGCATCTGCCGGAAATGCGTCATCCCGAGCTTGTACTGCGCGTAGTCGGCGCGCTGGTGCGTCGGGTAGAACGCCAGGAACTCGCGAAACTCGTTGAGCGCGAGCACGTACGATTCCGCCGATCCCTCGCCGAGATACGTGTCGCCGATGCCGAGCTTGGCGTCCGCGCGATGGCGCGATTGAGGATACGTGTCCGTCAGCTCGCGAAAGTACTCGCGCGCGACGAGCCACCGCTTGCGGTTGAGCGCTTCGGTGCCGCGCTCGAAGAGGAATCTGTCGGGCTCGGGCGTGCCGGTCGGCGGCCGCTTCGAGCCGCCGCCGCACGACGCGCTCGCAATCGCCGCGAGCACGAGCGCGAGTGTTACGCCTGAACGAAAAAAAGCAGCACGCATAGTTTCAATGACAGCTCGAATCACATCACGGCGCTGTCGAGCAGCGCCGGCGTATTTTGCAACCACCGGTATTCCGCCTCGAGCCCCTGCTCGAGCGTGACCTTCGGCGCGAACCCGAGGTCGGTCCGCGCCAGCGTGGAGTCCGCGAACGTGTCCCGCATGTCTCCCTTTTGCGAGGGCTCGCGGCGGACGTCGATCCGCGAGCCGTGAATGCGCTCGATGATCCGCAGCAGTTGGTTCACCGAGACGCGCGAGCCGCCCCCGACATTGTAGGCGCGCCCCGGGACTCCGCGCTCGCCGGCCGCGACGGTGGCCGCGACCGCGTCGGTCACGAACGTGAAGTCGCGCGTCTGCTCGCCGTCGCCGTAGATCGTGATCGCGTCGCCGCGCAGCGCCGCTTTGATGAACTTGTGGAACGCCATGTCCGGACGCTGCCGCGGCCCGTATACCGTGAAGTATCGCACCGAAGTCGTAGGGACTTTGTGGTTCACGTGATAGAGATAGCAGAGCTGCTCGGCGGCGAGCTTCGTCACGCCGTACGGCGAGACGGGACGCGGCAGCGCTTCTTCGTTCATGGGGATCGTCACGTTGTCGCCGTAGACCGAGGAGCTCGAGGCATACACGAGCCGCTCGAGGCTCCGCCCGACGCACGCTTCGAGCAGCCGCTGCGTGGCGTCGACGTTGTGATCCGTGTAGACCCTGAAATCGCGTCCCCAGCTCTTGCGAACGCCCGCTTGCGCCGCCAGATGGAACACGTGCGTCTTGCCCTCGAGGAGCGCCGGAAGATCCGTGTGCTGGATCGATCCTTCGATGAAGTGATAACCACTACGTCCGGCGTTCACCTTGATGTTCATCTCCTTGATGAAGCGCGGATAGTAGTCGGTGAAGCAGTCGAGGCCAGTGACGCGCGCGCCCTTGTCGAGCAGCGCCGTCGTCAAATGCGAGCCGATGAATCCCGCGGCCCCCGTGATCAACACGTTCATGAAAAGACCTCGCGAATGCGCTCCGGCAGCTTGCAGGGGCGTCCCCGCGGATCGAGCGCGGCGTGCACCGTCCGCCCGGAGGCGGCGACGGCCGCCTCGGCGAGCAGCCGAACTTCGTACGTGAATTCCATTCGAATCGGCGACAGCATTCGACCCTGGGTCCTGATCTCCAATTCGTCGTCGTAGCGCGCGGGGCGCGAGTACTCGCAGTGCGCCTCGATCACCGGAAGCGAGACGCCCGCGAGCTCCATGTCGCGATAGCTCCAGCCGAGCGAGCGGAGCAGATCGGTGCGCGCGACCTCGAACCACACGAAGTAGTTCGCGTAGTAGACGACGCCCATCTTGTCGGTCTCGGCGTAGCGGACGCGCACGGTGGAGGACGAGGAGGGAACGACGGTCACTTGGCGATGGCACCCGCCGCGGCGGCTCTGAGATCGCGAACGGCCTGCTCGACGTTGTCCGCGCCGAAAATCGTCTGGCCGGACACCAGGACGTCCGCTCCCGCCGCGACGACGCGCGCGGCGTTGGAATGGTCGATGCCGCCGTCGACCTCGACGATGGCGGAGGAGCCCACGCGGGAGAGGAGCTGCCCGAGCGCACACAATTTAGACTCGCTGTGCGGGATAAAGGTCTGTCCGCTGAAGCCAGGATTGACCGACATCAGCAGCACGTGGTCGAGATCCGCGGCGATTTCCTTCAGTGCGTCCACGGGCGTGGCGGGATTGAACGCGACCCCCGCCTTGGCGCCCAGCCGCTTGATCAGATGCACCGTTCGATGGAGGTGCGGAAGGGCCTCCACGTGGACGGAGATGCGCGCCGCGCCGGCGTCGACGAACGCTTCGATGTACCGATCCGCGTCCTCGATCATCAAGTGCACGTCGAGCGGGACGTGCGCGACCTTGCGCACCGCGCGAACGACGAGCGGACCGAACGTGATGTTCGGCACGAAGTGGCCATCCATCACGTCGAGGTGGAGAAGATCCGCGCCGCCGCGCTCCGCCTTCGCCACCGCGTCCGCGAGCGCGCCGAAATCCGCGGAGATGAGCGATGGAGCGATGAGGAGCGGCGCCATTGCTGTCAGCGGCTGACCTCGATCGAGATCGGCTCGCCGGGGGCGATCTGAAAGCCGGCTTGAGGACTCTGCCTGAGCACGATGCCGCCAGGCACGCCAGGATACGGATGATCGCCGACGACGGCGACGCGGAAGCCGCGGACGCGGAGCAGATCCGCCGCGCGCGAGCCGCTGACGCCGATGATGTCGGGCATCACGTACGTCGCACCTCGCTCGCCACGATTGACGAGCAGCGAGATCGTGTCCGCTTTGGTCTTCGCGGGAGGATTCTGCGCGACGACCGAGCCTGCCGCGTAATCCGCCGATCGAATCTCGGCGGTCGGGCCGGGCGCGAAGCCGAGTTGCGTGACGCGCATCTGCGCGGTGCGCTCCGCCTCGCCGACGAGCGCGGGCACGATCGTCGAGCGCGGGCCCGCGCTGACCCAGACGCGAATGCTGCGCTGACGGCGCGTGCGTAGTCCCGACGCCGGCTCCTGCGTGAGGATCTGTCCCGCGGGCACCTTCGGATCGACCCTGCGCGCCTCTTCGACCTTCAGGCTGAGTCCTGCTTCGGCGAGCGCGGCCGACGCGTCGTTGACGGTCATCCCCGTGAGCTGAGGCACGGCGACTTCGCGCGTTTTGAGCGCCAATCGCATCGAGACGGCGGCAAACACCACGTAGGTGAGGAGCAGGCCGCCGCCGAGGAGCAGCAGCTTTCCCGCGCTCCGAACGCGCGTCTTCAAGGGCATGAACCCCAAATTGTACAACACCGATTAGGTCTTGATGAGCACGGCTCCGAAGAACGCCTCGAGCTCGTCGCGGAAGGGGTACGTGCGGAAATCGGGCGCGGCCCGCGCGAAGCCGCCCTCGCCGAGAAACGTGTGGACGACGTCTTCGTTCTCTTCCGGCTCGCTCGAGCAGGTGGAGTAGATGAGCCTTCCCCCCGGACGAAGAACGCGAGCCGTTTCGCGCAGCATGCGAAGCTGCGCCGCGGCGAACGTGTGAAGCTCCGCTTCACGCCGTTTCCATTTGAGGTCGGGATCGCGCCGAATCGTGCCGAGGCCGGAGCACGGCGCGTCGAGGAGCACCCAGTCGAATCGTTCGCCGCGATCCGAGGAGGTCGACGATCGAAACGGCAATGCGGTCGCGTCGCCGCGCACGATGCGGATCGATGCAGCGCCGGACTCGCGCACCGTGCGCCGGAGCAGATCGACGCGGCGCGCGCGGACGTCGGCCGCAACGATCAGCCCGCGATCCTGCATCGCGGCGGCAATCGCGATCGTCTTGCCGCCGGGCGACGCGCACGCGTCGAGCACGCGATCGCCGGGTGCCGCCGACACGAGCGCGGCCACCAGCTGCGACGCCTCGTCCTGCACGAAGAACAACCCATCGTGAGCCACCGATGTCAACAGTGGATTGCCTTTCACGACGACGAGGCCGTCGCGCGCGAATCTCGCAGGCTCGACCTCCACGCCGTTCGACCGCAGGAGATCGATCGCCGCATCGCGCGTCGTCTTGAGCGTGTTGACGCGGAGCGTCAACCGTGCCGGTTGATTGTTGAACCGCGTCCAGGATTCCGCCGCGTCGAAGCCGTGGCGATCGAGCCAGCGCGCGGCGAGCCAGCGCGGATGCGAGAGCGAGATCGACAGGTAGTCGAGCGCGCGATCGCGATCGTCGGGCGTGTCCGGCTTCGGCGGCAGCGGCAGGTGGCTGCGCTCCCGGCTGACCCGCCGCAGCACGGCGTTCGCGAGCGGCGCCGCGCTTCGCTTGCCGGCCACCCGCGTCAAGCTGACCGCGTCGTGGACGACTGCCGAGGCGGGCACGCGATCGAGATGGAGCAGTTGAAACATCCCCATCCGGAGGATGTCCGCGACCTCGGCGTCGAGCCGCGCGATCGGACGCTTGGCGATCGCGGCAACGATGTGATCGAACGCCGCCTGCCACCGCAAGGTTCCGGCCGCGATTTCTCCGGCGAGCGCACGATCGCGCTCGTCGTTCAGTCTGGCGCGCGCATGGGCGAGCGCGTGCGGAAGATCCGCGGCGCCGGAGCCAACCGCGCGAAGAACCTCGTACGCCGCGGCGCGCGCCGGCGCAACGCGCTGTCCGCCGCCGGCGCCGCGAGTCATCCCCGCTCGACTTTCGTGCCAGGCGCCACGTGTCGGCCGGCCAGGAACTCGCGCGCGGTCATGACGCGCTTGCCTTCGGGTTGAAGGCGCTCGAGGCTGAGCACGCGTCCGTCGCCTGCGGCCACTTCGAACCGTTCGCTGTCGGCGCGGAGAATCGTCCCGGGCGGCGACGGGGTCACGGCGGTCAACGGGCTCGTCTTGTGAATCAACACCCGCGCGCCGCCAATCCGTCCGGAGACGAGCGGCCAGGGCTGGAGCCCCCGGACGAGATTGTGAATACGCAGCGCGGGCAGGCTCCAGTCGATGACGCCTTCCTCTTTCGTGATCTTTGGCGCGTAGGTCGCCTGCGAGGAATCCTGAGGCGTTTCAATCGCGGAGCCGTCGGCGAGCGCGCGCACGACCTGCATCAACATTCGCGCCCCCAACTGGGCGAGATCGCGCTCGACCTCCACGCTCGATTCGTCGATCGCGATCGCGCGCGTTTCGGTGGAGAAGACCGCGCCGGCGTCGAGCTCCTTCACGACGCGCATGATCGACACGCCCGTCACCGTATCGCCGGCGATCACGGCTCGATGAACCGGCGCGGCGCCGCGCCATCGAGGCAGCAGCGATGCGTGCACGTTGACCATGCCGAGACGGGGAATCTGCAGCAGCGCTTCCGGCAGGAGCTTTCCGTACGCCGCGACGACGCCGAGATCGGGACGGAGCTTCGCGATCTCGCCGAGAAATCCCTCGTCTCGCAAACGGTCCGGCTGAAGAACGGGAACGCCGTGCTCCAACGCGACGGTCTTCGTCGGAGTGGTCGCGAGATGCTGGCCTCGTCCGCGCGGCCGATCCGGCTGCGAGACGAGCGCGACGATGTGCTCGCCGGCGTTCAACAGCTCACGAAGCGTCGGGACGGCGAAGTCGGGCGTGCCGAAGTACACGATCCGCAAGGAAGTGGCGCTCACCATTTGCCGGAGCGCTGCAGTTTGTGGATTCGCCTGACGATCAGATCGCGCTTGATCCCGCGGAGGCGATCGACGAAGACGATGCCGTCGAGGTGATCCATCTCGTGCTGAAACGCCCGCGCGAGCAGCGCCTTTCCTTCGATCGTCTGCTGTTCTCCATGGCGATCGAATCCGCGCAGCACGACGCGCGCCGGCCGGACGACCGTGGCATTGAATCCCGGAACGCTCAGGCATCCCTCGTCCTCGAGCTGCATGCCGTCGCGCTCGACGAACGTCGGGTTCACCATCACGATGAGGGCGTTTCGATCGCGGCCGAGAGAGACGTCGACCACGAACACGCGCAGCGGCACGCCAATCTGCGTCGCCGCCAGACCGACGCCGGGCGCCGCGTACATCGTCTCGATCATGTCGTCGACGAGCGTCTGCAGCTCATCGTCGAATCGCACGACCTCGGCCGCCGCCTGATGCAGCGGCCGCTCGCCATATCGGAGAATGGGCCGGATCATCGAGCGCGGAAACGAGAGCGGACGGCGTCGATCGAGGCAGCCACCGAACGCTCGAGATCGACGATCGCGTCGCCGCCGAAACGATCGACGAGGGCGTCGGCGAGCACGAGCGCGACCATGGCTTCGCCGACGACGGCGGCCGCCGGCACTGCACACACGTCGCTCCGCTCGATCGCGGCGGGCGATTCCTGCATGGTCGTCAGATCGACGGAGCGGAGCGGCTTCATCAAGGTCGAGATCGGCTTCATCCACGCGGACACGCGCAGGTCCTCGCCGTTCGTGACGCCTCCCTCGAGGCCGCCGGCGTTGTTCGTGGGCCGGGCAATCCCCGTGACGGCGGAGCCGGACGCGTCCGGCACGATCTCGTCGTGCACGCGCGAGCCGGGCCGGACGGCGACTTCCGGGCCGAGGCCGACGCCGACGGCTTTGATCGCCGGAATCGACATGAGCGCCTGCGCGAGTCGTCCGTCGAGCTTGCGATCCCACTGCGCGTAGCTTCCGAGGCCGACGGGGAGACCTTTGACAATCACTTCGAAGGCGCCGCCCATCGTGTCGCCCGCCTCTTTCGCGCGGTCGATCGCGGCGATCATCGCCTGCTCGACGTCCGGGTCGACGCAGCGGAGCGGGCTGTCGTCGGGGAGCGCCGCGGCGCGCTCGTACGAGATGACGGTGCCTTCGGGCAGCCGCGACTTTCCGAGGACGAACACATGGCTCGTGACGCGAGCGCCGATGCGCGCGAGCAGTTGCTTCGCGACGGCGCCGGCGGCAACGCGCGCGGCGGTTTCGCGTGCGCTCGCACGCTCGAGGATGTCGCGCACGTCGGCGCGCGCGTACTTCGCGACGCCCGCGAGATCCGCATGGCCCGGACGCGGACGCGTCACCGGCGCGCGGCGCGCGCCGCCCGCGTCGGGCGGGGGCTCGGCGCCGACGCGCATCGTGTATTGCCAATTCGGCCAATCGCGATTCTCGATCATCATCGCGATCGGACCGCCGATCGTCTCCCCCGCGCGCACGCCCGAGATGATCTCGGCGCGATCCGACTCGATCGCCATTCGGCGGCCGCGCCCGTATCCGCCCTGGCGCCTGCGAAGGTCGCGGGTAATGGCGTCGCTATCGATTGGAAGGCCGGCCGGAATGCCCTCGAGGATCACCACGAGCGCCCGTCCGTGCGATTCACCAGCAGTGAGAAATCGCACCATGAGAGGGCTCATTGTATACGAACTTTCTGCGATCCCTCGACGCGCGGCGACGCGATTCGCTCGGCATTTCGCTCGATCGCGCGCGGCGGCGCTCTTGCAGTGCTCGCCGCCCGGACCGCGATGACCGAGCTGATGGGCGATCGTTTCCTCGTAGCGAGCGCGCAACCGGGCTGTGCGATCGATCTCGCGACGGGCGTTCGCGTACGGCTGCGCATTGCGGCGGCCGGCGATCGAGCGGCGCAGATCGCTTGGAACGATCGATGCGCCGGGCTCGCGCGGCTGCGTCATCCGCTGCTCAATCCGCTCGTCGACTTCGGCTTCAGCGATCGGCGGCATACGTTCGAGGCCTACGCCGTCTCGAGTCCCATTCGCAGCGCGGGTCGGCGCGGCCCTTCGATGCTGTCGCACCTCGTTCGCTTCCTGCAGGCGCGCGGCATTCACCTCTCGCAATCCCGCGCGCGCCTCGCCGTCCGCGAGCTTGCGACAGCGACCAGCGGGAGTAGGCGCCGGCCGCTTGCCGTAATCGTTCAACCGCGCAGCGCGCTTGCGGCGCTCGAGGAGGCGCTCGACGACGCAACGCATGGCGGCACCGCGCAGATTGACGTGGTCGGCGCAAGCGGATCCGGCCTGCGGACGCTGCACGCGCTGACAGCACGAGCGGCAAGATTGCGCGGCTACATCCCAATCTCGACTCAGGTGCTTCTCCGGCTGCCCGAGATCCGAACTCTCGCCGAGGAACGGCACGTTTGCCTTTTCATCGAGGAGCACGATTCCGCAGAGGAGCGTCGTGGGATTGCGCTGTTCCTCGCGGAGCTCGGGACGGCGAGCGCCCGCCGTCACGTCGCGGTTCGGTTTTCGAGGGAACTGAAGGACGGTCGGCCGGCGTTGACGATGGATCGGATGGATGTGACGACGCTGACGTCGATGGTGTTCTGCGACGCGGAGTGCGGACCGAACGCGGACGAGTTATCGAGCGCGGCGCGCGAGGCCGGCGGAATGCCTGGCATCTTCCTCGATCGCCTTCGCGGCGCGCCGCTCGACGCTGTCGCGCCCCTTTCGCGCCGCAGCGCGTCGCGCGAAGGCGGACGTCTGGCGATGGTGCGTGAATCGTCCGCCGCGTATCGGACCGAGAGGGTCCCGTGCCCTCCGGGCGGCAAGCGTGCGATTGGACGCGCGCTGGCGGACGCTCCCGATCGTGCCGAGCGCCTTGCCGATCGCGGGCGGCACGCGTCGGCGGGCCGGCTGCTGTCGCGCGCGATACGCGTGCTCGAGGCCAGAGGCGAGGTTTCGCTCGCGGCGTCCTGCGCGGCGCGGTTGGCGTGGATCGATCGCCAGCGCGGTCGAAGCGATCGCGCGCTGGAAGGCTTCGAGCGTGCGCGAAGGCTGGCCGGCGACGGGGTGCACGGCGTCGCCGCGGTCATTGGCATTGGAACGATCTGGATTGACGAGCAGCGGCTGACGGAAGCGGAAGCGGCGCTTCGAGGGGCGTGCGCCGCGGCGTCGGTGTTACGGGATCCCGATTTGGAGGCTCGCGCTCAGTATGCGCTGGCGCGTTGTTTCTTCTGGCAGACGAGATACGACGAAGCGTCGGTCTTGCTCGCCGCGATTGCCGAATCGACCAGCGCCTGTCGATCGCAGGTCGAAGCGCGAGCGCTCGCCGCGCGAATTCGTGCGGCCGAGGGGGACCTGCAGGCCGCGGTCGCCGCGGCGAACGACGCGATCGCGCTGGCCGATCGATTCGACGGCGACCGATGGCGTGCCGTGGCCGCGCGAGCGATGACGATCGTGCAGGCCGCGCTCGGCGATCACGATCGCCTGCGCCATTGGGCCGACCGGGGACGGCAACTGGCCGCGTCGGCGCACTTGCCGATTCTCGGTCTTCGGCTGCGCGCGATTGTCGTTCGCGATTGCCGCTCAGCGGAGGACGGCCGCCTCCGAGGTCACCTGCGCGCCGCGTTGAGGCATCGTCCGCTCTCGCGCCTCGCGCGTCAGGAAATCGAGGCGGCGTGCGACGGGCGCACCGTCAATGCTCTCACGCGCGATTCGGCGCACGAGCGATCGCTTCGCGAACTGCAGCAGCTTCTCGAGATCGCGCAGGGGGCGGACGACGATGACGCGGCGCTGGCGGGTTTGTGCGACACATTATGCGAGCGTCTGCGTGCGGCGTCGGTGCAGATAGTTGGCGGTGCCAACGAACCTGCGAATGCGCCGAGGACGTTGGCCAGAGCGGGCCGTCCGTGGCAGGGCGACGCTCGAATCGTCGAACGCATTCTCGCCGGGGGCAGCGGCGTGTCGGCGCTGGCGTGCGCCGAGCCGCGGCAAGCCGCGGAGCCGGTCTGCTACGGACGGCAACCGATTGCCGTGATGTGCTGCCGATGGACGCCGGGAACGGCCATCGATCCGGAACGCAGCGCCACGCTCTTGCGCGCCGGCGCGTTGGCGGCGGCGGCTCCCGTGCGCAGCGTGCTGGATCGCGCCGCGCCGCACGCGATCGAGGTCGCGGGCGGAGAGCTCGTCGGCACGTCGCCTGCCGCGCTCGCGCTGCGCGAGGCGATCGCGCGGGCGGCACGCGCGCCGTTCCCCGTGTTGATCGAAGGGGAGAGCGGAAGCGGAAAAGAGCTGGTTGCGCGAGGGATCCATCGGCTCAGCACACGACGCGATCGGCGCTTGTGCACCGTCAACTGCGCGGCCCTTTCCGACGATCTACTCGAAGCCGAGCTCTTCGGCCACGCGCGCGGCGCGTTCACGGGCGCGGTGGGAGAGCGGGCCGGACTCTTCGAGGAAGCGGACGGCGGCACGCTGTTTCTCGACGAGATCGGCGAGCTGTCCCCGCGCGCGCAAGCCAAGCTCTTGCGCGTGCTGCAAGACGGCGAGGTGCGGCGGGTCGGCGAGAACCTGCCGCGCCGCGTCGATGCGCGCGTCGTGGCGGCTACCAACCGACGGCTGGCCGACGAGGCGGCTGCCGGGCGTTTCCGGGCGGACCTGCGCTTCCGGCTCGACGTCGTTCGGATCGACGTGCCGCCGCTTCGCGATCGCGCCGCGGATGTTCCCGCGCTCGCGCTTCACTTCTGGGCCGATGCGGCGGGCCGTGTCGGATCGGCCGCGACGTTGACGCCCGAAACGTTGGCCGCGCTGGCGCGCTACGACTGGCCGGGCAATGTGCGGGAACTCCAGAACGCCATCGCGTCGCTCGCCGTACATGCGCCCCGGCGAGGACGCATTCTCCCCTCGATGCTTCCACGTCACGTCGCAGGACCGTCGGCCGCGACGGCGGACACGTTCGAGGCCGCCCGCAACGAGTTCGAGCGGCGGTTCGTGCGTGCGGCGCTGGCGCAGGCAGGCGGACAGCGCGCCCGCGCCGCGCGCGCGCTCGGCGTCTCGCGGCAGGGACTCGCCAAAATGCTGCGGCGGCTCCAGATCCTCGACGACCGCGGTGCGATCGAGCGCAGGTGATATCCTCGCGGTCGATGCTGCGGTATCTCGCTCGACGGTTGCTGCTCACGATTCCCGTGCTGCTCGGCGTCGCGACGCTCGTCTTCGCGCTGATCCATCTCGTGCCTGGCGATCCGGCGCAGTCGATGCTCGGCGACGGTGCGTCGGCCGACGAAGTCGCGCAGCTCCGGCACACCCTCGGACTCGATCGCCCGCTCTTGACGCAGTATCGAACGTTCCTGACCGGCCTCGTGCGCGGCGATCTTGGCAAGTCGTTTCGGTACGGCACGCCGGTGACCCACGAGATCCGCGATCGCTTGTTTCGTACCGCGCAGCTCGCGACAGCCGCAATGACCGTCGCGATTCTCTTCGCGCTGCCGCTCGGCATCGCGGCGGCGGTGTTCCGAGGCACGACGATCGACTACGCCGCGATGACCCTCGCGCTGGCCGGAATCTCGATGCCGAACTTCTGGCTGGGCCCGCTCCTCGCGATCTTGTTCGCCGTGAATCTGGGCTGGCTGCCCGTTGCGGGGACCGGCTCGATGGCGCACCTCGTGCTGCCGGCGATCACGCTTGGCGGCGCGCTTGCCGCGATCCTTGCCCGCATGACGCGCGCGAGCCTCCTCGAGGAGCTGCGCGAGCTCTACGTCGTGGCCGCGCGCGCGCGAGGGCTATCGAGGGCCCGCGCGATTCTGCGCCATGCGTTCCGCAACAGCCTGATTCCCGTCGTGACGATCATCGGTCTTCAATTCGGCGCCGTGCTGACGGGCACGATCATCACCGAGACGATTTTCGCGTGGCCCGGCGTCGGACGCTTGCTCATACAGGCGATCAATTTTCGCGACTATCCGCTCGTGCAGGGCTGCATCCTTTTCATCTCGCTGACCTACGTGATGATGAACCTGATCACCGATCTCACGTACGGGCTGCTCGATCCGCGAATCAGGTACGAGTGATGGTCCGCGCAGGCCTCGTCATCGTGATGGTTGCCGTTCTCGCTGCATCGCTCGGTCCGGCGCTGACGCCGTACGATCCCGCGGCGCAGGAGCTCGCGCGCAGGCTCGAGGGTCCGAGCGTGTCGCATCCGTTCGGCCTCGACGAGCTCGGCCGCGACATCCTCTCGCGCTTGCTCGCCGGCGCGCGCATCTCGCTCATGGTCGGCATCGCCGTCGTCTCGGTCTCGTCGCTCCTCGGCATGCTGCTCGGATCCGTCGCCGGTTATTTCGGAGGACGCGTGGACGATGCGATCAGCCGCGTGGTGGACGTGCTGATGGCGTTCCCTGGAATCCTGCTCGCGATCGCGCTCGTGGCGGTGCTCGGTCCGAGCCTGAGGAACGTGGTGCTTGCGCTGTCGGTGATTGGATGGGTCGGATACGCGCGCCTGGTCCGCAGCCAGGCGCTGCGCGCGAGAGAATTCGAGTTCGTGCAAGCGGCGCGGGCGTTGGGCGCCGGGGCACCGCGGATCGTGGTCCGCCACATCCTGCCCACGGCCCTGCCTTCGGTCGTCGTTCAAGCGACGTTGGGAATGGCGGGCGCGATCATCGCGGAAGCGGCGCTGAGTTTTCTCGGCCTGGGCGTCCAGCCGCCGACGCCGAGCTGGGGCACGATGCTCGACGCGGGCCGATCGCATCTCTTCGACGCGCCGCACCTCACGATCTTTCCCGGCCTCGCGATCGCGTTCCTGGTGCTGGGCTTCAACTTTCTCGGCGACGGGTTGCGCGATCGGATCGACCCGAAGTTGGTCAGTCGATAGCCGGCAGCTTCCGCATCATCGCCCGCGCTCCGGCGTGGGTCGGATCCTTCTCGAGCAGCTTCTGCAGCATCGATCGGGCGGCATCGACTTGCCCCGCGCGCCATCGCGCTTCCGCGAACCGGAGGACGAACGCGGCGTCCGACGACAGCGTCGGCGCGGCGCGCTCGTAGTACGAGACCGCCATCGGGAAATCGGCGAGGCGCATCGAGAGATCCGCGATGCGCGCGGCAATCGACGATCGTCGTCGTGGGTCGGCGATCTCGCCTTCGAGCGCGACGTAATCGAGGAGCGCCTGGCGCGCGGACTCGACGTGGCCGCGCCGGTCGGCCGCGTCCGCGAGGTAATAGAACCCGAGCGGATCGGCCGGCAGCTTGTCGGTCGCGTGCTGCAGCATCCGCTCCGCGAGCTCGACGTTGTCGGCCATCAAGAGCGCGCGCCCGAAGAGCGTGTAGGCCTCGCTCGTGTCCTCCACGCCGATCGCGTGCTCCAGCGCTTCGAGCGCCTTGTTCAACTCGACGCGATCGCCGCGCGCTTGCGCCGTCTCGAGCCACACGCGTCCGAGGGCGACGTACGTGTAAGGATGCTTCGGATGACGCTGCGTCGTGTTGCGGAGGGTGATGACGGCGCGATCCGATTGACCGGCGCGAGCGTAGGCCAGGCCGAGCGTCACGTCGCGCGCCGCACTCGGGTCGAGCACGCGCAGCGCGTCGAGCTGTTCGATCCATTCCTGCAACTGCCCGAGGTGCTCGTAGAGATCCGCGAGCTCTTCGCGGGCGGGCAACAGAGTAGGGGCGATTGCGATCGCGCGTCGAAGCGAGGACACGGCCTGCGCGGACTGCTGCAGGTCACGCTGACACAACCCCAGGAGGTAATGCGCCGCGGCAAATCCATCGTCTATCGCGACCGCGCTCTTCAACGCCGCGATGCCGAGCGCCGGTTGCCCTGCCCGGTAGCGAGCCAGCGCGAGCTTGTAGAGGACGCGCGGCGAGCGATCGTCCAGCCGGACGTAGGCCTCGTAGTGTTCGGCCGCCGGCACGAACCGGCGGCGAGCGTAGTTGACGTCGCCGAGCAGCTCGCGCGGCCGCGGCGCCGAGGGGTCGATCTCGACGGCCCGCTTCAGATCGCGCAGCGAGGCTTCGAGCTCGTCGCGCCTGCGATAGGCGTCGCCGCGTTTCAGGTAGCCAATCATCGAGTCGTCGCGGAGGGCGATCGCGCCGCTGAACTCCTCGATGGCGCTCGACAGATCGCCGCGGTCGAGCGCGGCATCGCCACGCTCTATGAACTCCCGGTGGCCGGTTTCGCGAGTCGTGACGAAGTAGCCGTAGCCCGCCGCCAGACCCACACTCAGGAGGAGCCCGAGGAAGACGACCCGTTTCACACGTGAATCGTAGCACTTAGGGGCGGATGGAACCTCGACGCGAGGACGGGTTCTAAGTAGGTAGAGCGGGCACCGGTTCCGTGTATCGCCTGGAGCGACGCGTTGGAGCGATGGAGTGCTAAGATGGCACAGGGACTGACTGTGAAGCCGGTTCGCGCCATCACTTGGGATGAAGTCGGGGGGCGAGAGGCCGCCCTGATTCAGCGCTGTGCGGCGCGCGACGAGGATGCCTGCGCCGAGCTCGTGAACGAGCATCAGCGCATGGTTTACCAGCTGTCGCTCAACCTCCTCGGCGATCACAACGAAGCCCTCGACCTCTCACAGGAAGTGTTCCTTCGGGTCTTTCGGACGATCCACACGTTCCGCGGGCATTCGGCGCTCCGCACGTGGATTTACCGGATCGTCGTCAACCAGGCCCGCAATCGCCAGCGCTGGTGGAGACGGCGCCACCGGTCGCAGCAGGTTTCGCTCGACGAGCACATCAAGGATCACGGCGATCCCCCGGAGCAGAGCAACGGTTCGCCGGATCGCGTGCTCGGCCGCAAGGAAATGGCGGGCCGGATTCGTGAAGCGCTCGATGATTTGCCGTTCGACCAGCGGACCGCGCTCGTCCTGCGTGAGATCGACGGCTTGAGCTACGAAGAGATCGGCTTTTCCCTGGGTATTGCGGTCGGTACGGTCAAATCGCGTTTAGCGCGCGCGCGGGAAGCTTTGCGCGCGGAACTGAGGGACGTATGACGTTGTTGACCTGCTCGGCAGTTCGGCGGCGTCTCGCGGCCTTTTACGATCGCGAGCTGCCGGTCACGGATCTCATCGCGGTCGAGGGCCACGTCAACGACTGCGCGGCATGCGCGCAGGAGCTGCGCGAGCTGGCGGGCCTCGGCGATGCCTTGCGGCTCGCCTCGGCGCCCGGACCAGCGGACGATTGGACGGGCCTGACCTCCGCCGTCGTCAATCGCATGAATGCGGAGCACGAAGCGTCGCTTGGCGCGCGCGCGTCGCGTCTGTTCGAAGATCTGCACCTCGTGTGGATCGGCCTCGCCTCGACCACGGCCAGCCTCCTCTGCGCGGCGATTGCGCTCGGGACGATGACGGCCTCGATGCCGGCGCGGCACGATTCGCTTGCCGGTGTGTTCGCGGTGATGGCAGCCCCATCCGGATCGGATCTGAACCCGGCCCGGCTGGACTATCGCTACATCCTGCCGAGCGTGCCGCAGGACAGCGTCGTGCAGCGGACGCTCGAGACGAGCGTGTTGTCCGACAACGTCTCGGGCAGCGACTCCATGCTCGCCATTCGAGCGGTCGTTACCCGCGAGGGCAGCGTGGAAGATCTGTCGGTCCTCAGGAACGACAGCGATCGCCGCCATGCGACGAGCATTCTGGAGGCCATCTCGCAGGCGCGCCTGCAGCCCGCTGAGCTGGAAGGATCGCCCGTTGCCGTCAGGCTCGTGTGGCTCGTCGCGCAGACGACGGTGAGAGGGAAGCTGCGCTCGTAAGACGCGGAGGACGCGGACCGCACGGATTCCGCACATCCGATCCGCGTGATCGGCGACTATCCGCGTGATCGGCGACTATCGGCGTGGTCGGCGGCCATCCGCGCGATCAGCGCCCGTCCGCGCGATCAGCGATCAGCGTAGTTGTGCGACGGCCGTCGCCACGTTGTTCATGGCGTCGGTCGCGCGAATGATGACGTTGCGTCCCGCCTCCACGTCATCGACCGTCACCTCGAACTCCTCTCGCCGCGAGTCCGGAATCCCGTCCTTCGGATAGACCATCCGCCACCGGCTCGCGTCGAGCGAGTACTCGACGCGCTGGACCGCCGACTGCTCGTCGCGCACGACGAACGCGATCGCGGCGCGCGGGCCGGTCCGCGCCGGGGCCTGCGTCTCGATCCTCGGCGGCGTGTTGTCGATGTCGAAGGTGACGCTCTCCATCTCGCCGGTCAACGCGGTGGCGGGCGCGTTGGACGGAGCGTCCGACGCGGTGATTCGCACGAGATACGTGCCGTCGGGCACCGACGTCGTGTCCCACACGAAGATTGGATCCCACATCGCGCGTTTGAGCGCCTTCCACGTGGTTTCCCCTTCACGCCGATAGGACACGTCGTACTGCAATCGATCGCCGTTGTCGTCCTCCGCCTTCCAGACGATCGTCTGCAGCCCCTTCTGATAAATGCGTCGCCCCAGCGGAGGCGGCGGCGTCGTGGGAGCGCCGGGCACGGCCTGCGACGGCGATGGCGGACGCCCGTCGGACGTGTTGTCTTCGAAGCCCGCGATTTCCATATCGCCGGTCGAGAACGGCCGCTGGAACACGGTGCCCGGCGGATGGATCGTGATCGACGCGATCTCCGGACGGAGATTGCGCGGAAGATACGCCGCGGTCACCGACGTGAGGATCGGGAACGGTGCGGCATCCGCCGTCAGAACGGCGCGCCACTGCAAGTACCTCGCGTTCGGGCTCGCGATCTGTTCGCCGTCCGCGATCGTGTACGGCTTCGACCATCCGCTCCATGTTTCGTCGGGCGTCGCGGTGTTGCCCGATCGCGTGAAGATTTGCACTTGCCCCGGCCGCGCCGTCACGCGCCAGCGGATCACGCCCCACGTCGCGACCGTTCCCGCGTCGCGGACATCCGACTCGTACGTGCCTCGATGCGCGGCGCCAGGCGAGAGCGAGAACACCTTGCCGGGATTGCTCGTTGCGCCGACGACGCGTCCCGAGGGATCGCGAAGGAGCGCCGTCACTTGACGCGCTGTCGCACGCGACAGCAGCGTCGCGCGCGCGGGATCTCCCGCGAGCCGGAAGATCTTCCCTTCGGGACCCGTGCCGACGAGCAGGCTCCCTTCGGGCTCGACGAGGATGTCGAACGGCGAATCGTCGCCGGTCTCCCAGTACGTGTCCCACAGTCCGTTCGGACGAATGCGGTACACGGCGCCACGATTGCCGCGTCGCGACACGCTCGAGACGATCGGCGTTGGCGGCGACGGCGTATCGACGACGGAAATCGACGTGATTTCGGCTGTGCCGGTCGCGGCGGGCGGGCGAGCCGCGTCGGTCGTCGGCGGACGATCGATCGGGCGGTCCTCGCTTTGCGGCTGGCTCCCGCTCACCGCTCCCGCATACAGCGTCCCATCGTCCGCGACGCGCAGCGCGTGGATTTCCTTGAACGGAGAATCCAGCAGCACGAAGGCCTTGCCGCTCGCATCGACGCGAAACACGCGTCCGGGCGATTCCGTGCCGGCAAGCAATTCGCCCGACTTCGCGAATGCGAGCGACACGACGTTGGTGGCGTTCGTCTTGTAGAAGCGCGTGCCTTTTCCGTCCGGCGTGATTCTGTAGATGACGCCCTTGTCGCCCGTCGCGGCGAAGAGCGCTCCCGACCGATCGACGGCCAGCGCCCAGATGTACTTGTCTTCCGGATCGAACAGGGTCCGCGACGTGCCGTCCGCGGCGACGTGATAGATCTTGCCGTCCGGCGACGTCCCGACGTACAAGCCGCTATTCGGTGCCGGCGCGATCGCGTGGACTTCGAGCTCCTGCGCGTCGAAGAATGTCGCAGCCTTTCCGTCCTTGCCGATCTTGAGGACCTTGCCTTCGTTGCCCGTCCCGGCCCAAATGGTTCCGTCGGCACCGGCGACGATCGTCCAGAGAAACGGCGCGGCGGTCTCGGCAACGAGGCTGGTCGAGGGCCCGAGGAACACGCGGCCGTCGCTGTCGATCGACAGATCTTCGACGTCGCCTTTCAGAAAATCACTTTGCGAGGAGACCGTCCAAAAGGTCGGCACCGCGGCAAGCATCGCGGCGGACGCGGCGAAGGCAATCGCCAGCACCGCCGCGGATCGAGATCGCACGCGCATGAAGATGAACCGGTTTTCAGGGGAGAACGGCTTCGACTTCATTAACGGCCGGAACCGTTGTCGACGTCGATGGTCAAGAGCCGGGAGCCGGTGACCGCCGAATCCATCGGCAGCTCCCATTCGCCCACCGTCGCGCTGCGCATCGGCGTGAAGCTTCCGCCGTTGCGGTCGCTCTCGAGAATCGCGAGCACGGACGGCGGCAGGGCCGCCATCGCTTCGCCGTGGACCACGGCGCCGGGCGTGCCGGTCATCAGCCGGACGTAAATGCGGTTGTTGCGGCGCGTCTCGTTGAGCAGCTTGACGAGCTGCGCGACGCTCTGCGGATCGAGCGACCGGCGCAGATCGCGCTGTTCGATCGCGTTCAACTGACGGCCGTCGGTGACGAGAATCGACAGGCGGCCGGGCGCGTTCGCCGGGATCTCGATTGGAACGGTGGAGATCTTTTCCTCGCCGCGATAGCTCTTCGTGAGGATCTTCAGCGCCGTCGTGCGTCCGGTGCGCGGCCGGATGTCGTCGAGCCACACGCGCTCGATGCTCACGCTGAGCGGCGTCTCCGCGGAGGTGATCGAGATATCGAGGCCTTCGACCGTGATCGGCTCGAGGTCGTTCGCGAGCACCATGCTCAACGGCGCGGCGATCGACGTCGCGGCTCCGAGCAGCGCGGAATCTCCCGTGAACACATCGTCCAGCGCGAGGTCCGGGTGTCCCTTCAAGTGCGCGCGGCTCTTCACGGAGAACGTCGCCGTGCCGAACTGCCGCTCGTACGACGAGAGCGTGTTGAACATCGCGACGTACGCAATGAGCGGCGTGAACATCTGGTCGTTCACGAGCGAGTAGTTGAACGTCCGCTTGTGCGCGTCGCTGGAGCCGTCGGAGTTCGGCGTGCGCTGGAGCGTGACGGTCATCGGCACCAGCGCGGGCCCTCTTCCGAGCGTGCCTGCAATCGCCGTCGCGCGATCCTGCTGCATCGTCCCTATCGTTTCGCCGAGCGACGAGATCTTGAACGATGTCAAGAGGCTCGGCAGCACGGTGTGCACGTACGCGCGCGTCAGCGGAAACGTCGTCGGCCCGAGGTTGTAGAGCGGGTGTCCAAACGCATAGACGCGATCGCCGTCGATGTGCGTGACGGTGCCCGTCGCGCCCATGTCGATGTCGCCGCTCGCGAGCGCGACGCCAATCGCATCGCCTTCGCGCAGAGGACCGGATGCGGGCGCAGACTGGCGAGCTCCGGCGACGCCGGTAACGACCGGCGTGAAGCCTGCGCCGCGAAATGGCGCCGAGATCAGAGCGACCGTCTCGGGCTCGAAGCCGCCGAGCAGAAGCGGCGTCGAGATCGGGCGCAGCATCGGACCGAGCTCGGCGCCGGCCGCCGACGACAGACCAATTGCCTGCACGTCCGCGGGGCGGCGAGCGAACGGCGCGAGCCGCGCGGAAGCGGCCGCCAATACTGCGGAAAGTCCCTCGCGCGTGATCGGCAGCTCGAGGCGCGCCTGATTCGTGATCGATCGACGCGGCAGCGCCGCCGCGTCTTTCATCTCTGCGATCGGTGTGATCCCGGCGATGGGTTCTTTCGAGAAGGATCCGATCGAGTACGACACCGCGCCGATCAAACGGCCGTCGATGTAGACCGGGCTGCCGCTCATACCCTGAGCGACACCCGACTCGGCGAGCCCGGCCCCTTCGAGCCGCGCGAGGATCAGATCGCGCCGCGGACCTTGCACGTTCCGCAGTACGCCGATGATGTGAACTTTGAAATCTTTGAGCTCGGTGCCTTCGAAGACCGTGCGGCCCACGCCAATCATGCCGGGTTTGATCTCTTCGACCGGCATCAGGGGTGTTGCGGCGGGCAGAGACGTGCCGAGAAGGGCAGCCAGGACGGCGGCGATTCGTAACTTCATGACTTTGCTGGAGAAAACCGGGGCGCTCTCTCAGTTATAAGGAGCAACTGGTTGCAGGTCAAGGAGAAAGGTGTTATCTTCGCCGGGTCGTGATGTTCTCCTTTACGAGCGCGCGCCGGCACCATGGGGCCTACCGGTCTTATTGGTGGTGGTACGCGTCCGCTGAGGGGGCCATCCGCTAATCCTGCGGCTTCAAGCAGGACAAGGATTCGAAAAGCCCTCTCAGCTCTTGCTGAGAGGGCTTTTCTGTTTTCTGGCGACGAACAATGCCGCTGCAACCGCAATTGTGCGTAGTCGTGACGGGCGGGACGATGGAGGAAATCCGCCGGGGCAGGGATGCCGCGAGCGGAGCCGACATCGTCGAGGTGCGCCTCGACTATGCGGACCGTCCCGACGCGGCCGCCGCCCTCGAGGGGCGCCGGACGCCGGTCGTCGTGACGTGCCGTGCGCGTTTTGAGGGCGGCCACTTCGCGGGCAGCGAGGAAGAGCGGCGGCGGGTTCTCGAGAACGCGATCGCGCACGGAGCGGAGTACGTCGACGTGGAAGCCGCGGCGAGCTTCGCATCCGACTTGATTCGATCCACGGGCGGACGGCGAATCGTCCTGTCTGAACACAACTTCGAGGGCGTGCCCGCCGACCTGCCGGGACGATTCGACGCGCTTCGCCGGAGGGGCGCGGAAATCGCGAAGCTCGCGGTGCACGTCGATCGTCTCGACCAGCTCATCCCGCTTTTCGAGCTCGGCCGTTCGATCGATGGCGCGGCGAACGGCGAGAGTCACATTCTGATCGCGATGGGGAGCGCGGGCCTCGCGTCGCGAATTCTCGCGGCGCGCCTGGGCAGCCGATGGACGTATGCGGGCGATAACGTCGCGCCCGGCCAGTTGACGATCGGCCGACTTCTGCAGGACTTCAGATTCCGGCGCATTGCGCCGGACGCGGCGCTCTACGCCGTCGCGGGCAACCCGATCGTGCATTCGCGATCGCCGGTGATGCACAACGCCGGCTTCGCCGCGCTCGGCATGAATGCCGTTTACATCCCGCTCGAGGCGCGCGACGCCGAGGATTTCGTCCGCTTCGCGCGCGCCGCGAACCTGCGCGGCGCGAGCATCACCACGCCGTTCAAGGTGAGCCTGTTGCCGTACCTCGACGACATCGAGCCGCTCGCCGCGCGCGTCGGCGCGATCAACACGCTGCTCGTGCGGGACGGCCGGTGGATCGGCGCCAACACCGACGTCGACGGTTTTCTCGAACCCCTGACAGGACGGATCGACCTCCGCGGTGCGCGGGCCATCGTGCTCGGATCCGGCGGCGCGGCGCGCGGCGTCGCCGTCGCGCTTGCCGATCGCGGCGCCGTGGTCACCGTCAGCGCGCGAACGCCGGAAGCCGCGCGCGAGATTGCCAAGTCGGTTTCCGGCACCATCGCCGAATTCCCGCCAGTCAACGAGCCGTGGGACCTCCTCGTCAACGCGACAACGTCAGGCAGCACCGCCAATCCGGGGAATCCCATGGCCGGCGCACGCTTGACCGGAAAGATCGTGTACGACCTGGTCTATTCCCCACGCGGAACGGAATTGTTGAAAGACGCGAAGGCGCAAGGCTGCGACACGATAGGCGGCATCGAGATGCTCGTCGCTCAGGCGGAACGGCAGTTCGAGCGTTGGACGGGGCAGCGGCCGCCGGCGGGACTCTTCGCGTCCGCGGTCGCGGGCGGCGACCACGCGTAAGGACAGGCATGAAGCAGACAACGTTCGAGGAGTTCGTCGAGCTCGCGCGGCGCGGAACGTTCGTGCCGGTCGTGAAAGAGATCATCGCGGATCTCTTGACGCCGGTGTCCGCGTTCCTGAAAGTGGCCGAGCATTCCGACTACGCGTTCCTGTTCGAGAGCGTCGAGGGCGGCGAGCGGGTTGCCCGCTACTCGTTCCTCGGAAAGGACCCGTTTCTCGTCCTGCGCGCGAAAGGGAACCGCACATCGATCGAGCGATCCGGGACGACGAAGGAAGGCGACGAGCCGTTCGTCCCGACCTTGCGGCGAATGATGGCGGAGCTGCAATCGCCCTTCGTTCCAGGCCTGCCTCGCTTCACGGGGGGCGCCGTCGGATTCATCGGGTACGACGCATCTCCCGTCTTCGAGCCCGCGCTCCAGAGCGCCTGGCAGCGCGCCGACAAGAATCGCGGCGCGCCGGACGCGGGCGACGCCCAAGACGACGCCGGGTTCATGTTGTTCGATACGGTGCTCGCGTTCGATCACGTGAAGCATCGGATTCTGATCATCGCGAACGCTCGCATCTCCCCGGACGAGGACCTGCGCGCGCTCTATCAGTTCGCGTGCGCGAAGATTCAGTTCCTCGAGCGCGAGCTCGAGCGGGGCCTCTCGCAAGGCGAGCCCGACGGCCGTCAAGCGCCGGAAGTGCGCTCGAATCAGACGAGAGACGCGTTCGAGGCCGGCGTTCGCAGCATCAAGGAGCGCATCGCGGCCGGCGACATCTATCAGGCCGTGTTGTCGCAGCGATTCGAGACCGACGTCACCGCCGATCCGTTCACCGTGTATCGCGCGCTGCGCCACGTCAATCCCTCGCCGTACATGTATTTCATCCGCATGGGCGCGCTCGCGATCGTCGGCTCGTCGCCCGAGATGCTCGTGCGTGTCGAGGGCCGGCGCGCGGAGACGCACCCAATCGCGGGCACGAGGCCGCGAGGCACGAACGACGAGGAAGATCTGCGCCTGGCCGAAGAGTTGAAGCGGAACGAGAAGGAGCGCGCCGAGCACGTGATGCTCGTGGATCTCGGGAGGAACGACCTCGGACGCGTGTGCGAGTACGGATCCGTCCGCGTCCCGCAGTACATGGCTCTCGAGCGCTACTCGCACGTCATGCACCTCGTCTCGACCGTCGACGGGCGCCTTGCCGACGATCGCGATCACCTCGACGCGCTGGTCGCGTGCTTCCCCGCGGGCACGGTCTCCGGCGCGCCGAAGATTCGCGCGATGCAGATCCTCTCGGAGCTCGAGCCGACGCGACGGGACATCTACGCCGGCGCGATCGGCTACATCGACTTCGCCGGCAACCTCGATTTCTGCATCGCGATCCGCACGATCACGATCAAGAACGGCCGCGCCCACGTGCAGGCGGGCGCGGGAATCGTCGCCGACTCGAACCCGGCGGCCGAGTACGAGGAGACGCGCGACAAGGCACGGGCGCTGCTGCAGGCGCTCGCGATGGCCGAGGCCGGACTGTGATTCTGCTGATCGACAACTACGATTCGTTCACGTTCAACCTCGCACAGTATCTGGGCGAGCTGGGCGCGCCGCCGACCGTTCGGCGGAACGACGAGATCACCGTCGACGACGTCGAGGCGATGCGCCCCGATCGCATCGTCATCTCCCCGGGACCCGGCCGTCCGGAAGATGCCGGCATTTCCGTCGACGTGATCAAGCGGCTCGGCTCGCGGATTCCCGTTCTCGGCGTGTGCCTCGGGCACCAGGGCATCGGCATCGCGTTCGGGGGACAGGTCGTCCGCGCCGGCCAGTTGATGCACGGAAAGACGTCGACGGTCCATCACGACGGCGCCGGCGTGTTCAAGAACGTGTCGCAGCCGTTCGCGGCCGGACGCTATCACTCGCTGGTCATCGCGCAGCCGCTGCCGGCCGAGCTCGAGCTCGCCGCCAAGACGGAGGACGGCACCGTCATGGCCGTGCGTCATCGCACGTATCCGATTCACGGCGTGCAGTTCCACCCGGAGTCCGTGCTCACGAACGAAGGGCGGACGCTGCTCCGCAATTTCTTGGACATGTAATGTGATGTTCTCCGCGCTCATCGAAAAACTGCAGCGGCGTCAGGACCTGACCGTGGATGAAGCGGCGGCCGCGATGGACGAGATCATGGAAGGGCGCGCGCAGCCCGCGCAGATCGCCGGTCTCCTGATTGCGCTCGCGATGAAAGGGGAGCGCCCGTCCGAGGTGGTCGGGCTCGCGCGGACGATGCGCGCGCGCGCGACGAAGCTGTCGCGCGTGCCGAGCGAGGTCTTCGATACGTGCGGCACCGGCGGCGACAGGGCGCACACGTTCAACGTCTCGACCGTCGCGGCGCTCGTCGTGGCGGCGTGCGGCGTGCGCGTGGCGAAGCACGGCAACCGATCGGTCTCGAGCCGCTGCGGCAGCGCTGACCTCTTCGAGGCCCTCGGCGTGAACATCACCGCGCCGCCGCCGATCGTCGAGCGCTGCTTGCACGAGGGTGGAATCGCGTTCTTCTTCGCGCCGACGTTCCATCCGTCGATGCGGCATGCGGCGCCGACGCGCCGCGATCTGGGCGTTCGAACCGCGTTCAATCTGCTCGGGCCTCTGACGAATCCTGCCGGCGCATCGCGCCAGCTCGTGGGCGTACCGCGGCCGGAGCTGACCGAGCTCGTCGCGCGATCGTTGGGGCTGCTTGGCTCGTCGCGCGCGTGGGTGGTGCACGGCGCCGACGGTCTCGACGAGATCTCGACGACCGGCTACACGAAGATCTCGGAATACCGCGACGGTGCGGTCAACACGTTCTATCTCCATCCGGCCGACGTCGGACTGCCGAAGGCAAATCCCGACGCGTTGCGCGGCGGCGACGCGTCCGACAACGCGCGCATCGCACGCGACGTTCTGGGCGGCGCGCGTGGACCAGCACGAGACATTGTCCTGCTCAATGCGGCGGCCTCGCTCTTGATCGCGGGCGCCGTCTCGACGCTCGACGAAGGCATCCGTCGCAGTGCGAACGCGTTGGACGACCAGCGCGCTCTTCAGGCGCTGCAACGGCTGGCGGAGCTTTCCCACGCCGCGCAGGAAACGGTTTGAGATGACGACGACCGAGGCCGATCTCCTCCAGACGATCGTCGCCGCAACGCGGCGCACGGTGGAGTCGCGCGTGCGCACGACGTCCTCTTCGGAGCTCGAGAAACGAATCGATCGTCAGCCGCGCGGCGACGCGTTTCGGTTCGCGATTCGATCGTCGAGCGCGCCGCGGATCATCGCCGAGTGCAAGCGGCGGTCGCCGTCGCGGGGAATCCTTCGCGCCGAGTACGAGCCGGCGGCGCATGCCGCGGCGTACGAGGCGGGCGGCGCCGCGGCGATCTCCGTGCTGACGGAGTCCACGTTCTTCGACGGAAGCCTCTCGCATCTGGCAGCGGTCCGCGCCGCCGTCGCGCTGCCGATCTTGCGCAAGGACTTCATCGTCGATCGCTATCAACTGCTCGAAGCCGCGGTGCACGGCGCCGACGCGGTTCTCTTGATCGTCGGAGCGCTCGACGACGGAGCGCTCGCGCGGCTGTCGCGCGAGGCGCGCGAGCTGGAGCTTGCGGCGCTCGTGGAAGTGCACGATGCAGGCGAGCTTCGGCGCGCGATAGATGCGGGCGCGGACATCGTCGGCGTCAACAGCCGCAACCTGCGAACGTTGAGCGTGGATCCTTCGGTTCTCGACGACCTCATCGGGCAGATGCCGGCCGGGATCTCGGCAGTGGCCGAAAGCGGAATCCGCACTGAGGGAGACATTAGTCGTCTGACAGCGCGCGGATATCACGCATTTCTCGTCGGCGAGCGGCTGGTTACGGAACCGGATCCGGGGCTCGCACTGCAGACGCTCCGTGGATTGCTCCCGAAGGGGACGCCCTTCGATCAGGCTCAGGGCAGGGAATGACGCGCGTGAAGATCTGTGGAATCCGGCGGATGGAAGACGCGCGCCTAGCCGTGGAGCTCGGTGCGAGCGCCATCGGCATCGTGTTCTGGCCGTCGAGCCCGAGGTTTCTCGAGCCCGAGTGCGCGGTGCGCCTGGTCGACGCGGTGCCGCCATTTGTCACCACCGTGGGGGTCTTCGTCGACCAACCGTTCGAGTACGTCGCCGATGTGGCCCGCCAATTGAAGCTCGGGGCCGTGCAGCTCCACGGACAGGAACCCCTGGCCACCTATGCCGGCTCGCCGGTTCGGGTGATCAAAGCCGTCCCCGTGGGCGACGGCGTCGACGCCGAGCGGGCGGCAGCCGCGCTTCCGGGGGACATCACGGTCCTGCTCGACGCCCACGATCCGATCAAGCGGGGTGGGACGGGCCGAACGATCGACTGGTCGCGCGCGGCCTCGATCGCGCGGCAGCGGCCGGTCATTTTGTCCGGGGGCCTCCACGCCGATAACGTGCACGAGGCGATCGGTACGGTGAGACCGTCCGCGATCGACGTGTCGTCCGGCGTAGAGCTCGCCCCAGGGGTGAAGGATCCAGACAAATTGCGCTCGTTGTTTCGTGCGGTGGGACGCGCCGATGGCGAAAGGGAACAGTGAAACGGCCGTGAAAGCAGACACGATCCACCCGTCCTTCGGGACTCGCGACCCTGACGCGCGCGGCTACTACGGCGCGTTCGGCGGACGCTTCGTGCCCGAGACGCTCGTGACGCCCGTCGCCGAGCTCGAGGCGGCGTATCTCGAGGCGCGCCGCGATCCGGCATTCCTGGAAACGCTCGCCGATCTGCTCCGCAATTACGTCGGCCGCGAGACGCCGCTCTTCGAAGCGAAGCGTCTCGGCGGCGCGCTGGGCGGCGCGCGAATCTTTCTCAAGCGCGAGGACCTCGCGCATACCGGCGCGCACAAAATCAACAACGCGCTCGGGCAGGCGCTCCTCGCGACGCGGATGGGGAAGCGCCGCGTGATCGCGGAGACCGGCGCGGGACAGCACGGCGTCGCGACCGCCACGGCGTGCGCGCTCTTGGGACTCGAATGCGACGTCTACATGGGCGCGGAGGACATGCAGCGCCAATCGCTCAACGTGTTCCGCATGGAGCTCCTCGGCGCGCAGGTTCGCCGCGTCGACGCCGGAAGCCGGACGCTCAAGGACGCGATCAACGAAGCGATGCGCGATTGGGTCGCGACGGTGTCGGATAGTTACTACTTGCTGGGATCGGTTCTCGGGCCGCATCCATATCCGCTCATGGTTCGCGAGTTCCAGTCCGTCATCGGCCAGGAAGCCAAACGGCAATGCGCCGAGCAGATCGGACGATCCCCAGACGTCGTGATCGCATGCGTCGGCGGCGGCAGCAATGCCATGGGGATCTTCGACGCGTTCATCGACGATCCGGACGTGCGCTTGATCGGCGTCGAGGCTGGCGGCCGCGGCATCGTGCCGGGGCAGCACGCCGCGCGATTCGCGGGCGGCAGCTCCGGTGTGCTTCAAGGTACCCGCACGTACGTGCTTCAGGACGCCGATGGCAACATCGAGCTGACGCATTCGATCTCCGCGGGCCTCGACTACGCGGCGGTCGGGCCGGAGCACGCGTGGCTGCACGATCGCGCGCGCGCGGAGTACGCGTGGGTCGGCGACGAGGATGCGCTTGCCGCGTTTCAGCGGCTGGCGCGAGAGGAAGGGATCATTCCCGCGCTCGAGTCCGCGCATGCCGTTGCTCACGCGATTCGCGTGGCGCCGCGGCTGTCGCGCGATCAGATCGTGCTCGTGAATCTCTCGGGCCGCGGTGACAAGGACGTGCTGTCCGTTCAGAAAGCGCTCACGCCATCCGCGATCGAGACGGTGGAGGCGCGCTGATGTCCCGATTGACGCAGGCCTTCGCCGATATCCGCCGCAACGGCCGCGGCGGACTCGTCACGTACCTGACCGCGGGAGATCCCGACGCGGAGCGATCGACGGCGCTCCTCTTGGCGGTCGCGCGCGCGGGTGCCGACGTCATCGAGATTGGCGTGCCGTTTTCGGATCCGCTCGCCGACGGACCGGTGATTCAACGCGCGAGCGAGCGCGCTCTGGCCGCCGGCATGTCGCTGCGCGGCGTCCTCGACGTCGTGCGCAAGGTGCGCGCGGAAGTCGACACGCCGATCGTGCTCTTCACGTATGCCAATCCCGTCATGCGAATGGACCCATCGGCGTTCGCGCGCGCGGCGGCGGACGCCGGCGTCGACGGCGTGCTCATCCTCGACTATCCGGTGGAAGAAGCCGGACCGATGCGCACGCTGCTCGTGGAGGCGGGGCTCGATCCGATCTTTCTGATCAGCCCGACGACCAACGACGATCGCATCAGGAAGTCGTCGGACCTCGGACGAGGATTCTTGTATGTCATCTCGCGCCTCGGCGTGACGGGGATGCGCGATCGGTTGCCCGACGGCGTGGAAGCATTGTTGCGGCGCGTGCGCGCCAGCTCCGATCTTCCTGTCGCGCTCGGCTTCGGGATTTCGCGGCCGGAGCACGTCGCCGACGCGTGCCGCGTCGCCGATGCGGCGGTCGTCGGCAGTGCGCTCGTCAACGTAGTGGCCGAACATGGCGCGTCGCCCGATGGATGCGAACGCGCAAGCGAGTACGTACGGTGGCTGAAGACCAGCTTGTAAGCACGCTCGAGGAGTTCCGTAAGAAGATCGACACGCTCGACGAGGCGATCGTGCGGCTGCTGAACGCGCGCGCCGCGTGCGCCCTGGAGATCGGTCGATTCAAGAAGCAGGCGGGATTGGCGATCTACCAGCCCACGCGCGAAGCGGAAGTGCTCGGACACGTGCAGTCGATGAATCCGGGTCCGCTCGACGATGGCGCGATCCGGAGGCTGTTCGAGCGCATCATCGACGAGGCGCGGCGGCTCGAGCGGATTGCCGACGGCGATCTCTCGGCGGAGCTGGGAGTGATAGAGCAGTAGCAACGTTGGAACGGTGATCGACACACGGCCGCCAATAGGGGCGTGCCGAGGCCAGCCCGCCGAAGCTCGAAAGAGCGTAGGTGGATCATGCGACAATAGAGGATCTTATGGTTGTAGTAATGAAGGAACGGACGTCGGACGAACAGGTGCAGCGCGTGATCGCACAGTTGATCGAGATGGGGTTCGACGTCCATCGATCGACCGGCGCGCTCAAGACCGTCATCGGCGCGGTCGGCGGCAACCGCCAGTTCGATCCCGCGCTCATCGAGGTGATGGACGGCGTTCAGGAAGTCCACCGGATCACCGAGCCGTACAAGCTCGCGAGCCGCAGCTTCAAGCCGCAGAACAGCGTCATCACGATTGGCGATCTGCGCATCGGCGGCGACGAGGTCATCGTCATGGCCGGGCCGTGCTCGGCGGAGACCGAAGAGCAGGTGGAATCGGCCGCGGCGGCGGTCAAGAGCGCGGGCGCGAAAGTCCTGCGCGGCGGGGCGTTCAAGCCGCGAAGCTCGCCGTACAGCTTCCAGGGCCTCGGCGAAGCCGGCTTGCGCATGCTGCGCGCGGCCGCGGATCGCCACAACATGAAGCTCGTGTCCGAGGTGATGGACATCAGCCAGCTCGAGCTCATCGAGAAGTACGCGCACATCCTCCAGGTCGGCGCGCGCAACATGCAGAACTTCACGCTGCTGCGGGAGCTCGGCCACTCGAAGGTCCCGGTGCTCCTCAAGCGCGGCATCTCCGCGACGATCGAGGAATGGCTGCTGTCGGCGGAGTACATCCTCGCCGGCGGCAACATGAACGTGATGCTGTGCGAGCGCGGCATCCGGACGTTCGAGAGCTACACGCGCAACACGCTGGACATCTCGGCGATTCCCGTCGTCCAGCAGCTCTCGCATCTGCCGGTCCTCGCCGATCCGAGCCACGGCACGGGTCGCCGCGACAAGGTGACGCCCATGGCGCGCGCGGCGGTCGCCGCCGGCTGCGATGGCCTCATCATCGAAGTCCATTGCGATCCGGATCACGCCAAGAGCGACGGCGCGCAATCGCTCTTCCCCGCGCAGTTCGATCGGCTCATGGCGGAGCTGCGGATCATCGCGCCTGCGATCGGCCGGAGCATCTGCCTCGAGCCGGTCAGCCGACGAGGGTGGGGGACCTAAGGCGCCTCGCGATCGTGGGCTTCGGCCTGATCGGCGGCTCGATGGCGTTGGCGATCCGGCGAAATCTGCCGGACGTTCGCATCACCGCCATCGACCGCAGCCGGGCCGTCCTCGACACGGCGCTGCGTACCAACCTCGCCGATAGCGCCGGCGAGGATCTCTCGCTCGCCGACGCGCACGACCTCATCGTGCTCGGCGCGCCGGTGCGGCAGAACATCGAGATCCTCGCAGCGATCGCGGATCGCGTCCGCGGCGACGCGCTCGTCACGGACGTCGGCAGCACGAAAGCGGACACGATCGAGGCGGCGCGCGCGCTGCCGCCGCGAATTCGCTTCATCGGCGGGCATCCCATCGCGGGCGCCGCCCTCGGAGGGCTCGAAGGCGTGCGCCGTGACTTGTTCCAGGGCCGGCCCTGGATCCTCACGCCGCTTCCTGAAGACGATCCTCGAGCCACGCGACCCGACGATCTCGATACCGTCCAGTCGTTCGTGAAGCAGCTCGGCGCGGTGCCGTGTTTGCTCGCGCCGTTGGAACACGACCGAGTGATGGCGTATGTCAGCCATCTTCCGCAATTCGCCATCAGCGCGCTGATGCACGTCGTCGGCGAGCGCGTCGGACACGACGGTCTGCTCCTCGCCGGCAACGGGCTCCGGGACAGCACGCGGCTCGCGGCAAGCCCCGCCGGCACGTGGCGGGACATCGCGTCGACGAACGCGCCCGAGATCACGGCGGCGATTGCCGATTTGATCGCCGTGCTGGAGCGGCTCAAAGAAGATGCGGCGCGCGGGGAAGAGCTCACTCGCGTCTTCGACTCCGCCGCGCGATGGAAGGGCTTCCTCGACTGATGCCGACGAACGCGACGACGGCGACGCGCACGTATCTCGAGATGACGTCTCGCGCGCAGCTCAAGCCGGCGCGCCTCGACGATCGCGATCTCGCGATCCGGCGCATCGATCCTCCCGATCCGTCGCTCTGGCGCTACCTGTACTCGGAAGTCGGACGGCAATACCGCTGGTTCGATCGGCTGCCGTGGACCGAGGACGAAGCGCGCAGATATCTCGAGGATCCAAGCATCTCGCTGTGGGTGCTCGACGTGCAGGGCGTGATTGCCGGATATTTCGAGCTGCACCGTGAGGCGGACGGCGCGGTCGAGATCGTCTACTTCGGCCTTCTGCCGGCATTCACGGGCCGCGGCCTCGGCGGACATCTCCTCACCGAAGCGGCCGAGCGCGCATGGGCATCCGGGGCGACGCGCGTGTGGCTGCACACGTGCACCTTCGATCACCCCAACGCGATCCCGAACTACGTCAGCCGCGGCTTCACCGTCTTCAAGACCGAGCAGTACGTGGTCCGATGAATCGACCCCTTTGGGTTCCATCGCCCGAACGCGTCGCGGCGAGCCGCATGACCCAGTTCACGCGCGCGCTGGAGGCCCGCTATCGCATCGCGCTTCCGGATTACGCGGCGCTCCACGACTTCTCGGTGAACCGCTTGGAGGACTTCTGGCGATTCTCGTGGGAGTACGGCGCGATCCGCGGATCGATCGGCGCACGCATCGTCGAGAACGGCGATCGCATGCCCGGCGCGCGTTTCTTCCCCGACGCGACGCTGAACTACGCCGAGAACCTGCTTCGGCGGCGTGACGATGACGTGGCCGTCGTGTTCAAAGGGGAAGGACAGCGAACGCGGAGGCTGACGTTCGCCGAGCTCTACGCGAGCGTGAGCGGATTCGCGAGCGGACTGCGGCACGCGGGGATCCGGAGCGGCGATCGCGTCGCCGGCTACGTCCCGAACATGCCCGAGGCGATCGTCGCCGCCTTGGGTGCGGCGGCGATTGGCGCGGTGTGGTCGTCGTGCTCGCCGGACTTCGGCGTGCGCGGCGTCCTCGATCGCTTCGGCCAGATCGAGCCGAGAATCCTCGTCGCGGCGGATGCGTACGTCTACGGCGGCAAGCCGCACGATACGCTCTCGAGGGTCGCCGAGATCGCTCGCGAACTGCCGTCGGTCGAGCGGACGGTCATCATTCCGTACGCGCATCCGCAAGGTCCGGCCCAAGCCGCACCCTACACGGTATGGGACGACTTCATCGCCGCGCGCGGCGCCGGCGACATCCAGTTCGAGCGGCTGCCGTTCAATCATCCGCTCTTCATCATGTTCTCGTCGGGAACGACCGGTGTCCCGAAGTGCATCGTCCACGGCGCCGGCGGCACGCTGATCCAGCACGTGCTCGAGCACCAGCTGCACTGCGACGTCAAGCGCGGCGATCGCGTCTTCTACTTCACGACGTGCGGATGGATGATGTGGAACTGGTTGATCTCGGCGCTCGCGTCCGAGGCGGCCGTGGTCCTTTACGACGGCTCGCCGTTCCATCCAGACGGCAACGCGCTCTTCGACTACGCGGACGACGTCGGCGTCACGCTCTTCGGCACGTCGCCGAAATTCCTCGACACCGTCGCCAAATCGGGTTTGGCTCCGATGCAGTCGCACGCGCTCGACACGGTCCGGACGATCACTTCAACGGGATCGCCGCTCGCGCCGGAGACGTTCGACTTCGTCTACGACAAGATCAAGAGCGACGTGCACCTCGCGTCGATCTCGGGCGGGACCGATATCATCGGCCTCTTCGCGGGCGGCAACCCGAACGGGCCCGTGTGGCGCGGCGAGATCCAGGTGCGGACGCTCGGCAAGGCGGTCGACGTCTTCGACGAGAACGCGCGGCCGGTGCGGAACGCGAAGGGCGAGCTGGTCTGCACCAGACCGTTTCCCTCGATGCCGATTGGATTCTGGAACGATCCCGGCGGCCGGAAATATCACGCGGCGTACTTCGAGAAGTTTCCGGGCGTCTGGTGCCATGGCGATTACGTGGAAATCACCGAGCACGACGGCCTGATCATTTACGGGCGCTCCGATGCGGTGCTCAATCCCGGCGGCGTGCGAATCGGCACGGCCGAGATCTACCGCGAAGTCGAACAGCTCGACGAGGTCGTCGAGAGCGTCGTGATAGGGCAGCGATGGGAGAACGACGAGCGCGTGATCCTGTTCGTTCGGCTCCGCGACGGACTGACGCTCGATTCCGATCTCGAGGGGCGAATCAAGGCGCGGATCCGCGCGAACGCGTCGCCGCGTCACGTGCCGGCACGGATCGTCCAGATCGGCGAGGTTCCTCGGACGCGCAGCGGAAAGATCGTCGAGCTCGCGGTTCGCGACGTCGTGCACGGGCGGCCGGTGCGGAACAGAGAAGCGCTGGCGAACCCCGACGCGCTCGACCAGTTCAAGGATCGCGAGGAGCTGCAACGATAGCGGACACGATTGCCGTCGCCGCCGGCGTGATCGATGCGATCGTCGCGCACGCGCGCAGCGCGGCGCCGCTCGAGTGCTGCGGGCTTCTCGTCGGAACGCCTCAGCGCGTGGATCGGTGCGTCGCGACGCGCAATGTCGATGAGAGCCGCTCGCGGTTCCGCGTCGATCCCGAGGCGCACATCGAGCTGAACCGCCGTCTGCGCGGGACGGGAAAGTCCGTCGTCGGCGCGTATCACTCGCACCCGTCGACGAGCGCCGAGCCGTCACCCGCCGACGTCCGGGAGGCGCACTACCCGGAGTTCGTTCACGTCATCGTGTCCCTTGCGGATCCCGAGCGGCCGCGGCTGGGCGCTTATAGGATCATTCGCGGCGACGTGGCCGTGGTCGCGCTCGAATCTGATAGAGTTCCGGGCGCGCGATAATCGATTTTGTCGCTGGTCGTGAGAGTCGCCATTGAGCTCCAACCCGATATTTGATTTTGGAATCGACAAGCAGCGGTTGAAATACGTCGGCCACGATCTTCAACGGCCGGAGTGCATCCTCGCGGAGAGAGACGGAACGTTGTGGTCGGCGGACGCGCGCGGCGGGGTGATGCGCATCGCGCCGGACGGCACGCAGCAGATCGTCACGCAGACCTTGTCGGACCATTTTCAGGAGGCCGGCAGCGAAGCGACGCGGTATCTGAAGGGCACGCTGCCGAACGGCCTCGCCTTCGCTAGCAACGGCGACTTCTTGATCTCGAATTTCGGAACGGATCGGCTCGAGATCATGTCGAGGGACGGGAAATCGCGCGTGCTCGCGAGCAGCGTCAACGGCGAACCGGTCGGCAAGGTCAATTTCGTCCTTCGCGATTCGAAGGATCGGATTTGGGTGACCGTCTCCACCAAGGTCACGAACTGGATGGAGGCGCTGCGCCCGGATTTGGCGGACGGCTATCTCGCGCGCTACGACAACGGCACGTTTCGCATCGTCGCCGACGGATTCCGGTTCACCAACGAGATTCGCTTCGACGCCAAAGAAGAGTTTCTCTACGTCGTCGAAACGACAGGCGGATGCATCACGCGCTTACGGATCGACGATAGCGGCAACGTCGCCGAGCGCGAGATATTCGGTCCGAGCAGCCTCGGCAAGGGCGCGTGGCCAGATGGAATCGCCTTCGACAGCGTCGGCAACCTCTGGGGCACGCTCGTGTATTCGGACAAGCTCTTCGTGCTCACGCCGAAGGGGGACATGCGCGTGCTGCTCGACGAGGGCGACCCGCACAAAGTCGACGCGCTCGAACGCGCGTTCCGGAACAACGCCGTGACCGAGGACGTGTTGTTCGCGACCGGCCGGGGTGTGGCGCCTTGGATGGCCAGCGTCACGTTCGGCGGGTCCGATCTGCAGACGGTGTACATTGGATCGCTGCGCGGCAGCCGCATCCCGTACTTTCGCGCGCCGGCTCCGGGTCTTCCCATGGTCCATTGGAAAGAGAGCAAGTCGTCATGATCGACACAATCGTCAACGTTGCGGCGAACTACATCGGCGGCGAGTGGCGGCGCGGCACCTCGAGCACGTCCGCCGCCATCCAGAACCCTGCGACATCCGAATCGCTCGCGACGCTCCACCTCGCGGAGAGAGCGGATACTGCCGCCGCGATCGACGCGGCCTCGGCCGCCTTCCCGATGTGGAGGCGTGTTCCTCCGCAAGAGCGCATCCAATATCTCTTCCGCTTCAAGCAGCTCCTGCACGAGTACGGCGAGGAGATCGCGCGGATGATCACGATGGAGAACGGCAAGACCATCGTCGAGTCTCGGGCGGAGCTGCAGCGCAGCATCGAGAACGTCGAGGTTGCCTGCGGCATTCCGACGCTGATGCAGGGCTACAACCTCGAAGACGTCGCGAGCGGCATCGACGAGATGATGATTCGTCAGCCGCTCGGCGTCGTCGCGGCGATTACGCCGTTCAACTTCCCGGGAATGGTTCCGCTCTGGTTTCTTCCGTACGCCATCGCCTGCGGCAACACCTTCATCCTCAAGCCGTCCGAGCGCGTGCCGCTGACGGCGCTCAAGCTGTTCGAGCTGCTTCACCAGACTGGCCTGCCGAAGGGCGTCGTGAATCTCGTCGTCGGCGCGAAGCCTGCGGTCGACGCGCTGCTGCAGCATCCGGCCGTGCGAGCGATCAGCTTCGTGGGCTCGAGTCCTGTGGCGAAGTACATCTACTCGGAGGGGTCGGCGCACGGAAAGCGGGTGCAGTGCCAGGGCGGCGCGAAGAACCACGTCGTGGTCCTGCCGGATGCGGATCAGGAGATGACGGCAAAGATCATCAGCGACAGTGCGTTCGGCTGTGCCGGTCAGCGCTGCCTGGCGGTCGCGACCGCAATCACGGTGGGAGAGGCAAAGAAGACGTTTCCCGAAGCGTTGATCGATCTGGCGTCGAGCATCCGCGTCGGAAACGGCTTGGAGGAAGGCGTGGGCATGGGTCCGGTCATCACGCCGGCGAGCCGTTCGCGAATCATCGATCTGATCGGCAAGGGCGTCGCCGACGGCGGCAAGGTCCTGCTGGACGGACGCGATGTGAAGATCGACGCCGCGAGGCCCGGGAACTTCCTGAAGCCGACGGTCATCAGCGGTATCGATCCCTCGAGCGATCTCACCACCACGGAGATCTTCGGTCCCGTGCTATCGCTCCGCGAAGTCGATGATCTCGACGATGCGATCGACGTCATCGCGCGGAATCCGTACGGAAACGCGTCGTCGATCTTCACGTCGAACGGCGCCGCCGCGCGGAAGTTCCGCTACGAGGCGCCGACCGGCAACATCGGCGTGAACATCGGCGTCGCCGCGCCGATGGCGTACTTTCCGTTCAGCGGTTGGAAGGACAGCTTCCTCGGCGTGCTGCACGGCCAGGGCCGCGACGGCGTCGAGTTCTACACCGACAAGAAGGTCGTCGTCGAACGATGGCCGAAAGAGTGGAGTAGGAAGTTCTAGCCTACTTACCTTCCCAGCCGCCGTCGACGAAGATCGACTGGCCGGTGACGTAGCTCGCGTCGTCCGAGGCAAGGAAAGCGACGACGCGTCCGATCTCGTGCGGGTGTCCTGCACGCCCGAGGGAAATCTGCGCGAGCACCAGCGGCAGAATGTCCGGCGACTTCATCACCCACTCCGTCATGGGCGTATCGATCAGTCCTGGGTGAACGCAGTTCACGCGGATCCCCAGCGGCGTCATCTCCGCCGACATGTTGCGCGTGAGAGCCTCGAGGCCGAGCTTCGTCGGCGCGTAGTGGGTGCGGCCGGGCAGAACCTTGGCCGCCTGAATCGAACCGATGTTGACGATGCTGCCTTTGCGCCCTTCTTTGACGGCGCGCCGGCAGAAGACCTGCGAGCAGAGCCAGCCGCCGCGCAGGTTCGTGTCGGTGAGCCGCGTCCACTGTTCGTCGGTCAGCTCGAGGAACGGCACGATCGTCTCGATGCCGGCGTTGTTCACGAGGATGTCGATCGGTCCGAGCTCGCTCCAGACCTTGTCGACCATCGGCTCGACTTCCGCGCGATTGGCCACGTCGGCCTTCACCGCGATCGAGCGCCGTCCCTTCGACCGCACCGACTCGGCCACGCGCTCCGCTTCGTCGGGATTGTCGATGTAGTTGACGGCCACGTGCGCGCCCTGCTCGGCGAAGATCTCCGCGATGCCGCGGCCGATGCCGCGGCCCGCGCCGGTCACGAGCGCAACTTTGTCCTTGAGTCTCAATAGGCCTCCTACGGCGTGAGCGAGATTCTAACGACAGGACCGCGAAGCTACAACAGACCGCGGCCGGCGAGATTCTTCATCAGCGCCGACGCGCCGAACGTCCACGGTGCAATCTTGTCGCAGTGATTCACGCGATTGACCAGCGATCCGAGGCGCGGCGTCGTCACCGCGACCACGTCGCCTACGACGTGCGTGAAGCCCTTGCCCGCGGCGAAGCGATCGATCGTCGGCGCGAACATCGTTCCAAGGAACAGCATCAGGCCGTCCGGATACTGGTGGTACGGGCCAATCGTGTGCTCGACGATCTCGGTGGGATCGCGGCTGATTTGGCTCATCGAGCTCACGGCCTCGAACGTGAACCCGTCGGGACCGGCGATATGCAGCGCGACATCGCACGTGCGCACGTCGTCGAGCGTGAAGTGCTCGTCGAAGAGCCTGATGAACGGACCGATGGCGGCCGACGCGTTGTTGTCCTTCGCCTTGCCGAGGAGCAGCGCGCTCCGCCCCTCGAAGTCGCGAAGGTTGACATCGTTGCCGAGCGTCGCTCCGACGATGCGGCCGGAATCGTTGACGGCGAGAACGATCTCCGGCTCCGGATTGTTCCACTCGGACTTCGGATGAATGCCGATCTCCGCGCCGGTGCCGACGGCCGACATCGGCTGGCCCTTGGAAAAGATCTCCGCGTCCGGTCCTATGCCGACCTCGAGATACTGGGACCACACGCCTTGCTCGATCAGCACGTCCTTCACGCGGCGTGCCTCGGCGGAGCCCGGACGGATGTTTCGCAGGCTCGCGCCGATGATCGACGCGATCGACGTTCGAAGTCCTTCCGCCTTCGCGGCATCGCCGCGCGCCTGCTCTTCGATGACGCGTTCCAGCAAGCTGGCGACGAAGGTGACGCCGCTCGCTTTGATCGCCTGCAGATCGCACGGCGCGAGAAGCCTGGACGAGGATTGACCGACCAGGAGATCGGAGACCGCTCCGATCGACCGGAACGGCGCGGCGGCGCGGATGGCGCCAACCGGATCGTCGAGGTTCACGAGATCGCTGCACGTGACGGCGACGGGGGAGAGGTCGTAGACGTCGTTGCCGCGAACGCGCACGAGCGTCGGACCAACGTCGTGCTGCCAGATTCGACCGATGAGCTCCGCGTGGTCCGCATCCCGCGGCAGGGCGCGTTCGACCTCCAACCACTCTCTCATCGTCCGAGCGCCTTCCTTCCGGCCTGCAAGACTTTCACGATCGTGTCGACGTCGAAGACGCTGCCGCCCCATGTGCCGCCGCTTGCGTCCTGGAGCGCGGCCCACAGCCGGGTATCGTCCGGCAGCCGCGCATCGGGCGCGAGATCCGATCGCGGCTCGCGCGCGTTCAGGATCCGCGCGCCTTCCTCGACGCCCGCGTAGGCGCCCTCTTCGCCGACGAGATCGATCGACCCTTCGAGCGCGCCCCGATCGATCACGATCTGAATCACGTCGCCATCGCGGACCTTGCCGATCGGTCCGCCGGCAAGCGCTTCCGGCGACACGTGTCCGATGCACGCGCCCGTCGAAACGCCGCTGAATCGCGCGTCGGTCACGATTGCGACGCGTTTGCCGAACGGCAGGTATCGGAGCGCGGACGTGAGCTGATAGGTTTCCTCCATGCCCGCGCCCATCGGGCCGCGGCACGCGAGCACGAGCACGTCTCCCTGCTGAATCCGTCCATCTTTGATGGCCGCCATGGCGGCAGGCTCCGTGAGGAACACTTTCGCTGGCCCCGTGAATCGATAGACGCCGTCGGCATCGATGACGGCGGGATCGATCGCCGTGCTCTTGATCACCGCGCCATCCGGCGCGAGATTGCCGTGTGGGAAGCAGACCGTCGACGTCATCCCTCGCGCGGCCGCGGCGTCCGGCGACAGGATGACGTCATTCGGATCGACGCCGTCCCGCGCGAGGAGGCTCTCGCGCAGCCTCGCGCGCCGCTCGCACGATTCCCATTCGTCGAGCTGTTCGTCGAGCGTGACGCCTGCAGCCGTCAGCACGCGCGTGTCGAGTAGGCCCGCGCGGCGCAAGTGGAGCATCACTTCGGGCACGCCGCCCGCGAGGAATACTTGAATCGTCGGATGGTGCCGCGGGCCGTTCGGAAGCGCGTCGACGATCCGCGGGACGCGGCGGTTGACGTCGGTCCAGTCTCGCGCGGTTGGCCTGGGAAGGCCGGCGGCGTGCGCAATCGCTGGAATGTGCAAGATGAGATTCGTCGAGCCGCCGAACGCCGCATGCGTCACGAGCGCATTGCGGAGCGCGCCCTCCGTGAGGATGTCCCGCGTCTTGATGCCTCGCGCCTCGAGCGACATGAGCGCCTGCGCGGATCGCCGCGCCATGTCGAGCCAGATCGGATGGCCGGAAGGCGCGAGCGCCGAGTGGCCCAGCGACAGTCCGAGCGCTTCGCCAACGACCTGAGACGTTGCCGCGGTGCCGAGGAACTGACAGCCGCCGCCGGGCGAGGCACAGGCACGGCAGCCGAGCTCCGCCGCCTCTTGCAGCGAGATCTCGCCGTGCACGAAGCGGACGCCGATCGTCTGGACGCGCCCCGCGTCATCACCCTCGATCGGCAAGAGCGTGACACCGCCTGGCACGAGGACGCACGGCAGATCGTGCGTCGCGGCGAGCGCCATCATCATCGCGGGCAGCCCCTTGTCGCACGTGGCGACGCCGAGCACGCCCGAGCGGTTCGGAAGGGAGCGAATCAGACGGCGGAAGATCGTCGCGGCGTCGTTGCGATACGCCAGGCTGTCGAACATCGCGGGCGTGCCTTGCGAGCGCCCGTCGCACGGATCGGTGCACGCGGCCGCGAACGGAATCGCCCCGGCGGCTTTGATCTCGTGCGCCGCCGCCTCCATCAGCAAGCCAACTTCCCAATGGCCCGTGTGATAGCCAAGCGCGATCGGCGTGCCGTCCGCGGCGCGAATGCCGCCGTGGGTCGAGAGGATCAGGAACTCGCGGCCGCCGAGCGCCGACGGCTCCCAGCCCATGCCGGCGTTCTGCGTCCAGCCAAAGATGTCGCCGGACGGCCGCTCGCGCAGCATCTCGCTCGAGATCGGCAGCGCGCCGGCGGGTCCGGGGACCCGCGTCGCGATGTCGAAGAGCGACGCATCTTTGGAATCGAACCGATTGAAGCTCACGGGTGACTTTCGCGGTCTACGGTCAGCGGTCCGCGGTTGCCTGTATATATATCGTACCGATGCGGAACGCCGTTGCCATCGTCGCCGACGATCTCACGGGAGCCGCGGATACGGGCGGCGCATTTCTCGCGGCTGGACTGCCGACGATCGTCTCGTGGCCGTCGATCGTGCTGAGCGGCGCCGCGCTCGAGGATACCGACGTGTTGTCGGTTGATCTCGAAACGCGTATCGGCGATCGGGCGCGCGCTCGCGACGTGACCACACGCGTCGTGCGTGCGATGCGGGAGCGCGGGGCTCGCGCGATCTACAAGAAGTGCGATTCGATCCTGCGCGGCCATATCGCCGTCGAGGTCCGCGCCGCCCTGGACGCATGGCATCCTTCGTCGGTCGCGGTTGTGGCGTTTGCGTTTCCAGACGCCGGACGGACGACGATCGGCGGGCGGCAGCACGTCCACGGAAGCGCGCTCGATCGGCCGTCGATCCCACACATCTTGCGCGAGGAAGCGCTCTCCACGCGCTGCGCGGACCTCGCAACGGTTCGAGGCGGGGCTCTGGCGGCAACGCTTGGACACAGCCGCAGCGAGCATGTCGACGCGGTCGTTTGCGACGCAGAAACGAACGGCGACCTGGACGCTATTGCGCAGGCCGGCGCGGCGCTTGGATCGCCCGTCGTGTGGGTGGGCTCCGGAGGTCTCGCGCGCGCGCTCCCGCGCGCGTTGGCCCTCGAACGCCGTTCGCACGCGCAAGCGGCCCTCGCGCGTCCGGAGGGAGGGCCGATTCTCTTCGCAATCGGCAGCACAAGTAAGATCGCTCGAGCGCAAGCCGCGCGCGCGATCGCGGCGGGCGCCGCTCATGTGGCCGTGCCGATCGACGTGCTGGAGGGACGCGGATTGAATAGGACGGGCGATGATCTCGCGCAGCGGATCGAGCGGCACCTCCGCGACTCGCGCGACGTCGTCGCAACGATCGGCACACTGGACGATGTGGACGTCGAACAGCGGCGGGTTACGGACGCCCTCGGAGCGCTTCTGAAGTCGAGCGCGTCGATCGCCGGCGGGCTGGTCGTGACCGGAGGAGATACGGCGACGAGCGTGCTGCGCGCCGTGAACACGACCGCGCTTCGGTTGCTCCATGAGATCGAGCCTGGGGTCCCGATCGCGATGAGCATCGCGCCGCGGCCCGTGCCGGTGGTCACGAAGGCGGGCGCGTTCGGAGATCCAGACACGCTCGTGCGGGCGGCCTCCCGCCTGCGCGAGCTCTTCGCGTGAGGAGCGTTCGATGCCTCTGCCCGTAGTTGCGATCACGATGGGGGATGCTGCCGGCATCGGCCCTGAGATCGTGGTCAAGGCGCTGGCGGCGCGGAACGCGTACGATATCTGCCGTCCCGTTGTCGTCGGCGATGCCGCGCGTCTCACGAAGGCGGCCGAGATCTGCGGCGCCGGCGTGACGCTGCACGTCGTCGACGATCCGTCGAACGCGACATATCAACGAGGGACGATCGACTGCATCGATCTCGGGCTGATTCCGCCCGATCTTCCATTCGGGGCGCTGTCGGCGATCGCCGGGAATGCGTCGTTCCGCTACATCGAACGAGCCGTCGCCCTGGCCGTCGCGGGCGCGGCTGACGCGATTTGCACGGCGCCGGTGAACAAAGCCGCGCTGCACGCAGGGGGACACGTCTTTCCGGGGCACACGGAGATCCTCGCGCACCTCACCGGCGCGACGGAAGTGTCGATGCTCTTGAGCACGCCGAAGCTGCGCGTGATTCACTGCACGACGCACGTCGGTCTGCTCGACGCGATCGATCGGATCGAAGCGGGGCTGGTGGAGCGGACGATTCGCCGGGGCCACGGCGTGCTCGTCCGGTGGGGGATCGCCGCGCCGCGCATCGCCGTCTGCGGCATCAATCCGCACGCGGGGGAGCACGGGCTCTTCGGCCGCGGCGAAGAGGATCTCAAGATCGCTCCCGCCGTCGCGGCCGCGCGTCGCGATGCGATCGATGTCGTCGGTCCGCTGCCGGCCGACACCCTCTTCTACCGCGCCGTCCGGGGCGACTTCGATCTCGTCGTCGCGATGTATCACGATCAGGGTCACTGCCCGGTAAAAGTGCTCGGGCTCGAGACCGGCGTCAACATCACGGTTGGTCTTCCGGTGATTCGCACGTCGGTCGATCATGGAACGGCGTTCGACATCGCGGGCACCGGCATCGCGGACGAACGAAGCCTGATCGAGGCGATCCGGCAGGCAGCGTCGATGGTCTGATAATCGATAATCCGTGATAGGCTCGCGGCCGGTGATCTCACCAACTGTCGTGCACGAGGCCGCGGATCCGCGCGGCGTAGATGCGTTCGATCGCCTGCATTCCGTCCTCGCCGATCGCGGGCACGTCAGCCGCCGCCGCGTTCTCGCGTGCTTGCACTGGCGTCTTCGCACCGGGAATCACGGTGCTGACGGCGCTCCACATCAGAATCCACCGAAGCGCGAATTGCGCCATCGTCGTTCCGACGGGAACGAACGGGCGCAGATCGTCGACCGCCGCGAGCGCGGCCTCGTACGGCACGCCGGAGAACGTCTCGCCTTTGTCGAACGCCTGGCCTTCGCGGTTGAACGCGCGATGATCGGTCTCGTCGAACGTCGACGCGCGGTGCAGCTTGCCTGTGAGGAGACCGCTCGCGAGCGGAACGCGGGCGATGATGCCGATGCCCTGCCGCTCCGCGTTCGCGAAGAACGTCTCTGCAGGCTTCAAGCGAAACGCGTTGAAGATGATCTGGACGGACTCGACGTTCGGATAGCGGATCGCTTTTTCCGCCTCGGCGACGGTCTCGACGCTCACGCCGTAGTGCCGCAGCTTGCCCGCGGCCGTCAAGTCGTCGAGGATCCCGAACACCTCCGGGCGATCGTAGACGGCCGGATGCGGGCAGTGCAGCTGCAGCAGATCGATCCGCTCCGTCTCGAGATTCTGCAGACTCCGATCGATCCACGCCGTGAGGTTCGCGCGCGTGTAGCCGTCCGGCGTCTGCGCCGGCAGGCGGCGCCCGGCCTTCGTGGCAACCCAGATCGTTTCGCCCCGGCGCTCCCGCTTCAACTGTGCGACGAGCCGCTCGCTCCGGCCGTCGCCGTATACGTCAGCCGTGTCGATGAAGTTCACGCCCGCGTCGATCGCGGCGTGCAGCGCCGCCATCGATTCGCGATCGTCGACCGCTCCCCACGATCCGCCAATGGCCCACGCGCCAAAACCGATCGCCGACACGGACATTCCCGTACGCCCAAGTGGCCTCACATGCATCACGTACTCCGGTATGATGTCCGCGCTCACTGTACCTTCGGTCCGCTTCGATGGAGAGAGAAATGATTCGACGAGTCTCGTTGTCGATCGCGATCGTGTCGCTGGCGACGCTCATCGCGCGCGGTGAGCAGCAGACGCCGGCGCCGACGCCGGCCGCGGTTCCCGCCCAGCCTGCAGCACAGACGCCGGCGCCGCCGACGCCGCTGCAGCTCGCGAATCAAGCGGAGCGCCAGCGCATCATGAACGAGCTGAAGATCTCGGCGATTCCTCCGGGCGCGGTGAGCTCGAGCCCCGCAACGTACAACGAAGCGGACGCCAATCCCTATCCGAATCTCCCCGATCCGCTGACGCTGAAGAACGGACAGAAAGTCACGAGCGCGTCGGTGTGGCGGTCGAAGCGGCGCGCCGAGATCCTCGAAGACTTTCAGCGGGAGATTTACGGACGTACGCCGAAGAACGCGCCAAAAGTCGCGTGGAAAGTGGTGAACGCCACCCAGAGCACTGACGGGGACATGCCGACGATCACGAAGCAGTTGCTCGGATTCGTCGACAATTCCGCGTACCCGTCGCTGAGCGTGATCATCCAAGCCACGTTGACGACGCCCGCAAAGGCCCCGCGGGGCGTGCCCGTGATCATTCAATTCGGCGGCGGTCTGGTGCCGCTTCCCGAAGGCACGGCGGCGCCCGCGAATCCATGCGCGCCGCCCGGAGGCTTTGGCGCGCGCGGCGCCGGAGCGGCGAGGGGAGCGGGACAGGGCCGAGGCGCGGGCCCCGGCGCGGCGGGTCCGCCCCCGCAGCAAGGTCCCACGTGGCAGCAGCAGATTCTCGCAAAGGGATGGGGCTACGCCAATCTGAACACGGGCAGCGTGCAGGGCGACTGCGGCGCGGGCTTGACCGCAGGAATCATCGGCCTCGTCAACAAAGGGCAGCCGCGCAAGCTCGATGATTGGGGCGCGCTCTCGGCGTGGGGCTGGGGAGCGAGCCGACTTCTCGACTACATGGAAACGGACAAAGCGGTCGACGCCAGGCGCGTCGGCGTCACCGGCCACTCGCGCGCGGGAAAGGCCGCGCTCGTCGCGATGGCCTTCGACGAGCGCTTCGCGATCGGCTACATCAGCTCGTCGGGGCACGGCGGCGCGAAGCTCCATCGCCGCAAGTACGGCGAGACGATCGAGAACGTCGCGAACACGTACTATCACTGGATGGCCGGCAACTACTTGAAGTACACCGCGCGGTGGGACACGATGCCGGTCGACTCGCACGAGCTGATCGCGCTCTGCGCGCCGCGGCCCGTCTTCCTCAGCGCCGGCAACAATCCCGGACCGGTCGCGGCCGACGGAACCGTGGCCGTCAACGACGCGTGGGTCGATGCGAAGGGCAGCTTCCTCGCTGCCGTCGGCGCAGGACCCGTCTACAAGCTTCTTGGCGCAAAGGATCTCGGCACGGCGGAGTTCCCGCCGATTGATACGGCGACCCTCGACGGCGACCTCGGCTTCCGTCAGCACACAGCCGGTCACACGCCGGCGCCAACCTGGCCGACGTTCCTGACGTTCGCGTCGAAGTACTTCGATCGTCCGGCAGCGACGTCCGCGTCGCGCTGATCGCTGGGCGTCTATCAAAACCAGCAGGAGAGCCAGATGATCCGTCGTGCCGTCCGCGCCGCGCTCGCCGTCCTCGTTGCGCTTCTCGCGATCTGTGTTCTCGATCTAGGGATGCCGGTGAAGAGCTCGCCGATGGAGATCGGCATTTTTGACGGCAGCGGCGACGTCGGCAAGGTCCTCCACGCCGGCGTCGTCAGGTTCGATCCCGCGAAGCAGACCTACGCCGTTCGCGGCAGCGGTCACAACATGTGGGCGACCGACGACGCCTTCTACTATGTGTGGAAGAAAGTGTCGGGGGACGTCTCGATCGAGGCGGACATCACGTGGGACAGCACCGGCGGCAACGCGCACAAGAAAGCCGTGCTGGTGATGCGTCAGAGCCTCGACGCGGATTCCGCATACGTCGACGCAGCGGCACACGGCGACGGCACGTTTGCGCTGCAATCGCGCGAAGAAAAGGGCGCCGTCACCCACGAAGTCCAGGCCAACGCGCCGCGGCCGAAGCGGCTGAAGCTGACGAAGATCGGTCAGTACTTCCACATGTCGCACGCGGCGGACGGCGAGCCGCTGCAGCTCTCGGGCGGATCGGTGCGCGTCGCCCTCAAAGAGCCGTTCTACATCGGCATCGGCGTCTGCTCCCACGACGCGAACGTTGTCGAATCGGCAACCTTCGCGAACGTGTCGATCGCGCCTGTTGCAGCGACACAAACCACGCAGAAGCCGAAGCTGTACAGCATGCTCGAGACCGTCGCCATCTCCTCGGCCGATCGACGAACCGTGCGCGTCTTCCCGGCACGAGTCGAAGCGCCGAATTGGACGAAGGACAACGTCCTCATCTACAACAGCGGCGGCCTGCTGTATCGCATCGCCGTGGCCGGCGGCGAGCCGTCAGCAATCGACACCGGATTCGCGAATCGCAACAACAACGATCACGGAATCTCTCCCGACGGCACGATGCTCGCGATAAGCGATCAGTCGCAGGAGAAACGATCGGTCGTCTATACGGTGCCCATCGCGGGAGGCACGCCGACGCGAATCACGAAGAGCTCGCCGTCGTACTGGCACGGCTGGTCTCCCGACGGCAAGACGCTCGCGTTTGTCGGCCAGCGCGACGGGGTCTTCGACATCTACACGATTCCCGTCACGGGCGGAGACGAAACGCGAATCACGACCGCCGACGGGCTGGACGATGGTCCCGACTATTCACCGGACGGAAAGTACATCTACTTCAACTCCGAGCGCACCGGCACGATGCAGATCTGGCGCATGCGGCCGGATGGCACCGAGCAGGAACAGGTGACGTCGGACGGTTACAACAACTGGTTCCCCCATCCGTCGCCGGACGGTCAGCGGATCGTGTTCCTGTCGTACGAGAAGGACGTCAAAGGCCATCCCGAGAACAAGGACGTGATGCTGCGAGTGATGACGCTCGCGGATAAGAAGGTCACCGTCCTCGCGAAGCTGTTCGGAGGCCAGGGAACGATGAACGTGCCGTCCTGGTCGCCCGACAGCCGCCGCGTCGCCTTCGTCAGCTATCTGCTGCTGCCGGAGTAGGCAGAAACTGCAAAGGGGGACACTCAACGTTGGGTGTCCCCGCCCTCTACTTGATCACGTCCGTCAGCGGGAAGCAGCAGGGCTCTTTGACGGGTTTCCGGATCATGAACTCGGTCCGCGTCAGGTCCTTGTCGTAGAGGTGCATCAGCCATCGGCCGTCACGGCCGATCGACGGGACTGCCTTGTCCGTGTAACCGCGTTCGACGACGGCTTTGTGCGCCGACTCGATGTCGAGCGTGCCGAGCGCGAGGTGATTCAGGACGCCCAACTGCCGCACGGTCGGCGAACCAGTGTTGACCATGTACTCGATCCACTGATTCCCGTCGGGCACCGCCATCGAGATCCAGTCGAACCGATCGTCGCGGCTGCCGCCCTTCCAGATCAGCCGGTAGCCGAGGATGTCTTTGTAGAACGCGTCCAGCTTGTCCGGGTCGGTGATACGGTAGCCGACGTGCAGCGCGTGATCCGACAGCCGGCGCGGCGAGAGGAACTTGCCTCTGTTGCGGCCGTGCAGGGATCGCGGTTGGTATTGAACGAACTGGACGGCGTTGCCTTCGGGATCCTCGACCATCAGCGACAGATTGCCCTCGGCATCAGGATTTACTTTCGGCGGGACGTCGACGCCCTTGCTCGCGAGGTACTCGCGAAGGCGGCGCGCGTCGGTCGTCTCGAAGCTCACGAACAGCAGCCGGCTCGCGTTCGCGTCCGTCAGATCCGGCGCAACGTAGACGTACTGCGTCTCGTTGATCTTGAACGTGGTGAGATCGGATCCGCCGACCGGACTCTTGATCGTGAACGCTTCGTCCAGCCCGAGCACGCCGGAGTAGAACGCGCGCGCTTGCGCGAGATCCGTTACCTTCGCGGCAAAGCCCGCGACACCGGTGATCGGCGGACGCTTCGGTTGCGCCGCCGGCGTCGTGACGACGAAGGGCGATACGGCGAGCGCGCTGATCGCGAGCATTCGCCGGGTGAAGCCAGTCTTCATGTGTCACTCCTGCTTCCGGCTGAAGTCCGGAAGTGCCAGCTTATTGATGCCTTGAAAGTACTGAAGGATGTGATCGCGCCACTTCGCCGCATCCGCCACCTGAATCGCCAGGCGATCGGCGACTTCTTTGTGCCGCTGCGAATCGATTCGCCCGGCGAGCGATTGCCACGTCAGTTGCATCGCTTCGACGCCGCGCACGCCTTCCACGTACTTCTCGCAAAGCGCAGCCCACAGCGTTTTGCCGGACTTGAGCTTGTAATCCCACGGCAAGCGGTGGAACCACAACAGGAATTCCTCGGGGCAGGTCGCGAGATTGTCGAAGCGATCGCGGACCGGAGGAAAGTACTGCGCGACCGCCTGATTGCCTTTCATCGAGCGATCGAATCCGATCGCGTCGGCCGTGGCCTGGTGATAGTACGTCGCGGTCCAGTCGGCGCGCGGCGCTTTGGCGTTCTCCGGCATCGGCGCGTAGTGATCGCCGCCGATCAAGTGATGCAGGCCGAGCGGCATCGTGTAGTTCACGAACGTCTCGCGCGACGACATCATGAGATCGCGGATCGTATCGACGGTCGCCGGATCGTTGCCGAACGTCATCCGCGTCCACTCGTCGGCGATCTGCTTTGCCGGGAGCGCCGGATTCCACGCCAGACGGCCCGAGGCATACCAGTTCGACTGAGAGAAGTGGTGACCGCACCAGTTGCGGTCGAGGCCCGGGTTGACGACCGACGTCATGCCGGTGACTCTATTCGGCGTCGTCGCGCCGGCGATCACGTCGCCGACCGTCGTGCCCTTGCCCTTCGCGTACGTGTCGGCCTGCAGGAACTCCTCCCACATCGTGCCGAGATACGCGAGGTGCTTCGCCTGGCCGAGGTACTCCTGCGTCGCCTGGATCTCGGCGAGGACCGGCGTCTGCTCGAGCGCGCCGAACAGCGGGTGGAACGGCTCGCGCGGCATGAAATCGATCGCACCGTTCTTGACCTGCACGAGTACGTTCGGTTTGAACTGGCCGTCGAGCTTCGTGAACTCGATGTACGCGCGCTTCGCACGATCCGGATCGACGTCCTCGTCGTAGATGAACGCGCGCCAGATGACGTTGCCGCCGTGCGGCGCGAGCGCGTCCGCCAGGACGTTCGCGCCTTCGGCGTGCGTGCGGCCATAATCCTTCGGCCCCGGTTGCCCTTCGGAGTTGGCCTTTACGACGAAGCCGCCGAAGTCGGGAACGAGCTCGTAGATCTCGTCGACTTTAACCCTCCACCAGGCGGCGACATCTTTGTCGAGCGGATCCGCCGTCTTCAGACCGCCGAGGCGAAGCGGCGCGGCAACGTTCGCCGACAGATACATGCGCACGCCGTACGGCCGCCACACTTTCGCGAGCGCGGCAATCTTGTCGAGATACTCCGGCGAGAAGATCCGCACGTCCGCGTTGACGCTGTTCGGCGCGGCGCCGTTGACGCCGATCGACGCGTTCGCGCGCGCGTAGTCCGCGTAGCGCGGATCGATCTTGCCGGGCAGATCCGCCCATTGCCACAGCGACCGTCCGGCGTATCCGCGCTCGATGGTGCCGTTCAGGTTGTCCCAGTGGTTGAGCATCCTGATCTGCACCCTCGGACGCTCGGCGGCGTTCACGCGATCGATCGGTTGCGCCGTTTGGATCAACCGCAGCAGGTGGTACGCGCCGTAGAGCGCGCCCATCTCGCCGCTCGACGCGACGGCGACGACGGGATGCGCGCCGATTCTGGTCGCCCGAACGATGTAGCCTTCGGGTCCGAGCTTCGTCAGCTCGCCGTCCCACTTGAGATCGCGAATCACCGGTGAATTCGCCGGCGTTCCGACGACCACGGCTCGTGCGCTGACGCTCGGCGAGACGGCAGGCGCCGGCGCGCCCACAATCGACGCGAGAGCGGAGGAGAGCTCGCTGCGAACGATCGCCGCGGTTTCGGACGTTCCCTGCACGACGAGTTGACGGAGGGCGGTTCGGTACGTCTCGGCGCGAGGTCCGAGCGGCGCATAGCGCAGCCACAGCCTGTAACCGTCCTCGGGAGGAAGTGGGGAAGACCCTTGGTTGCCGCTCGCGTCGATTGCGCGAGCGGCGTACATCCCGGCGATGCCTGTAACGCTCGTCGCGACGAACTGCCGGCGTGTGGATTTCATCGTGATCTGTCCGCGGGACCCTGTCA